>JALXBF010000105.1 GCA_026991575.1 Planctomycetota bacterium | reverse complement strand
CCCCTCCCTAACCCCGAGGCCGCGGCGGCCGGACCCCCCTGCCCACAGCACCGGCCGCCCGCGGCTCTGAAAATGTTGACCTGCCAAACCGGCGCCATAGAATTCCGTAGGCGGTGATACTGAGTCTCAGGATCTTTTTTTCGGGGCGGTGCCATGGCAAGCGTGGCCTACCAATGGCTGTTTGAGCGTACCGAGACGGTCGGACCCGACGGGTCGCCGATCGCTTGCCACTGCTTCTGCCTCACCGAAGCCCAGCTCCAACAAGCGATCCGCCGCCTGCACCTCCAGTCCCTCGAACAACTCATGGCCACGACCCAGGCCGGTACCGGCTGCACCGCCTGCCGCTACCGCCTTGCCGTCCTCCTGCAACAATCCCGCCAACACAACCCAGCTGCCCCAACCAAGACCACTCGCACCGCCCACTGCCGCGGCGACTGCGACCACTGCCCCCAGAACGCCTCGTGAACGGCTGCCAACACACAGACCGCGGCCGCAAAGCCACAACCAACCGCCCCGGCCACTCAAGAACGCCACACCATCAACGCTCTGGACCATCTGCCCCAGCCCTAACAGATCCGCGGTAGCGGCGCGCCGGTTGGCTCATCCAGCACACGCTCCAGACCCAGAAGCGTCCGCACCAATACGCCGCCGCCGACCCCCTCCCGCCGCTCAACCCTTCCAATGCACGCTGCCTGGGCCGCCCAGCCGCCATCACGCAACACCGCCACCGCCCGCTCCGCTGCCTCCTCCGCGACAAACGCCACGAACCGCCCCTCACACGCCACATGCAGCGGGTCCAGCCCCAGCAACTCACAGGCGGCCCGCACGGCCGGAGCTACCGGCACGCTTTGCTCGTCGATGATGATCGTCAGACCTGTCTGCTCAGCGACCTCGTGCAACACCGCCGCCAGCCCCCCCCGCGTCGGATCACGCAGGAAGTGTACCTCCGGACATGCTTCCAGCAACGCCGCTACCGCCTCATGGACCGGTGCCGAGTCGCTCCGCAGTTCGCCTTCCAGCATCAGGCCTTCCCGCTCCACCAGCACCGCCATCCCGTGCTCGGCAATCGGGCCACTGACCACAATCGCATCGCCGGGCCGGACCAAATCGATGCCCAGCCGAACGCCCTCCGGACGCACGCCAACTGCCGTCACGGTTATAAACATGCGATCACACTGGCCGCGGGCTACGACTTTCGTGTCCCCGGCCACGATCCGCACGCCACATGCCTCCGCCGCACGCCGGACACTGCGTAGCACGCGCCGCAATTCGGCCAGCGGCAACCCTTCCTCCAGGATCAACGACAGCGTCAGCCAACCAGGGCGGGCGCCGCAGACCGCCAGATCGTTGACACTGCCATGCACGGCCAGACTGCCGATGTCGCCGCCCGGGAAAGACAGCGGGGTTACGACGAACGAATCGGTGGTCACGACTACCTCCCCGGTCAACCTCCCCAGCGAGGCAGCGTCGTCCAGCGCGGTCGGAGCCACCGAGTGCAGCTCCTCAAGCACCACGGCGCGCAGCAACCGCCGGCTGGCCCTGCCCCCCTCGCCATGGGCCAGCAGCACGCAGTCAGTCGGATCCAGCGGTCGTGGGCAATCGATCGTCGGTTCCGACACGGCTATTGGCCCTCACCGCTGCTCTCTAGCACGTCGCCTTCCGGACCAAGCTCATGCTCGATCTCGCCGATCCGGGCCAGCTCCGCAAGCATCTCCTGCGCAGCCTGCTCATCGATCCGGGTGATTGCCACTCCAGCGTGCACGATCACGTACTCGCCCACGCGCACGTCCGGGACGCAGGCCAGACACACCCTGCGGCGGACGCCGCCGAAATCGACCTCTCCTTCCAAGAGACCGTCGCGCGGATCCGGCTCGTAGAGCCGCACGACCTCACCTGGAACGCCCAAGCACATGACACGACTCCAGAGGAGACCGCCCCCTCAGCTATCGTATGGTCTACCTCCGCTGCCGGCCGTTCTGACGTCCGGCCGCATGCACGAGCTGACCGACGGCCAGACCACCGTCGTTCGGCGGGATCTGACCCGGGGCAAGCACGTCAATGCCCCGCGACCGGCACGCTTCTTCGACCAGCTCGATCAGCAGGCCGTTCTGGAAGCAGCCACCGGACAGCAACAGCTCCTCCCGACCGATCTCCACCGCGCAGCATCCCAGGGCATCGGCCACGGCGGCGTGGAACGCGAAGGCCAGCTGGGTGCGGTCCGTACCGGCCCCGACTGCTTTCATCAGCTGACGCCACAGCGGGCGCCAGTCCAGACGTATCGGGCGGTGGCCTGTCAGCGGCAGGCTGAGCTTGACGGTGCTACCGCCAGCACGCCGTGCCGCGGCCTCAAGCGCGCCGGCGGCTTCGCCCTCGTAACTGACCGTATCCACGCCGAGCAGCACGCAGGCGACCGCGTCAAACAGCCGTCCCATGCTGGTGGTCAACGGCGAGTTGATGGCACGCCGCGTCACTTCGATCAGCTGCCGACAGCGTGCCACGGGCTGGGCCGTGACGCGGGCAGCGTCGCCGGCCAGCAGCGTCGGCGGTGCGTCAGGATGCGCCGCGCACAGAAGGGCGACGGCGACACGCCACGGCTCCTTCACGGCAGCGTCGGCACCGGGCAGCCGGAACGGCCACAGGCTCGCCACACGCTCAAAGCCTGACACGTCGGCCAGCAGGACTTCTCCCCCCCAGACCGTACCATCTGCGCCATAGCCGGTACCGTCCCAGGTCGCGACCAGGCAGAGCGTCTCGAGGCGATCGTGGTCGGCCATGGCTGCCAGCGCATGCGCGTAGTGATGCTGGACCAGCGTGACGGGTAGTTGCCGTGCTTGCGCCCATCGAGTGGTGAAGTAGTCCGGATGCAGGTCTGCCGCCAGCCACTGGGGCGAGCAGGCATAGAGCTCGGTCAGGCGATGGACCGCCTGCTCGAACGCGCCGCGGGCCGCGGCCGTGTCCATGTCACCGATGTGCAGCCCAAGCACAGCCTGTTGCCCAGTCCACAGGGCCAGGGCCACTTTCTGGTGTCCGCCCACCGCCAGGCCAGGTGGGCATCGACCGGAGCGGCTCAGCCAACGCTCGACCGTTGGCAGCGGCAATGGCCCAATGCCTCGGCCCACCCGGATCGTAACCGGTGCCGGGTCACGTGCCAGCAGCACGCTGTCGTCGGCTCGGTGCACGACCGGGCGATCGTGGCTGAGTGCGGCGTCGGCGATGCCGACCAGACGGTCCAGCTCATCTTCGTCGCGCACGATTGGTTCCTCAGTGACATTGCCGCTGGTGGCAACCAGCGGCCGGCGGAGTTCCGCCAGCAGCAGGTGATGCAGGGGGGTCGTAGGCAGGAACAAGCCCAGATACGCGGACGCCGGCGCGACGTCCGGGACGATGCCCGTGCGGTTCCGCCAGCGATCGTCGGCCGGCAGCAGGACGATGGCGTTTCGGGGGTCGGTCAGCAGCGAGGCGATCGCTGTCGAGGACAGCAATTGTCGTTCGGCCAACCATTGCGGTGACGGGACCATCACGGCAAACGGCTTCATCGGCCGGTTCTTCCGCTGACGCAGTGTGCGGACGGGCCGCGGGTCATCGGCCAGGCAGAGCAGCTGATAGCCTCCAAGACCCTTCAGGGCAACGATTGCCCCGGCTGCGATCAGCTCAACGGCCCGCCGCACGGCCAGATCCCCGGCGGCCAGCCGGCGACTCAGGCCGGGCCCGCCCAGCAGGTAGACGTGTGGACCACAAACGGCGCAGCTATTGGTTTCGCTGTGGTAGCGGCGGTCGTCCGGGTCGGCGTACTCGTGCGCACAGTGCTCGCAAGGGGGAAAATGACGCATCGCGGTAGCTGCCCGGTCGTACGGCAGTGCTTCAAGAATCGTGTACCGTGGACCGCAGTCCGTGCACGTGATGAACGGGTAGCGGTAGCGTCGGTTGCTGCGGTCGAAAAGTTCGGCGGTGCAGGCGGGGCAGGTGGGCAGATCCCGCGGGGCTCGGACCAGCGGCGGGTCGCTGCCGTGGCTGCCCAGGGATCGAAAGTCGCGGTAACCTTCCAGGGTGGCCGGTGCCACAACGAGCTCTTCGATGCGTGCCATGGCCGGCGGCCGAGCAGCCAGCTCGGAGGTAAACCGCTCGATGGCCGCTTCACTACCCTCCAGCAGCACCACGACGCCTTCGGGGCTGTTGTACACTCGGCCACACAGCCGCAGCCTGCGGGCAAGCCTGATGCAGTAGGGCCGGAAGCCCACTCCTTGTACGAAGCCCTTGACGACGACTCTGCAAGCAGTCGTCGTGTCGCCGCGCTGGCGCTCAGTCGTCATGACAGGCGGATTCGTCCGTGCAGAGCTCCACCGTTTCGAGCGTCACGCCCTGAAGATCGTCGGTCTGCTCGATGACAAACTCGGCCGCTTCCGCGAGCGTTCCCCGGGCTGCCTGCTGCATATGCTCGCGCAGATGATCCGGATCCACCTGGGCTAGAGCCCCAACGCGAATGTGCACGGCAAGCACCGTGTTGGCGTTGTTTTCATCGGCCAGTTCCAGGACGTGCCGGATGATCCCTTTGACCAGGTTCGATTCGTGCATGGCTGACCCTCTCAGCGTTCCATTGCCACACCAGGTGGTCCGCTGCGGTTCCTCATTGGCCGGCAACCGGCACGGGGCCTGAGCGAGTCGATGCCGGCTCGGCCAGGCAGCGTCGCAGGTCGCGAACGAGGCACCGCGCGATGGTCTGAACAATGTCGCTTGGAGTTCTATCATAACTCGTTTCAGCGGTCGCTGCCGGAGTGCCACCCACGTGGACCGCGTACACGAGTACCAGCTCTGGCAGAAGCTGAAGCGATCCGGCCAGCTCAAGGGCGTAGCGCAGGTCGAAAGCGTGGGTGGAAACGATGTCGAACGCGTCCGTGGGAAGCTCGGGCCAACGGAACCGCCACAGAGGGCTGTCCGGCAGAGGCTCAGCCGCTGCGTCTACCAGCACCAGGGGGCGGTCGGCCGATAGCGTGGCCACGAGGTCGATAGGGGTGCGCAGAAGCTCGGTCGTCCATTCCTGCGGTGCGAACGCCGCAATGGCCCGCACGACTTGCCAGCCAGCGTCGTCCTCACCGTGCGGGCTGCCCAGCCCAACGACGCGAACGGTGCGTTCGGTGGTCATGGGGGCGATCAGTGCGCTGAGGTCGGTAGCCGTTCGATCTTCAGCTTCAGAAAGTGGGTGGCACAGCTTATGCACGGATCGTAGTTGCGGATGGCAAATTCCGCCTGCCAGCACGCTTGATCCTGGGGCAAATCGATTAGGCGGGGGGCGATCATGTAGAGGTCCTTCTCGATGCGCAATTGGTTCTGGGACGTGGGCGGGATGATGGTCACCTTGGTCAGGTAACCGGCGTCGTCCGTGTGGTACTCGTGGTAGAGCATGCCGCGGGGGGCCTCGGTGATGGCGCATCCGTGTCCGGCGCGTGGTTCGAACGGAACCCAGCTCGGATCGGGCTGCTCGTAATCTTCGATGATCCGAATCGCCTCATGATAGGCAAGAAGCACTTCCAGAGCGCGAGCGACAATGCTGTGAAACGGATTGGTCGTGGGGAATGAGACCGGCAGATCCTGTTCGACCTGCCGTACCAGGTCCGGAGCGACGTCTCGGTTCAAGTTCCATCGCGCCAGCGGACCGACCTGGTAGCAGCCCGCAAACCGATCGTCAGCGCCTGGGCTTTCGGGCAGCACCCGGCGGCTGTGCAGCGCGTGGGAGTAGGGCACTTGTTCTTCACGGAAATACTGCAGGAACTCGTCTTCGCTGATCCGCAGGCCCCGATTCGTGACCACGTCGCCCTCAAGAATCGCGTAGTGATGGTCGCTTCGGATACAAGCAAACTCGTAGTCGTCGGTGAAGTCGGGGAAATCGAGCGAAGCGACCCAGCGAGCCGTCTCGATCGCCGCATCGCGACCCCAGCGGAGATCATCCACCAGGGCCTGCAGTTCGTCCTTCGTCGGCGCCCGGTAGAATCCCCCCACGCGGACGTTGATCGGATGGACGGCCCGGCCACCGACCACTTCGACGATCGCGTTACCGATCTTCTTCATACGCAGCCCACGCTCTACGTGGGCCTTCAGCTCGGCCGATGCCTGAGCCATCGCAATGGCGCTCTCGTAGCCGAAGAAATCGGGCGCGTGCAGCAGGTACATGTGCAGCACGTGGCTCTCAATCCACTCGCCGCAGTACAGCAGCCGGCGCAGCGATCGGATCGGTTCAGGCACCTGGATCCCGTAGGCCTTCTCGATCGCACGCACGGCCGACATCTGATAGGCCACCGGGCAGATGCCGCAGATGCGTGCGGTGATGTCGGGTGCTTCGGTCGCCTGGCGGCCCCGCATGAACGCCTCATAGAACCGGGGCGGCTCGTAGATCTCCAGCTTCACGTCCGCAACCCGGTCGTCCTGGAGCACGATCGTGAATGCTCCTTCGCCTTCCACGCGTGCCAGAGCACGCACTTGAATCGTCTTCGCTTTACCGGACTTTCTCTTTGCCATGGCTCATCGGAACTGTGCGGGTTATCGCTCACCGCTGCCGCCTGGACCCGTCGAACGGGACAGCAGCTCCTCGGGAACCGATCGAGTGGATTCGCGGAACCCTGGCGCCCAGGCATTGAACGTATGCAACAGCAGGTCCAGTGTTTCCTCAGGCACGCCTGCGGACTGGTACGCCCGCACTAGCCCCTGAACGTTCGTGCGGTGTGCCGGTCCGAAGCAGCCGTAGCAGCCGCGGTGGTAGCTCGGGCAGATCACTCCGCAACCGGACTGGGTTATCGGACCGAGGCAGGGGATGCCGTAGGCGACGGGCAGGCACGTTAGGCCGAGGCGCTTGCAGTCGATGCAGACGGAGTGTCTGGGGATGTTCGGGCGGCGACCGGCCAGCGTTGCGGAGATCAGTTCAACGAGATGGTGCTTGCTTACCGGACAGCCGCGCAACTCGAAGTCGACGCGAACGTGGTCGGCGATGGGGGTGGAGGTTTTTAGCGTGTCGATGTACTCGGGGCTGGCGTAGACGGCGGAGAGGAACTCGCGCACGTCGGCAAAATTACGCAGCGCCTGGATCCCGCCGGCCGTCGCGCACGCCCCGATGGTCACCAGCATGCGTGACCGGTTACGAATGTCGTGGATCTGCTCGATCTGCTCGGGCGTGCTGATCGAGCCTTCCACGAGCGCGATGTCAAACTCGCCCGTCAGCGGCTTGCGTGTCGCTTCCAGAAAGTAGCCGATCTCCACGGCATCGGCGATTGCCAGCAGTTCGTCTTCACAGTCCAGCAGCGACAGTTGGCAGCCATCACAGGAGGCGAACTTGAAAACGCCGATTCTTGGCTTTTTCGTGGCCATCGTCTGGTGCCCTTCGCTTTTCGGCCGCCTGGCAGCGTGGCGGCTTATAGTTCCCGGACGCTGAAGTAGGGCGCGATCTCATCGAAGGCAAAGACCGGACCGTCGGCGCAGATGAACTTGGGCCCGAGTTGGCAGTGGCCGCAGAAGCCGACAGCACACTGGAGGTTGCGTTCCAGCGAGACATAGATCCGCCTGGCCGGCACGCCGCGATCCAGTAGATCGCGGACGGCGAAACGCATCATGATCTCCGGCCCGCAGACCAGGGCGACCGTGTTCTGCGGGTCGAAGGTGACGGCGGGAATGAGCGTTGTGACGACCCCGATATGGCCATGCCAGCTGCGGTCGGCCCGATCGACGGTGACCAGGAGCTGGAAGTCGAGCACGCTGCGCCACTTGCCCAGTTCCGCGGTGTACAGCAGATCCGCTGGGGTGCGGGCCCCGTAGAGCAGCGCCAGCGCGCCGTACCGCTTCCGCCGCGCGAGCAGTTCAACGATGGCCGGCCGCAAGGGGGCAAGACCAAGGCCGCCGGCGACCACAACGACGTCCGCACCTTGACTTTCCGCCACCGGCCATGCCGAGCCGTACGGGCCGCGCAGCCCGATCGTCTCGCCACGCCGCAGTGACGTCAGGCGGCGCGTGACCGCCCCGACCCGGCGGATGGTGTGGGCGATGCGCGTGCGGGATTCGCGCGCCGAAGAAGCGATCGAAATCGGCACCTCGCCCACTCCCGGAGCGTACAGCATGTTGAACTGACCGGCGCGATGATCTGGGTAACCATCCGGACGTTCCAGCCAGATGGTCCACGTGTCGTGCGTGTCCTTGCGCACTCGGAGCACCCGGACGAAGCTGGGCAACACGGGCGCGACAGCCGGCATGATCGCCGCCGGCAGATCCGCTGCCTCTTGGGCCGTGGGCTCCCCCATTTCGCTTTCCCTCTGCTGCAGCACTCAGGCGTACATGTCCATCAGCTGGATGCGGGCGGCGGCCAACCGCCGGCTGACCACCTCCAGCAGCCGCTTCGTCACGTAGTAGCCGACCGTGTGGTCGGACTCGCAGAGCTTGCGGAGCTCTTGCGCATCGAACTCCGCAACACGTGTGGGCCGGACCGTGAACACGTCAAACTGCCAGCGGTGCGGCGGGATCAGCCATGACCAGCCGACTGCGTCGCCGGCGCCCAGCGTCTGGATGCGTCGCTTACCTGTGTGCGGTGCGTGCAATTCGACGGCGACCGTGCCCGAGAGGATCAGGAAGAACCGGTCGGCCGGATCGCCCTCCCGGCACAGCCACGCCCCCTCGGCGTAATCACGTTCTTTGGCCAGGGACAGGACCGCTTCTACGACCTGCTCGGGCAGGTCCTTGAAGAACGGGTGCGAGCGGACGTCCTGGATGGTTTCCGGTGGCGTCATAACTGCTCCTTCCTACTGCCATCACTGGCCCGAATCGCCGACAACTCTTCAGTCACGTCGATGCCCGCTGGACACCAGGTGATGCACCGGCCGCAGCCGACGCAGCCGGAGACGCCAAACTGGTCGTACCACGTGGCAAACTTGTGCGTCAGCCACTGCCGATAACGACTTGCTACGCTCTGACGCACCTCAACCCCGAAGGCGTACGAGAACTCAGGGTTGAAACAACTATCCACCACGCGGCGGCGTTCGGCCTCGTTACCAGTCAGATCGGTTACTTCCTGGAAGCTGAAGCAGAAACAGGTCGGACAGACCATCGTGCAGTTGGCGCAGGCGATGCACCGGGTGGCGACCTGATCCCAACGCGGGTTCTCCAGATTGCGCAGCAGCAGGTCGCGAATGTCGGTCAGATCGACCTGCCGTTCCATGTCGGCAGCTGCCTGGCGGACGTAGTGCTTGGCCCGCTGCAGTTCCTCGTCCGTGGCCTGCTCCAGCGCCAACGGCGTCAGCACTGCCGCTCCCCGCTCGCTGCGCGGCTGAGCGACGAAGCGGTCCTCCAGCTCCAGCAACACGACATCGGCCGTGTGGTTCACTTCCGGTCCGGTGCCCATCGAGCTGCAAAAGCAGGTCGCCGCATAGCTCTGGCACTCAACGGCAATGAACAACGCCTTGCGCCGAGCCGCCGCGTAGTAGCCGTCGGAGAACAGCCCCTGCCGGTCGATGTAGACGCGATCCTGCACCGCAACCGCAGCCAGGTCACAGGCGCGCACGCCGACGAACGCGTACCGAGGTGGTTCGGGCATCGTCACTTGAAGCTGAACGCCGTCGCCATTACGCCGCACGCGAAACAACGACAGGGAGGGGGGGAACAGGAACCGCTTCAGACTGAGCGGTCCCGGAGTGAACGTGAACCAGCGTTGGCTGCGGTCGTGTACGAGCTGATAGCGACCGGGCTCCTGCTGATCAACCCAGCCGCGCGGGATCTGGTCGACCGAGTGCAGGTCGTCGTAAACGATCGCCCCGTCGCGGAGCACCGGGCCAACGACCTGATAGCCGTCGGCTTTCAGCCGATCGAGCAGCTCCTGGAACCGCTCCTTGGGGAGCACGTACACGGTGCCCGCCATCGGAGCCTCCTTTCCCATGGGTGGTCCCACTGGCACGGCTGCAGCGGCGCATTATACGCTTCTGCCAGCCACCTATGCGATGCTCACCCCCCACTTCGCCCTGGCGGCACCGAGCGACGAAGCCAGCTCACAGCGGCCCGTTGTGCTCGGCACCGGCCGCGACACAGGGCCGGCAGCGGGCCAGAAGGCCGAGCGCAGGCAGGGTCACTCGAGAAGGAGTCATTTGTGTTGCAGCACTTCCCTGCATGCGGGCTCAGGCCACCCGCTGAGCGGCGCTAGCGCCGGGCAATCAGGTAGGAGAGCGCATTGGCGATCAGGCGACGAAAGGCCGGGGAGCGGAAGTCGTCCGGATGACCGAGCGACGTGTAAAAGACCAGTCCCCCATTGTGGCGCCGCAGCCATGCGACGGGCTCTGCGGGGTAGTCACGGGCACGCCCTTCCAGAAGCACGCGGCAATCGCTGGCCAGCGGGCCGGCCTTGTACAACGTACCACGGGACAGGAATCGGCCCGGGACCCCACGAATGATCGGGTGATCGGCTGCTCCCGCTGCAACCGTCACCGTAGTGGGCAGGGCATCTCGGCCGTAGTGGCCGTGATAGTTTCCGCCGAGCACGAGTTGGTCGAATTCAAGCCAGTTCTGGAACGCATGACTGCTGGTACGCAGTGCAAGCACATGCCCGCCGCGTTGGAAGTAGGCCTTGAACTTGTCGAGCTGCTCTGCGGGCAGGGTGGTGCGACGCAGGAACATCACCAGCACGTCCGCTGTTTCCAGAGCGTCGAGTCCCGGGATGTCCGTTTTCGCGTCGTTGCCGATGAGGACGGTGCACTGGGCACCGAGCCGGTCGGCAAGCGTGCGCATCAGCGGAGGTAAGGTTTCCTTGGCACGATATTCATCCTCGCAGATCGTGACCACGACGTGCGGCGGTCTCGTTGTCTGCGACGAGGTCACGCCGCAGAAGGCCGCAAGGCAGACGGCAGCGACCGCCAGGAACCACGTACGCATGGGGACGACTCCGAACAACTTGCCAGAGGTACGCTCTTACGGTGACGTCGCTTCGGCGTCGATTGTAGTTCGAACTCGCAGGCCGGCGAGCCGTCACTGCGTGCCGGTGCGCTGCTCAGAAGGCCGCGGCAAGTACTCCTCCCCCTGGAATGACCTCAACCACTGGTCTACCTGCTCAAGCTGCGCGGTCCCGAGGGGGGAGAACGGGGAAGCAACCAGACCGTTTCCAATGCCCAATCGGTGCAATGCGGCCTTCAGTGCGCGGGTCGGGGCCATCTGGCCACCGGCGATCGCGTACAGCTGCTCAAGTTGCTCGACCTGGGCGACCAGCCGGTTGACCGTTTCCTCGTCGCCGCGCCGGTGAGCGTTGAACAGATCGACAAAGAGCCCCGGTACCAGGTTTGCGCCCCCGGGTACCGCTCCGCTCGCGCCGCGGCGGAGTGCTTCGACGAGGATCTGTTCCTCACCTACGAGGATGCCCCAGTCCGGCCGCCGCCGCGCCGCCAGCTCAATGACGCTGGTCAGATACTCCAGATCGCCGGAACTGTCCTTGAGGCCAAGCACATGCTCGGCCTCCATAAGATCGGCCAGGATGTCGAGATCGATGGAGACGCCGGTGTAGGCCGGATTGTTGTAGAGGATAATCGGCAGAGAGCTCTTGGCCACGGCATCGAGAAACCACCGACGCAGTTCGTCACGGTTTAGGCGGTAATAAAACGGTGCGCAGACGAAGACGCCTGCTGCGCCTACGCCTTGGGCAACGTCGGTGAGGATTCCGAGGTCGGCCATAGAACACGACAACACTGCGACGTAGACGGGAATGTCCGCATTGAGTTCCTTTAACTCCCACACTGTCCTATCCACCAGTTCGCCAAAGAGGTCCGAACACACCGCGGGCCCCTCGCCGGTGGTTCCCAGGAGCAGAAGCCCGTTGACGCCGGCGGCTACCTGGTGGGCAATCAATTTCCGCACCGCATCCCTGTCGAGTTCGTCCTCCTGCAGAATTGGGGTCAGAAGAGGGGTTACGATGCCCCGCGGGCTTCTCGGCGTCATAAGTCCCACCCCGTTGGCTCGGCTGCGCGGTTCGTCACGTCCTGCTTCGATTCTGTCGCAGGCATTGCCTGCATTCTAGCCGTTCGCAGGCACTTGGCACGCCAGTAGGAAACGTCCACCTGTGCTGTTCCGGGGGGTCGTTCGGGATAAGAGGGCTCAGTTCAACTGGGGGGGGACAGGGTAAGTGCAAGGACGGGGTGACGGAGCGGCCCCTGTGCGCTCTGCTGCCGCTGCAGGCCGAGCCCTGTGGTGCGATCGGGGCGCTGAGCCGCCACGCTACAATGGCACGGCTCTGCGTGACGAGCTGCGGGGTGGCAGCAGCAAAGGGCCGGGGAGTCGGGACACCGGTAGGAGAAATGTTGCCGTGAGCTCTGCGATCGACACGCTGGTCCTCGTCGTCTACGTTGCTGCCGTCGTCGTGCTGGGCTGCTGGCTAGGACGACGGAGCCGAACGACGCATGAGTTCATGGCTGCGGGCGGCCGGCTGCCGGCGTGGGCGGTGGGCCTGTCGCTTTTTGGCACGTTCCTGTCCAGCAACACGTTTATCGGGAATCCGGGCAAGGCGTACGACGAGAACTGGAGCTTCTTCGTCTTCAGCTTGACCCTGCCGTTCGGTGCCTGGGTGGCGGCCCGCTGGTTTGTGCCGCTGTACCGCAACAGCGGCGAGATTTCCGCGTACCACCACCTTGAGCGCCGCTTCGGGCCCTGGGCCCGGATCTACGCGGTCGTGTGCTATCTGCTGACCCAGGTGGCTCGCACCGGCACGATCCTGCTGGGTGTCTCACTCGGCATGCATGCGGTGACCGGTTGGGACATCCGGTGGATCATTGTCGTGACCGGCGTGTTGGTCACGTTCTACACGCTGGTCGGTGGCATCGAAGCGGTGATATGGACGGACGTGATGCAGAGCCTTGTGCTGAGCGCCGGTGCGGTGCTGGTGGTCATCACGTTGCTGGCAGGCGAGCCCGCGGCGCCGGAGCTGTTCCGCACGGCAGTGGCTTATGACAAGTTCTCCCTGGGCAGCTTTGCGCTGGACGTGAGCCAGCGGACGTTCTGGGTGGTGTTCGCCTACGGTTTTTTCATTAACCTGACCAACTTCGGCATCGATCAGAACTACATCCAGCGTTACCACACGGCTCGGTCCATCGCCGCTGCGCGCCGTTCCCTCTGGTTCGGTGCCCTCACCTACATCCCCGTCTCTGCAGTTTTCTTTCTCATCGGCACGCTTCTGTTCGCGTACTACGAGGCCCATCCGGAGCAGCGCCAGCAGGTTGTGGCGCTGGCCCGTGAAGCGGGGAGGCCAGAGGCGGTGGGCGACTTCGCATTGCCACACTACATGGCGAGCAACCTCCCGGTCGGGGTTGGCGGCCTCTTGGTGGCTGCCCTGTTTGCGGCGGCCATGAGCACGATCGACACGAGCCTGAACAGCTCGGCCACGATCACCCTCAGGGACATCTGCCGGCCGATTGCGGTTCATGGTAGCGAGCGGGCCAAGATGGCTGTGCTTCGCGGTGCGACGGTCTTCTGGGGCGTGGTCGGGACGGTGGTGGCTGTGGCGTTGTCGTATGATGACCGAAACCTGTTGCGGATTTGGTGGGATCTTTCCGGTGTGTTTGCCGGCGCAATGCTCGGCCTGTTTCTGCTCGGTGTGATTTCGCGCCGTGCAACCAGCCCGATTGCCGCGATCAGTGTGACGGTGGGTGTGTTGGTGATCGCCTGGATCAGCTTCTCGCAGGCGCCTTGGATGCCACCGCCGCTGCGCGCGCCGTTCAGCAGTCTGATGACGACGGTCGTGGGCACGCTCACGATCCTGCTGGTCGGCATTCTGCTTGCCACCGTCCGCGACTGGCTCGGCAGCCCGGCCGGCTCTGCGTCCGGGCGCTGAGGCAGGCGTGCTGGTGCGGACCGTGTCCCGAACTGCAACGCATCGGGCCGCTGAGAGCCGAGCCGCCGTGCCGTACAATTGGCGGTAAGTGAGCTAGCCGGGAAGTACAGCAAGTCTGGGAAGCCCATGGACTTTTTCACCTACCGAGACCGCGAGCTGTACTGCGAAGATGTTCCCGTCGCGAGACTTGCTGCCGAATTCGGCACGCCGCTGTGGATCTACAGCGCCCGGACGATCCTGCATCACTATCAGCAGCTACGGTCAGCGTTCGCCGAGGCCGACCCGCTGGTGTGCTATTCGGTAAAAGCCAACGGCAACCTCGCGATCCTACGACTGATGACCGAACGTGGTGCCGGATTCGATGTGGTCTCCGGGGGCGAGTTGTACCGAGTGCTGGTCGCGGGCGGCGACCCGCAGCGGACCGTGTTCGCCGGTGTCGGCAAGACGCCCGAGGAGATTCGCTACGCGCTGGAGAAGGACGTGTTGCTGTTGGAGGTGGAGAGCGAGGAAGAGGCGGAGGAGATCGCACGACAGGCGGAGCTCTTGGGCAGTCCTGCCCGCATCGCCCTGCGGGTCAATCCGGACGTCGACCCGCGGACACACCGCTATATCACCACCGGAAAGAAGGAGACGAAGTTCGGCATGGACCTGGAGCGTGCCGCCGCGCTGGCCGATCGGCTCCAGAGGGTTGCGGCGGTGCGTATCGAGGGGGTGCATATGCACATCGGGTCGCAGATCACCGAACCGAAAGTGTACGGGACGGCGGCTGAGCGTGTGGCCGACTTTGCGCTGCGGCTGAAAGACGCCGGCCATCCGATCGCGTGGTTCAACACCGGCGGTGGCTTCGGTATCCATTACCGCGGCCGTGAGGGGCGGCCGGCGAAGGAGTTTGCCGAGCAGATTCTGCCGCACGTGGCACGCACCGGCTGCCGCCTGTTGCTGGAACCGGGACGCTACATCGTCGGCAATGCGGGCATCCTGGTTAGTCGCGTGTTGTACCGTAAGGTAGCGGGAGACCGACGCTTCTTGATCCAGGACGCGGCAATGAATGACCTGATGCGGCCCGCGCTGTATCAGGCGTTCCATCGAATCTGGCCGGTGACCGTACCGGAGGGGCTACCGGCACCGCCGGACGATTATGAGCAGGCCATACCGGGGACGGAGCCGTGGGACGTGGTTGGGCCGGTGTGTGAATCGGGCGACTTCTTCGCACTTGAGCGGCCCTTGCCGCAGCTGGAAAACGGTGCCCTGCTTGCCGTGTTCTCGGCAGGTGCCTACGGCATGAGCATGAGCTCGAACTACAACGCTAGGCCGCGAGCCGCGGAAGTTCTGGTTGCCGGCTCGCGCTACTGGCTCGTCCGACGCCGTGAAACATACGAGGATCTAGTCGGCCCGGAGCTGGCCGTCGGAGCACGAGACGTTGACGTCCGTCTGGAGCCGCACTAGTCGGGAGAACATGCCGGTGAGCCACAACAGCGCGACAGCCTGTTTCATAGCACTCCTTTCTAGCCTGGTCTTCGCTGTCAACGTCAGCCGAGCCCAGGAGCCAGGAGGCCGTGGCGATGATGAGGGGGGCGCTGGTCCGTATGAGCTGCTGAAGATCCCGCAGACACCAGAAGAACTCTGGGACGCGGCCAAGTTCATGTTCACGGTCGGTCAGCTTGAGCAGGCCCGCGGGTTCCTAACCCAGTTGCTCGGCGCCAAGATACCGGCCGAACTGCTTCGCAAGATCGGCGAGAGCGAAGATTATGGCGTGCTGGCGCGCATGAAGAACTCACCCATGCTCCGCGAGCCCGCACTAGAGCTGCTCCGCCGCGTGGAGACCGCCGTGCGGGCTCATGCCACCGACCCGAATCGCATCCGCAAGATGATCGGCTACTTGCACCGCAGCCCGGCGCACCGCAGCTACGCCATCGAGCAGCTTCGGGCTGCCGGAGCGGATGCCGTGCCCCTGTTGATCGCCGAACTGACGCGCCTGCCGCAGGGACCGGAGCGGGCGCGCGTCGTACAAGCGATGACGGGCCTGTCCGACACAGCCATCCCCCCACTGCTTGCCGTGCTCGACAGCAGAAGGATAGACCTCGTCACCGACGTACTCTACGTGCTCGGCCATATCGGCAACGCGTATACGGCCCGGGTCTTGCGCTACTACGCCGAGGCGGAGACGGTTTCCGAGGCGGTCCGCGTGGGCGCCAAACGGGCGATCGAAGCGATCTTGCGGCGATCCTACAAAGGACTGCCTGCGGCGTACAAAGACTTGACAGCCCTGGCCGAGCATCACTTCAAGCACGAGCACCACTGGTTGCCTGAACCACCCGACGGTATGGTTCGGCTGTGGCGATGGTCGGAGACGGAGGGCCTGCAAGCGAGGCGCGTTTCGCCCGAGTACGCCGACCTGTACTTAACGGTGCAATTTGCGCGGCGCGCGTATGAGCTGTGGCCATCGTCTGCACGTGCGCGCGCGCTGGTGATTGCCGCGGCCCTGGAGTTGGTTCCGTCTCAGCAACCGGTAGCTCAGCTCAATGACAACCGGCCTGAGCTGCTCGGGCCCGTCAGTGCTGCGGCGCTTGGCGGTGAGGTCGCTCTTAGCCAGGCGCTAGCGCTGGCTCTGCAACAGCGCCGCATCGCTCTGGCTGAGACCATTCTGACCGTCTGGGCTGAGGTCGGACGGCCGGATCGCCTGTTTCGAACCAGAGCAACGCGGGAGGTGATTCGGCAGGCGCTGTACTGGCCGGATGCGCGGCTGAGGCTTGCGGCCCTGGAGCTTGCGCTGCGCGCCCGGCCAAGCCGTGCGTTCCCCGGCTCGTCCGGCATCGTGCGAAGCCTGGCTGCCTACCTCAGCGGTGCCGGACATCAAGCCCGTTGGTTCGTCGTCAGCCCGCATCGGGAACGGGCCGAGCAGCTGGCAGGGTTGCTTCGCGAGATGGGACAGGAAGCGACGCTTGTTTCAAGCGTGGGCGAACTGGGACGGGCAGCGGTGTCCGTCCGAACCCCGGCGATCTTGCTGATGCCCCCGTTCCCCGGCCTGCTTAACGATGTGGTGGCCCGCCTGCGCCTTGACCCGATCTTGTCCGTGGCTCCAGTCGTCGTGTTGCTCCCGGCCGATCAGCTGACGCGCTGGCGTTTCCTGACGAACGACTACCCGGGCACCGTGGTGGCCGCCTTTCCTGAGGATGTCGATCAGTTTAAGCAGCTGCAGGAGGAACTGGCCCGCGTGCGGCGGCCACTCGATGATCAGGCCATGCAGGAGCTTGCCACGCGAGCGGCGGACTGGCTCGTGACGATCGCTCGGGGCGAAATCCCCGCATTAAGCGCTTCCGGGGCGCAGGACATACTCATCGCGGCACTGCGGGACCCGGTCGTGGGGCTGCGTGCGGTGGAGGCAGTTAGCTACCTGGATGACCCGGGGGCTCAGGCGGCGCTGTTGGAACTGGTGGTGGACAGTTCGGCCAGCGACGCGTTGCGCACGGCAGCTGCCCGAGCGGCCCGGTTCTCGATCCGCCGACACGGGCTGCTGGTCGAGCCGGCGCCAACGGACCGACTCACGCAACTGTTGCGTGGCCGCCAGGAGCTGGGCGCCCCGCTTTATCGCGAGCTAGTGTTGTTGGCTGCCGCGTTGGGCGGTGAGCCGTCATTCCAGCGGGAGGTGCTTCTCCGGTTTACCGTGCCTCGCTACCACGCTCCGGCTCAGAACGCAACGGCGGCGGCACGCGCTGCCGAGCAGCAGGCTGAGTGAGAGGAGCTGAGGGAGGCGGGGGTGGTTTGGTTTCATGGCCAGTGCTGATTGGTTCGACGAGGTTGAGCAGACCGACGAGGTTTTGCCAGGTGTCATTGCGCGCAGTCGGTCCATGCGGCAGGTGGCTGAGATCACCCGCTGCGTCGCGCGCAGCTCCGCTAGCGTGCTGCTGGTGGGTGAGACCGGGACGGGCAAAGAGCTTGTGGCACGGGCCATTCACACGCTGAGCCCGCGACGGACCGGCCCGTTCATCCGCGTCAACTGTGGTGCGCTCAGCGAGGGGCTGCTGGAGAGCGAATTGTTCGGACACGTCAAAGGCGCGTTCACCGGAGCCATTGCCAACCGGACCGGCCGGTTCGAAGCCGCCCATACCGGATCGATCTTCCTGGACGAGATCAGCAGCACCAGCCTGCAGCTTCAGGTAAAGCTGTTGAGGGTGTTGCAGGAGGGGGAATTTGAGCGGGTGGGCGACACGCAGACGATCCGTGTCGACGTGCGCGTTGTAGCCGCAACGAACCACGACCTGGAACAGCTCATTCGCGAAGGTCGGTTTCGTGAAGACCTTTACTACCGACTGAATGTCGTCCAGATCGATCTGCCCCCGCTCCGAGAACGCCGTGAGGATATCCCACTGCTGGCACGCTACTTCGTGCGTCAATTCTGCGCCGACTACGACCGGCCCCCGCTCAGAATCGGGCGCGCGACAATGGAGGTCTTGCTCGCGTACGACTGGCCGGGCAACGTCCGCGAATTGCAGAATGCCATCGCCCGGGCCGTCGTGCTGGCGCAAGGCAAGGAGATCACGCCGGAAGACCTGCCGGCCAGGGTGCGGGGCGAACAGGCGTTCCGCATCGGACGCCGGCCGGCCCACGAACAGGAGCTCACGCAGCTGGCCCGCGACCTGGCGTCGTTGGTGATCGAGACGGCAGGCCCGTTGGCCGGCGATCTGTACGAGCGGGCGATCGAGGTGGTGGAGCGCGAGTTGATCCGGCAGGTGATGCGCGAATGCGGCGGGACACAGACCAAAGCGGCCGAGCGGCTCGGGATCAACCGCAACACGCTCTACCGCAAGCTCCGCGACCTGGGACTCCTAGAATCGAACGATCCCAGCGCTGCATAGCCCGTCGCCAACACGACGTCTGGGGCCGGGGTGGGCAAGACCAGCATGGCTACGCGAACGCTCTGAATCGACCTTCCGTGGCGAAACCCAAACCACCGGACTAGCCGTCTACCGAGGCTGCGCGCGCAGGGCGCGCATCACCCCACCTGATTCGCCGGGAAGCACACCTGCCGGCTGCTCGCCTGGCCCGCCCGCCACCCCGCCCGCCTACACGCAGGCTCAGTTGGAACCCGTGCTACGTTCGGAAGCCAGGCCGAGGGCCGATCACAGGAGGTCGGGGGCAGACGTTCGGCTCGTTGTAGTGCTGCGGTTGCTGTCACGCCGGGGACTGCTGATCAGACCGTACGCGCCGCCGAGCTGTAAGCGGGTTCGACCGCCGCTCCGGTGCAGAAACGCCCGCAGCGACCGTAACGGGTCAGCATGTGGCGACAGTGGTCGCGCAGCCACCGCTGCCACCCGCGGTGCTCCATGGGGGTCGGAAGAACGTGCCACGCTACGACCCGAACCCTGCTCTGGCAGCGATCGTCGCGGATAAAGTAGCCGGGTGACTGCCTGTCTCTGCACACATGTGATATTCACAAGACGCCGCCGTCATGGTCGATGGCCGTAATCAGGTTGAGGGGGTGACCGTCTGGGGGGAACGTGCGTGCTACTGCCGGCGGTTAGTGGCTCGTAGGTGCCGCATTCCCGTTTGGGTTGCTCGCGGTGTTGCGATCGCTTAGCATGATGTAGACGTAAGCAAGCCTTGATCCGTCAAGGACCCTAATCCGTTCTTGATCCGCCCGCCGCAAGACCATCCCCGATTGCCTGTATCCGGAGCATCACGATGGCCAAGCAGCCCTTTGCCGTGCTTGTGACCGTCTGCTGCCTGCTTGTTCCGCTGTCGGGGTCGGCCGTTGCGCAGGTGAGCGGGCAGGCCAAAGGCGACCCGGACGCAGGCGCGTTCGTGCGACAAGTGCGGCCGCTGATGCAGAAGTACTGCAATGAATGCCACGAAGGGCCAGAGGCGAAGGCGGATATCGACCTGAGCCGTTACCGGTCCGCGGCCGATGCGATCCGGGACGTGGATACATGGGAGCTGGTCTATGACATGGTCGAAGCCCAGCGGATGCCGCCGGCGAAGTCTCCGCAACCGACGCGTGAAGAGGCACGGGTCATCCTGGAATGGATTGAGCGGTATGTTTTTGGCGTCGAGTGTGGCGAACCGCGGCCTGGACGAGTCACGGTCCGGCGGCTCAACCGGGTCGAATACAACAACACCATCCGTGACCTACTGTATATCGACGTGGACTTCACCGACCGGCTGCCCGCCGACGAGGTCGGCTATGGTTTCGACAACATCGCCGACGTGTTGTCCGTTTCCCCGCTGCTGCTGGAAAAGTATCTGGACTGCGCCCTAATCGCAGTCGAGCGGGCAATCCCTGCACCTCAGCCGCCACCTGTGATCGTCCACTCCGGCGGTCGGCTTCGCGGCGGTGGCCGCCACCGGTTGGGGCGAATCCTGACCAGCAGCGGAGCGGTGCAGACGGAGTTCACCGTCAAGACGGCCGGCTGGTACGACCTGGTGTTTGAGCTGACGGCCGACCAGGCGGGTGCCGAGAAGGCGAAAGCCAAATTGCAGCTGGACGGCAAGCCGCTCCGGACGGTGGCGGTCCAGGGCGAGGGGGAGCCGCTGGAGCGATTCCGTGTGAGAATCAGGTTGTCGCCCGGGCGTCATTCGGTCGCTGTTCGGTTCCTCAACGATTACTATGCCCCCACCGCGCCGGACCCCGGAGAACGGGATCGCAACCTGATCGTTGGATCGATTTCGCTTGTAGGGCCGCGACGTCCGGCCGGATTGGGGAAGCTGCCTGGTGCGTACCGCCGGCTGCTTGCCTGCCGGGGCCACGAGGGTGAGGAGCCGCACGATCTGGAGTGCGCGCGTCAGATCCTGCGACGCTTCGCCAGCCGAGCGTTTCGGCGGCCGGTAACGCATGACGAACTCCGGAGGCTGCTGCGGCTGGTGGACCAGGCACTGGCCGACGGCCAGCCGTTTGAAGTGGGCATTCAGGTGGCGATGAGCGCAGTATTGGTCTCGCCACACTTCCTGTACCGCATCGAGCTTGACCGAGCCGCTCCGGGCGATGAGCGCCAGGGCGACGTGCGGCCGCTGAACGGCTATGAGCTCGCGACGCGGCTGAGCTATTTCCTCTGGAGCACGATGCCGGACGAACAGTTGTTCGAGCTGGCCAAGCGCGGGGAGTTGACTAAGCCGGAAGTGCTCCTCGAACAGGTGCGCCGCATGCTCCGCGACCCGCGAGCCAGTCAGTTGGTTCAGAATTTCGGCGATCAGTGGCTGCAACTGCGGAACCTGGCCCAGGTGAATCCAGACCCACAGCAGTTTCCGGAGTTCAACGACGCGCTGCGGCAGGCTATGTGGCAGGAGACGCGGCTGTTCTTCGAGACGATTCTTCGCGAAGACCGCAGCGTGCTGGAATTTCTGGACGCCGATTACACCTGGGTGAACGAACCGCTGGCGAAGCTGTACGGCATCGACGGCGTACACGGGGAGCAATTCCGACGCGTGAAGCTGAACGATCCGAACCGTGGTGGGGTCATCACGCAAGCCAGCGTGCTCACGGTCACGTCGAACCCGACCCGTACCAGCCCGGTGAAACGAGGCAAGTGGATTCTGGAGACAATCCTTGGCTCCCCGCCACCGCCGCCGCCACCGGGCGCACCACCGCTGGGCGAGGAGCCGGTCAAGGGTAAGACGCTCAAGGAGCGACTGCAGAAGCACCGCGAGAACCCGGCGTGTGCGGTGTGCCACGAGGAAATGGACACGCTGGGCTTCGTGCTAGAGAACTTCGATCCGATCGGCAAGTGGCGGGAAGAGGACAACGGACTGCCGATCGACCCCAGCGGGACGCTTCCTGGAGGCGTCTCCGTTGCTGGTCCGGCTGACCTGAAGCGGGTGCTGCTGGATCGGAAAGAACAGTTTGTCGAAACGCTTGTCAAGAAGCTGCTGACCTACGCGATCGGCCGCGGACTGACGCCTCAGGACCAGTGTGCCGTGGACGAGATCGTGCAGTACGTTGCCGAGCGGGACTATCGGTTCTCGGCGGTCATTGAGGGGATCGTGCTGAGCGAGCCGTTCCGCATGCGCTCGGTCGGTGACGAGCCGTAGCTCCCGGCAACATCCGTACGACCTGCAGGAGCCGCATGGCACGTCCGCTGTATCGTTAAATGTCATCAAATTGGTTGCTTGACTTCTCTTTTGGGTTTCCTAACATAGTTAATGACCTTGCTCACGATGGCCGATAGATGCCGTAGCGGTCTTGAGTCGTGGGGTGATCGGGAGCAAGGCAGCAACGCAAACGGAGAGGTCGGTCGTGTCGGATGCAGCGGAGCGTGCCAGAGCGTTGCGGAAACGGCGGCGTCGGCAGCGGGCCACCCGCCCGGTGACGCTTGAGGAGGTGCTGCGCCGCAACTACGTGGAACGGATCAAGAAGCAGCGCGCTCCGCTGACCATCATCGATGACCTGGACCGCATCAGCACGACGCCTTATGAGGAGATTCCCGAAGAGGACGTCCTTCGGCTGCAATGGCACGGCCTGTATCACGACAAGCCGAAGGTCGGCTACTTCATGATGCGGATCAAGATCCCCGGTGGCATCCTCACGCCGGCCAAACTCCGCACCATTGGCGAGCTAGCCCAACGCTATGGCCAAAACCGCGGCGAACTGACCACGCGACAGGATATCCAGTTGCATTGGATTCGTCTGGAGGCCTTGCCGGAGATCTTCCAGACGCTTGCGGCGGCGGGGCTGACCACTAAGGGGGGCTGCGGCGATGTACTCCGGAACATCACCAGCTGCCCGGTGGCAGGCGTTGATGCGGACGAACTCTTTGACGTGCGCCCGCTGGTGCAGGAGGCTCACCGCCGCTACTCGGGCAATCCTGACTACGGCGACCTGCCGCGCAAGCACAAATGGACCATCTCCGCTTGTGCCTACCACTGCAATGCCCCGGAGATCCATGACATTGCCCTGGTGGGCACCGTGCAGGATGGCCAGCACGGCTTTGCGGTCTGGGTTGGCGGGGGGCTGTCGACTGTGCCCCGCATTGCGCGGTCGCTGGGTGTGTTCGTGACCTGCGATGAGGCGTTGGAGGTCGCTGAGACGTTGATGCAACTGTGGCGTGATGATCTCCGCTACCGGATGTCCCGCGCCAAGGCTCGCTTCAAGTTCATGGTCGACGACTATGGACCTGAGAAGATTCGCCAGATGCTCGAAGAGCGGCTCGGCCGGCGACTGGCGGACCTGGCCGCAGACCCAGTGCCGCGCGGCCGGACCGATCACATGGGCGTTCATGTTCAAAAGGATGGTCGGCGGTACATCGGTTTTCCGGTCTTCCCTGGTGTGTTGAGCGGTGAGCAGATGGTGCGGGTGGCTGAGATCGCTGAGACGGTGGCCGCCGAGATCCGGTTGACCCGTGAGCAGAATCTGATCCTGGTCAACGTACCCGCGGAGCGGGCGGACGAGGTAGTTGGTCGGATGGCTGATGAGGTGGGACTGCGGCTGGACGTCAACCCGCTGCGCGGCCACAGCATCGGCTGCACGGGCGATCCCTACTGCAACTTCGCTGTGGGGCAGACCAAGCAGAAGCTGATCGAGATCGTCGAGCACCTGGAGGCGACCTTTGGCGAGGCGGCAGCCGACTTGCGGATCTATCTGGATGGCTGCCCGCATGCGTGCGGTCAGCACTGGGTTGGTGACATTGGGATTCAGGGGACGACGCTGAGTACGCCGGAGGGCAAGGTCCCGGCTTATGACATCTTGCTTCGCGGCGGGCTTGGCCCTCAGAAAGGGATTGCCAAAGCGGTCGTCCGCCGGGTGCGGTTCGATGAGGTGAAGTACTGTGTGGAGCGGCTCGTGCGGGCTTATCTGACGCAGCGGCGCGAGGGCGAGACGCCCCAGGAGTTCTTCCGCCGCCTGGACGATGAGACGCTTGATGCGCTGGCCCGTGGCGAGCAGCCCATCAGTCAGCCTGCTGCTTGAATCCCGACGCGCTGTTCACGCGACCAGAGCCGACGGAGGACTTGGCACGATGGCAGTTGCTCGGCATCAGGAATCCGAAGAGCAGCGGTTCGTGATGGACGATTACGAGGCCGGCGAACTGGCCACGTACTTCGACGATCGCGAGCCGGAGGACCTGCTGGAGTGGGCTTTTGAGCGGTTCCATCCGCGGCTGGCGATCGTGACCAGTTTCCAGGCCGACAGTATGGTGCTGATTGACATGGCCTACCACATCAACCCGGACGTGCGGGTGATCACAGTCGATACGGGCCGGCTGCCGCAGGAAACGTACGAGTTGATGGATCGCGTGCGCGAGCGCTACGGGATCAAGATCGAAGTGCTCTTTCCGGAGGCGGCGCAGGTGGAGGCGATGGTGCGGCGGCACGGCGTGAATCTGTTCCGCAAGAGTGTGCCGTTGCGGCTACTGTGTTGTCACATTCGCAAGGTGCTGCCGCTGACGCGGGCTCTCAAAGGGCTGGACGCCTGGATCACCGGCCTGCGTCGCGATCAGTGGGCGACTCGGGCCAACATCCGCAAGGTGGAAATCGACCACGATCATGGCGGCATTGTGAAGTTGAACCCGCTGGCGGACTGGACTGCCGAGGACGTTTGGCAGTACATCCGCGAGTTTGACGTGCCGTACAACGAGCTGTACGACAAGGGCTACAAGAGCATTGGCTGCGCCCCCTGCTGCCGACCGGTCCGTCCCGATGAGGATCCGCGCGCAGGCCGCTGGTGGTGGGAAACCAACGCGCCGAAGGAATGCGGCATGCATTGCCCGATCGAGACGGGCGGCTTCGAACACGAAGTCGAGGCCATCCTGGGCAAGGAAGCACACCGATACGACAAACCGACGGTGGCCGGCTCGAGCAACTGAAGCGCCCCGCTTCCCCTGGACCGCTACGCTCGACTGCCGACACCGCTTCTAGCAACGCCTTCTGTCCTCCGATACGGTCCGTGGCCGTCCGCGTATACTCGTACGCGGTCGGCCTTTTTTCGCTGCAGCGGTCCGCGGGGCTGCGATCGTGCCTCGGCCCATGTGCACTTCCGGCTGCGGGAGCAAGCCATGGATCTGCCACGTGAGTTGCGAGACGTATTGCTCAATGCGCTGCGGGTCCTACCATTGACCTTCGATCCGGGGCAGCGGGAGGCCCTGGAAGAAGGGCTCCGCACGGGGACCCTATCCGACGCGCTGCTTGAACCCCTAGCGCGGCTCGTTACCGAATCACTGCACAGCGGCCATGTCCGTCGGCTGCACGGCCCGCACACCGAAGCGGCCGTCCGACAACTCTACCGCCGCCTGCCGCCGGCCAGACAGCTCCAAGAGCAGCTCCGTCGGCTGAGCGGCGCGTTGGCCGGCCTACAAGGGCAGGCGCTGCAACAGATGAACGTCTCGCTCGTTTCACCATGCACCTACCTGGTCACGCTGGAAACGGATCAGTGCCGGTTACAGATCGAGTTCGGGCCGGAGGGCGCGGAACTAAGGTCGCTAGAACTCGGAGTCTGAGCCGGGATCGCTGTTCCGGCAAGCACGAGGTTCGACCGGAATTCCTAGCCGCAGGCGGCTTCGCCGCTCCAGCTCAGCTCTTCTGCGCAGCTGGTCGGAGCCGGCAGGCGGCCGCTACCAGAGCGTGCGGATCGCCGGTTGGTCTGACCGGTCCTGCCTGCGTGGAGACCGTGGCTTAGAATTCCCTAGAACAAGCCTCGCCACACGCTTACCGCCATGACCCTGAACCTCGAAGGGGTAAGGTTCTTCTGCTTTGCCGCCAGCTATGTTTCGGCGGCCGTGCTCTACTTCCTTGCCAGCCGCATCAACGTGCACTGGCGGCGGATCGGCACGGTCGGCTTTGCGCTGGCCGGCTTGTTGGCGCAGACGATCTACATGGTGCTGCGCTATCAGCAGGGCGTGGTGCCGCTGAGCACGCTGTACGAGGCCCTGCTTGTGCTGATCTGGGCGCTGGCACTGGTCTATGTCGTGCTCGACATCGAGTACCCGGAGCAGGCTCTCGGTGCGTTCCTGCTGCCCATGATCGTCGTGCTTGTGGCGGCTGCGGCCTTGCTCGGGGAGGAACAAACCCGCGAGCTGCCCGAGGGCATGGGCCGTTTCTGGGCGATGACGCACGCTGCCCTGCTGACGGTAGGTGCGTTCTGCGTCGGTGTCAGCTTCATCGCCGGCCTCATGTACCTGGTCCAGGTGCGCCGGCTGAAGGCCAAGAAACTGCCGCGTTCTGGCTGGAAGCTGCCGAGCCTTGAGACGCTCGAGCGAGTGAACCGCCGCGGTCTGGTGTTGGGCTTTCCCATGCTAACGGTCGGCCTGCTGATCGGCTTGGTGCTGGCCACGGCGGTCAAGCCGGGCGCGAGCATGTGGGGCAGTCTGCTGGATCCTAAGGTGGTCTCGGCAATCTTGACCTGGTTCGTACTCGGGGCGGCGGTGTTGCTGCAGCGTGAACCGCGGCTGCGGGGCCGCCGTGTTGCCTACCTGACCACGATCGCCTTCGTGCTGCTGATGTTCACCATGGTCGGTGTCGAGATGTTTCTGGACACGTGGCACCGGGCGCGGCTGGGAGGCGTCTCGTGAGGCTCCTTGTGGTCGGCTGCAACCACAAGACGGCGCCCGTGGCGTTGCGTGAGCGGCTCAGCTTTGACCGCCAGCAGGT
Source organism: Planctomycetota bacterium (assembly GCA_026991575.1). Taxonomy (GTDB): domain Bacteria; phylum Planctomycetota; class Planctomycetia; order JALXBF01; family JALXBF01; genus JALXBF01. Next base: position 116,837 of record JALXBF010000105.1, on the reverse strand, counting down.
TAGCGAGGTCCTCACCCTGCTGCGTCAGGAACTGCCCGATGCCGAGACGGCACTGCTGAGCACGTGTAACCGCGTCGAGCTTTACGTTGCATCCAATGAGCAGGCTGCCTGTTCGCTGTTCGACCCGGCCGGTTGGCTCTGCCGACTGCGCGGGCTGGAGCCAGAGGCGGCCCGAGCGCACTTCTACCGCTACGAGGGGCGGGACGCGGTGCGCCACCTGTTTGCTGTGGCAGCCAGTCTGGACAGCATGGTACTGGGCGAAACACAGATCCTGGCCCAGGTCAAGCAGGCCTACGAGCTGGCCCGATCAGCCGGGACGGTGGCCGCAACCCTGAACCAGCTGTTCCAGGCGGCAGTTGCGGCGGCCAAGCAGGTGCACCGTGACACGGCAATCACCAGGGGGAGGGTTTCGGTCTCCAGCGTGGCCGTCGAGTTTGCTTGCGAGGTGTTCGATGCCGGTCACTTTGGAACGAAGACGGTCCTGGTCATCGGTGCCGGCAAGATGGCCGAACTGACGCTGGAGCATCTGCTGGAGCTGAAACCGGGCCGCCTGCTGGTCACGAATCGTAGCGCCGAGAAGGCACGGCAGTTGGCGGAGCGTTTCGGCGGGCGGGCCGTTCCGTTTGAGCAGCTGGACGACTGGCTTGCCGAAGCGGACCTCATCCTGAGCACGACCGCGTCTGCGGAACCGATCGTGGATCGGCAGCGGTTTGGCCGGGTCATGGAACGCCGGCAGTGGCGTCCGGTGGTCATCATCGATATTGCAGTGCCGCGCGACTTTGCCTCCGACGTTGCGGACCTGGAGAACGTCTACCTGTACAACATCGACGACCTGGAGCAGCAGCGGGACAAGAACCTGGCGGCGCGAGAGCGTGAGTTGGAGGCGGCGTGGTTGATTGTGGACCGGGCTGCTGAGGAGTGCTGGACACGGCTTCAGTATCACCAGCGCATGGGGCCGGTGGTGACGCGGCTACGCGCTCAGTTCGACGCGATCCGCGAAGAAGAGCTTCGGCGCCTGTTCCGTTCGCTGCCCGAGTTAAGTGACGAGGAGCGTGAGAAGATCGCTCACGCATTCCGCCGTTACGAGAACCGACTCCTGCATCTGCCCTCGGCGGCGCTGCGCGACGAGGGCCGCAACGGTGCCCCTCACGGCCTGCTCGAGGCTCTCGAGAAACTGTTCCGGCTGCGCTGAGCTCCGGCCTCCGCGGTTCCGGCTTCCGTCGCTTACCCGGCCCAGCAGACTCAGGCTGCCGCTCAGCGTCCGCTGCCCCGGCTACATCCGGTGCTTCGGGCATCCGGTGCGCGAACCTGGGCTCAAACGGCGCGCGACCGCGTCTACAGCACCGAGACGGGGTCGACATCCACGGTCAGGTGGACGTTGGGGGGTAAGTCCAGCCCGGCAAGCGTCGTGGCGACCAGGTCGATCGGAACGTACAGCAGCGGTTCCTCGGGATTGGGCCGCTCTGCCCGCGTGGCCGGCACCGCGCGGCGTGGCCAGGCGAAGAGCTGGACATGGAACCGGTATTCACCTTTCAGACGCGCCAGCGGGGCCGGTGCCGGACCAAGGATGCGGTACTCGTAGTGCCTCTTGGCCATTGTTTGCTCATCGTTCGGAGCACTGCGTTCGGCCGTGAGATGGCTGTCCACCTGCTGCTTGAGGCGGCGGGTTAGCTCGTCGGCCGCTTGGGCGGCCAGGTTCCGCTCGGAACTGCGGGCCACGATACGGATCAACCGCGAGAACGGCGGATAGCGCAGCCTTCGGCGTACAGCCAGTTCCTCGCGGGCGAAGCCGACGTAGTCATGAGTTGCCGCGTAGCGGATTGCCGGATGCTCCGGGCGGTAGGTTTGCACCAACACGAGGCCCGCGCGGTCTCCGCGGCCGGTACGGCCTGCCACTTGGGTGATGAGCTGGAACGTACGCTCGGCGGACCGAAAATCGGGCAGGTGCAGGGCCACGTCGGCGTGCACCACGCCGACCAGGAGGACGTTGGGGAAGTCGAGCCCTTTGGTGACCATCTGAGTGCCTAGCAGAATTTTGGCTTTCCCTTCGCGAAAGGCCTGAAGCGTCTCGGCGTGCGCGCCGCGGCGTCTCATCGTGTCGGCATCCATGCGGGCCAGCGGTGCGTCCGGGAACAGCTCCTGGAGCTCGGCTTCGAGGCGCTCCGTGCCCGTGCCGACGTACCGCAGCGACGGAGCACGGCAGAGTGGGCAGGCTTGCGGCGGCGGTTCCCGATAGTCACACATGTGGCACAGCAGCATGCCGTCGGCGCGGTGATACACCAGGCTCGTCGCGCAGTAGCGGCACGCCACCACCTCACCGCACCCTCGACACTGGACGATCGTTGCGAAGCCACGACGGTTCAGGAACAGGATGACTTGACCCCCCGCGTCCAGTGCCTCCCGAATGGCATGGCGCAGCGGCTCGCTGATGGCACGGGACTTCTTCCAGTGTTCCTTCTCGTGCCGGAGGTCGATGATCTTGACGGTGGGCAGAGGCCGCTTGCCGACGCGTTCCGGCAAACGGGCCAGGGCGTAGTGGCCCGCTAGAGCAGCGGCCCACGATTCGAGCGAAGGGGTTGCGGAACCGAGCACGAGCGGAACGTTCTCCAGTTGTCCCCGGAGCCGAGCGACATGGCGCGCGTGGTACCGTGGTGGCGTTTCCTGCTTAAACGACGTCTCGTGCTCTTCGTCCACCACAATCAGTCCCAGCCGTGGGCATGGCGCGAAGATGGCACTCCGCGCGCCGACGACTACGGGTACCCGCCCCGCTTTGATCTGGCGCCACGCCGCGTGTCGTTCCACCGGGCTCATGTGACTGTGCAAGAGCGCCACGGTGCCGAACCGCTCGGCGAAGCGCGCGTGAGTCTGGGGAGTGAGGCTGATTTCCGGCACAAGCACAATCGCCTGTTTGCCCGCCCGCACCACCTCCTCGATCGCCCTCATGTAAACCTCCGTCTTCCCGCTTCCGGTGACCCCGTGCAGCAGGACCACCTGGTGGCGGTTCTTGCGCACCGCATCCAGGATCAGCGACAGCGCCTGCTGTTGGGCAGCCGTCAGCCGATGTGGCGAGCTCCGTGGGCGCAACCTCGGGGAACCGACCAGCCCGGGATGTTCCGTGATCAACCGCTCGGTGACCAAACCAGCCGCTAACAGCTTTCGCAGCGGTTCCCGCGAGGTTCGCGCGGCATTCAGCAGATCGGTTTCGCGCAGCGGACCACCAGCGTCCGCCAGGGCCTGCAGCAGCCGTTTCTGCGCAGGGCCGACGCGGTGGTGCTCTACCCGATCAGCGTAGTCCTCGGCCAACGCGATGAGCCGCACGCGCCGGCTACCGACCCCGAGTCGCACTCCGGCCGGCAACATCGCTTCCAGCGTCTGGCCGAGCGAACAGAGGTAATGCCGAGCGACGGCACTGGCCAAAGCGAGCATCGTCTCATCCAGCAGCGGCTCCTCATCGAGGATCTCAAATAGCGGTCGAGCCTTGACCGGCGGCGGTCGGTGATGGGTCCGGACCACGTAGCCCACCAGGGGCAGCCGTCGTCGGCCAAACGGTACCTTCACGCGCATTCCGGGCTTCAGCCGCCCGCGCAGCGAGTCCGGAACAAGGTAGGTCCAGATGTCGTTCCGGGCAAAGTTAAGCGCAACGTCGGCATAGAGCCTTTGGCCTGATGCATCGTCCCGTGCTGTTTCTTGGCCAAACAGTGCCTTCTGCCTCATCCTGACGTTGCGTCCCGCCGTGCACAAGGCGTCGATCGAGCGGATCGATCGCACGCTGGCCGTCGGTGACGGGTCGCACGCGATACGTCGACGACCCCACCGCCAGCTTCTAATCGCGTCTGTCGCTGTCGTCCCGGTATTATGGGCGTTCAGACTGCTGGTGATGGCAGGGCCGGTTGGATTCTTGCCTGTTGGTGGAGGGCTGGCGCGGATGTCGCGCAGAATCGGCATCTTCGGCGGAAGCTTCGATCCGGTTCACCTGGGGCACCTGATCGTAGCCGAACAATGTCGCGAGCAGGGGCGGTTGGACCGAGTGCTCTTTGTCCCGGCGGGCCAGCCACCGCACAAGCTGGCCCGACCACTTGCTGAAGGCCGGCACCGGCTGGCGATGATCCGGTTGGCCATTGCCGGTCACGACGCTTTCGACGTCTCGACGGTCGAGCTTGACCGCAGCGGTCCAAGCTACACGGTGGAGACGCTGGAGGTGTTTCGTGAGCGGATGCCTGAGGACCAGTTGGTGCTGATCATGGGCGCTGACATGCTGGCGGACTTCCCGACGTGGCGCGAGCCGGTACGGATTCTGGAGTTGGCAGAGATTCTCGCGTGCAATCGTCCGGGCAATGTGGTTGAGCTGGAGCGTGGCCGTCCGCTGAGCTTCGTTGACCGGCTTCGCGATCGGGTGCGGTTCATCCAGATACCGGACATAGGGATCTCGGCTACAGACATCCGGGGCAGGGTACGGGCAGGGCGATCGATCCGGTACCTGGTTCCGCGTGCCGTGGAGTGCTACATCGAGGAGCAGGGACTATACCGCGATTAACACTGCGTTGCGGTTCAGGCCCCCTGCGCTGGCGATATAATCAAGCGAGGAGAGGCATCAAGGGCGTCGGCCGGGAAGCCTCCAGGAGAGCGAACTCGATCATGTCTGCGAGCACAGGCCAACAGCCAGCCCTGACGCTGCGAGAGCTACTCGAGCGGTACACGAAGCCGGCCGCTCCGGAGCTTGCTCACGTCGAGGACGGAGCGATCCGCTGCGTGGCCTGCGGTCATCGCTGCCTGATCCGGCCGGGCCGCTCGGGCATTTGCCGTGTGCGGTTTAACCGCGACGGCACGCTGATGGTGCCCTGGGGCTATGTGGCGTCGGTCCAGTGCGATCCGATCGAGAAGAAACCATTCTTCCATGTGCTACCCGGACGCGATGCGTTCACGTTCGGGATGCTGGGCTGTGACTACCACTGCCCCTACTGCCAGAACTGGGTGACCAGTCAGGCACTGCGCGACCCGCGCGCGATTGCTCCCCCGCGGTTCTGCACGGCCGAGGAGCTGGCCGAGCTGGCAGTCCAGTACGGCGCAGGCGCGGTAGTCAGCTCGTACAACGAACCACTGATCACCAGTGAATGGGCGGTCGCCGTCTTCCAGGAGGCACGCAAACGGCGGCGGTTCGTGTGCGGCTATGTCTCCAACGGCAATGCGACCCGCGAGGTGCTGGAATTCCTCCGGCCGCACGCTGAGATCTACAAGATCGATCTAAAGGGCTTCGACGACAAGAAGTACCGTCAGCTGGGCGGTGTGCTGAAGAACGTGCTCAAGACGATTGAGATGGTCAAGGAGATGGGCTTCTGGACGGAGATCGTTACGCTGGTAGTGCCGGGGTTCAATGACAGCGAAGATGAGTTGCGCTCCATCGCGCGGTTTATCGCCGGTGTGTCCCGTGAGATTCCATGGCATGTGACGGCGTTTCATCCGGACTACAAGATGAACGAGGAAAACGGGTACACGTCGAGAACGCCCGTGGAAACGCTGATCCGCGCCTGTGAGATCGGCAAAGAAGAGGGGTTGTGGTTCGTGTACGCGGGGAACTTGCCTGGGCAGGTGGGCGATTGGGAGCACACGTTCTGTCCGTTCTGTGACGTCGTACTCATCAAGCGTTATGGGTTTTACGTACTGTTGAATGCCATGGAAGGCAATCGCTGCTACAACTGCAAGAAGGAGATTCCGGGGGTCTGGGAGGCGAATCCTCCGCGCCAGAGCACGGGCCATGGTTTCCCACGGCCCGTGCGCCTACCGCGCGACGCCCGCTAACCAGATCGACTAGCGGCCCGTTCCGCCACGTTCCTGCGTGGCACGGCCTTCCGACCTGCTCGTACGGCCGGCTTGCTTGCGATGGCGTAAGAACCACTCGTACAGCTTGGGGTTCTTGTACGTTTCCGTCCAGGCGTCGTGGCCTGCTTCCGGATAGATCGTGAACTTCACGTTACCGCCAGCTGCCTTTAGCGCGTCGACCATCACCCGCGAGAATCGGATCGGCACGACACGGTCCTTCGCGCCGTGGAACACCCAGGTTGGGATTTCCTTTAGCCGTTTTGCCCACCTTGGGTCACCGCCGCCACAAATCGGCGCGATCGCTGCGAACTTTTCCGGGTACAGGGCCGCGGTCTGCCATGTACCAAAGCCGCCCATGCTCAGGCCGGTCAGGTACACGCGGCTGCGGTCCACGTTGTACCGACGGACAATCTCGTCCACCAGAGCAGCCACGGCATGAGGATTCCAGCCACGCTGGGGACTCTGCGGCGAAACCACGATGAACGGAAAGTGCTTGCCCTGGGCGATCAGCTTGGGCGGGCCGTGTTTCTTGACCAGCTCCAGGTTGTCGCCGACTTCGCCAGCCCCATGCAAGAAGACCAACAGCGGCCACGGCTTGCCGTCCGCTTTGTACTCCGGGGGTAGGTACAACAGGTAGCGCAGCCGGACGCGGATCGTTATCTCACGCTCGAATGTGCCTGGCACCTGCTTGCCTGGCTCCGGCGCCTGTTGAGCCCCAGCAAGTACCACGATGCCAAGGAACGCGGGCAGGAACCGGTATGCTCTTCTCATGGCACTCTCCCCACTCTGGACGGCACACGCCCTTCCGGGTCGCGACAGGAAACGGCCAAACCCAGGCACTGGTCGGCCCCGGCGCTTCAGGCGGCCTCCCCGGTTCGTTGCAGGACCGGGTCACCGATCGCCCGCATCCGCTCGATGATCTTCTCATGCAGTCTGCGGATCACGTCACGCACGGCGGGATCGGTCGACCGGATCAGGTTCACCTTCTCCTCCGGATCGCGCACGAGATCATACAGCTCGTCCCGGTCCGGGTTCAGGAAATCGCGCACCAGCTTCCACTGAGGCGTCCGATAGCATCGCATGTGTGTTCGCGACTGGTGACGCGTGCTGTACTCGGCATAGACGTCGTTGTCCCACGGGATCTGCTCACCCAAAAGAAGCGGCAGGAAATTGCGGCCGCGAATGGTGACGTCCTTTGGCAGGGTAACACCGGCGATGGCGAGCATCGTGGGGAAGACGTCCAGATGGGTGATGGTTTGCGTGACCTTCGAGCCCGCCGCCACTTTGCCCGGCCAGCGGACGATGAACGGTACTTTCAACGAGTTGTCGTACATGTTGGGCCGTTGGCCGCGAGGGATGTTCTTGGTTGCCGGAGGGGGTGTCCGCAGCAACCAGTGACCGTTGCCCTTATGCCAGATGCCGTTGTGTGCCATGTTGTAGCCGTGGTCGGACGTGTAGATGACCACCGTTCTCCGGGCTAGGCCCAGTTCATCCAGCGCGCGAAGCACGCGGCCGACGGCCAGATCCAGGCTACGTATGCTGGCCAGATACTCGCGCATCATCCGCTTCGCCCGCGCTACATCGAGCCCCGGGTAGTCGGGATGGGGTAATGCGGGATCGAGCCCTTCGAATGGTTGCCACGCCTCTTCCGGGACCGGCAGCCACGGTGCGTGTGGGGCGCGGAAGTGAAGCGAGATCAGGAAAGGTTCGTCACGGTGCCTGCTCATGAAGGCGATCGCCTCGTCGGCCAGGATCTCGGGCAGATAACCTTCGAACCGGCGCACGACCCCCTCTTTTTCCAGGGTCGGGTTTACCGGTCGGTTGCCACCACCGCGGAACCCCATAAAGTACTCGTAGCCGTGCCGCGACGGGTGGTACTGGTCCTCCAAGCCCAGGTGCCACTTGCCGATGAGTGCAGTTCGGTAGCCTGCTTGCTGCAGCAGCTTCGGCCACGTGGGCAACGCAGGATCCAGCCCGATGCCTCGGTCCTTCCGAGGGTGCAACCACTCGGTGATACCCAGCTCCGTGCCGTAGCGGCTCGTCATCAGCTCCGCCCGGCTCGGGCTGCAGACCGGCGTCACCGAGAACGCATTGGGGAAGTAACAGCCGTCACGGGCAAGCTGATCCAGCACGGGGGTTACTGCCTGTGGATCACCGGCAAGACCGGCTGCCCATGGACCGTGGTCGTCGGCCATGATGAACAGGATGTTGGGGCGTGTCGCCGGCTCGCTAGCCCAGCCGGTGGCTGGCAACAGTCCCAAGAGTACCATCAACCAGCGGTGCATGACAGCTCCTCGTAACTACGACGCCGCACTGGAGGGACCAACGGTTGGGCCGGAAGCAGGTACAGCTGGTCAGCGGGGTACCTGTTCCAGTGTAGCGTCTTGGATTCCCGTGGCGCGTCAACGGTCACAGCGTGTCAGACATGTGGGCAGATCCACGGCTCGCCGTGCATGCCTCAGATGCTTGCCACTGGGACTCAGTCGGAAAACCCGCTCCGCAACACTAACCTGGGCCTCAACTCGGCCCCACTCGGCTCGTACCAGGCAATCGCAACCAGGGAGCCGGCGCGATCAAAGACGGCCACTCGGGTCAGCTCACTCAGTTCGGCCACCGGCCACGTGATCCTCTGTCCGTGCGTGAGCTTGCGAAGCAATTCGTCAGGTAACGCGACGCGTGGCAGATGGCCGACGGCCAGTCCCATCGGCTTCAGCTCAGGGGGGCGGTCGGCGTCAACCAGTTCCGCGTACCGGATGGCCTCTTCCAGATGGAATGGACCGATGGCCGTTCGCCGCAACGATTTCATCACTGCGCCGCAGCCAAGCAGGCGACCAAGGTCTCGGGCCAGGGAGCGAATGTACGTACCGCGGCTGCACTCGATGAAGACGTCTGCCTCTGGGGACTGCCACCGCAGGAGCTCAAACCGGTAGACCGTGACGCGCTTCGGCTTCAGTTCGACCTTCTTGCCTGCCCGGGCAAGCCTGTAGGCGCGGCGACCGGCGACTCGATGGGCCGAGTAGACCGGGGGCACCTGGTCCAGTTCGCCGGTTAGCCTCCGGATTGCTTCTCGAAGCTGCATTTCACTGATGCGACTCGGATCGCCCGACGGCCTGAGCGGTGCGGTAACATCGTCCGTGTCGCTGGTCACCCCAAGCTGGAATGTCGCCAAGTAACTCTTCGGATGGTCGTGGACGATCTCCGTGAGGCGGCATGCTTTACCGACGGCTATTACCAGCAGGCCCTCGGCCAGCGGATCAAGCGTTCCGCAGTGACCGACCTTCTTGCCGGGAAAGAGTCGCTCGGCCGCGTCTACCACGCGGCGCGATGTTATGTGGCTCGGTTTGTCGACCAACAAGAAACCGTCGGCTTCTGTCATGGTCCCTTGCACGCAGCGTTGCTGGGCGCGTTCCGCCTGCAGCAGCTCCGTTGCAACCGTCGGCACCACGGCAGCATACGTAGGTGCTGTCCGCCCGGGTATGCGGGCGGGTGCCAAAGGCTGCCACTCTATGCAGCGGTTGCTGGTCTGCGCGACGCCGGTCCTCGTCGCCGCTCTGGCGCTGGGTTCATCAGCGAGCGGCCAAGGAGTGCGCGGATTCGAGTCCAAGAAGACGTCCTGGGGCGAGCTTAAACTGTACGCGCGTTGTCCATGGGCACGGGCACCGGAGCGGAGGCGAGCGGCGAGCGTGTTGTGCTTGGTCCCGCGTCGGCCCCATCTGGCAGTTCTTGCGCCAGTTGGCTTGCTTAGCCACCGGCGACATGGGCGCGTACCCAGCAGAGGACCGCGCAGAGCGGCCGCGCGGCGTGACGGCCGAGGTGTGTGTGTGGGGGATGCTAGGGGTGCAGTTGCAGGACGTGGCTGGGCCGGGGGGCATCTGGTTGCGGTCGCCACCACCGTCTCCGGTTTCGGGCGGCGGGCAGGGAGCGCGCGGCATTGTCGCAATCCAATCTGTTGGCGCTGTTCAACTCGGTGCTGGAGGCGGTGTCGCGCGCATCGAGGGGAGCTGGCGAAGCTTCGGCAAGAGATCTCACCGAACTGCTACCATAGCCGGGGTGTTCCGCCGGCAAGCATGTTCCTCAGCACGCGGGGTTGCCTTCCGAACAGGGCCCGCGAGTCGATGCAGAAGGCACGCAAGCTGTGGGCGAAAGCGTGGGTGAGCGTCTCGGACGGGCAGTGCCACAGGGTTTTTCAAGGGGGCTTCCTAGCGTGCAGCCATGCTGTGGTTGGTAGGTCGGTCATTCGATGCCGGCGGTTATTTGAACCGCCCACAAGCCTCAGCTCAAAGCGTGCCGGCGGCGCACGAATACGTTTGGCGGACAGCACGGCGGAGGCCGAGTCTGTGAGCCAGCGGCGGGCGGCACCGCAAACCGTTATCTAGAGGAATGTGGCCATGCAGTTCGAACTACGCCACCTGATCTTCGGCCTGGCCACGATCGCTTTGGTGGCAGTTTTCGTGGTGTTTGTACCAGCCGGACGTGTGGTTCGGCAGGTGCCGGGCCGAGTTGGCCGTGGTGCGCTGAACTGGCTATCGGATGGCACGGATCGTCGCTACGAGGTCGTCTGGGGGCAGCCGCCGCCGGTCGCTTCGCTGTCAGCATGGCAGGGGGCTCCGGTCTACTACCGCGACGGAAGCTCGTTCCGGTGGGCTGGCTACGTTCGCGTTCGGAGCAGCGGTGGTGATACCCAAGGCAGTTCGCAACTTGAGCTTATTCTTGCGACGGGTTCCGTGACCGGGCACCGCAAGCTGGTCGCGTACGCTTACGCGGGTCTCGTACCGCTAGACCGGCTGTCCGAATGGCTCTTGTCGGATCCCGAAGTGTTGGCGGCTCTTAAGCAGGGGTTGTCGCAGGTAACGGAGCAGGCTTGGGGGGAGCTGCCGGCGCTGATGGCCAGGCACGGGCAGCCGGTGCTTGAAGTGGTGATGGCCACGCTGGAGGCTAGTCTAAGTAGACGTGCCGACGAGTTGCGGGCTATCGCCGCGGAGTTTGCAGCCGCGGTCGCACAGGAGGTTGCCCGCGACGAGCGCACGCGGCAACAGCTAAAGGCCGTGCTCCAAGAGCGGCTAGAACCGGTAATGCTGGAGGTGGCAAATCAGATATCGGTGCGTAATGTTCTCGTGGACGTGCTTAGGCGAGCAGTCAGTCGAATCCGGGGGGAGGAGCTTCTCGAGTCGCTCCAACGGATCGCGGCCGGCACATGGGTGCCAAACCGCGAGGACCTGGTGGCGGCGATGGTCAAGGAAGTCAGCAGGGTGATCGACGAGCCGGCGACCGTCAGGCAGTTGGAGGAGGCGTTTGCCGGCATAGCGCGGGCGGTAACAACGGACAGGCGGCTCCAGCAGGTCATTGGCCGCGTGTTCCGGCGGAAAATGGGAGAGTTCCTGCCTCGGCTACGCGCGATTGTGGAGGAGGCGTGCCTGGACGTTGCTCACTCGAGGCAGCTGCGGCAGGTGGTGGCCGAGCAGTTGAATTCGCCAGCGTTTCAGACGGATCTGATGGCTCTTGTCAAGCGACTCCGCACGCCGATTCGGGACCAGCTGAAGATGGCGTTGTTCGATCGGCGCGGCCACATCCGACCGGCAGTCGCGTTCGTGTTGAAAGTCACGGCGGTCCGGCATGGCGAACGATTCGTCTTGCTCGAACCGGTGGAAGAGCGTGATCGGGGAGCGACGAGTACGACGGTTGCCGAAGGGTTTTGAGGCAGAACGTGTGGGGGTGCGAGAGGATGTCATCTGAAGCAGCGAATGAGGGTGGCGTTCGGCTACGGGAGCTGACGATCCGGGCGGGTGGCCGAACGGTGCTGCGGCCAACGTCACTGGAGTTCCGCCGTGGCCGGGTCCACGTGGTGATTGGGCCGAGCGGGGCGGGCAAGTCCTTGTTGCTGCGCGCCCTGGCTGGTCTGCTTGGGCCGACCCGGCGCGACGGCATCACGGTTCAGGGACAGGTGTTGAGCGCGCAGGACGGGCCGCTGCAGGCGGTCCTGGTTCCGCAGCAAGGGGGGTTACTGTTGGAGTTCAGCCCGTTGGACAACGTCCGGTTCGCGGCGGAGCACGCCTCTGGGAGCCATGGGCCGGACGCTGCCGAGCTGCTGACCCAGCTGCGGGTGCCGCTGGACCGGCCGACGGCAGCGTTGAGCGGTGGCGAAGCACGTCGTTGCGCCGTGGCGCGCGCGCTCGCCGCGCACGCACCAATCGTCCTTTACGACGAACCGACCGCCGGCTTGGATCCGGTCACGGCTAAGGACGTTGCACGCGTTATCCGGGACCAGCACGATCGCCAACCGGGCGCGACGACCATCATCGTCACGCACGATTACGAATCGTTCCTCTCGGTGGCCGACGAGGTCTACGTGCTCGATTCGGCACGTGGTGAATTGAGACGCATGGCCTCGGAGGACCGGGACGAGCTAGTCCGCGAGATCGAGCGGATCGTCCAATGCGGTGCGGACGAGACAGCCGGAGCGGACGACGAGGTTGAACCGACACCGTGGCTGCGGCGGTTAGCCTGGCCGATTGCAGCCGTCGGTCTGGCCGGCGAACGCGTCGTGTTGGGCCTCGCGCAGTTGCTGGCCTGGCCTGTGAGAATCCGCTGGGTGATCCCGCTGCTGCGGCATGACGTTCGGCTGCTGATGGGTAAGGGAGCGATCGTGTACATCCTGACCGCGGGTCTAATCGCGGGCTTTGTGAGTACGCACTTCACGTTCGAGCACTTGCCTTATCGCAAGGTGCTCGAGCCTTTTGTTGTTGAAGACGTGCTTGCCGGCATCGGTTTTACGCTCTTTCGCGTCATTGTGCCCGTGCTCACGACGATCCTGATTGCCGCCCGGTGTGGCGCGGCCGCTGCGGCGGACATCGCAGTCAAGAGCCACACCGGCCAGATCGACGCGCTGCGCACGGTCGGTGCAGCACCCGAGCGGTACCTGCTGACGCCGCTGTTGTGGGTCCTGGCCGTGGGCAGCGTCTTGATGGGGGCGATTGCCTACGGGGCCGCTCTGGTAGCGAGCCTGTTGACCTTCTGCGGACGCTACCCGGAGTTGGGCGCCCTGTTCTGGTCCCGCTGGATTCACGAACAGCTGGCCACACAACACGGGGGCTGGTCGGTGGCGAGCACGTGGGCGGCTTTCAAGCTGGCCACGTGCGGTTGGCTGACCGGATTGATCGCATACCACTGCTCACACGGGCCCAAGCGGACCGAGCGCGAGGTGACCGGGGCCGTCACCCGAACGGTCCTCCTTGCGACGCTTGCTGCGCTGGTCGTCCACGTGGTCACGGCCATGGTCGAATTCTGAAGAATACGGGCTCTGGCAAGCTAAGCGTCGCACGCACGCCCGCGGACCAACGGCCGCCACCGGACCGGTTCTACATGACCAGTGCGGTTCCGATGCCACTACTTCGGGCTTCCTAGTTCGTAGAACGAATCGTGCACCGGAGTGATGCGCGGCAGATCGAACTTGATCACCTTCCGATCGTAGGTCAGCACGCCGTTGACCTCACGCTCAACGTCGCTGAGCTGGGTGTAGATGGCAGCGGCCAGGCCGTTACGGATGAGCGGCTTCAGCTTCGCCATCAACTCCAAGTAGGCCCGTTCCAGCTCGGCCCGGCTCCTGTACGTGCGGTATCCCCAGTTCTCGCGCTGGACCCAGAGATGGCCTGGCAGCGGCAATCCCAGTCCCCCAAACTCGCCCAACACGGCGGCGCGTTTCGGTTCTGGCTGTGGCATCGCCGGGCCGGGATAGCGGTGGATATCGATCACGTCACCGACACCGCGGTCTTCCCAGCCGCTGGCGTTGTTGACGAGCCGGGTCGGATCCTGCTGCTTCGTGAACGCGACTACCTTTTCCGTCTCGAACTGGCCCCAGCCTTCGTTGAACGGGACCCACATCACGATGGACGGATGGTTGAAGTGGGTCTCGATCAGCGCCTCGTATTCTCGGTAGAAGTTCTCGGCTGACTCCTTACTGCGCACGATGTCCGGCTGACCGCGGCGCACGAAGCGGTCCCCGCTGGGCATATCCTGCCAGACCATCAGTCCCAGGCGATCGCACCAGTAGTACCAGCGACGTGGTTCGACTTTGACGTGCTTGCGCACCGCGTTGTACTGGAACTTCTTCATCGTCTCCACGTCGAACCGCAACGCCTCATCGCTTGGTGCTGTGTACAGACCGTCGGGCCACCAGCCCTGGTCGAGCGGACCGAAGTGGAAGACAGGCTTGCCGTTGAGGAACAGCCGGTTAAAGCCATCGCTTGCCTTGCGTACCGCCACGTCGCGCAGGCCAAAGTAAAGGGAGACCTCATCGACGATGGCTCCCTGATCGGTCAGCAGCCGCAGTTGACCGTGGTAGAGCCAGGGGGTTTGCGGGCTCCAGAGGCGGGGCTCAGGTATTCTGATACGCAGCGGTTCTCCGACACCGGCGCGCGCGTGCACGGTCTTGATCCGTTCTTCCGTATCGCGGCAGCTGACGCGGTGGACGATCAGCTCCAGCCTGGCGGTGTTCGTTGCACCATGCGTTCGCACCACAAAGGTTGCCTCGCCCGTAGCAGCCTTCGGGTACACGCGGAAGCTGCTGATGAAACTCCGCGGAACCGCCTCCAGCCAGACCGTCTGCCAGATGCCAGTGACGGCCGTATACCAGATGCCATGGGGCCGCAGTACCTGCTTCCCGCGTGGCTGCCAGCCCTGGTCGGTTGGATCCCAGACGCGGACGACCAGTTCGTTGTCACCTTCGCGCATGAGTTGTTCGGTGACCTCGAAGCTGAACGGATCATAGCCGCCCTTGTGCTCACCGACGAATTCGCCGTTGAGCCATACCCGGGTATGCCAATCAACGGCTTCGAAGTGCAGCAGCACCCGCGTGCCCTGCCAGTCGGGCGGGATCCGGAATGTGCGCCGGTACCAGACGGCTTGATCGGGCCGGACCGGTTTCTTGACGCCCGACAGGGCGCTTTCGACGGGGAAGGGGACAAGGATCTTGCCGTCGTAGCTGCTGGGACGGTCGGCATCGGCCGGGACAATCGCGTAGTCCCAGAGGCCGTTCAGGTTGATCCACGAGTCGCGGACCATTTGTGGCCGTGGATACTCAGCCCAGACGTTGTGGGGACGGACCTTGGCAGCCCACGGTGTCATGATCTGACCGCCGACGGGTTTCCAGTCGGCGGCCTGGATTGTCAGCGACAGGCTGAGTACGCTCAGCACGCTCAAGGAATAGTGTCGCACCATTGCTCCCTGACTCCCTAAGGCTCGTCACGAGCTGGAGCTCCGCAGCCTCTCGAGACTCAGTGGCCGAAGCCGCGGCGCAGCAACTCATCGATTGGGGGCGCTTTTCGTGGGCGACTCATTCGGAACCCGGGAAAGGGCCGCTTGCCGGCCTGCTGCACCAGCCGGCGGACGCCCGGCCCCACATAGAGGTCAGTGACGGTCAGGTTACGGAGACGGTCTTCCATGCGAATCGCGATCTTCGAATCGTAGACGGCACAGCGGCGGATGGTGACCAGGGCGCCGCCGCGTTTGCCCGGGCCACGTAGCCGGAAGCAGATTTCGTTGTTGCGGAAGACGCATTCTTCGATCAGCGCGCGCACGTGTTCCTTAATGTTGAGCGCCGCGCAGTTGGTGATCTGAGCCGGCTGGTTCCAGCCGTGGCAGTAGCAGCGGCGGATGACGAGTTCGCAGCGAGGGCTGTCGACGGTGGGAGGGGGTGTCTTGGTATCGACGGCGTTCTCTCCGGGACGTTCGCCGGCTTGAAAGCCCGCAGCAGCCTCAGGCAGCGGCCCGGTCCAGAGCGTGCAGTTTTCGATCAGCACCCGACCGCGGCTTGTGCGGTCCGGATCGAACTGGATGCAATCACCCGAAACGTGGTGGATGTTGCAGTGGCGGATGACCACCTGGTACCAGCCGCCGGTGATGCCGTGGGCGTCGCGCTGGTTCGAGAAGGTTCCGGCTAGCATGTGGTGGATGTGGCAATGCTCGATCCGGACGTTACGGCCGAAGACCCCGATGCCGTTACCGGAAGCGTTGCGGATCTCACAGTGCCTCAGGATGACGTTGTCGGCGGTGATTTTGACGCGGTTGCCGCCCTGCCACTGGCAGTCGACCACGTAGTTCTCGTAGACTCCCGGTCTGGTGATCACCAGGCGGGAGACGACCTTGGGCCGGCCACGCGGTCCGACGTTCTGGGGGGCGCCGATGGCAGGCGCGTCGGTAGCGGTTTGCCGAGTGATTAGCACGGCCGGCAGCAGGCCGAGGAATGTACGGCGATCCAGTGCGGCAGTCATCTCAGGCGGTGTTGGACCGGGCAAGGTTTTCAACGATCCAGCCGACGATTTCCGCGGCCACGTTCAGTTTGGGGCCCTTCCAGCGGCTGCGCAGCTCGCCAGAGCGGTCCATCAGGTAGACCTCCGTCCACGCTTCGTCCAACACGCTGGAGGGGTTAATGCAGAGGGCATCGCAGTTCTTGGTCTGAAGCTTTCGCCGGGGGGCTTCAAGATCTGCCAGTGACGGTTCCAGGGCGAAGCCGACGATCCACTGATCGGCCCGCTTCCGCCTACCGACCTCGGCCAGGATGTCCGGGTTGGGGACGAGTTCAACGACGAGCGGGTCGGCGCTCCGACGGATCTTGCCTTCGTGACGGAACTTCGGCCGGTAATCCGCCACGGCGGCCGCGCCAATGACCCCCTGCACGCCGTCGACCAGCTCCATGACTGTCTCGTACATCTCCAGCGCCGAGATCACCTTATGCAGCTCGACGCCTCGAGGTGGTTCCAGTGACACCGGTCCTGAGACGAGCACCACGTCCCAACCGGCCGCCTGGGCTGCCAAGGCCAGGGCATAGCCCATCTGGCCACTGGAAGCGTTGGTGATGAAACGGACGTCGTCGAGGTATTCGCGGGTTGGACCAGCAGTGATCAGCACTCTCATTGCGGCGGTGTCCGTCCGGGGCGGGTGGGCACGGCTAAGTCGTGTGGCTCAGCAGACGCTGGCACACGGCGATGATCTCTTCAGGCTCCGCCATTCTACCAACTCCAGCTTCCCGACAGCTTGCCCACCCCTCGGCAGGCTCAACAATGTGGTAGCCGTCGGCGCGGAGTTGAGCGACGTTACGTTGCACTGCCGGTTTGGCCCACATGGTCGGGTTCATCGCCGGGGCCAATACGATAGGCCCCTCGAAGGCCAGGGCGGTGCAGCAGAGCAGATCGTCGGCCATGCCGTGGGCCAGTCGTGCCAGCGTCTGGGCGGTCGCTGGTGCAATGCAGAAGAGCTCGGCCCGGCGGGCCAGCCCGATGTGCTCGCCCAGGAAGTGTTCTCTGGGTTGGAACAGATCGACGTAGGCCGGGCGCCCGGTGAGGGCTTCGAACGTCGTTGTGCCGATGAAGCGAAGCGCGGCCCGGGTGAGGATGACCGTGACATGGGCTCCAGCCTGAACACAGCGCGACACCAGCTCGGCGGCCTTGTAGGCCGCCACGCTGCCGGTGACGCCAATAAGCAATTCACGAGCGTGCATGTGCCATTACCATGCACCAGGGGCCCGGAACCGGCAAACAGTGTACTCCCCCGGCACGTGCCTCAGGGGGACAGCGACGATGGCGGCATTGGCACGAACGTTATGGCAGGGTCAGGTCGCTAGAGGGCGTTGACGTTGTCGATTGCTCTCGCTCCCGCACCTCACCACCCGGTTCCAGATAGATCCGGTCTTCCATGATCTCTCGGATCGCAATCGCGATGACATCCTTGGTCTTCATGTTGACGGTCGGCTTGGCCCCGGCCAACAGCGCAGCGACTCGCTTCTGCAGCAATGCGGACAGCTTGAACCGCCCGCCCACTTTCTTGAAGATGGCATCGTCTTTCAGTTCTTCGTACACGCCTGCTCACCTCCCAATCGGTCCAGGATGCCCTCGATCTCTGCTACCGCTCGGTCGACCTCGTCGTTGACGACCTCGTAGTCGTAGTGGCGTGCGTAAGCCAGCTCCTGTTTTGCTTGAGCCAGTCGCCGCTGGATGGTCGCCTCGTCCTCGGTCCCTCTACGTCTCAGCCGCCGTTCGTATTCCTGCAGCGATGGCGTACGCAGGAAAATGAGCACCGCATCGGGAAACAACCGCTTGATCTGCAGGGCGCCCTGAACGTCGATCTCCAACAACACCCAGCGGCCCTGTTGGAGCTGTTCTTCGAGCCAGCGGCGTGGGGTGCCATACCAGTGGCCGACATACTCGGCGTACTCGACGAACTCGCCCGCTTGCTTCATGCGTTCAAATTGTTCCGGGGTCACGAAAAAATAATCAACCCCGTCCCGCTCGCCAGGCCGCGGCGGCCGAGTGGTTGCCGAGACGGACAGCACGAGAGGCCACTTGGTGCGCTGGAGCAGACGGTTGATCACGGTGTTCTTGCCGCTGCCACTGGGCCCGGAGATTACGATCAGTTTGCCCCGCTTTGCCTGGGTCATTCGATATTCTGAACCAGCTCCCGGATCTGTTCGATCGTGCTCTTGATGTTCACCACCCGCTGACTGATCTCCGAGTCATTCGCCTTGGCAGCAATCGTGTTCGCTTCGCGGAGCATCTCCTGACCCAGGAACTCCAGCCGCCTGCCCGCCGGGTCTGCGCTGTCCAGGAGGCGGCAGACCTGGTCCAGGTGGCTGCGCAGCCGCACGATCTCTTCGCGAATGTCGGCGCGATCGGCAAACAGCGCGACCTCGCGCGCGATCTCGTCGCTGCCCAGCTCCGGACCCTCCGCACCGAACCACTGACGCAGTCGCTCTTCCAAGCGCTGGCGATAATGCTCGACCACCAAGGGCGCCCGCTGCTCGATGGCTGCGATCTCATCGCGGATCGACGCTGCCAGCCGGCGCAGTTCCAACGCCATTGCCTGGCCCTCCTGGCTACGCATGAGGTTGACGCGTTGGAGGGCTTCCAGCAGCGCGTGCCGCACCTTGGGCCAGTCCTCCATCGGGTCGTAGCCCGCGCCGGTTGCGTCGGCCACCACCCCGGGCAGGCTAACCAGGTCACCCAGGGTCAGGGGCAGGTTGTACTCCACCGACAGCGGCAGCAGACGGTCCAGATAGCCGCGGAGCAACTCGGTGTTGACGGCCGCGTCGGCGGCGGTCGGCTGGCGTTCGATCCGCAACGTCACGTGCACCGTGCCCCGTGAGATCCGCTTGCGTACCTCACGCTCGATCTCCCCCTCGAACACTGAATACGGATCCGACGCACGCACCACCACCTTCAGGAATCGGTGGTTGACGGTACGAACCTCCACCGTGGCCGTGAACTCAGGACTCTCGAACCGACCGATTCCAAAGCCAGTCATGCTCATCGGTCGGCCGGGTGCTGTCGAATCGGACGGGCTCGGGGTAGCTTCTCGGTCCGCCGTCTCCGCTGACATTGCCCACTCCACATGCACACAGGGTTCCCGGTCCAGCGCCCCCCTTGCCCGGATGCGCTCGGGACGGTCTGTCCGATCAGACAACCGCCCGGTGCGGTCGGCTAAAAGTCGCTGTCTTCCGACGAGGATGCCGGTGGACGGGGCGATCCAGTGCCCCCCTCGGCGGAACTCGGTTGTTCCCCGCTTTCGCTAGGCGGCGCCAAGCTGGGTGATTGCTCGCCTGCTGGAGCCGGCGTGATCTGAGGCTGGTAGGGCGACTCGGCCAACCCGTGCAGCTTCACAAGCAGGATGGCCAACAGGAACCAGATGCAAGCGGTGACGATCGTGATCCGCGTGAAGATGTCACCGGCGCGGGTCCCCAGCGCACTGGAGCCGCCCGGACCGCCTAAGGCGCCGATCAGACCACCGCCGCGGCCCCGCTGGATCAAGACCAGCAGGACCATGAACAGGCTGACTAAGGCCATTAGGATGCAAAGAATCACCGACAAGATGCCCATGGCCGGGGACTCCCTGAGGCCGTGCTCGATCCGTACGGGTGCCGTTGTGCTAGGGGTATCTAATCGTATGAGTCAGTTCAACCGCAATGCCGGGCAACGGGATCGCGCGGTCTTCATCGCTTGGCGGCCAGCTCAGCGGCGGTAGCCACGATCCGGGCAAACTGGTCCGCCTTCAGGCTGGCACCTCCGACCAGCGCGCCGTCGACGTCGGGCTGGGCCAGAAGCGCGGCGGCATTCTCCGGTTTCACGCTGCCGCCGTACTGAATGATCAGCTGCTCAGCCAGGTCGCGGTCAAACAGTTCAGCGACGAGCCTGCGCACCGCCTCGTGCACCTCCTGAGCTTGCTCGGGCGTTGCCGTGTGGCCGGTGCCGATGGCCCAGACCGGCTCGTAGGCAAGCACCAGCTGCTGCAGTACGCTGCGGCTGAATCCCTCCAAGCCGGTCCGCACCTGTCGTTCGATAACGGACAGCGTCCGGCCGGCTTCTCGCTCCTGCAACGTCTCGCCCACGCAAAGGATCACGCGTAGGCCTTCGGCTACGGCGGCCTCGACCTTACGCCGAATCAACTCATCACTTTCGCCCAGGATGTGCCGCCGTTCGCTGTGACCGAGGATCACGTACTCGCAGCCCACGTCGCGGAGCATCGCCGGGCTTACCTCCCCGGTGTACGCGCCCTGCCGCTCGCAGTAGGCGTTCTGGGCCCCGAGGGCAATCGGTGAGCCGGCCAGCACCTGGCCGACAGCCTGCAGGTACGGGAACGGAGGGCAGACGGCAACAATCAGACCGGCGGACGGCCGGATCGATTCCACCAAAGCGCGGGCGCGGGCAACGGACTCCTCCAACGTCCCATGCATCTTCCAGTTGCCGGCCACGAAGTACGGTCGCATCGAGAGCCTCCTCACTGAAGTCATTCGTCGTAGACGGGCGAGACCGGGTACGAACCGAGCACGTGCAGGGCTTCAGCCCGCTTGGCCAGCGTCGTCAACGCCCGCCGCACGCGAGTCTGTTCCACGTGTCCGGCCAGGTCGGCGAAGAAGACGTATTCCTGATCGGTGTCGTGCAACGGGAACGACTCGATCCAGGTCAGATTGACGCCATTGCGCTTGAAGATTGCCAGCGCGTCAGCCAGCGACCCGGGCTTGTGCGGTACCTTGAACAGGATCGTCGTCCGGTCGTTGCCGGTAGGCTTTTCCTGCAGGTCGCCGATGACGGCAAATCTGGTGATGTTGTTGGTGTAGTCCTCGATCCGCTCGGCCACGACGTTCAACCCGTAGCGCACGCCTGCTTGGCGACTGGCCACCGCCGCCGCGTAGGGCTCGGTCTGTGCCAGTTGAGCGGCTGCGGTCGTGCTGGCGACTTCGACCAGTTGCGCCTGAGGCAGGTGTTCGGCCAGCCAGCGGCGGCACTGGGACAGAGCCTGCGGTTTGCTGTAGACCCGCTGGATCGCGCTCTGCTCACAACGTGCTAGCAAATAGTGATGTATACGCAAGCGGATCTCCCCGCAGATGCGTAGCGGCCGGCGCACGAGCATGTCCAGTGTCTCAGAGATGCCGCCGTCGGTGGTATTCTCCAGCGGCACCACGCCATAGTCGGCTTGTCGCCGGGCCACTTCCTCGAAGACCGCTGCGATGCTGTTGACGCCCACGTATTCGGTGGGCGAACCGAAGCGTTCATGGGCCGCGATGTAGCTGAAGCTGTACTCCGGTCCCAGGTAGGCGACACGCACCGCACGCTGGAGTGCGCGGGAGCCACTCATCAGCTCCCGGAAGATTGCCCGCACGCAGGTGTCGCTAAGAGGCCCGCTGTTGCGGGCTAGCACATTCTGGATGACTTCCTCCTCCCGTGCGGGCGAGTAGACCGTCAGGCCATGCTCGTTCTTGAGACTGCCGATCTGGGCAGCCAACCGAGCGCGTTCGTTGAGCAGGGCCAGGATTTCGCGGTCCAACTTGTCGATGCGAGCACGCAGTTGTGCCAGGGTCGCCTCGCCACCCGCCCGCCGCCGCGTGCTCCTGGCAGCTCGTTTCTTCGCCATGCTCCTCGCAGCCCGTTACGCAAACCATTCTCACTCGGCCACGGCCCCGGGCTATCCGCAGCTCGGGAACAAAACCACTTATGTATAGTTCCAAAACGGGGCAGCGGGTCAAGCGACCGGCCCCGACCGGGCTGCTGTTGCTGGGAGCACCGCCCCATGCTCCAGAGGCTGCACGTCAGATTGCCACATTGGCATGTTGGCGGCAGCTTGTCGTCCCCTCTGGCGGCGGGCTGGCGCGATAACGGCCTTTTGAGCCCGTCCACGGTGCCGCGCAGCTGTGGCACCGTTTTTGCAAGTGGCATGCTTTGCAGGTGTTGAACTCGACGGCGTTCTGGTCAGAATAGGTGTTGTGGGATCAGGTAGACGCGAGCAGGCAAGCAGCAACCGTAGCGAGGAGAAAGAGCCGTGGCTGAGGGCGAAAAGATCATCGGCATCGACCTGGGAACAACCAACTCGGTGGTGGCCGTCGTGGAAGGCGGGCAGCCGAAGGTGATCCCGAACCAGGAAGGCAGCAACATCACGCCCAGCGTTGTCGCGTTTACCGAGCAGGGCGAAATCCTGGTCGGCGAGCCCGCTAAACGCCAGCGCGTCACGAACCCGAAGCGCACGATCTACTCGATCAAGCGGTTCATGGGCCGCCGTCGTGGTGAGGTCAAGGAAGAGGAGACGATGGTGCCGTACGAGATCGTCGGCGGCCCGGATGAATACGTGCGCGTGAAGGTGGGCGACAAGGAGTACACGCCGCAGGAGATTTCGGCTCAGATCCTCATGAAGCTCAAGCAGGCTGCGGAGGCGTACCTGGGCCATCGGGTTCGGAAGGCGGTCATCACCGTACCTGCGTACTTCAACGATGCCCAGCGTCAGGCCACGAAGGATGCCGGTGAGATTGCCGGTCTGGAAGTGGTCCGGATCATCAACGAGCCGACAGCGGCTGCGCTCGCGTACGGCCTGGACAAGAAGAAGAACGAGAAGATCGCTGTCTTTGACCTGGGTGGTGGTACGTTCGATATTTCGATTCTGGACGTTGGCGAAGGCGTCTTCGAGGTGCTTGCCACCAACGGTGACACGCACCTGGGCGGCGACAACTTCGACGAGGAGCTGGTCAACTACGTGGCGGAGGAGTTCAAGAAGGAAAGTGGCATTGACATCCGCAACGATCCGATGGCGTTGCAGCGGCTGAAGGAGGCGTGCGAGAAGGCCAAGAAGGAGCTGTCGTTCCAGACGCAGGCGGACATCAATCTGCCGTTCATCACGGCGGACGCTTCCGGCCCGAAGCATCTGATGATGACGATCACGCGGGCCAAGTTTGAGCAGCTCATTGACAAGTACATCCCGCGCCTGAAGAAGCCGATGGACCAGGCACTGGCTGACGCGAAGTTGTCGCCGAAGGACATCGATGAGGTGATCTTGGTCGGTGGCCAGACCCGAACGCCGAAGATCCAGCGGTTTGTGGCCGAGTACTTCGGCAAGGAGCCGCACAAGGGAATCAATCCGGACGAGGTCGTGGCGGTTGGTGCTGCGATCCAGGGTGCGGTGCTGGCCGGTGAGGTCAAGGATGTGCTGTTGCTGGACGTGACCCCGTTGTCGCTCGGTATTGAAACACTGGGCGGCGTGATGACGGTCTTGATCCCGCGGAACACGACGATTCCGACAGAGAAGAAGGAGATCTTCACGACGGCAGAGGACAACCAGACGGCCGTGACGGTGAAGGTCTATCAGGGCGAGCGGCCGATGGCAGCGGACAACCGGCTGCTGGCTCAGTTCAACCTGGAAGGCATCCCGCCGGCACCTCGTGGTGTGCCGAAGATCGAGGTCACCTTCAGCATTGATGCCAATGGAATCCTGCACGTGACGGCCAAGGACCTGGGGACGGGTAAGGAGCAGAAGGTCCGGATCGAGGCCGGTTCGGGCCTGACCAAGGAAGAGATCGAACGCATGCGGCGCGAGGCGGAGGAGTACGCCGAGCAGGACCGCAAGCGGCGTGAGCTGGCCGAGACCCGCAACATGGCCGACTCGTTGATCTACGAGACCGAAAAGGTGCTGAAGGAGCACGGCGACAAGCTCAGCGACGCAGACAAGAACGCGATCCAGTCGGCAATCGACCGGTTGCGGGAACGGATGAAGGGTGACGATGCAGCCGCGATCCGCCAGGCGATCGAGGAACTGCAGCAGGCCAGTCACGCGCTGGCCAGACACCTGTATGAGCGGACCGGTGCTGGAGCAGCCGGTACGACAGCTGAATCGACGACGACCACTGGCGCCGGCGCCAGCTCATCCGGATCTGGCAGCGGCGGCGGGGGTGACGATGTCATCGACGCGGAATACGAGGTGAAAGAGTAACCTCAGACCACCACAAGGAGCCGGCTTCGGGCAGCTGCCACCCTCTGCCCGGATGCCGGTGGCAGCACAGGCAAACCCCCCGCCGATCGGGGGGTTTAATTTCGGCTCCCGGCAGATGCCGGCGGAGGGAACCTTCGCAAACCAGGAGTGACACACATGATCCGGTTCGAACGCTTCACCATCAAGGCACAAGAGGCAGTTCAGGCGGCCCAGCAACTGGCCGAGCAGCGTCGGCACCAGGCGCTGGATCCACTGCACCTGCTTGCTGCACTGCTGGCCGACGAGCAGGGGGTGGTGCGGTCGTTGTTGCAGCGGATCGGCGTTGACGTACGCCGGCTGCAGCAGATGACCGAAGCGGAGCTGGAACGGCTCCCGCGGGTCGAGGGGGCTGAGTTGCGCATGGCCCAGCCGACGGTCCAGGTGCTCGAGACCGCTCAGGCTGAGGCTCAGCGGATGCGCGATGAGTACACCTCGACCGAACACATCTTGCTGGCACTGACCAAAGTGGCCAGCAAGGCCCGCGAGGTGCTGAAGTTGGCCGCCGTCGATGAACAGGAGGTGCTGCGTGGTCTGCAGGCGATCCGCGGCAGCTATCGGATCACCGACCCGAACCCGGAAGAGAAGTACGAGGTCCTGAAGCGCTACGGCCGCGATCTGGTCGAGCTCGCTGAACGCGGCAAACTGGACCCGGTCATCGGCCGCGATAAGGAAATCCGCCGGGTTATCCAGGTGCTGTGCCGTCGCACGAAGAACAACCCGGTGCTGATCGGTGAGCCGGGTGTGGGTAAGACGGCGATCGTCGAGGGGCTGGCGCAGCGGATCGTTGCCGGCGACGTGCCCGAGGGCCTGAAGAACAAGCGGATCATTGCCCTGGACATCGGCTCGCTGCTGGCCGGTGCGAAGTACCGCGGTGAGTTCGAGGAGCGCCTGAAGGCAGTGCTGCGCGAGGTGGTCGAATCGGAGGGACAGATCGTTCTGTTCATCGATGAGTTGCACACCGTTGTCGGAGCAGGCCGGGCTGAGGGCGCAGTGGACGCAGCAAACATGCTCAAGCCGGCGCTGGCCCGCGGCGAGCTGCGCTGCATCGGTGCCACCACGCTTGATGAGTACCGGGAGCACATCGAGAAGGACCCCGCCTTGGAACGCCGCTTCCAGCCCGTCTACGTCGCCGAGCCAAGCGTGGAAGAAACGATCGCAATCCTTCGTGGCTTGAAGGAGCGGTACGAGGTGCACCACGGCGTGCGGATCACCGACGGTGCGATCATTGCCGCTGCGAAGCTAAGCCACCGCTACATCACCGATCGTTACCTGCCGGACAAGGCGATCGACTTGATCGATGAGGCAGCCAGCCGACTGCGCATGGAAATCGACTCCATGCCTACGGAACTCGACGAACTCCGCCGTAAGATCTTGCAGCTTGAAATCGAGCTGCAGGCGTTGAAGAACGAGACCGACGAGGCGAGCGTGGCGCGGCGGGAGGAGATCGAGCGTCGACTGGCCGACCTGCGCGAAGAAGAAGCTGCCCTGCGGGCGCGGTGGGAACGGGAAAAGGCGGTGATCACGGCCCTCCGCGACCTGAAGGCTCAGCTGGAGCAGCTCCGCACCGAGCTTGACGCCGCGCAACGGAGCGGTGACCTGGACCGCGCTGCCGAGATCCAGTACGGCCGCATCCCTGCTCTGGAACAGCAGATCAAGGAAAAGGAACGGGAGCTGGAGGAGATCCGCAAGGAGGGCAGCTTGCTCCAGGAGGAGGTCACCGAGGAACACATCGCCGAAGTGGTCAGCTCCTGGACAGGCATCCCGGTTGCGAAACTGCTGGAGAGCGAACGGGAGAAGTTGTTGAAGATGGAGGAGCGGCTGCGGCAGCGCGTCGTTGCGCAGGACGAAGCCATCGAAGCGGTCGCAAATGCCATCCGCCGGGCTCGAGCGGGGCTGCAGGATCCGAACCGGCCTATCGGCTCATTCCTGTTCCTCGGCCCAACGGGCGTCGGCAAGACCGAACTGTGCAAGGCGCTGGCGGAGTTCCTGTTTGATGACGAACGGGCAATGATCCGCCTGGACATGTCCGAGTTCCATGACCGACACACCGTCTCGCGACTCATCGGCGCACCGCCGGGATACGTCGGCTACGAGGAAGGCGGCATGCTCACCGAAGCGGTGCGACGCAGGCCATACTCCGTTGTGCTGCTCGACGAGATCGAGAAAGCGCACCGTGACGTGTTCAACATCCTGCTCCAGGTCCTCGACGACGGCCGCTTGACCGACGGCCAGGGACGCACCGTTGATTTCCGCAACACGGTGATCATCATGACGTCGAATATTGGCAGCCCCTACATTGCCGAAGGAGAGCGGCGCAAAGCAGAGGTGACGGATCTGTCGTTGCGGATGCAAATCGACGAGGAGGTGCGACGGAAGGTCGACGAGGAACTGCACCGGGTATTCCTGCCCGAGTTCCTGAACCGGATCGATGAGGTGATCCTCTTCCGGCCGCTGACCAAAGAGGCGATCCGCCAGATTGTGGATATCCAGATTCGCCGACTGGCCACGCAGTTGGCCGAACGCGGCTTCGGCCTGGAGTTGACCGACGCGGCCAAAGACCAGCTCGCCGAAGAAGGCTACGACCCGGCGTTCGGTGCCCGGCCACTGAAGCGGACGATTCAGCGTCGGATCCAGAACCCGTTGGCTCGAGAACTGCTCAGCGGACGGTTCGTGCCCCCGTGCACGATCCGCGTCGACTTCCGCGACGGACAGTTCGTCTTCGAGGCGGTGCCGCGCGAGGAGCCGGCCGAAGTGTCTGCGTAACCTGCCTGCCACCGCCAATCCGGCAGAAAGGCCCGACCGCAGGTGACGATCGCCCGCCTGCGGTCGGGCCGCGTCATTGCGCCGTGTCGCCAACCGACGTTCGCGGTTTGGCAGTCGCAGACGGGGGCCTCCAGTGGACCACGCCGACGTTGCAACGCCCGCAGGGTCGGCCGCCGTCGACGGCACTGCACGCTAGCCTTGCCAGCCGGCATCGCGGCCGGCAGTCGAGACCGTGTTGCATGGTGCTGGTGGCGCAAGGTCCGGGAGCCGGCCGCTGCAGCCTGGCGAGGTTCGGGCACGGTGCCGGACAGCTGGGTGCCGGGCGCGGCGGAAGTTGACGTGCTGAAGGGGGGTAAGTCCAGCCGGGAAAGGTCCATCACCCCGTTGCGTCTACCGTTTGTGGCGGGAGTTCGGACGGGACTCCGGCAGCGTGGCGGAACGGGCTGAGGCGCCGTTGCTTCGGGGCTTGCGCCGCTTCTGCAAATGTCCGGGCCGGTGCGGACGGGCCGGACTGGGCAGCGGCAGCGTACCGTGGCGGTGACCGGCTCCAGCAAGCGGTGCCGGCCTGGCCCGCCGGAGGCCAGCGCAAAGCCCCTGTTCTACCTGGACCGGGCCGATAAAATGGTGAACCACCCCCGGGGTGGCGCGCGGTTCGGCGTCGGCACACGCGGCCCGGAGACCTACCAGATGAGTTGGGTGATTCTGCGAGCGATCCTGGCTCTGCTGTTGCCCTTGCTGTTCGTCGGCCTCAGCGCGCTGGTGTTCATCTGGATGGAGCGCAAGGTGGCGGGGCGCATCCAGGACCGGCTTGGGCCGACGCGGGTCGGTGGCAAGTTCGGTTGGTTGCAGACGCTGGCCGACGGCCTGAAGCTGCTCCAAAAAGAGGACATCGTGCCGGCTCACGCCGACCGCTGGCTCTTCTTGATGGCCCCCTACATCGTCTTCATCGGTTCCTTTCTCGCCTACCTGGCTCTGCCGTTTGCGCCGTCACTGGTACCGCACGAGCTGGCGATCGGGATCTTCTACATGCTGGCGGTCATGAGCACCGAGGTCTTCGGTGTCCTGTTGGCGGGCTGGTCGTCCGGGTCGAAGTGGAGCCTGTACGGAGGCATGCGCGAGGCGGCCCAGATGGTCAGTTACGAGGTGCCGATGGCCATCTGCGTGGTGATCCCCCTGATGTCTGCCGGCACGTTGAACCTATACCAGATTGCCCGAGACCAGGCCGGGTGGTTCTGGAACTGGTACCTGTTCAACGACCCGTTCACATTCCTGGCCGGATGGGTGTACTTCATCGTTGCGACGGCAAGCGTGAAGCGGGCGCCGTTTGACCTGGCTGAGGCCGAAAGCGAGTTGGTGGCCGGGTTCCACACCGAGTACAGCGGGCTGCGGTGGTCGTTCTTTTTCATGGCCGAGTACGGCAGCATGTTTGCCGTAAGTGGCATCTGTGCCACGCTGTTTCTCGGCGGCTGGAACGGCCCCATTCCGGTCTGTGACCTGCTGGGCGTCGCGCAGGAATCGGTGCTACGGCCAGTCCTCGGTTGCGTCAACTTTATCGCTAAGGGCTACTTCCTGGTCTTCGTCATGATGTGGCTGCGGTGGACGCTACCGCGGTTGCGGATCGACCAGGTGATGAAGACGTGCTTGAAGTACTTCCTGCCGATCAGTTCGGCGCTGTTGCTCGGAGCGGCTGTGTGGCCGCTGGTGGTGCCCACGGAGTGGGCGGGCCGTGCGGCCGGCCTGACGCTCGGCGCAGTGACCGTCCTGTTCTTCGTGTGGGTAGCCCGCACGACGCCGAACAGCTTGCCTGCTGAGCGGTTCTAAGTTGCCCAACCTGGCAGCGACAGGGAGAGACCGGTGAGCTGGTGGCCGAATCTGCTGTTTTGGCTTTTTGGCGGCGCAATCGTGTTTTGCTCCGTCGGTGTCCTTGTAACCCGGGACATCGTCCGAGCCGCCGTCTGGCTGCTTCTTGCACTGGGTAGCACAGCAGGCGTCTACTTCCTGCTGGGGGCAGATCTCATTGGCGCCGCCCAGTTGCTGGTGTATGCGGGGGGGACCGCTGTGCTGCTGGTCTTCGGCGTGATGCTGACGGCACGGCGGCCGTTCTTGAAGATGGACACCAAAGGCGGCGACTGGGTCATCGGCGTCACGGTGGGCGCGATCGTCTTTGCGGTGCTGTCGAGTTTGCTGGTCAGTGCCAGTTGGCCGACAGTGGAGTCGCCGAAGACGAAGATGGACTCGTACGAACTGGCCGCACGGTCGCCCAACACCCGCCGGATTGGCCTGTACCTGCTGGGCATACCGGCGCCCGAAGAACAGCACATGGATGCGGTAAACCGGGAGCTGCTGCAAGCTGAAGCGAACAAGCAGCAAGAGACCACCGAGCAGAAACGAGTTATCGGCTACTTACTGCCCTTTGAAATCGTCTCCGTCCACTTTCTGGTGGTGCTCATCGGGGCTGCTTACCTGGCCCGAGCGGAGCGTCACCGCAGGAGGAGGAATAGGCAGGCATGAGCGAAGCGGCCATTCCGTTGGAAGGTGTTCTTCTGGTCAGTGCCGCGATGTTCGTGTGCGGCACGCTGTGCATGGCGACCAAGCGGAATGCCGTGGGCATTCTGATGGGCGTTGAGCTGGTGCTGAATGCCAGCAACCTGAACTTTGTCGCCTTTGCACGCTACACGCCCTTTGGACTCGACGGCCAAATGTTCGCCCTGTTCGGCATCGTGATGCCGGCTGCCGAGGCGGCCATCGCTTTGGCGATTATTTTGGCTTTCTATAATACCCACCTTACGGTGGACGTCGATCGAGCAAGCGAGCTGAAGCTGTAGCCGAACCCCGCTGCGATCGCGGCAACAGCACCACGGAAGACACGGGACGCCCATGCAAGACCCAGGCCTGCTTTACGTTATCGCCGTCCTGCTACCGCTGGCATCGTTTCTGATCTTGCTGCTCGGTGGCAAGCGGCTGGGCATCGTGGCTGCGTACATCGCGACGGCAGCCATCGGTGGTGCGTTCGTGCTCAGCGCCATCGGCCTGGTGCGCTACGCCCGAGAAGGCGACCTCTTTACCGCTTCACACCACGAACCGGCTGCCGGGCAAGATCACGGTCACGGAGCGGCCGCCCCCGCTGAGGAACCGTCCGGGGGGCACGGCACGAAGGACGGCACACTCGTCTGGAAGGGCCAGATCCGGTGGGCAGCATTTGGTCACGATGTAATTCGGCTCGGCTACGCCGTAGACAATCTCACCGTGGTCATGTTCGCGATGGTCACCCTGGTGGCCACACTGATTCACATCTATTCGATCGGTTACATGCACGAGGAGTTGCACGAGCCGGTCCACGATCCGCTCGCCGTGGAGCCGGGCGAACCACCGTTGGAGCGGCCGGGCAGGTTCCCGCGTTTCTTCACGTACCTGTCGTTGTTTTGCTTCTCGATGCTCGGGCTGGTGCTATCGGACAACATCTTCTTGGTGTTCGTGTTCTGGGAGCTGGTCGGCGTCTGCAGTTACCTGCTTATCGGGTTCTACTACGAGCGACGGTCGGCGTACCGTGCTGCGATTAAGGCGTTTGTCACGAACCGGGTCGGCGACTTCGGTTTCCTGATCGGGCTAGCCATCATCTGGACCACGCTGGGAACGTTCAACTTTGAGGAGATCCGGGCAGCGCTCGCTGACGGGAAGCTGACCGGGGCGCTGTTGACCGTAGCAGGGCTTGGGATCTTCTGCGGCTGCGTGGGCAAGTCGGCACAGTTTCCGCTGCACGTCTGGTTGCCCGATGCGATGGAAGGGCCGACGCCCGTCAGCGCGCTGATTCACGCGGCAACGATGGTTGCCGCCGGTGTGTACCTCGTCGGCCGTTTCTTCTTCCTCTTCTCGCCGACGGCTCTGTTGATCATTGCCATGGTTGGGGCGATTACCCTGTTCATGGCAGGTACCATCGCAATCGTGCAAACGGACATCAAGCGGGTGCTGGCCTATTCGACCATCAGCCAGCTTGGCTACATGATGCTTGGGCTGGGAGTCGGAGGTTGGTTGGCCGGCCTGTTTCATCTGATCACACACGCGTTCTTCAAGGCGCTGTTGTTCATGTGCTCTGGCAGCGTCATCCATGCTGCGGGCACGCAGGAGATGCCGCAGATGGGGGGCCTGCTGAAGAAGATGCCGATTACGGCGATCACCATGCTTGTCGGTACGCTGGCAATAGCCGGCATTCCCTTCTTCTCGGGCTATTACTCGAAGGACGCGATCCTGGCATACGCACTCCATTTCTGGCAGCAGGCACCGCAGACCGGCCTGTACGGGGTGATCGCGCCGACGCTATTCGTGCTGGCTGTTGGCGGTGCTGCCATCACGGCGTTCTACATGTTCCGGCTGTGGTTCATGACGTTCGTTGGGAAACCGCGTGACCACCATGTGTACGAGCATGCCCATGAGTCGCCCCCGACCATGACCGTGCCGCTCATTGTCCTGGCGGTGCTGAGCTGGTGCGCCGGCTACAGCTTCGGGCTTGGTCAGCCAGTCATTGAGCTGGCCTTGCAGAACGGCCCGGCAGGCCAGGGCTTCACGGCGCATCCACCACACGCCACGCACGAGCTGGCCGGTACATTCGCTCTCGGTGCTGTGATCGTGGGCGTGGTCCTGGCGGTCATCTTCTACGGCGTACGGTTGTTGTCGCCCGATGAGGTGGCTGCCCAGTTTCCGCGGCTGTACCGCTTCCTGTGGCACAAGTGGTACTTCGATGAGCTCTACGCGGCTGCGCTGGTGCGGCCCGTTTTGGCGTTTTCCCGGAAGGTGCGGGCATTCGACTGGAACATCATCGACGGGATTGTGGATGGCGTGGCGTACTGGACCGCCCGGCTTGCCTCGGCTGACGGGCGGTTCGACTTCTGGATCATCGATGGCATCGTGAACCTTGTGGGCGAAGTGACTTACTGGTGCGGTGAACGGCTCCGGTGGCTCCAGACCGGAAGGATCCGCCAGTATATCGTCTTCCTTGTGGTCGGGACGGTAGCGGTTCTCGCGTTGCTGTTCTATGTAACGACACTGTTTGCACGGTAAGCCATGAGTGACACCATCCTGTTATCGGCCATTGTGTTCCTGCCGGCTGTGGCCGCGCTGATTCTGGTGGCTGTGCCGGGAAGGCAGAAGGAGCTGATCAAGCAGATCAGCTTCGCCACCACCGTGCTGGTATTCTTGCTGACACTGGTCCTGCTTGCGCAATACTTCGAGCTGCGCGATCCGGCCACCGGCAGCTGGCCCACGCTGGCGGAGCGTGCCGCGGCGGCCCGTGAGCAGGACCTTCCCAACGACCTGGTCGTCCGCTACCCGTGGATTTCCGCTTTTGGTGTCGAGTACTACCTGGGCGTAGATGGCATCAGTCTGCCGCTGGTGGTGCTGACCGGCTTCATCAGCATGCTGGCGATGCTGGCCAGCTGGGGCATCGATAAGTATGTCCGTGGCTACTGCATACTGTTTCTGCTGCTCGTTACCGGCATGATGGGCACGTTCGTTGCGCTGGATTTCTTCCTCTTCTATGTCTTCTGGGAGCTGATGCTGTTACCGATGTACTTCTTGATCGGTATCTGGGGGGCCCCGTCTCGGGTTGAAGCCGACGGCCGGGTGCGCGGCGGCCCGTACGCGGCGATCAAGTTCTTCATCTACACGCTGGTCGGCAGCGTGCTCATCCTCGTGGCAATCCTTGCGCTGTACTTCCATCCGGCTGAGCCGGGAGCCGGGCCGGCCTACACGTTCGACATCATGCGGCTGCACTCCATTGCACAGCAAGCCGGGGTCTACAGCCTTGGCTTCCAGCTGTTGATCTTCGTCCTGCTGTACATTGGGTTTGCGATCAAGGTGCCGGTATTCCCGTTCCACACCTGGTTGCCTGACGCTCACGTCGAGGCGCCCACGCCGATCAGCATGATCCTGGCCGGAATCCTGCTGAAGATGGGCGGTTACGGCTTCATCCGTCTAGCGTATCCGATTGCTCCCGAGGCCGCCCATTACCTGGCCTGGTTCATCGCCGGCATCGGCGTCTGGAACATCCTCTACGGCGCGCTGGCCGCCATGGCCCAGACTGATTTCAAAAAGCTGGTTGCCTACAGCTCCATCAGCCACATGGGCTATGTGATGCTGGGCTTCGGTGTCTGGACCCTGATGGGCGATCCGGACAAGTGGTCCATGGCGATGAACGGAGCGATGTTCCAGATGATTGCCCACGGCATCAGCTCGCCTGCGATGTTCTTCGCAGTGGGCGTGATCTACGATCGCATCCACCACCGCGATCTGAACCGCATGGGCGGGCTCGCCAACATCATGCCCTACTACGCGGGCATCTCGGCAATCATCTTCTTTGCCGGTATGGGTTTGCCCGGCTTGTGCGGCTTCATCGGTGAGGTGTTCACGGTACTTGGCAGCTGGCAGTTCAGCCGACTGCTGGCAGTGCTAGCGGCCAGCGGTGTGATCCTGACGGCCGGATACATCCTCTGGACGCTCCAGCGCGTCTTCCTGGGCAGGCCCAGCCCGGAGATGTTCGGTGAGGGCCACCATGGAGACCCCAACGCCCTGCCGGATCTGTCCGTGCGTGAGTGGGTTATTGCGGTGCCGATGGTGATCATGGCCGTTGTCCTGGGCGTTTATCCCGACTTGGTGTTCCGCTTCATGGAACCGTCCGTCACGCAACTGATCCAGGACCTGACCCAGACACTGGCGCAGGCTCGTTAAGAGGCCGCAGAGATCCAGTGCTGCCGAGACCGAAACGGTAGTCCCGCCATGAACCTGACGGAAGTCTTCGAGGTTGTGCGATCGGACATCGGGAGTTCGCTCAGGGCGTTTCTGCCCGAGCTGGCTCTCGTGGCCACCATCCTGGTCCTGCTGCTGGTGCGGCTGTTCCAGCGCCAGGGCACCTACGTCTCACGCGCCCTGGCACTGATCGGTAGCATCGTCGCGTTGCTGCTGGCGCTGGAACAGTACGGGGCAGGGCTACACCGCGAAATCTTCGGCGGGATGCTTGCTGTCGACGGCTACACGCATTTCTTCCGGCTGTTCCTGCTGGCTTTCGCCGTGCTTATGGTCTGGCTCACGATGCTGACGAACATGCCCGAGCCGGAAGATGCCGCGGACTTTTTCGTGTTGTTGCTCGGTGCCACACTTGGCATGATCCTGATGAGCTCGTCGATCCACCTGCTGATGCTGTTCATGGCGGTGGAAATGGCCAGCTTACCCAGCTATGGCCTGGCGGGCTTTCTGAAAGAGAGCCGGCGTGCGGGGGAGGCTTCGCTGAAGTACGTTGTCTTTGGTGCCGGGGCATCAGGGATCATGCTCTACGGCATGAGCCTGCTGGCCGGCCGCTTCGGGACCGCCCATCTGCCGACGCTGGCCGAACGGATCGCGCAGTCGGTGGCGACCGAACACGGCGTCGTGATCGAGCCAATTCTGGTCGCGGGCGTCTTGCTCGTGCTGGTCGGGATCGCGTTCAAAGTCTCGGCCGTGCCGTTCCATTTCTGGTGCCCGGACGTCTTCCACGGTGCCGCGGCCGAGGTGGCCGGGTTTCTGTCCGTTGCTTCCAAGGGGGCTGCGCTTGCGTTATTGTCCCGCTTCGTTCTGACCCTTGCCTACCCGGTGCTGCAGGCGTTCGGCTTTGCCCAAGTCTCGCTTACGCAAGCTCTCGCCCTGACGCTCGCCGTTCTGGCAGCCGTCACGGCAACCTACGGCAACCTGGCAGCATACGCCCAGACCAACCTCAAACGCCTCTTGGCTTATTCCACCATTGCCCACGCCGGCTACATGCTCATGCCGATTGCTGCCGCGATTGGATCCAGCGGCCGACCCAATTTCGCAACGGCAGTGGACGTGGTTCTGTTCTACCTGGTGGTCTATCTTTTCATGAACCTAGGCGCGTTTGCCGTGGTGGCGCTCATCCGCAATGCTATCGGCTCTGAGGACCTCAGCCACTACGGCGGGTTGATCCACCGCAACCCGCTGCTGACGGTAGCCATGGCGGTGTTCCTGCTCAGCCTTACGGGAATCCCCCCACTGGCGGGCTTTGTTGCAAAGTTCCGCATCTTCGTGGTGCTGTACCAGACCGGTTTCTACTGGCTGCTGGCCGTTGGCCTGGCCAACACGGTCTTTAGCCTGTTCTATTACGTGAAGGTGCTCCGGGTGATGATCATCGACGAGCCCGTGCCTGAGACGCCGGCGTGGCAGTCCAACGCGTTGGCGGTGGCTTTCCACGTGCTGCTGATCGTTGCCAACTTTGCGCTGCTCATACCCGGCGTCTGGAACGGGTTGCAGGACATCACGACTGGGGCCGTAGCCACGCTGTTGCTACCCTAGGCGATTGGTCGACTAAGACTGTAGGGGGGCGCGAACGAAACGAACTGGAGACGGCGGCACGATGTCGACGAAGGTACTACGGGTGTTGGAACGAGTGTTCAGCCGCGAAGCGGCTTCGTTGCCGCATTACCTGCGCGATGCGCACCCCTGGGTCGACCGTCGCGACCCGCTGGATCAGGAGGTCTACGAGCTGGTTCAGCGGATGGTTGCCGAGGAGGATCGCTGGCTGGAACGGCTGGCCGAGCTGATCGTGGCACGGGGTGGCGTGCCGCTTCCGGCCCCGTATCCGAGCGACTTTACCGATACACATTACCTGGCCGTGGACGCACTGGTACCGCGCCTGGTGGCCTACCAGGAACAGAACGTTGCCCAGCTCAAGGAGGATCTCCAAGAAGTGGTCGACGACCCGGAAGCCCGCAACCTGCTGGCAGCGATGCTCGAGCAGAAGCAGCAGCAGCTGGAGGCCCTTCGGGAGCTTGCCCAGCGCGCCGCTGCCCAGCCGGTCACATCCGTTCCCCAGTCGTGACGTTAGCTCGGGCAAGCATCGCAGTGCTTCGCCGGCCGTACCATGCCGGTGTTGCCCCGATTGGACGGCCGTGCTGGTGAGCTAGATGTCCGACAGCGGAATCGGCTCATCGCCAGATCCACCGTCCGGCACCTTTTCCCCCGGCTGTGCCTGCCTGGTGGCTGTTCTTGTCGGCGTCCGATCACGGGTTAGCCGTGTACCCTCCTGGGCCAGCTCCAGCAGCAGCCGGCAAGGGCCCAGCTCAGGGCGCGCAGCGGCGAGCCGTTGCAGAATCTCGCGCACCCGGTCCCAGCCGAGGTCGTCCCCGTAGCTCACCGGTCCGCCACGGAACGGCGGGAAGCCGGCGCCAAGGATCATGGCCAGGTCGATCTGGTCGGGGATCTCTACGAGCCCTTCCTGGATCATGAGCACTGCTTCGTTAAGCATCGGGGCGACGGCGTACTGAGCAATGGCTTCGGGATTGGCGGGCAAGCTGAGCGGGAGGCGACCGTGCTGCCGCCTGACTGTGTCAATTGCCGCAATCAGCTCTCGCGCCGCGGACTTCTTGCGGAACCACGACGCACGCTGAATCAGTTTTCGGGGGCCTGACCGCTCCGATGCCGTGCCAAGCTGCTCGAAGAGCGGCGCTGGCTTCATGCGGCCACCGTACGCGGCGTACAGGTTAGCGGCCACCTTTTGAGCCACGCCCAGTCCGACCAGGTCCAGCAGCTCCAGCGGCCCCATAGGGAACCCGAAACGCTTCATCGCTTCTTCCAGCTGCAGCGGATCGTCGACTAGCAGCAAGAGGTAACCGATCTGGTTGAGATAAGCAGTAAGCAAGCGGTTGACCACAAAGCCGTGGCAGTCACCCACCACGATCGGCGTCTTGCCCAGGCGGAGC
Organism: Planctomycetota bacterium; assembly: GCA_026991575.1. Lineage (GTDB taxonomy): Bacteria > Planctomycetota > Planctomycetia > JALXBF01 > JALXBF01 > JALXBF01. The sequence goes on along the minus strand of JALXBF010000105.1, from coordinate 80,247 downwards.
GCCATCTGTAGCACGGTGGCTCGTGCCCAGGGCGCGGTGCGCTCGGTCCAGGCCACTTCGACCAGACGCATCCGGTGAGGGGGGTTGAAGAAGTGCATGGCCAGGAAGCGGTCTTGGTCGATATCCGCGCCGGCGAGGCTGGCTAGGCTGAAGGAGCTGGTGTTGGTAGCCACCACGGTTTCCGGACCGATGCGTTCGAACAACTCGCGAAACACCTGACGCTTGACCGCGGCGTCCTCCACGACTGCCTCAATCACAAGCTCGGCGAGCTTGAAGCCAGTGTAGTCGACCGTCGGGTAGATCCGCTGAAGGAGTTCTTCGGCCTGCTTTGCGTTCATCCGGCCGCGGCGTACCTGGCGTCGCACGTGCTCGCGGATTCGGTACATTCCCTTGGCCACGAGGTCTGGACGGATGTCTTTGAGCCGGACCTCAACGCCGCGCTGTGCGAACAGTGCCGCGATGCCCGCGCCCATGATCCCCGCGCCGACGATCGCCACGCGATGTACCGTCCGGGCCTCCTCGGTCCGCTCGCGTGCGCGTTTCTTGGCTTCTTCCTGCAGGAAGAAGATCCGCATCAGCTTCCGCGTGACCGGGTGGGTGGCGAGGTCTGCGATGGCGGTTCGTTCCGCCTCATATTGCCCACTTACCCCCCGTTCCAAGCCGACCTGAAACACACGCACCACGTGCAAAGGGGCCGGGTACTGGCCATAGGTGGTGGTCAGGATCCGTTGCCGCGCAGTACGCAGGATCAGCCTCCCGACCCAGCGGTTATCCGTTGCCAGTCTCAACCAGCCTTTCTTGTGCGGTGGCCGGTGCCGGACGAACCAGGCGCCTGCTGCAAGCAATGCCTCGGTCGGAACCACGTCGTCCACCAGGCCAAGCCGCCGGGCTTGTCGGCCGTTGTATCGAGTGGCCGTGGTGACAGCCTGCACGGCTGCCTGCAGGCCCAGTCGCCTGCGGGCGCGCACCGTGCCCCCCCAGCCAGGGATCAGTCCGATGAGCACCTCCGGGAAACCAAGCAGCGTGCGCGGATCCTCATCGGCGATCAAATAGTCGCACGCCAAGGCGAACTCCAGGCCGCCACCGAGACATGCTCCGGAAACAAGTGCGACGGTGGTCAGCGGCAGGCGTTCGAGCTTGCGAAACACCTTCTGACCGAACCCGGACAACTCGGCGGCCTCGTGGGCAGTTCCGATCTGGACGACCTCATCCAGGTCGGCCCCGGCGGCAAAGTTGCCCGGCTTACCGCTTCGAATGAGCACACCGGAGGCACTGGCCGTCTTGGCCAGCTCGTCGAGCAGTTGGTCCAGTTGCTGGAGGACCGCACGCGAGAACGTGTTCACACTGCGGTCTGGACAATCGAACGTGACCAGCAGGAGGTCGTCCTTGTACCGTTCGACCCGCCATGCATCCTGGCTCATGTTCGCACCTCGCCGGCCAGCGCCGGAGACAGGGAGGCCCTGATGCGTTTACCCGCCCAGCTCATGCAGCACACGAAACGATAGCTCTGCAAGCGTGATCAGGTCGTAGAAGTTGTGGTCCAGAATACGGCTGACCTCGTCCGTGCGGCCCTGACGCACGAAGCGGTCATACGCGGCCGGAATCTCCCACCCCGGGATGTCCTGTTCACGCTCACGACCGCAGAGACAGTACTCCAGGGTCTGGAGCCGACAGTCCGGTAGCTCACGCCGCTCCTTCCACAGACGGCGGGCGTACAGCAGAACGTCGCAATGTGTCAAGCTGGACCGTGATCGCGAGCGGCCCGACGTGACCTTGATCCGATGATAGCGGGACCGATCCAGCACGTACGGGAAGTCGAACGCTTTGCCGTTGAACGTGACCAGTACCCGGTGCCGGCGCAGAACGTGCCAGAAAGCTTCCAGGATGGCTGCCTCCTCCTCGTAATTCCGTGCAAAGTACTGCTCAACGACCCAGCCTTCCACCGGATCGTGCTGCAGCACGCCCACGAGGAACACGGGACGGGACTTGAGCCCGCAGGTTTCCAGGTCAAGGTAGAGCACCTGGTGCGGCAGCGCTTCGTGCAATAGGTGGAGCTCGTGCAGGTGGCGCGTCTGCAGCAGACCAGGTTGCCAGTCGGGTTTGCAGGGCACCAGTTCGGCTGGCCGGGTCAGGAAGGGCGTGGCGCAGCGTCGTATCTGCAGGCATTCGCCGCGCTCGAACCGGACCGGAATACCGGACAGCTGTCGCTGCGCAGCTCGTCGCCGATGTGATCGGGCGGCGCGCCGGCTGATCTCAAAACCACGCCGGATCGTTGCGATGACGTTGCGGAGTTTCTCAATCGTTTCGCGCCGCAAGGTCGTCTCGGCGATTGCCGCTCTGTCGCAAACCGGTTCGCCCATAATGCTTCCCTGCGCTTGGGGGGCCAGGAACCTGACACTATCGCTAATTATGACTGCCCACCGCCTCGCCGACCAGAACGGTATTCCCCGAATGCACGATCCCCTCCGCGGTCCTGCGACGCCGGACCGGTCGGTCTGCACCGACGGTCCGCCCCCATCACGGGGAACGGGAGATGGAGAACATGCGGCAGGTCCGTCCGCGCGCGGTACCGGAGGCCGTCTGGTCGGTGCGCCTCAGCCGTGCGTCAGGGCACGTGCCGGTCCTTGCTACTGTGTCCTTGTCTGGCGAAACTGCGTGGCAATCGCTTGAGCCACCGCGAAGCAGCTTGCTTGGGTCCCACTACGATACCAAGTGTCGGGCTTACGCGACGCCGGTGCGCGCTCCTGACGCGCCTGTCCGTTTCGCGCTGCGTGATGTGCAACGCAACCGCGACCGGAAACGGCGGTTGATCGGAGCAGTCCGATGAAGGTGGCTGTCTACGAACACGTCATGGCTGGGGGATGCGGGGTGGCAACGGTTTCGCGGCGACTGGCGCGCGAAGGCGCTGCGATGCTTCGCTGGGCAACCGCGCAGCTTCGCGCATGCAGTCCACCTGTGTCCTCTTGTCTTTGCGCCGTGCATGAGTGCTTCCGGGAGTGGGTGCGGCTAGAGGAAGGGATCGAACCGCTCGTGGGCAACCGTTGGCACGCGTTGCTGGAGCAGTTGGCGGACCGTTGCGACACGCTTCTGTTGATCGCGCCTGAGTGCGACGGTGTGCTGAGCCGCCTTGTGCGGCAGTTTGCCGCCAGCCACCGCCTGCTGAACCTGTCGCCGTACTGGACGGCGCTGTTCAGCGACAAGGTTCGTACCAGTGAGCTGCTGGCGTCACTCGGGGTGGCCCATGTGCCGCACCGGCCACTGCGCAGCGGTGCCATTGGCCCGGAACTGGCGGTCGTCAAGCCGCGCTGCGGTGCCGGCTGTGAGGGGATCATGCTGACGACTTCTCCGGCGCAGGCACCGCAGAGCGATGCTGGGCTGCTGTGCGTGAGCCCCCTGCGCTGCGGCTTGAGTGCCAGTGTGGCGATGGTTCTGGCCGAAACCCGCATCGTGCTCCTGCCGCCGGCTTACCAATGGATTGCCTGTGACGATGCCGGGTTTCGCTACGAGGGGGGCGCCATCCCGTTGCCGGCTCACCTCGCCGAGCAAGCCCACCGAATCGTACGACCGCTGACCGAACTGTTCCGCGGCGAACGGGGATTCGTGGGCGTCGATCTGGTCTTCCCGTGGCGGGCGTCCGGCCGCGGGCTGGCAGAGCCGATGGTCGTGGAGGTCAACCCCCGCTTGACCACCTCGTTCGTGGCCCAGGCGGCTGCTACCGGGATCAATCTGGCAGCCGTTCTGTTGACGGACACAACAGCGTCCGAGGCCGTTCCCGCAGCCGACCCGGTTTGTTTTTGGCCCGACGGCACGCTACGATCGATGCAGTGAGCGGGCAGATACTGTAGCAGGCGATGCAGCGGGAGGTGACCAGATGGATCTCGTCAGCACGCTTGCCGGCTCGATGCTGGAAGGGTTCTTCCCGGCGGGCTGGGACCTGGCCAAGATCGACCAACTCTGCAGTAACCCCCCTGAGGCGATCACGGAACGCCAGCCCTGGTGGCACGAGCGATTCGAACCGATCCCGTGTGACGACCTGGCCGAGTTCGACGTCAAGATGGGCCACGAGATTGCACGCGCTATCTACCGTGCACGACGTGATGGCCGCCCGATTGCTCTCATCCTGCCGGTCGGCCCGATGGGCATGTACAGGTGGGCGGTCTATTTCCTGAAGGAATGGAACGTTTCCTGCGAGCACGTGTGGGGGTTCAATATGGATGAGTGGAGCGATGCGCAGGGCAACACGCTGCCGCCCAGTAACCCCGGGGCATTCCAAAACGCGATGGAGGAGGCTTTCTACGGGCCCTTGGGTGAGCTAACCGTGCCGCCCTCGCAACGGCATTTCGCGACCAAGGATGTCCTGCCGGAGTACCCCGCACGCATCGCGGATCTGCGCAAGCAGGGCGCGGAGCTGGTTGTGATCTTTGGCATTGGCAGGGTTTGCCACATCGCATTCTGGGAGCCACATTTCGCTGCGGAATTCGACTCGGTCGACGACTGGAAGAGCCAGCCGTACAGGATCGCTGCCAAACTTCACCCGCTGACGATCGAACAGAATGCAATCACCAGCTTTAAGAGTCGGACCACGCTGGTCCCGGCCTATGCGAACACGATCGGCCCCGGCCTGTTCCTGGGGGCTGATTGGATCATTGGCGGTGCCGATGGGGTACTTGGTCGAGGCATGCAGTGGCAGGGAATGAGCCTGTGGATGACGCTGCGGTATGGCCCCGACCCATGGGTGCCCTCATCGTTCATGCCAACGCAGCCTGGCAGGCTGTTCTTCCTGCGTGAACTGGCTGGCCCACTGACGCCGGAGTGTCATTAGCAGGGCCCAACCGCGGACCATGACCTACAAGACGTCCAGAATCGCAGACGGCGCGTTACGTTGAAGCCGTGGGCCGCGCGAAGGAGGACCGCAACTCGGACACCGCGTACATCGTCGGCCTGGATATCGGTGGTGCAAACCTCAAGCTGGCCGATAGTTCAGGAAGAGCCGCCAGCAGGCCCTTTGCTGTCTGGCGTGCGCCGCAACGGCTGGCGGACGAACTGGTCACGTTCTTGGCAGCTTGCCCGGTGCCGGAGAAGCTGGCGGTGACGATGACCGCGGAGCTGTGCGACTGCTTCGTGTCGAAGGATGAGGGGGTCCAGGCGGTCCTGGCGGCCGTTGAGCACGCGCTGGAGACGTTGGCCTGGGCCAACTGCCGGACGCTTGTGTGGACGACGCGCGGTCAGTTCGTGCCGTTGGCCCGTGCCCGGCTGGAGCCCAGTTCCGTCGCCGCCGCGAACTGGCTGGCCCTGGCGCAATGGGCTGCACGTCTTATCGAGCCGGCTACCGCGCTGCTGATCGATGTCGGCTCGACCACCACGGACATCGTTCTGTTGCACCGTGGCACCGTTCGGGCAGACGGTCTGGAAGACGTTACGCGGCTGATCTCACGGGAGTTGCTCTACTTGGGCGTACGCCGGACACCGGTGGCCATGCTGGTTGGTAGCGTTCCCTGGCGTGGCCGAATGGTCCCGGTTGCCCGCGAGCTGTTCGCGACCGTCGGTGACGCGTTCCTGCTGACGGGCGATCTGCCCGAGGATCCCGCATGTTGCGAGACCGCCGACGGCCGGCCCATGACCCGCCTCTGCGCAGCACAGCGTCTGGCACGCACCATGTGTCTGGACGCGGACCGATTTGAGCCGCAGGAACTGGCACGGATTGCCGAGCACGTGGCCGCGGCCGCCTGCGCCGAGCTCTGCCGCGCGATCGCCACCAGACTGCGTGCTGCACGGTCAGCAGTCGAGCAGGTAATCGTGGCCGGCGAAGGGGAGTTTCTGGCGCGGCAGGCACTCAGCCAGCTCGGGTGGCGCCGGCCTGTGCTGGCGCTCGGTGAGCTGGCCGGCGAGATGATCTCCAGGTGCGGGCCGGCCTGGGCACTGGTCCAGCTTGCGCGCGGAGCGGCACATGGCGGTCGTGGTGCTTAAGTGCGGTGGTAGCCTGTTGCGCACGCCGGCCGGCGTGCCGGTCATTCGGCGAGCGGTCGACGAGTTGCTCAGAGGGGAGTCCGTGCTGATCGTGGTCGGCGGCGGTGAGGTGGCAGATCTGGTGCGCCGCTGGTCTCAATGGTGGCAGCTGTCGGAGGAAGCGGCACACTGGCTGGCCGTCGAGGCGATGCGGTTCAACACGCAGATCCTCGCTGCGGCCGCTGCCCCGGCAACCTGGCCGCTAGCGACCGCGCTGGAAGAGGTCGCCAGCGGCGAGCACGCTGTGATGCTGGCCGATCCGGTGGCGTTGCTTCGGGAGAGCGAGGAGTGCTTGGGCATCAGGCTGCCGACCAGTTGGGATGTGACCTCTGATTCGATCGCACTGCTGATCGCCGCCGCGTGTGGCGCACGGCGGCTCGTGTTGCTGAAACGGCGCGTGGCCGGGAGCATCGCGGAAGCGGCCCGTGAGGGGATTGTCGATGGGTATTTCCGCTGGCTCCAGGAACGATTCCCGTCAGTGGAAGTGCTCATGCAGCAAGTCGACTCATGCTGAGCCGTCGACCGGAGACGCCGGTCGCCAGCCGAAGGGGCCACTGGCCTGACTCGCGGGCCGAGCTGCTCCGTATGGGCATGCGTTGGCGCTGCCCCGAGGCCGCCGACCGAATCGCAGGCGACGCAGGGGAGGGGAGGCTTCGGCATACGCCTAATCCTGACTATCCGGTGCTCCTTAGCACGATCCGGCATGCAGAGGCGATCACCTTGAATCGGCTGCGATGCGTTTCGCGAGGGCGCCGAGTTGCAGCTTCCAAGCGTCTGGGGGCTTGATTCCGGGCTGCTGAATTGATATATCGGAAACCGTTAGGCGGGGTGCCGCTTGCGAGCCTGGCGGGCGGTGCGCAGGAGTGGCGCGACATGAGTGCAAGACATGTCTATTTGGTTGTTGCCGGAGGTGTGACCGGGGCGGTGCTGGCCTGGCTGCGAAGTCCTCTGCAACGTTCTGGTTTGGACGTTCACGTGCTGGTCGCGCAGGCTAGCTCGGGTGATCCATCGGAACGGCTACGGGCTGTGGAGCAGATGGTCAAACTCGGCGCAGCCGCTGTGCCCGGGCTGGAGCGGCTGCTGGCGCACGGAGATCCGAATGTGCGCGCCGTGGCGCTCATGGGCGCCGGCCGAATCGGCCCGGCGGCTCGTCCGTTGGTGCCGCGTATCCGCGAGCAGCTCTGCTCCGGCAATAGCCTGCTTCGACACGAAGCGATTGTCGCGCTGGCTCGGGTTGCCCCTGACGAGTTTCCGGACTTTCCCGAGGTTCATGCTGCGTTCAACGATCCGGATAGTGCTGTGCGCGAGCAAGCGGTACGCGGCTTAGCCGGCGGCGGCCGGCGATCAGTACCTCTGTTGATCCGCGCGCTGGAGAGCGCCGATCGTCAAATGCAGACCGCGGCCCTGCAGACGGCCGCTCGGCTCGGTCGAGCTGCCGCCGACGCCGTCCCGTACATGGTGCCGCTGACCCATGGCAAACAGCCTCTGCTGCGGTTCACAGCCTACTGCGCGCTGGGCAAAGTTGGCGGTCCGGCGGTGCCCGTGCTGGCGGATATGCTGCGGACGGGCCAGACGCGAGAAGAGCGGCTCGGTGCTGCCGTCGGGCTGGCCCTGGCTGAGGATGACGCCGAGGCGGCGCTGCCAGCGTTGCTTCGAGCCGTGGAAGGCGAGGAAGACACGGTGGCTCTGGCTGCCGCCCTGGCACTGGCTCACTGTCGACCAGATGGCTCGCAGCGCGCCGCTGTCGTCCGTGTGTTGGAAGCGGTTGCCCTGGACAAACGACGCGACGCAGTGGTCGAGCTCGGGGGTACTGCACTGGGCGAGGCGTGGAAGATGATTGTCGGGGTGCATGCCGGGGACTGGTACTCGGCGCTGCGATTCCTGGAAGCTGGCCTTCGCGTGGAACTTGACCGTCGAATCGGCGCGCTGATTGCGCTGGCGACGCCGGCTGCGACCAGTCCAACGGCGTTTCACACCGTTCATTCGGCAGTGCGCAGCCGCGACCCGTTGCTTCGGCGGGCGGCGTGCATGGCGTTGGCTCTCGTCGCCCAGCACAACACCGAAGCCGTCGACGTGCTTGAGTCGCTTTGCGACGATCCTGACCCGGCCGTGCGTAGTATTGCGCAGCGTGTCGTGGAGCGGGTGCAGGCCGAAGAGTTTGCCCGCTATGTTTCGCACGCTGCGGGCGCGGAAGCCTCGCAGCGGTGACGAGCCCGCTGAGGAGGTCCGGCCGATCCATGAGCGATACACGAACGCCGCGCCGGCGCCGCGTGGTGGTGACAGGGGCGTCCAGCGGAATCGGACGGGCCACGGCCCTGAGGCTGGCTCAGTGCGGTTGGGACGTGCTGGTCCATTGTCGTTGCCGCGTTGACGCTGCTCGGGAGGTCGCCGACCGGATCCACGCGCTTGGCCGTGAGGCTGACGTGGTGGCTGCGGATCTGCAAGGGACCGACGCCGCCGCCCAACTGGTCGAACGCTGCTGGGAACGTTGGGGAGGGCTTGAAGCCTGGGTCCACATCGCTGGTGCGGATATCCTGACCGGTGACGCGAAGCGGTGGTCGTTCGAACGCAAGCTGGAGTTGCTCTGGCAGGTCGACGTGCGCGCCACCATACTGGTCTGTCGCCACGTGCTCAGGAAAATGAAACGGCGGGGCCGAGGGGCAATTGTCACAATTGGCTGGGACCAAGCCGAAACCGGTATGGAAGGTGACAGCGGGCAACTGTTCGCCGCCGCGAAAGGAGCGGTCATGGCGTTTACCAAGAGCTTGGCAGTCGAAGCGGCGCCGGAGGTACGCGTCAACTGTGTGGCCCCCGGGTGGATTCGCACCGCTTGGGGCCGGTCCGCTCCGCGGCCCTGGCAGGAACGGGCGGAGCGGGAGGCATTGCTACGGCGCTGGGGCGAGCCGGAGGATGTGGCTGCCACGGTTGCATTCCTCTGCAGTGATGACGCTGCGTTCATCACCGGTCAGATCGTGCGCGTCAATGGTGGCGCGGTGCGTGGCTGATCCCCGAACGTGGTCTGCCAAACGGTGAACTCGGGCGCGACGGAGATCGGAGCCATGGCACGTGAAGAACGAGTTTACAGCGAAGCGGAGGTGCGGGAACGGCTCGCGCAAGAACTGCCCGGCTGGGAATACCGTGACGGTTGGCTTCGTCGCACGTACATCACACCCGGTTTTGCCCATACTTTGCTTCTGGCTAACGCCATCGGCTATGTGGCGGAAGCCGCGTGGCACCATCCGGATCTGACCCTAGGCTACGCCAAGCTTACCGTCAAACTCCAGACCCACTCGGCCCGCGGGATCACGGACAAAGACTTTGAGCTTGCCCGGCGCATCGAAGAGATCGCCCTGTGGCGCCCACCAGAGGGCAGCGCCCTGCCGGGCTATCCCAAGAACTGGGTTCGGCCTGAGAACCGTTAGACGCCGCGATGAGCACGCGGCCGCCCAATCTGCCCCGACGCATTGCGTTCGTGACCGGCAAGCTGGCCGAGCCGTTGTTGCGCCGCACGGTCGCCGAGCTCGAGCGCCAGCACGGTTTTGAAGCGGAGATCTGCGTGCTGAAGATCTCCGTTGCGGCGCTGATGACCACCGAGTGGGTGGCGCGCCACCTGAAGCTGCCGCGACCGGTCGACTTGATCCTGCTGCCCGGACTGTGTCGAGGCCCTACCGAGGTGGTGGCCGAGCGGTTTGGCGTCCGAACCCAGAAGGGCCCTAAGGAGATCTGGCAGCTGCCCGATTACTTCGGGGGCCAGAATCGACGGCCCAAGGACTACGGGGGTTACGACATCGAGATCATCGCGGAGATCAACCACTGCCCTCGGCTGAGCTGGCCGCAGATTCGCCGGCAAGCGATGGCGCTGCGGCGCCAGGGCGCCGACATTATCGACGTCGGCTGTGAGCCCGGTTACCGCTGGCGGGGCGTGGGCGATTGCGTGCGGCGTCTGCGTGAGTTGGGGCTGCGCGTGTCGGTAGACACGCTTGACCCCGAGGAGGCTGCCGAAGGCGCTCGTGCCGGGGCCGAGCTGGTGCTGAGCGTGCATGAGGGCACGGTCGAACATGCGCTGGATTGGGGCTGTGCCGTTGTTGCGATTCCCGCCCATCCGGGCGACTGGCGCAGCCTGGAGCGCACCGTCGAGCGGCTCGAGCAGGCGGGGGTACCATACCGGATCGATCCGATCCTGGAGCCGATCGGCTTCGGGTTCACCGCGTCGCTGCTCCGCTACGCCGAAGCACGGCGCCGGTGGCCACAGGCGGAGCTGTTAATGGGGGTCGGGAATGTCACCGAGCTGACCGATGTTGATTCGGCAGGGGTGAACGTGCTGTTGGCTGCAATCTGTCAGGAGCTTGGCATCCGCACTGTCCTGACCACCAGCGTCATCAACTGGTGCCGCACGGCAGTGCGTGAGCTCGACGTGGCCCGCCGCCTGGTTTGGTACGCACTCCGGCACAGGACGTTGCCCAAGCACCTGGAACCGCTGCTGGTCATGCTGCGCGATCCGGATTGTGTTGAGCCGGATGAAGATTACCTGCGTGACGTCGCCGCTCGGGTGCGTGACAAGAACTTTCGCCTGTTCGCAGCGGGAGGCAAGTTGCACGCGATCAACCGCTCCGGACATCGGCGTGATGACGATCCGTTCCGGCTCTTTCGCCGCTTGTTGAGCGAGGAGCCGATCGACCCGGCGCATGCGTTCTATCTCGGCTATGAGCTGTGCAAGGCGGAGATCGCCTTGCGGCTGGGCAAGCGCTACGTGCAGGATGAGCCGTTGCGATGGGGGTTGGCTGCGGAGCCGGACAGCGACGGGATATCGAGCGATACCGCAGACGACTCACCTTGACAGCCCTGCCGCCGGCCGGTATTGTCCCCCGCTGAACAGCAGCACGTCGAGACTTGCCACGGAGGGCTCTGGTAACGATGTTGTCCGGTCGGCTGGCGCAGATCGGTTTGCTCCTGCTGACCCTCGTCGGTTGCCGCGCGTTGACGCCTTCCGTTGTGCAGCCGCCGGGTCGGGCACATGTCGTGAAGCCGGCGGTTTACGAGCAGCAGCCGGCCGGTCCTCCTCGCGTGCTGCTGGAGATCGTCTTCGCGTCGCGTCCCCTTGGCGACCGGTCGATCAACGAGGCCGCCTGGCAGACGGCCGACGAGGCGATCTTGAGTCTTGAGCTTCAGGAGCGGCTTCGGTCCCTCGGCTTTCGCGTCGGCGTCCTCAGCGGCCAACCGCCCGAGTCCATCGATATGATCCTGCGTGAGACGCCCGAGGGGATCCTGAACGGCCACCGGCTCTCCACGGTCAGCGGCAAGGCGACGGCCGTCATGGTTGCCACTTACAAGGAATGCCCCGAAACGCTGGCCGAAGTCCTGGACGCGGAACCAGATCAGATTCAGGCGCCGCGGTGCCTCTTCAGCGTCTTGCCCACCGTCCAGAGCGATGGCTCGGTGCAGCTGTACGTGACACCGGCCGTGCAGTACGGCAGCATGCGCCGGCGGTTTGTGCCGGAGTTTGGTCCGGGAGGCGTGCGACAGTGGACGTTGGAGATCACCCCTAACGAGAAGAAACTGGCCGACGTAACCTGGTCGGTTCAACTGCGACCGGACGAGTACCTGCTCATCGGTTGCTACCCAGAAGATGAGTCGAAACTCGGAGCAGTGTTCCTGGTTGACCGCAACAGCACGCCACCGCGTCAGATGCTGGTGTTGATCCGCGCCGAGTCGGTTCGCTAGGCCGCACGCCAGAGGCTGTCCGGTTATAATGACAAACCTTTTCTGGTGCGAAGCGGATCGGTTCGGCCGAGTCCTGGCCAGGTGGTGGCATGAACCAGACGCGTCTGCTGCGGATCGGTGCGGTCCGCTACCTGAATGCACGGCCTTTGATCTACCGGCTCCAGGAGCTGGCCCCCCAAGCTCAGCTGCTGCTCGACGTGCCCAGTCGACTGGCCGACGGGCTCAGCGGCGGTACGCTGGACGTGGCGCTGATCCCTTCGGTGGAGTACTTCCGCGGCTCCGACTACCGCATTCTGCCCGGCATTGCGATTGCCGCCCGCGGCCCGGTGCGGAGCGTCAAGCTCTACAGCAGAGTGCCCCTTCCGTCAATCCGAACGCTAGCTCTGGACGAAGGGTCCCGCACCAGCGCGGCGTTGGTCCAGGTGTGGTTGAAGAAGCTTTATGGGATCAGGCCCCGGGTCGAGCCGTTGCCACTGGGGCGGCCGCCCGAGGCCACGGCAACCGACGCCGTGTTGGCCATCGGGGATCGTGGCATGTTGCCTGCTCCCCCGGGTGTGTTCGCCCACGAAGTCGACCTTGCGGAGGCGTGGCTTGAGCTGACGGGGCTGCCGTTTGTCTTTGCCCTCTGGGCCGTGGCCCCCGACGTGGACCTGGGCGAAAGCGAGCAGGCGTTCTATCGGGCGAAGGAACAGGGGTTGGCCAATGCCAGCATGATTGCCCGTGCGGCCGCTTGCGAGCTGGGGCTGGCCTATGAGGACTGCCTGAGCTACCTGACACGGAACATTTGCTACGACCTTGGCGACGCAGAACTCGAAGGCCTCTGCCTCTTTGCGCAATGGGCGGCTGAACTGGGCCTGCTGGAGCATGCCGCGGAGCTTAGGTTCTATGATCGAGCGAATCTTGCGGAAGTCGGTTGACGGCGAGCGGATCTCAGCAGACGAAGCGCTCGAACTGCTGCGCTGTCCGGACCTGCACGCCTTGGGACGCGCGGCCGATGAGGTATGCCGCCGGCTCCACCCGGAGCCTTACCGCACGTACAACATCGATCGTAACATCAACTACTCCAACATCTGCGCCGCCGAGTGCGATTTCTGCGCGTTCTTCCGTAAGCGGCGCGACCCGGACGCCTACCTGCTGGAACGGGAGGAGCTGTACCGCAAGATCGACGAGACCCTTGCTCTGGGCGGCGACCAGATCCTGCTGCAAGGAGGCCTCCATCCGACGCTGCCGCTGGAGTGGTACGAGGATCTGTTGCGGGATCTGAAAGCGCGCTACCCGCAGCTAAATATCCACGGCTTCAGCCCCCCGGAAATCTGGCACTTCCATCGGATCTCCAAGCTGCCGCTACGCGAGGTGCTTCAGCGACTGAAGGAGGCCGGGCTGGGTTCGTTGCCCGGCGGTGGTGCCGAGATCCTCGTGGATCGGGTACGCAAGCAGATCACCCGGGGCAAGTGCATGACGGACCAGTGGCTTGAGGTAATGCGCACGTGGCACGAGCTGGGCGGACGGAGCACGGCCACGATGATGTTCGGCCACGTCGAGACCTTGGAGGATCGGGTCGAGCACCTGCAACGGATCCGGGATCTGCAGGACGAGACCGGAGGCTTCACAGCGTTCATCTGCTGGACCTTCCAGAAGTCCAAAGGCGATGAGAACAGCCCCTACTTCCGCATGGGGCACGTTCCTACCGTTGGTTCCTTCGAGTACCTGCGCATGCTCGCTGTGTCGCGGCTGTTCCTGGATAACATCGCCAACATGCAAAGTTCCTGGGTAACGCAGGGGCGCCAGATCGGTCAGATGGCGCTGTTCTTCGGCGCCAACGACATGGGCAGCCTAATGATCGAAGAGAACGTCGTCGCCTCCGCTGGCACCGTGTATCACCTGACGCTGGAGGAGATCAAGGAGGCGATCCGTGAAGCCGGCTACGAGCCTCGTCAGCGGAACGTGTTCTACGAGTTGATCGACCGGCCGCCGCAGCAGGCCGTCACGGCCGCCGTCAGCTGAGCTTCCAAGGTCTCCCGGCCCAACGCGGACGGAAAGGCCAGCGCCGGATCCGGAGCCGTATCGACCTGCTACGCAGTTCTTGACGAAGACACCAGCGGGAGCCGCGTACACCGTCGGCTCCCGCTGCTCCGTTCCTACCGCTCTTTCTGCCGTGGGCTGGTTACTTGCGATGCACCTTGTGGCAGGTGGCACACGAAGCGGTGACCTTCTTGAAGGCTGCCCGGGCTGTGGATGTGTCCTGAGAGCTGGCTGCTTTGAAGACCTCGGCAGAAGCGCTACGCAGCTGCTGAGCGGCCTTCGCCCACGTCGCATCGGGGCAGCGGCCATCTTGCAGCAACATGTAGCTCAGCTCGTTCAGCAGCGCCGCATGCAACTTGACGTGTTTCCAGTCCCGTTCGCTGCTGGGGCCGGCTTTCAGCAGTTTGCCCAGCGCGCTACAGTGCGGCTTGGAGATACCCTCCATCAGATGCTCCACGCTCGCAACCCGCTCATCGGCCACGGGCTTGGCCAGCGTTGCACCAAGTCCGACCAGCGCGGCGACGGAAAGCATCCCGACACCAGCTAGAACAACACGACGCATCACCACCTCCTTTCTGTTACTGCGCCCGGAAACCCCACGGCCACGGCGGGCCAAACGCATCCACACGTGCTTACTTCCGATTGGGCAGGGTGAGTATCGTACCAGCTTCTCGGGGGTGAGTTCAACCGTTGCGAGGTTCCGGCGGGGCTCATGTGCCGGCTTCCAGGTCGTAGACGGCCTGCCCTGCGATGAACGTAGCGAGGATTCGGGAGGCTGGTTCCAGTAGGCTGCGGATCGGGTCCTCGATCGGGCCCGGAGGCTGAACGACGATGAAGTCTGCGTGGGCGCCGGGTGCGAGCGTCCCGCTGCGTTTTAGGCCCAGTGCCGCGGCCGGCACCTGTGTGATCATGCGGAAGACTGCGGTCGGTTCGAGTCGGTCGCGCACCAGGGCCGTCTGTGCTTCGACCAACAGCGACAGGTTGGGAGCCGACGCCTTGCTGTCCGTGGCGATGGCGACGGCAATGCCCGCATCCAGCAATGCCCGGCATGGATGGCGCACGTGTCCGAAAGCTGCATGCGTGCGCGGGCAGTAGGCGACGCAGATCCGTTCCGCCAGTGGCCGCAACTGAGCCGGTTGGACATAGTTCGCGTGGGCAGCGATCCAGCGTGATGGCGTTTCGGCCAGGAAACGGAACAGCGCCGGCAGCGTCCAGAGCTGTTCCGGATGCCAGGCGCCGTAGTGCTGGAGCAGGGTGACGAGAGAGTTATGCGTGGAGGGGGGATCGATCAGCAGCTCCGCCTCGTCGGGCAGTTCGAGCAGGTGAGTGGTGAGCGGTTCGGTGGGGCACTGCCGCGCTGCCCAGCGGTACAGCTCGGTGGCCGTGCTGTATGGAGCGTGGGGCGAGAGGCTGATGTGGCGGTCATGGCGCCGGCGGTTCGCCGCAGCGGTGGCCGCTTCCAGCCAGCAACGTGCCCGGCGTTTGACCTCCTCGATGCGCGCAGCCGTTGTGCCCAGCAGCTCGCCGAAGAGCACGCCACGGAGTGGGTGCCAGCTGGCCGGTGGGAGTCCTAAAGTTGTGACATCGCCGACGGCCACGACCCCGTACCGCAAGCACTCGTTCACCCCGGCACGGACCGCCTCGGTGAGCTCATCGAGCGAAGCGCGGCGACGGTAGGCGATGACTTCACGAAGCCACGCGAAGAAGTCACCACGGTGGTTCACGCGCGCCGCGGGGGGAAAGAGCGACAGGTCCAGATGGCAGTGGGCGTTGACCAGGCCGGGGGCAATGATACAGCCCCTGAATTCGCGGTCTACGGTGGCCTGGTGTGTGTGGACGACGTCGCGCACCAGGCCGTCGTCAACCACCAGCGTCCCCCCGCGGATAAACCGGTCGGCAGAAACGATGATGCAGTCGGCGCGGAAGCGGTGCACGGCTCACGGCTCCGTACGGGCCAGATGCACAGCCAGCGCGAGGATAGCAAGCGACAGCACGAGGCTGAAGCGGCCCAGGTAGCTGGCTGCACGACGCAGCCGCTGCAGCTGGGGCGCTTCGGGGTCCTGTTGCAGCAGCGTGGTCACGGTGGGACCGAGCACGAGGTCATGATACAGGCTGACTGCAATCGTCAGCGCCAGTAGCACGAGCTTGGCCCCCAGCACCGCCCCCCATCGGCTGTGCCAGAACGCTGCCGTGTGAAGCTCGCCGGCAACGTCGCGGCCGACGAGATTAACAAGGCCGGTGACGATGAGCACGGCGACCGAGATCCAGCCAGCACGGCGAAACTGGTAGCCAATGGCGGCCATCAGCGCGGCGCGGACCGGCTCAAACTCCGAGCGCCTCAGCACCGGTACGATCACCGCGCCAAAGAAGATCATCGAGCCGATCCATGTGGTCGCGGCCACCAGGTGCAGCCAGATGCTGACGTAGTACAGAAGCTGCACGGTCACCTCCTGCTGCTGCTGCTGCTCTTGTCGGGGGGGCTGCTAGTAGGCGGCCTGGTAGATGGCCAACAGGTCTTGGCCGCGTACCGGGCGGGGATTCAGCCGGATGACGCGCTGGATGGCGTACGCTTTGACCGCAAACTCGTTTAACTGTTCGCGCTTCACGCCCACCTCGCGCAACCGAGCCGGAATGCCCACGGCATCGCGCAGCTTTTCGACCGCGGCGATCGCCGCTTCGGCAGCCTCGTTAACGGGTGTGTCTGGACCGGCAGCACCGAGCAGGTGGGCGATTCTGGCAAACCGTTCGCGACGGGCCTCCAGGTTGAACCGCATCGCATGCGGCAGCAGGATGCCGTTGCCGCAGCCATGCGAGCAGTGCACGGCACCGCCGACCGGATACTCCATCGCATGCACGATACCAACGCATGCATTTGAGAACGCTAACCCGGCAAGCGTCGCAGCCAGGGCCATCCCTTCGCGCGCTTCCATGTCGTCGCCGTTCTGGTAGGCCCGTACTAGGTACCGGCCGATGAGCTCGATGGCCTTCTCGGCCAGCAGATCTGTCATCGGAAACGCACCCTGGTAGACGGTGGGTTCTTCGGGCGTGAAGTCGCGGTAATCGATGGCCGTGTAGGCTTCGATGGCGTGCGCCAGGGCGTCGATGCCAGCATCACCGGTGACTCGCGGCGGGCAGCTGCGCGTCAGCTCCGGGTCAACGACGGCGGCCACGGGCCGCAGGTAGCGGCTGAGGATCGCCACTTTCATCCGCTTGGCTTCGTCGGTGAGCACGGCCGCGCAGGACACCTCGCTGCCTGTGCCGGCCGTCGTCGGCACCCCGATCACCGGCAAGATGGGACCGGGCACCTTGCTGTCACCGAGGTAGTTGTCGATCGGAGCGCCGTACCGCGCAAGCAACGCGGCACTCTTGGCCAGATCGATGTTGCTGCCGCCGCCGACACCGATGAGCACATCCGGCTGCTCGACCGCGACCAGATCGGCCAGTTCGGTTGCCAGACTGATCGGTGGCTCCGGCCGGCCTCGATCGAACACGTCCACCCGGTGGGCGGGGCGACAGGCGGCAACCACCCGGTCCGTGATGCCCACCTCTGCCAACTTCCGATCGCTTACCACCAGAACGTACGACCAGTGGTGCCGCTCGATCAACTCACCCAGTTCACTCAAGCACCCGCAGCCGAAGATCAGCTCGCCCGGGCCGGAGAACCGCCACCAGTGGCTCATGACCGGTTACGCTCCCGCAATCTGTAGTTTGCCGTCGGATTCTACCCGGTAGATCTTGCGGGCATGGGGATCTGCCAGGTAGACGGTACCGTCAGGGGAGCGCCACAGGCCAACCGGGTTGCGCAGCGGATCGCCTTGCACCAGCGGCTTCACGTTGCCTTTTGCATCGATGTGCCACAGAGTACGGGCGTACCCGTCGCTGACTAGGTAGCCGTCCTCGCCCCAGAGCACCACCTGGTGCGGGAAGGAGACAACATCAGACGGGGCGATGAATCCGTCGACAATCGGGCTGAGCTTGCCGTCGGCACTGAGACGCACGAGCTGCTGCTTGCCGTGCGAAACGATCACCAGCGAACCGTCGCGATCGATCACGATGCCGCGCGGCGCCGGCACGGTGCCGATCTGCTCGGGTTCGGTGCCCGGTTTGCTCAGTCTGTAAACACCGTTCAGGCCGAGGTCGGCGACGTAGACGGTGCCGTCGTCGGCTACCGCCAACGCCATCGGCTTGTCAAACAGACCCGCGAACCGCTGCTCGCGCACCGGCAACTGCTTGTCCTCCTCAGGCCGGATCAGTCGAGCCGTGAATGGCTTTATGCTGCCGTCCTTACGCAACAGCCAGACGTCCATCGTGCCTGGATCGGAGACCACGAAGCCATCCTCGCCCAACGGCGCGATGTCCCAGGCGCGATAGAGGGGCGTGCGGTACCGGTCGCTGCCACGATAGAGGAGCTTGTAGCCGTCTTGGGTTAGGATCCAGACCGCATGCAGCCGGCTGTCGCTGACGTAGAGTTGGCCGGCGCTGTCGGTACAGACATCGATCGGATACAGGGGGGTGCTGGGCGGCTGCGGCGGCGTTTGTTGGCCGCTGGTGGTGCGACGGGCAAAGAGGCCCCCTGCGGCGCAGCAGGCTGCAGACAGGCCAAGCAGGAATCGGCGTCGGGTCAAAGCAGGCATCGCAGTACTCCGGTTCTGAAGGCCTGCAGCGACCTAAGGCTCGCGTCCCGAGGATCCACTGGCGACGCGACCAGATTGGCGCTGCAACGGCAGCACGATTTCGCTATAGTAAAAGGCGCAGGCAAGGGTGCGGTTGGAACAGGGAACGCATGCCATCGGAGTACCCTTTCTCCCGGTCCACCCTTCCGCACACGCTAGTGAGTTTGCCTGCGCTGTCTCTCGTCTGGCCCCCGCTTAGGAAAGGAGGCTGTCATGGCTCGTAAGGCAAGCCGTGCGGATGCTGGCAAAGACAGTTCGGACGCGGGCACCGGAGCCCGCAAGCGCTCGGGCCAAACGAGTACGCCGCGACGCACGAGGCGAGCGGCCACTCGCTCACCAGAACGCGTACGCCTCTGCTGGGCGGTGGTCAGCAGCTCCATGCGGCAGGTGGCTATTTACGACTACGCAGCACGCGACCAGGCTGATCGGCGTGCCCGGGAGTTGAGCGAGCAGCAGAAGAGCCCTCACTTCGTGCTGGCGGTTCGCGTACCGCTTCCGGCTGGCAACCCGCGATAGCTGCGACCGGTGCGCTGACCATCGGCAACCGCCTGACCAGTCGGCGAGGTTGGTCTGCCCCTTAGCTCGCGCGATAACACGGCACCCGGCGGGCCGGTGCACTACAGAAGAGGCTAGCTGCGCCCCTGGGGATCCTGGGGCAGCGGCGACGGTCCCGGTGGCAGCTGATCGAGCGTTTGCTGGATGTTTTGCCAGTGCGTTCCTTCCCAGTAGAGCTTGCCGCAGGCGGTGCAGCGGTAGAAGCGGTCGAGCCAGCGGTACGTGCGTGGTGGGATCTGGTCTCGGACCTTTTTCTTGTCCACCTCACTCAGTGGTCCGCCGCATGCCATGCACCGCGCGGGTTGCACGGGCAGGGCAAGCTCGCGGAGCACGTACGTGAGTTGTTCTTTCTTCGTCAGCGAGGGGGGTATCCAGAGAGCGCGTACCTCACCTCGGCGGACGACCCCCCGTTTCAGGATGTGGGTATCCGTGGTAAGCAGCACCTCGCCGGTCTTGAGCGCCCGTTGGATCAGCTCATCGTCGGAGACGTTCGCGATCCAGTGTGCCGGGTAGCCAGCGGCACGAAGCCAACGGGCCAGCCCTCCCAGGCCGGCATCACACAGGAACTGGACCTCGGTCGGCGTTAGCCGGCCGCGCCAGCGGGCCAGCCCCGGGTGGGCGCGCAGCCCGTGGCGCGCCAGGATCTGCTGGGCGCGCTCATGCAGCGTACGGTAGACGCGTTCCAGGGCGCGCGATTCGGGAATCCGCTCCTGCTCAGCGATCCGCCGGGCATGTCGCACCAGGGTAGCCACGCCCCGTTCGATCGTGGCGGGGTTTAGTAGCGCCAGCAGAAGGCGGAACTTGGTCTCGTACGCTCGGCGTGTCTTGCTCATCGAGCCGCTCATCCCCGGCAGCCGCTGCGGCGTGCTACGCACGCGGCGGACGTGTGTGCTGACCAGCATTTCTAGAATTTAACGATTCGTGGCGATGCATGAACGCTGTGAACGAAACCGGGCGCGGCAGACCTATGGCGTATAGCACGGTTGTCCAGCGGCGCAAGACGCGAGAGGTCCAGGTGGGGGACAAGGTCATCGGCGGCGAGAACCCGATCTGGGTTCAGTCGATGACTTCCACCCACACGGAGGATGTTGAGGCCACGGTGGCGCAGATTCACCGATTGGAGCAGGCTGGCTGTGAGCTGGTCCGCATCACGGTGCCACGCCCCGCGGCTCTCGAAAAGGTACCGATCATCCGCAGCCGGATCGGCATCCCCTTAATCTGCGACATCCATTTCGACTACCGCATGGCCCTGGGGTGCATCGAGCTTGGCTGCGACAAGGTCCGCATCAATCCGGGCAACATTGGTGGTCGCGACCGGTTCCTGGAGGTCGTACGGCGGGCACGCCAGAAGGGCGTGCCCATGCGGCTGGGCGTCAATGCGGGCAGTCTGGAAAAGGACCTGATCGACAAGTACGGTTGGCCGTGTCCGGAGGCGATGGTGGAAAGTGCGCTGCGGTACATTGAGCTGGCTGAAGCGGAAGGCTACGATCAGATCGTCGTATCGCTGAAGTCTAGTCACGTACCCACGGCTGTCCGCGCGTATGAGCTGTTTGCCGAGCAGTGCGATTATCCGACGCACATCGGCATCACCGAGGCGGGCCCGCCGCCGTATGGTGTCACCAAGAGTGCGGCGGGGCTGGGTGCCATCTTGTTGCGGGGCATCGGTGACACGATCCGCGTGTCGCTATTGACGGAGGACAAGACCGACGAGATCCGTGCCGCCTTTGACATCCTGCAGGCCACGGGCCGGCGCGTGCATAAGCCGGAAGTGATCGCCTGTCCGACATGCGGTCGGTTGGAGATCGACCTTGAGCGAATTGTGGCTGAGGTGGAGCGCCGCCTGGCCGGCCGCAAGCTCCCCGTGAAGATCTCGATCCTCGGCTGTGTCGTGAACGGTCCGGGGGAGGCACGTGAGGCGGACATTGGCATTGCTGCGGGCCGTGGCAAGGGGGTGATCTTTCGCAATGGCAGGATCGTGCGTCACGTCCGCGAAGCGGAGATGGTCGATGCCCTGTTGGAAGAGCTGGAGCGGTGGGAGGCGGAGCAGGCCGGTCGGCCGAGTGGGTGAGCAGCCGCGTCGTCGATCGCAGTAAGATATACGCCGGCCACGCTGTTGACGTGGTCTGTGGCTGAGCGGCTCAGGGGGGGCGCGCAGCACGCATGCGAATCATCCAGGTGGCGTCCCGCCAGGAAGTCGCTTCGAGGAGATTCGGGTTCCATGCTTGTGCGGCAGGGATTCGACATCTCGAAACTCTGGGGCTATAGCTAGGGGTTGTGACGATGGACGTAGCGCAGCGCGCCCGTCAGGTCTTGCAGCTGGCCAGCCTGACGGAGGGTGGCCATTTCGATCAGCTCGCAACGGCTTTCGACCGGCTATGCCGGGCGGCAGACTGTCGTTCCCCGGAGCAGCTGCTCGAACTGTTGGAGAAAGAGCTCGATCGCTGCATCCGTGAAGAGGACGGGATCGTGCAACCGCGGAAGGTCCGTCGGTTGCTTGACGCGATCCTTGGCACGGCCTTTAATCGGATCCTTGTGTTGGACGATCCCGACGGGCCGTTGCCCGATGATGCCGAGCAGCTACTGGTCAGCCCGTTCGTGTTGGCCCGCGCGTTCTGTGCCGCGTTGAGCCAGTACCGCGAGCGGGACTCCGATGCGGAACTTGCCGACGTCGTCGTACGCGAACTGCGCTGCTTCCGCGGCTACAGCCCCCGGTCGATCCTGCACCGTGCGGCGCACGAGGAGCAGAAGGCTGCACCGCAACAGCGTCGGCTGATCGTGCCGCTGTGGGTAGCCGGCGTCGGCGTGGCGTACACGAAGTACGAGCTGCTTATCCGTCAGCTGCTGGAACTGCTGGAGCAGACGCCCGAGGAGCTCTTACTGGAGGCCAGCATCGACCTGAAGCAGCTCGACGAAATCGCCCTGGAACTGGACGAGTATGACTTCCTTCACCCAGCCTATCATCGTCCGGGGCACGTGATGGGCGAGTACGACCCGGAGTACCTCAATGACCTGGGCAACCATCGCCGGTTCGTGTTCCGTAAGTGGCTGCTCGATGAGCTGCTCTCCTGGACGTTTGCCTCCGACGGATTGCGTGACTGTTCCAGCGCCTCGGAGCAGCTCGAGTTGCTGCACTACCGCACCTATGCGGCGGCGACCGTGTTAGGCGGGACCATGATGATTGCCGCCGGTGCGTCGGGCATTCGGCCCGACGGCCACGGCAGCCGGTCGATCCTGAGCGAGGTAGTTCGTAATCTGCCGTACGCACGCGATGGCTTTTACCAACACCATTTCAGGAACTGCCCCAAGCACCTGGCCCGGTGGGCCGAGGCAGACCGGCGGCGTTACCGGCAGCCCTTCGCCGGGGTGCGCCAGCATGTGAACCGGGCCCTGATGCGCCGTGTAGCCGCCCAGCATCTGAATCAGGATGCCATGCATGCGGCTCTGGACGCCGGCCTGGCTACTGCAGCCAGGACCTTCTGGCAGCGACAGACCAGCCGCTTCGGACGGTGTATCGGTGAGGTAGCCTGCCTGGTCGGGGAGGCCAGAAGGGCGCTGGAGCAGGGCAAGCTCGACACGGCCGCGCGACTGGTACGCCAGGCCGGAGCGTGCTTGCGCGAGGGGGTTCGCAACCGGACGCTTGGGACCCCCAAAGACTACATCGCCTTTAGTGGCCAATTCCCTCTCGGGCCGGCACCGCAGGATGCCGTCGTCGACAGTCGCCTGGGCCGATTGACGTTCGAATACCGGGACGTGCTGTACGCGCTGACCGAAGTGGCCATCAGTGCGGTCCTGGCCGGGAAGGCCCCGCTGGCGCAGAGCATCCTCAAGACGCTGCGGTCACTGAGTGACTGGTGGATGTCGGAGGGGGGCAGTTTCCCCGACGAAGTCCGCTCATATGGCCAGCGCGCGGCGGCGCTGGAAGCCGCGTGGCTGCAGCGCTTCGCCGCGGAGAGCAACCTCGAAGATGACCCGCTGTCGTGGCTCCGACTCGCCGTTGAACTGGGGCCAGTCACACGCGCCATCGTGGTCGGGCAGTTGATCAAGCGAGGCTACCTGCGCACGGCAGCGGAGGTCATCCTGTATGCCGCAGCAGAGGCGCCTGTTCTCACCGGAGCCGTGCCCGTGGCTACGCCGGCCGAGCTAGCGCTCAACTGGGTACGCACCGTGATAAGCCGCTGGCAGCAAGAGAGGGAGAAGATCCGACAGCGTGCCACATTGGATCAAGTGGTCTGGTACCGGTTGGCTGCGTTTGTCAACGCACTGGAACTGCTCCCTCAGTGCTACCGGAAGCTGCCCGACGGCTTTTCCGTCGAGGAATGGCTCGACTACTACCGGCGTGACTGGGGACAGGACGTTCCACAATGGCCACCTCGCGGCTGGACACTTCAGGAATACTTCGCGAACAAGAGAAACGACGACTGGCAGACCGTCGACGAACAGTTCTTTGGCCCGTCCCTGCCCGTGGTCCCAGTCGACGCCGACCCAGCGAGCCGGGCACGGAGGCACCAACTCGTCACTGAATATCGTAACCTGGCCGAGCAGACCATCGACGACGAACCGTACAAAGAGGACGTCCTCGACACCTGGCACGACCTGCTCCGCCTGGGGCTGGAAGAAAACGTCGATGCCTCCGTCGACAAGGAATGGGGCGAAGGGAAAGAAACCGACGAGGATCTGCTCGCAGACATCAACGCGACGTTCGAGGCAGTGGTCAACGACCAGTTTGATGCTTTTGTATCAAACGTCATGACGTTCACCGCCTACATCGGGCACCATGCCGACTACCTGAGCTCCTTGAGCCACATCTGGCACGCCATAGCGGTGCACGGCCCGAAGTTGGCGGGAGCTGATCGGAGGGAACAGGACGAGCAGATTGCCGACTGGATCACACTGGCCACCGACTACTACCGCCAGCTCGTCGACTTCCTGGAACTGCTGCTGTCCTTTGACTTACCTGGCCAGCCAAGCCTTACCGCTTTGCGGCGTTACTACGAGCGGATGTTGGCCATTCTGCATCGCTGTCTTTCCGATGTCGCCCACGCAGCGTTATACATGGTTCGAGCTGCCGAAACGCTCTCCGCGCTTGTGCCCGATGACCTGGCAAGCTCCTTCACGGAAGAGGCGCCGCGCTGGGCGATGGCAGCCATCGATCTGCGTCGCGCGTTGTTGGCTGGAGCGCGTAAGGACCTGAAGTGGAGAGCCGAGACGCTGGTTGAGACCATCCTCGCGCAGCGGGAGGGGATCGACCCGACGGGGCGGCGCACGTCGAGCGGAGCACGAGGCGAAGCTCAGATCCAGCCTCGTTGGATTGTTGCCTCGCTGGCAGAACTCGCTGCGTCACTCGTCTATGCCGGAGCACCGGATGTGGCCATGGAGATCGTGGTCGGTGTTGTGGGCGGCAGTAGCGGCCGAGACGTCGGACTCGGCCAACCATTGCCACTGGCCCAGGACTCGGAGATCCCCCTGAGCACCTACGAAGCGATCGCACGCGTCCTGGCTCCCGCCCTGGCCAAGGCAGCAAGGCAACTTGACAACGGTAGCGCCCGCAGCAACGGTGCGCGGGAAGTGCTGTCCCTCTGGAGAGACCTGCGCGCCTACCTCGGCACGCTCTACTCCTACCTCTGTCCCGCGCCGGCTCCGGCCGAAGCGATGGCCCTGTTGGAAGAGGACATCTGGAAGGCCGTCGTGGAGTTCATCAAGGAGTTCGGCGGAGATCTGTTCACACAGGACTTCATGCAGCGGGGCAATCTACTGCGACTCCTCGACATAGGCCTGGATGCGTACCTAAAGGAATTGGCCGAGTCCCGGCACGGCACGGAACGACCAGCGCTGGTCGATTACTACATGTCGGCCAGTCGAGAAGAGCAGCTGCGGTTGAGACGTCTCGTGCGAGTTATCGTCGGCTGTATTGCCAGCGAGTACGACACGTACCTCGAATACAACTCAAGCACCGTCTACTCGGACTACGGCAACTTCCTGTACGTGCTCTTGGACTTCCTACGGCTCGTTGCCCGAGCCAAGCGGTTGTACGTCGCAGCGCAACTCAACAGCGCCTTGTTCCGGGGGCTTGCTGCACACGACATCAAGGTGGCCAGACGCATCATGGCCGAAGACGTGCTCGTAGGCGATGTGATCGAGACATTCTGCGCCGAGCTGCACGAGCTGGAACGCAAGTACGGAATCGTGCTGGGCTCGGTCCGCGACTTGATCAACAACGTCTTCCGCCACTGTGTGGATCATGCGTTCCTGCAAACCGCCGTCGAGATGCTCGTCAGCCACGACGACAAGTACAAAGTGCCCGAAAGCGAATGGGTGCAGGTGCTCACAACGGCAATGGACCGGAGTATCGAGAACGGCAACCCGCAACCGGCCTGGATGGATGAGCTGAGTCGCTCTACGGCCACCGTCGCCACGACACCCGGCTGGCTCTGGGCACACGAGCTGAGACGAAGTTTCGTGACGCCAAAGTGGCAGGCCGGAGTCAAGGACCTCAGGCGCCTGTGCGACCAACTCGACGAGATGGCGCTGGGAATCATCGGCGTGGTTTCAGCCCAGGACTTGCTTGCTGGTAATTACTAGCGACTGGGGACGACCGCCTTCGATCGCGCTGTCGCGGTGCGCTCGCAGGGGGGGGCCAGTGCCAGATGGGAAGCGCGTGTGAGGAGGTCGTTCTAAAGGCTAGCTCCTTCGTTGCATGGCCATTGGCCGGTGAGAAGTAACGTCCCCGAAGGGCAGCGCCGGCTGCACATCGGCCACCGTTGTGGAATGAACCTGCAGAGCCCTTCGGTAACGTCGTTCCAGAGGTCGTGACAGATGCCTCTCCCTGAACGATGGCCGTGAGCAGACGGGCCGGCATCCACGCAAGAGCATCGGGATTCTGCCGGAGCTTCGGTTTCTGGAGCTACGCCCCCGCGACGTGCCACACTGCGGCGCCGTCCAGGCATCGGCTACCGCGGCCTGGCAATCTGGCTGTCGGAAGCTCGCCACAGAGCCCAGCCGACCAGCCATTCCAGGCCGAGGCCGGCCAGCAAGAAAAGCGCTGGCAGCAGCGGCACCCGCATGCGGGGCACTGCCGTGAAGACGAAATGCACCGCAAGACTGCCAACCACTACAGCCAACAGCGGCCACCACCGGCGGTCGCCCCGGGCTAGCAATACGGCCGTGCCGATGACCGCGAGCGCAAGCCAGATGGCGTTCCAAAACAGCAGACGAAGCCTGACACCGCCAGAGAACACAAGCGGGTCAAACGGGACGTTCGTCAGTCTTACCTCGTAGCCCAGCATCAGGAAGGCGAGCCGGCCGAACGCCAGCTTGAAGAAGCGCCCCCAGTCGGATGTGATATAGCCGATCGCTTCGCGCGTGAGCAAATCGTTGATTTCCAGCTCACTCATCCCCTGGCGAAACCATACCACCGGCCCGGGGTTCGGATAGACAACGCCGTACCAGCCGCCAACGGTTGCTTCGGGATGGTTTGCCCACCAGAGCGTGATGCCGGAGCTGGTTGCGATCACCGGACGACCCAGCACGACCGCGTTGCGCGCTAACCAGGGGCCGACCACTGCTAGGAATGCCAGTGCAGCGAGCATGACCGCCCGAATCCGCCGGCGTGGCGTGAGCGCAGCGACGATGGCTAACCAGAGCGGAAAGACTGCAAACGCGATGGGCCGAGTCAGCGCAGCGCAACCGAGCATCAGGAACGCTCCGGCCAGTTCACGGCCACGGCCCGCATGACACCAGCCGACGAACAGGTAACAGGCAACCAGCAACAGGAACGTGTACAGGAACTCCGTGGCCGGCTTGCCTACCCAGAAGATCATCTCGTGACTTGCTACGAACACCAGGCCGACCAGGAACGCGGTCGCCGGATGCCGCAGAAGGCGCCGCGCAAGCCGGTAGTAAAGGATCGCGGCCAGGACAAAGAGCACGACCTGGGCCGTTCGAACGGCCGCGTCGTTGTGCTCGCCGAAGATCGCGTAAATGGCCGCCAGGAACAGCACCAACCCCGGTACCCGATACGCGCGATAGCCGGGCTCCAGGTAGTAGCCGCGGCCATGCAGCAGATTGACAGCGATTGCCTCGTACTCGGCGACGTCCGACGGAGGCTGCTCCTCAAGGCCCCACACGTACGCTAGGCCGAGGCAAGAGGCCGCGACCGCAAGAAAGAGTTCTGCTCGGGTTAGCTCACGCGTTTGCTGCACGTTCCTAGTGTTACCTTGCGTGCTGCGCCAGCACAGCCGACCAAGGGTGCGCGTGTCACAGTGTGCTCTGCCAGTTCTGTTACGCCGCGCGGGATCTGACGCGGTTCGGTTGGACTAGTGGCTGGCGGCTGCTGGGCTAGCTGCCTTCGGCGGTGCCGTCACGTACGCCTCGCCAGGCCAAAGCTGCGCGACGCCAAGCACCGCCGGGCTCACGAACAGCTCGTAGACGTAGTCCGGTCGGATTTCAGCAAGTTCCAACAGCACGCTCCGCCCGCCGTTGGCGATCGTTGCCGACAGGATAGCTTCCTGACGGCGATTCGAATCAGGCGTTGCATAGCTGCCCCGCCAGATACGCGTGTAGCTGCTCACCCGGTAGTTGCCGGGGTTCGTTGCGGCTGCCGCCAGAAGCGGCCGCGAGAACGTTACTCGGAGCCCGCGCCCCTGGAACCGAACGTCCACGATCCCTGGGGGCAAGGTCCCGGTTGGTTCGATCATCAGGAGCTCACCGACGTTGTTACCCGCGCCCCAGCCGGACTCGCGCAGGCTACCCACGAAGAGTCTGCCGTCGGAGCGCACGGCACAGGAGATTGGACCCAGGGGGGCAAGCTCCTCGGGAGGTGCCGGTGCGGGCTGGACACCGCGTCGTAGCATCTTGCGCCATGAAGACAAGAGCAGCGGCCGGTGGTGCGTCGGGTCAAGACTCATCGGGTAGCACGCGCCACGAAACGTTCCGTCAGCGGCGTAGAGCGTCAGCCGGATCAGCCGCCGGGTGTCGTACTCGCAGCCGACCAGATGGCCTTCGTGTAGGCCGAATGCCCTGTTGGCGGTTTCCAGGAAGGCGATCCCATTTACGCTTCGCGTCCACGGGTGAGGGATCTGGACCGCCGGCTGCATCAACGGCCAGGGGTCCTTCTCCGGGGCGGGATCATACAGCGATGGAACTCCGTAGCGAGCGCGGCGGACCAGGTGGTTGAGCTCGTTGAATGTGTTCTGTACCCCCTGGTTGTCCGTGAAGAACACGTCACCTCGGCGGTTGGCCGCCAGTCCGGTGGGGAAGCGAAGGCCGCGGGCCAGCACTTCGATTTCGCCGGATCGGCTGATGCGCAGCGCTTTGCCCCGGTACCGCGACGCATGGCGTGGCCGTCCGCGCTGCTGATAGTCGCTGCCCAGCGCCACGATGTAGCCCCCCTGCTGGTCCCGCACGACGCCGAACGTCCAATCGTGGTAATCGTGTGTGTAGCCCCATCCCGTGGCGATGACCTCAGCACGCTCAGCGAAACTGTCCCCATCGAGATCGCGCAGCCGAATCAGCTCTGGCTTGTGCGCGACGACCAGGCTGTCGGCTTCGGCGAGGATCCCGAACGGGGCGGCAAGCAGATCGGCGTAGCGCTGCCAGCGGTCCGGGTACCCGTCACCGTCCTGGTCGCGAGCCAGAAAAAGGCCGCCACGCAATGATCCAACCACCGGCGTGCCGTCGGCCAGGAACCCGATGCACGTGGGCAGCACAGAATCGTCTAGCGGGAGCCGAATGGTGCGATAACCAGGTATCCAGGGCAGCGACTGAGGCTTGGCACGCGACTTGACCCGAAGCGGGCTGGGTAGCGTGTCGGTGATCCGGTCGATGTCGTACGGTGGCAGCCGGTATTCGATCCGTAGTTCCTTAGCCGGGCGGACTGGTTCGGTCCACCAACCGCGCTGCCCCGCGATGGTCGTCTGGCGCCACGCGGTGCCGTGGCTGACGATCGCCAGTGTGCCGAGGGGGGTGGCTAGTTCGAGCCGTCGGTCCCCGGCCCGGGCAACCAGCGCAGCGTCGACCACTATCGCCGGTCGACCGGCATGCCGAGTGAGCCGCACGGTGCGGATCAGACGGCGCTGCCGCTGAGCGTCGGACTCGTCGCTTTCCCAGGTCTCTGTCACTTCGACCTGTTCGGTTCGGCCCAGGAAGAGGGCGAAGGCATAACGAAGCCGGCTGCGCGCCTCGTGCTCCCAGTACCGCAGCCTCCCGACGCTCTGACCGCCGCGCCGTTCGGGCCAACGTAACCGGTTGCCGTCGACCACGGCGACCGACGGCAGTTGAGGGAGCGTGTGCCAGAGTTGTACGCCCGCCGGCTCCCAGAGCCAGGTCTTGTGCTCCGTGAGCTCCTTGCCCAGCTCGCCCAGCCAGATCGACCTCACCGTGTATGTATCCAGATCGATGAGCACGTTCACGCCGTTCGGGAAACCGATCGCGAAGGCTCGTGGACACCACCCGCTGCCGTCCGGTGCGTTGCGCATGCAATCGCGGAGTACCAGGGTGCGCCCCTCGCTTCTGGCGGATAGGATCTGGATCACGGCGCCGGTCCGTTCCGGCGGCTGAAAGTCCGGTCGACCGAAGGCCGTCCACAACGCGGCCACTTGGCGGTTCAGATCGCCGTCGAGGACATTGCGGACCGGTAGCTGGATACCAGGCATTTCGACGCCGAGCGAGATCCGGGTGGGGTCCCGCAGCCAGCGAACGAACCATTCCCTGCGCACCACATGGGGAAGACCAACCAGTTCCGGACCGCGTGCTTCCGGGTCGGCCCCGGTCGGTCGGCGCCCTCCGACGCTGTGGCATGCCATACAGCCGAAGCCGCGGGAACCAATGAGCAACCTGGCTGTCGAGACTGCCTCCGATGGGCCCAGGCCGGTTAGCTGGTGGACCGCGTCGCGCAGCCGACTGGCCGGTAACGGCGTGGGTAGCCGGTCGGTGGTGATCAGGTACTTTGTCAGGGCATCGAGCTGTTGGTCACTGATCCGGAAAGCGGGCATATGTAGCTGTAGCCAGGGGCGCCGCCGGGGTCCTTTGCCGCGAATGATGTTGCCGAGCACGGCTCGATGCAGCTTGTCCCCGACGCCGCTCAGATCCGGCGGGCTGAGCTCTCCGCGACGCAGCGGCTCACTAAGCCCCAGCGTCTGGAGCTTTCCATGATCGAGCCGGGCGGTGTAACCGCCCATACCATCACGGCGATGGCAAGCGGCGCAGTTGTTCTGCGTCCAGACGCGACGACCGCGCTCGGCTGTGGCCAGTGGCCGGCGACCTGCCGCCAGCACCTGCCGCAGGAACGCAACCACGGCGCGGGCGTCCTGCGTCGAGAGCCGGTAACCGGGTCTGCCACGGTCGGCATCCGGTTCCACCAGGCAACTGCGCGCCGGCGCCCAGTGGTCGGGCAAAGCTATGCGGCCGGGCTGTTCGAAACCGGCCAACCGATGACACGAGGCGCACCGGTAGTGTTCGATCAACCGGGTGGCCAGTCCGGAGTCCGAATCTGCTCCAACGGCGACGGGCGTTGCCGGCAGCTTGACGCGGAGGCTGCTCAGGTATGCAGCCAGGTCGGCGGCTTCCTGATCACTGAGCGACGGTGTCGGCATGCGGTGGTCTGGGTTCAGTTGGGCCGGCCCGAGTCGGAGGGACATGTAGAGCGTGTTACGCGCCCGTTTACTCCCGATGCCATCCAGCGTGCCACCGCCGAAGAGGCCCGCGTGGCCCAGCCCGTCGGCGGAGTGGCAGGCGGCGCAGCCGCGCAGAACGAAGAGCTGCTTGCCCCGTCGCGCCTGTCCTCGTGCAGCCGGTCCTGGCGGCCGTCGTCGACGCGCACGCACCTGGAGAAAGGACGCCACCGCGGCCACCTCTTCTTGTGACATGCCCAGCTCCGGCATCGTCGCATCGGGGCGGACAGCACGGGGCGAATGCAGCCACGCCGTGAGCCAGCGCGGCTCCATTCCCCACAGCGAATGATCGAGAGCTGGCGCGGGCAGCACGTGATGGAGCCCGGGAATGTCATGGCAAGCACCGCAGCGCAATGCGCGCACCAGCGATTCCCCGCGCGCAAAGAGGTCCTCAGCCTGGGCGAGCTGGTCGGTCGGCCGGTGGAACAGGTTCCTGCTACCCAGAGGCTCCAGCAGGAAGCGGTCCGATTCCCATGCGACCGTGAGTACGGCTTGGTCCTCAGCCGGAGCGTACGCAACGCGGATCGGGACGAAGCCCAGCCCCAGGCGGACCGGTCGGCCTCTAACCCATCCCGGCCTGTTCCGAACGGCCTGCAGCACTGGTTGATCATCAATCCAGATGCGCACAGTGCCGGCCACGAACGCAAAGAACGTGTACTCTCCCTGGCCCTGTACCAGCAGCTCGCCTTGCCATGTCACCCAGTACGGCCCATCGGGCAGCCGAGGATCGGGACGGCCGTCCGACCAGTCGAAGGCCAGCGTGCGATCGATACGCTTCAGCTCCGTATCCGTACCAATCGCGCGGTAGCTGCCGACCAGACCCGGTTCGAGCTCGTCCTGGCCAAGGGCGGTCAGCGCGGAGAGAATCACGGTAGTGCACAGGATCGCTCGCATGCACCGCTCCGGAGGCGGGGGACCACGCAGTGCGGCGGGCGGCTTCAGTCTCCGGCACCGTGCCGCCGCGCCCGCGGCGATGGCTGGGTTCGTTGAGGGTAGGGTTCTGAAACCATTGTGGGCGAGGGCACAGGCACACGCAAGCGCGGGCCCTGAGCCACTGCGTACGTACTGTAGACCCTGCTGGCCCGCTACACTATGGGCGGAGTTCCTGGTCCGGTTCCGAAAAGGGTGGTTGGACATGGTCATCGATCCGCGTCGTGTCGGCCAGCTTGCGCTCCTTTGTGCAGGCGTGGTGCTGGCCCTGGGCTGCGAACGCAGAGTGGATGATGCGGCTGCAGCAGACGTCAAGGTCGCCGAGCCGGAGGTAGCCGTGGTTGCTGACGGTGCGCCGCGTCCGGACGGTTCAGCCCCGGAGGATCGCCCGAAGTCGGAGGCGGGCGACAGCGGCCACGTGAACGATGCTGACGCGAATCCGGGGGAACAGGTCCCGGGCGTCGGCGACGCATCGCAGACCGCTGCAGGGGGGGCCAGACAAGACGGCGATCGGAAGCGAGCGAACAAGAGCCGCAGGCAATTGCCCGAGAACCCGTTCCCACGCCGTGTCAAGGCGCCGCCGCTATCGGGTGGCAGGGGGTGGCTGAATACCGCAGGCCCTCTGGAACTGCACGCTCTTCGCGGCAAGATCGTGCTGCTGGACTTCTGGACCTACTGCTGCATCAACTGCATGCATATCCTGCCGGATCTGAAGCGGCTCGAGCAGAAGTATCGCGAGGAGCTTGTCGTCATTGGGGTTCATTCCGCGAAGTTCGACACGGAGCGTGACGAGCAGAACATCCGTGAAGCGATTGTGCGTTACGAGATCGAGCATCCGGTGGTGAACGACGCGGATCTGAAGATCTGGCGGCGGTACGGAGTGAGGGCCTGGCCGACGCTCGTGTTGATCGATCCGGAAGGCTATGCGGTGCTGATGGTATCGGGCGAGGGCTGGATCCCGCTCATTGACGAGGCGATTCAGAAGCTGATCGCCTACCACTCAGCAAAGGGCACGCTGAAACGTGGCCGGATGCACTTTGCGCTGGAGCGGGAAAGGCTACCGGTGACGCCGCTTCGGTTTCCCGGTAAGGTCTGGGCCGATGCCCGGCGCGACCGGCTGTTCATCAGTGACTCGAACCACAACCGCATCGTGATCTGTACCCTCTCCGGTGAGCTGGTGGACGTGATCGGCGACGGGGAAATCGGCCTCAAGGACGGTTCCTTCGAGACCGCCCGCTTCTTCCGGCCGCAAGGTGTGCTGGCCGTGGGGGAGCTGTTGTATGTGGCCGACACCGAAAACCACGTCATCCGGGTTTGTGACCTGAAAGCACGAACCGTGCGGACGATCGCGGGCACCGGCAAACAGGGCTGGCTACGCCCGTTCGATCCACGGCCTGCCCTCAAGACGCCGCTCAGTAGTCCATGGGACGTCTGCTGGTTGAACGGGCGGCTGTACATTGCGATGGCCGGCTTGCACCAGATCTGGGTATACGATCCGTCGGACGAGACGGTCCGCGTCTTTTCCGGTTCCGGTCGGGAAGGGATTGTCGACGGGCCGCCCGCTAGTGCCGAGTACGCCCAGCCCAGCGGTCTCAGTACGGACGGTCGTCGGATCTTTGTGGCGGATGCCGAGACCAGCTCGGTGCGCGTGCTCGATCCCGAGACGGGCCACGTGCGCAGCGTGGTAGGCACGGGACTGTTCGATTTCGGGGACCGCGACGGGGTTGGTGACGTCGTCCGGCTGCAGCACCCACTGCACGTCGCTTATTGGAAGGATGACCTTGTCTTTGTTGCCGACACCTACAACAACAAGATCAAGCTGCTGGACATCGGGCGCAGGCGCTGCCGGACATGGCTCGGTGGTCCAGCGGGCCGCAGCGATGAGCCGCCGAGGTTTGACGAACCGGGGGGGCTTGTGGTGGCGGGCGGAAAGCTCTACGTGGCCGACACCAACAATCACTTGATCCGCGTGGTGGATTTGGCCACGCGCACGGTGCGTACGCTCCAGATCCAGGGGCTCAAGCCGCCCGCGCCGCCGCGGCGGGTCGAGGACTGGAGCGAGGGAGCCGAGCTCGTCACGCTGCCAGCGCAGCGATGGGCACCGACGGCCAAGGTGTCGTTGCGGGTGCAGCTTGCGCTGCCTGACGGGTTTAAGCTTAACGAAGAGGCCCCGATGAGTTATAGCATTCGCACCGTTGGTGGCAGCGGTGCAGAAGCGCTCGTCAAGCTGCCGGAGCGGCCGGTGCGCGTGAACCCGCCTGCTCGCGAGCTGGCGATTCCCCTGCAGCTTGCCGGTAAGGAGGGCAGGGGAACGCTGGAGTTGCGACTGAACTACTACCCGTGCCATGCTGGTGCCGCGGGCGCATGCTACGTGGCGACCGTGCTGTGGCGCATTCCGTTTGAGATCGCTCCTGACGGCGCATCCCAGGTGGAACTGTCCCTGAAGCACACGTTCCGCGAGCCGTAGCGGAGCAGGGCGGTCAAGCGAAGGACTCCCGCAAGAGCGGCGACCGGTGACGCGCTGGCTGGATCGGTGTTGCCGCCCTGTAAGGGGCCCGGCGCGAGGCTGGCCCGATGCCAGGGGGGTACGTGTGGATCCGCTCCGACTGCCGCGAGCTATCCCACTCGAAACGGGGGCAAGATCACTCTTTCGGTGTG
This sequence comes from Planctomycetota bacterium, assembly GCA_026991575.1. GTDB lineage: Bacteria > Planctomycetota > Planctomycetia > JALXBF01 > JALXBF01 > JALXBF01. Next base: position 46,016 of record JALXBF010000105.1, on the reverse strand, counting down.
ATGCGGTCAAAGCCGGTGTAGGGCACCAGCACGTCCGGAATCCGGACACTGCCGTCGGCTTCCTGGTAGTTTTCCAGAATCACGATGAGGGCACGGCTAATGGCCACGGCCGTGCCGTTGAGCGTGTGGACGAACTCGGTGCCTTTCTTGTTCGCGCGGCGGAAGCGGATGTTGAGCCGTCTTGCTTGGTAATCAGTGCAGTTCGACGCGCTGGTTACTTCCGCATACTCACCGGCCTCACCCCGGCCGGGCATCCAGGCTTCCAGGTCGTACTTCCGGTACGCTGGCCCGCCTAGTTCTCCGGTGCACGTGTCGACGACACGGTACGGAATGCCCAGGCCCTGGAAAATTCGCTCCTGGTAGCGGGTGAGCTGCTCGAGCATCTCGTCGCTGTCCTCTGGGAGCGTGAACGCGAACATCTCGACCTTGGAGAACTGGTGCACGCGGTACAGGCCGCGGGTGGCCCGACCATGCGCGCCGCTTTCGGTCCGAAAGCAGTGCGACAGTCCCACGTAGCGGAGCGGCAGCTGGCTGTCGCTGAGGATCTCGTCCTTGTGCATGCCTGCGATGGTGATCTCGGCTGTGGCGATCAGTGACAGGTCCATGCCTTCGATCGAGTAGATCTGGGTTGCTTCGCTGCGCGGGATGAACCCGACGCCCTCTAGCACTTCGTCGCGCGCCAGGTCCGGCGTGATGACCGGCACGAAGCCTTCATCGATCAGCAAACGCATCGCGTACTGCTCGAGGGCCATTTCCAGGAGGACAGCTTCGTTCTTCAGGTAGTAGAAATTGTGCCCGGCGACTTTCGCGCCGCGCTCGAAGTCGACCAGGTCTAGGGCGACGGCCAGGTCGAGATGATCCTTGGGCTCAAAGTCGAACCGTCGTGGTTCACCCCAGCGTCGCACCTCCCGGTTATCCTCCTCGCTTGCGCCAACCGGGGCGTCAGGGTGGGTGAGGTTCGGGATGCGTTTCAGTTCGGCGGTGAGCTCGTCCTGGAGCTGCTTGAGCTGCTCTTCCAGCCGGCTGATTTCCGCTTTCAGGGCCCGGCCGCGCTCGATGAGCGGCTGCCGTTCGGAGGCGTCGCGAGCAGCCGACGTCTGCTTGGCCACCTCGTTGCGTTCCTTTCGCAGCGCTTCGATCCGTTGTAGCAGCCGGTTGCGTTCCTGGTAGAGTCGTACGACCTTGTCCACGTCCGCTTCGACGCGGCGGTTCTTGCAGTTTTCGCGCACAAGGTCGGCGTGTTCGACAACGAATCTCAAATCCAGCATCGCACTTGTCCTTGCCCTGGTCTCAGGCTGCTCGGCGTCGGAAGGAATCCTATGCGTGTGACCCGGTGACAGCGAGCCGTCCGGGGACCGCTCTTGCCCTGCCCGGCTCCGCACGCGGCGTATCTTACAATGAGAGCGAGGGTGACACGCGGCACGCGGGAGAACGCCCTTGAGCAGGCGGAAGAAGTTATCCACCTCTGTGCAGGAGCTTATTGTCCGTGCGCGGGTCGGCGACCGGGAGGCCTTGAGCGAGTTGCTCCGGTACTACGAGCCCTATCTGAAGCGCGTGGTACGCACGAACATGGGGCCTGCGCTCCGCCGAGCCCACGAGACGGCCGACGTGCTGCAGGAAGTCATGCTCGTGGCCAGCTCCCGGTTCCAGCAGTTTCACGGTGTGGACGAGGACGAGCTGCTGACGTGGCTGCGGACGCTGGTTGCGCGTAAGGCGGTGGACATGGCCCGGTTCCTGTCGCGTGCCAAGCGGAATCCGGGCGAGAATGTGGCCATCGAGCGGCTGGATGCCGCGACGGAGAAAGGGGAGTACCCGGAGATCCCGGCAGATCAGACCAGCCCGAGCCGGGCCGCGGCACGCCGCGAGCTGCAGCTGAAACTGGCCGAGGCGCTGGAGCAGTTGCCGGACGACGAGGCTGACGTGGTGTGGATGCGGCACATCGAAGAGATGAGCTTCGAAGCGATCGGCAAGCGGCTGGGCATGGGACGTAATGCTGTGCGGGCCCTGTGGGTGCGAGCCTTGCGCCGGCTGCGCGACCACCTTCCGGAGCTGCTCTGAGGTTGGCCTCGCTTGCGCGGTCGTATCAGGCGTGCCGGAAACGGCTAGCGCTGTCCAGCGATCGGCTCTGGCGCGCACCGCTTGTCGCTCTATACTGTTGGACCGTGCCCTTGTTGCGCCGGTGGGCTGAGGTGTCATCATGAACGACTGGCCGCGGCCAGAACATGACGCAGAACGGGCTTCGCCTGAGCTCAAGGAGGAGACGCTGGCGGCGATCCTTGAGGATCTGGCGGCCCGGTGGGATGCCGGCGAACCGATCGACATCGAGGCCGTGTGCCGGCAGTATCCGGAGCTGGCCGACGAGATTCGCGCCTGCGCAGCCAGCCTGCATTTCCTTCGCATGGTGCGCAGCAGCTGCGATGGCTCGAGCGGTGACCGCACGGAGCTGGCGCCGGGAGAGCGGTTCGCCGACTACCAGATCGTGCGTGAACTGGGCCGCGGTGGCATGGGTACCGTCTACGAAGCTCGCCATCTGCTACTCGATCGGCTCGTCGCGCTGAAAGTCCTGTCCGGACCGTCGGTGCGGTTGGAGCAGGCTCGGCGACGGTTCCTGCGCGAAGCACGCACGGCGGCCAACCTGCACCATACCAACATTGTGCCGATCTTCGACGTGGGGGAAGCGGACGGTGTCTGCTACTACGCGATGCAGCTCATTCACGGCGATCCGCTCGACGACGTCATCGATGCGCTGCGCGCGGCGGAGCAGCTGCGCAGTCAACGCACCCGTTCGATCGGCGACGCGCAGTCGCTTTCTGACGTCGAAGAAGATGCCTCCCCGGTGGCCGATCCAGAGAAGCGTCGCTCGGTTCTGACGCGGCTGAAGGCTTTCCCCGACCTTCTGGCGGGCATCCAAACGACAGCCTACTACCGGGCCATTGCCCAGCTCATTGCCCAGGTGGCACGCGCCCTGGACTACGCCCATCGGCGCGGGGTGATCCATCGCGACATCAAACCGTCCAACCTGCTGCTGGATCCCCAGGGCATCCTGTGGATCAGCGATTTCGGCCTGGCACTCCGCACGGAAGGCTTCCAGTTCGACTCGAACCACTCGGCTGCGCGCGACCTGGTCGGTACCCCCCAGTACATGAGTCCCGAGCAGGTGCTGCCCAAGGGGCGCACGCTGGACCACCGCGTGGACATCTATTCGCTGGGTGCGACGCTCTATGAGCTGGCCACGCTTCGGCCCATGATCGACGGACCCAACACGCTCAGCATCCTGGCGGCGATCGTTTCTGAGCGGCCGCCGGCACCCCGCGAAGTCAATCCGTTCGTGCCGCGCGATCTGGATGCAATCATCCGCAAGGCTACGGCGAAGGACCCCGACCAGCGGTACCGGTCGGCCGCCGAGTTTGCCGAGGACTTGGAACGATTCGCACGCTGGGAGCCGACGGTGGCGCGACCCCTGGGGCCAGCCGGCCGGCTGGTTCGTTGGTGTCGCCGCCAGCCACTCTTGGCGACGGTGATCGCGGCGGCGATTGTAAGTGTCACGACGGTAGCAGCAGTAGCGTACCGGCGTGTGGAGCGTGAGCGTGATCAGGCGGTCGCGGCGCAGCGGGCGGCAGAACGGGCGGCTGAGACGGCCGAGCAGGAGCGTCGCCGCGCGCAGGATCGGCTCTGGCAAGCGCTCTACCAGCAAGCGCGCGCCACCCGCGCGACACGCTCACCAGGCAGACGCTCCAGAGCTCTGGAGCTGTTGCGGCAGGCCGCCGCGCTGCGGTTTTCGCCTGAGCTGCGCGACGAGGCTGTCGCCGCGATGGCCGCCGCGGACGCATGCAGCCTGGCGGAGACTAGCTTCGAGGGACGCGCCACAGTGGTGCGCTACTCGGAACGGGGCGATGAGTTGCTGGTGGCGGAGGAACGTCGTGATGGCACCATCCTCCACGTTGGGCCGTCCCTGCCACCGAAGCTCAAGCCACTGGCGACGCTCAACGGCAGCGTGGCCGATGCCGCATTCCGCAGCGATGGGAGCGTGCTGGCCGTCGTTCGCCGCATCATCTGGTCCGAAAACCAGGAGGACGGCCGTCCCCGGCCGCAGAAGGTGCTGCTGGAGCTGTGGGACAGCCGCACCGGTGACACATATGGGCTAAGTGATACGTTTGAGGCGGTTCGCACCGTGCTGATCGTTCCCGGTGCCGAGGAGGTGATCGCCGCCGCGCCCAGGCCGGGTGTTGTCGGCTTGTTTGCCGTTGCCCGAGGCGGGCTGGAGCTGGTACGCCAGTTCGAGCTTGGCCCTTACGATGCCATCACATTGGGACCGGACCGGAAGCGTCAGCTCACGGTGCTGGATCGGGAAGGTAACGTTGCCATCTGGGACTACCGTGCCGGGAAAGCCGAGGGGGCGCCGTGGGGACAGGTCGTCGCTCCCGAGCGGCGGCGACTAATCCGCTGGGACCACTCAGGACGGTTCCTTGCCGTGGGGGGCCGCTACGGTACCGTGGCCGTCTGGAGCCTGGACCGCCAGGAACCGCTCTACGTCCTCAGTGGCCATCGGGGCCCAATCAACAACCTGGCGTTCAGCCCAAACCAGGAGCTGCTGGTGACCACCAGCCTGTTGGATCTCCGCGTGCGCGTTTGGCGCATGACCTCCGGTCAGGAACTGCTGACGCTGCGCGGGCTGAACGCGCCGGCCCTGTCCGTCTGCTTCAACCCGGACGGCAGCACCCTGGCTGCCGCATCGTTTCAGGGCAGGCTGATTCAGTGGCGGCTCGACGCGGCCAGCGTGGTGCACGAATACAACGTCATGGCCGGCCCATTCATCTCAGCCGACTACAGTGACGACGGCCGCACCCTGGTGGTCGCATCCCGCATGGGTCGGATTGCCCTCGTGGACCGTAGCGGAAGGACGGTGTTGGAGGAGTTCAGCCCCGGTGAGTCGCCACGCGCGTGGCTGTGGTGTTGGTTGGTTCAGTACGGTCCGGACGGTCGGGTCTGCTGGTTCAACGGTGACGGATCGATCTGGCTCTGGGATTACCGTCAGCACCAGCCGCCGAAGCGCCTCATCCCGCGCGGCCGCACCGTCCGCTACGGATCGCGTCGAATGGCCCTGCTGCCGGAGGGATACCTGGTCCGTGCCCTGGCTCACCGGCTCGAGACATGGCGTTACGGCGGAGAGGCGACGGGCATTGTGGACGAGGTGCGGGTCGAAGGAGGGGTGATCCTGGCCATCGCAGCCCACGAGTCGACCGTGGCGGCGGCCATCGACGATCAGGCCCAGCCGCGGGTGATGACCTACCGGGTGCACGACGGCCGGCTGATCCCCACCGGTTCGGTCTCGATCCCACGCCGCCTTATTCGGCTCGTTATGCTTTCGGACGCAGAAGCCGTCGTCGGGCTCTGGGACGGCCGCGTCCTGCGCGTCAACGTCCAGGATGGCACACAGAGGACGCTGACGCAGGGCAGTGGCCCGGTGACGGCGCTGGCGGTCGACGCCGGCCGCCGCCGCCTTGCCGTCGCCTACGAGAACGGCAGCGTCGAGATCTGGGCAACGGAACAGAACGAATTGCTGTACCGGCTGCCTACCGGCTATTCCGGTCCGGTCTCTGAGCTACGTTTCTCACCGGACGGCCACAGTCTACTGGTCTGCGGCTATTACCTGACCGAGTGGGACCTGCGCCGGATCGAGCAGTCGTTGCGCTCGATGGCGTTAGGATGGCGGCGCCAGTAGCAGAGGCTCAGGCCGTCCAGGCTAGCCACCAGAGCGACCAGCGTGCTCCATCAAGAACTGCCTCAGCGCGTCCGCGTAGTCGTGGATCGTGTTCACGTTGACCAGCGACAACGTCGCGCCGGGACACGCTTCCAATTGCTCTTCGGCCAGCACGACCGTGCGTACCTGATCGTACAGCGCACGCGGCCGGCGTTCGCCGCTAGCCAACAGACGCTCGATCGCTGGCACAAGCGTCACGCGATACGCTGCCGCCAGCGGATGCCACTTGCCTGCCGTGTACGGGACCGCCACGTCTGCGTCACCAACTCGACTTAGGACGAACCGCACGAACGATGGGCTTAGGAACGGCAAGTCGGTGGAACAGACAAACGCATGCTGCAGAGCAAGATCGCGGCAGGCACGGAGTCCCTGCAAGATGCCGTGCAGGGGGCCCAGGCCCGGTTGCTCATCACGCACGATCTGCACCGAGGCGGGCAATTTGGGCAGAAGCTGGTCAGCAGCAGCCGCGACGACCACAGTGCCCACCGCCTCGCCCACGATGCGCACCGTACGCTGCAGCAGCGTTTCCTCGCCGAAGGGTAGCCAGGCTTTTGGGGCGCCCATCCGCCGGCTCTGGCCACCGCAGAGCACGACGCCTCCGGCCGTGTGCCTGAGCGTGTCGATATCGCTAGCCATCACGACCTACCTGCCCCGCAATCGGGAAACGATCTCACCGATGCGATAGCGGTCGAGCCATTCAGGCGGAAGCGATCCGTCGTCGGCCCAACCATGGGCTTTATAGTAGGCGGCGCGCAGCCTGAGGAACTGGGCACGGCTCAGGCACAGCTCCCCGAGGGTGGCCGTCTGGAGCGGCTCCTCAAAAAAGCGCGCTGGCAGATCGTCTTCCTCGGGCCGCCACCCTTCTCTCTCGTTGTACCAGCGGCGCAGGCCAACGATGCGTTCCGCAGCAGCCACCAGTTCGTCCGCGTCGATCGGCCAGCCGGTGGTCACGGCCAGCATCCGAGCGGTTGTCTCATAGAACGGCTCCAACGCCTTGCGCAGAAACTTGCATACAATGAGCGAGTCGAGCAATGCGGCCCGCCGTTCCAACTCGACCAGTCGCACCACGTCTGCCTCGGTTGCCAGGAATCGGTCCCCCCGCCGGGCCAGATCCGCCTCATACGCTGTCATCCGATTGTGGTCGGCGCCCCGCGGTGTTACCGCCAGCCCGACGGCCATCAGCGGCAGAGCCCGCGGATCATAGCCGGGCAGTTCCAGACCCTTGACGTGCGGAGCGAGTCGCTCGGCCTCTGGGCCGATGCGTCGCGCCAGCTGCCGGACCCCGTCCGCTAGCAGCTCGCCGGCCGCCCCTCGTCTGTGGGCGATCTCTTCGATCCAGTCAACCAACCGGTCCGCTGCACCAAACCGAAAACCACTGTCCAACCAGCCTCGCCGAGTGCACTCCATGGCGAACGCCAGCGTGACACCGGTGGAGATCGTGTCCAGTCCGAGTTCGTCACAGCGGGCCAGAGCACGACGCAGGATCGCATTGTCCCAGATGCCGCACGCGGCACCAAGCGCAAACAGAGATTCGTACTCGACACGGACGGCGCCCCCTTCGGGCGTGCGGTAACGGTGTTCACATCCGATCGTGCACGCCGCACAACTCCGCCGCTCTGCGTACGCACCCGCGCGAAGCGAGGGGGCGCTCAGCCGATCCGCTTCCGCAACCTGGCTGCTCCGGAAGCTGTACGCGGGCATGGCCGCCAGGCGGTTCAGAACGGCCAGGTTGGCGGTGGTGCCGACCAGCCGGTACTTCTCGGTGGCAGGACCCAGGGAGCGTGCGGTGAGCAGCCGGGCCAGCCGGCCGGCTGCTTCCGGATCGGCGATCCGACAACGCGCATCACCGGCCACCGCAATGGCTTTCAGCCGTTTGGCGCCCAGAACGGCCCCCAACCCCCCTCGGCCCACGTGCCGGCCAGAATGCTGCACCGTGGCGAACCGCACCAGGTGTTCCCCGGCCGGGCCAATGACCATCGCCTCGTATCGTGGCCCGAGGCGGTCACGGACTGCTTGTTCCGTGACCGTGGTTGTCAGACCCCAGAGCGGCCCGGCCGCTTCCAGCCGCACTTCTGTGTCGGTGATGACCAGCAGGGCGGGCTCAGACGCGGTGCCACGCAGCACGATCGCATCGAACCCGGTTCGCTTACCCGCCAGGGCGAAAGCCGAGGAACAGAGGCCGTCGCAGAGCCGATAGGTCAGCGGGCTCTTGGCAACGACGGCAAACTTGGCCGAGGTCGTAAACGGCCCCCCCACCAGTGGGCTGAACGCGATGACGACCGGTGCGTCGGGGGCAAGCGGATCCAGACCCGGCTCAGACCACGCCGCTAGCAACGCCGTGCCCAGCCCAACCCCGCCAAGCACCGCACGCAGCGTCGCTTCCTCAAACCGGCCCACCATTACGGCTGCCCTGGCAAGGTCAACCACCAGATAGCGTCCGTGATAGCCGCCGCAGCCGGAACGTTCGGCACGGTCGCCGACCGGGATTGGACACGACCACATTGTGCCCGTGCGGCACGAGGGCACGATACCTAGCCGCCGACATCTGGGTTAGCGAGCAGAACCCGGTCTCCCGGCATGAGCGGGTGGGACAGATCGTCTACGACATGGCGCTCGTTGAGGACCACGAGCACAGCACGTGGCGTACCATCTTCGGCGAGCACGTCCGGGCTCAGCCCGCGCCGCCGCCGGACCAGCTCGCGCAACAGTTCCGCCACGCTAGCTGCTCGGACTTCATCGGTCGCAACACCGGCACGGAGCCGCACGCTGCCATAGTACTCGACGCGGACCGCCGGGCCGCGCTGCTGTCCCGCTCGCATGCGATGCACCTCTGCGTCGATCGCCTGCCCATCTGGATTCTACGGATCGCCCTGTGGGCCTGCTTCTTGGACCGAACAGCGCGCAGTCGCAAGCGGCCAGCACGCTTGCTCGCCGGCGGCGACGAGGCTCGGTCCGTCGCTGTGTGCATAACTGGCCGGCAAAAACGGAAAGATCCGATCGGCGGTGTTCCGGCCACCCACCATCTCGCGCATCGACGTCGGTGGGACCTGGCCGCTTGACGCTGTCGCCGGCGGGCGTGAAGATTGGTTGTTCCTCTCAGCAGCGCGCGGGTGGCATGCCGAGTTTGGAGGTACCGCGATGGCGGAAGGACCGGAGAAGGTTGTGATCATCGGTTCGGGACCTGCCGGTTGGACTGCAGCGATCTATGCTGCCCGGGCCAATCTGGATCCGCTTGTGTTCGAGGGGGCGATTACTGAGGAGAACCGCATCAAAGGCACGCTGCCATTGGGCCAACTGGCCCTGACGACAGAAGTGGAGAACTATCCAGGATTTCCGGAAGGGATCCAGGGGCCGGAGCTGATGGAACGCTGCCGAGCTCAGGCTGTCCGGTTCGGCACGCGGGTGATCACAGACGACATCGTTGCGGTTGACTTCAGCCGCCGTCCCTTCTGGCTGAAGTCACGCGAGGGCAAAGAGGTCACGGCCCATGCTGTCATCGTGGCAACCGGGGCGCGTGCTAACTACCTGGGGCTGGAGTCCGAGGAACGCTTTCGAAACCGTGGGGTTTCCGCATGCGCGGTCTGTGACGGGGCGTTGCCCCGATTTCGCAACCGGCCGGTGGTGGTTGTCGGTGGCGGCGATTCGGCGGTCGAAGAAGCGCTTTACCTGGCAAAGTTCGCGTCGAAGGTTATTGTGGTGCACCGCCGTGACAAGTTGCGTGCCTCGAAGATCATGCAGCAGCGCCTGTTTGCCAATCCGAAGGTGGAGGTGAAATGGAATCGGATTGTGGTCGAGGTGTTGGGTAACGATGAGCAGGGGGTAACTGGGGTTCGGCTCAAGAGCACGGTGGATGACACCGAGGAAATCGTCGAGTGCTCGGGCATGTTCCTGGCCATCGGGCACACGCCGAACACGGACTTTCTCCGCGGCCAGCTTGAGCTGGATGAGAAGGGGTACATCGTCTGGAAGGAACCGTTCCGGACGGTGACCAGCGTGGAGGGCGTGTTTGCCGCAGGCGACGTGGCTGACAGCTACTACCGGCAAGCGGTCACGGCAGCGGGCACGGGCTGCATGGCTGCGTTGGACGCCGAACGGTGGCTTTCGGAGCAGGGGCTTGTCTGAGGCCCGCCTGGGGGCTTGATGTGATTCGACTGGCGGTGCTGATCTCCGGTGGCGGTACCACGCTGCAGAACTTCATCGACCGGATCCGTGACGGCCGGCTGCGGGCTGAGATCGCCGTGGTCATCTCCTCGCGGCGTGACTGCGCGGGGAATGAGCGGGCGCGCCGTGCTGGCCTGCGACTGGAGATCGTCGATTACCGCGCCTACCCGGATCCGGAGAGCATGAGCGAGCAGGTGTTCCGGCATGTGCGGGCGGTCGGGGCCGACCTGGTTACGCTTGCGGGCTTCCTGCGACTGCTGCGGATCCCGCCCGACTTCGAGGGGCGGGTCATGAACATCCATCCGGCACTGATCCCGGCGTTCTGCGGCAAGGGCTACTACGGTCTGCGTGTGCACCGGGCGGCGCTGGAGCGGGGGGTCAAGGTCAGCGGTTGCACGGTTCATTTTGTTGACAACGAGTATGACCATGGTCCGATCATCATCCAGCGGTGCGTGCCAGTGCTGGAGGATGATACGCCGGAGACGCTTGCTGCGCGGGTTTTCGAACAGGAGTGCGAGGCTTATCCGGAGGCGATCGAGCTGTTTGCCCAAGGCCGGCTCAAGATCGAGGGGAGGCGGGTGCGGATCCTGCCACCGCACAACGACCGCCAACCGACGGCTTAGCCTGACCGTGGTTGCCGCGTGGCAAGGTACGCGGCCAACGCGTCACGCCAGGGCCGTAGTGGCGTCAGCCCCGCCTTGCGCCACTTCGTGCAATCCAGCACGCTGTAGCGCGGCCGCCGGGCACGCGTGGGGTATTCCGCCGAGCAAATCGGGCGGCACCGCACGGCACAACCGGCCAGCTCGAAGATCGCACATGCGAACTCGTACCAGCTGCAGGCACCGCTGTTCGTACAGTGGTATAGGCCATAGGGAGGCCGCTTAGCCAGCAACTCCATGACGGCGGCGGCCAGATCCGCGCTGTAGGTCGGGGTGCAATGCTGGTCGGCCACCACGCGCAGCTCGTCCCGCTCTGCGGCCAACCGGAGCATTGTCTCCACGAAGTTCGTGCCTTTGCCCCCTTTGCCGTACAGCCCGTACACGCCACATGTTCGCACCACATAGAGTGCTTCGTGGGTGAGCAAGGCAGCGTGCTCACCGGCAAGCTTCGAGACCCCGTAGCAGTTCACCGGTCCGGGAAGGTCCTCTTCGGTGTATGGCACGGAACGATGCTCGTCGCGGCCGAAGACGTAGTCGGTGCTGAAATGCACCAGCGGTACGCCAAGTTCGCTGCAAATCTCTGCCAGGTAGCGCACACCGCAGCAGTTCACCTCCAGAGCGGCCTGAGGGTCATCTTCGGCCCGGTCGACCAGGTTGTACGCCGCGACGTTGATGACCGCTCCTGGTTGGGCAGCGCGCACCGCCTCGTGCACTGAGCTGCGCGAACGGAGCTCGATCTGCTCGTGCGTCAGCGGCACGGCACGTTCGCCCAATAGTCTGCAGAGATCCTGTCCGAGCTGGCCCCGTGCGCCGACGATCACAATCCGGTCGATCTCCAGTCTCATCGCAGGCAGCCTCCTTCGGATCGGCGGCTCAGCCGTCCCAGCAGCCCGATGGCGACGCCGCCGATGGCCAACACTGCCAGGGCTAGCCACAGCGCAAGGCCGGCGACATAGTCATCAAAGCCGTAGTGAAGCAGATGGAACAGCCGGACCGTCAGCGGCGGGATCCCGGGTGGCACGCACACCACCGCCGTGCCCACATCCGCCGCCGCCACGGCCACCGCCAACACAAACGCTGCCGCCAGGACAGGCAAGCAGAGTGGCAGCCAGATCCACCGAATCAGCTGGAAAGCCCCTGCACCGTCAAGCTCCGCTGCTGCAAACAGCTCTGCCGGCAACCTGCTCGTAGCCCACGGCAGCAGCACGAGAGCCGGCGGCAGGCAACGTATCGCCAGTGCCCAGACAGCCGGCACGTACGAATCGTACAGGTCGACGCTCACGGCCAATGCGAAGTTGGCCACGGCCAACCCGATTAGCGGGGGGGCAAGGGCGCCGACCGCCATGGCCAGCCTTAACGAGTTGCTCGGCACGCGGGAGCGTTCGGGTCGTGTTGCGCTCCAGCCCCATGGGCATGCCACTGCGACGGCCACTGCGGCTGCCGCCGTAGCGAGGAACAAGCTGACGGCGAGTTCGTTGACAACGACGGATCGACTCTGAATCAAGAGCCCGATCAGGGGACCATCCGGAGCCACGCCGGCAGCGCGGACGAGCAGCGTGGCAAGAGGTATGGCGACCAGTGCCAGGGCAACTGTCCAGCAGACGAGCGTGGCCACGATGCCTACCACAGCACCGCCAAACATCGATCGGCGCCGCCGATGGATCGTCGGGATGGTCTGCTCAGGGCCGTAGAGCCTTTCGGTGCGCAGGCTGTAGAGCGTCACGGAGCCGATGGCAGCTAGCAGCACCGCTAGCGGCAGCGACAGCGCCGCTGCCCCGTAGAGCTGTCCGTCCAGCTGGAATGCAACGTAGATCGCATCGGCAAGCGTCCATAGCTGGATCAGGTCCACGACTGCGATCTCGGTGACGCTGAGCAGCACGGCCAGCAGCACGCCTGAGGCAAGCGCCCATCGAGTTTGTGGCAGCAGCACGTGTCGCAGCGCGCGCAGTGGCGAAGCGTCCAGGCTGGCCGCGTCGCGAACCTCATCGGCGATCGCGCGCAGGCCGAGCTGAATGGTCAGAGCCACGATAGCGCTGCCCAGCAGACCATGGACCCAGCCGGCCGCAAGTACCTTGGCCCAGTACGACACCTGTCCGGTCTGGGCAACCTGTGCCGAAAGCTGATGCAGCACGACGCGCAGCACGCGCTCAAGCAGCTCAAACTGCCATGCAGTTGCCGCCGCCGAGCCGGAACCGAACCAGCCAAACCAGGCCATTGCATGCAGTTCGGCCGGGAGCACCAAGGCGAGGGCCAAGAGCATGAGGACGAAGCGACGGCCCAGCACACGGCACTCACCAAGCATTAGCCCGAGGGGCAGACCGATGATTGCGGCAATGACTGCAGCCACGGCCGCAACGCTGACCGTGTTGGCCAAGAGTTGCCAGAGGTTGAACCTGGTTGTCGCCGACGCGAGCTCAGCGCTGTTCCGAATCGCGGTCACGACCAGAACCAGTACTGGGGCGAGCAACACCGCGATGGGCACCCAGCGTATGCCGGCGCCGAAGAGCATGGACTCGCCGTGACCGCGGTTACGCCTTGGCATGTCGCCTTCCTCGGTGCTGACTTGATCCCCGGTGCACCCTTGCCCACGCGGTGCCCTTGCCCCGTGTCCGCGAAAGCCCTTAAACTGTGCGTGCCGGTAGGTAGAAGGCACGCAACCGGTGCCCGTCTGGCGGCGTCCCCGCCGCAGTGGTGCTGTGTGGAGCCAACATGATTAGCCGTCGCACGCTGTCTGTGCCGGCGCACCAGTTGGTAGCGCTGGTGATCGCCAATATCCTAATCGTGTTCCAGGCTGCTGCCTTTGCCGCGCTGGTGTGGTGGGCTCGGCAGCAGGAGGCACCCGATTTCGGCCAGATTTACGCGGCGCTGTTCGTTGCCGTCCTGGGCGGTGCTGGCGCCGTGGCCAACTCCCTTGCCGTTCTGCTCCGTCATCGCTGGCAACTGCAGCGGACGCTCTGGCTATGCCTCCTTGTGCAGTTGCCCCTGCTGGTCATCGGCGCATTCGGCGTGGTGACTGGCCGTGACCTGCTGGCCGTCGTCTGCTTACTCGGTCTCGGTGCCGTGCTGGGCATGTACCGTGCGGCCCTCGACCGGTTGCTCACTCAGTCATGCCACCTCAGTGAGGCCGCGTACCTGGACAGTCAGCTGCGAGCCGCTGCGTGGGTGGCAATCGGGCTGGGCACGTTGTTCGGGGTGCGTCTGGCGCAGGGGGATGTGCCCTCGTCGGTACTCTGGCTCCTGATGCTTTCTAGCGGTGTCGCGCTGACGGCGCTCTACGTGCCGGACATCCGGGATCGCAGGGAGCGGTGGCCGCTTCGGTCGACGGAGGCCTTGCCCCCCTCGGCACGTGACCTTCTCTGGGCCTGGCTTACGGCCATGGCCCTGTGGGCGTTCTTTGCGGCTGCTTTCGCGGCGCACATTCTGTTCTTGAGCAGCGGGGGCCTGGCACGCAACGTGGTCCTGCTGGTTACCGCCTCGATTGGTGTGGCGTTCGGCCATCTGCTTGCCGCCATGGCGTCGCGCGGCCGCTATGAGCTGGCCACGTTGTTGGGCGGCAGCCTGCTGGTGTCCCTGGGCTGTGCCTTGAACCTGGCGCTTTCTGCGGGGATGTGGCAGGAGACGGCGTCATGGTTTGTGATCGGCACTGGCCTGGGAGCACTGGCCCCGTCGCCTTCCGTGTTGCTCCGTCAAGTGGGCGCGTGGGAAGGCGTGTTGGCCACGATGCTCCGCGGACGGTTAGTGGCGGGCGTTGCGGCCGTGCTTGGCGTCCTGGGGGCGCTGGTCCTTGGCCGCTACGTGGTTCTGGCGGGCCTGGTCAGCGCGCTGGCTGGTGCTGTGGTGCTGGTGCTGATCGCACCCCACACGCTGCTGGAACTAGCCGTCCGGTTGCATACGAACGGGGCCCGGCTGCTGCGCGTCATTGACAGCCAGAACGTTCCTGACAGCGGCCCGGTGTTGTTGGTCACCACCCACCTGGACCTGCCTGATCTGCTGTTGGTCCGCGCGGCGGTGCCGCGACGGATGCGATTCGTTGTGCCGGAGGACGCGGCCGCGGATCCGGCGGCCCGGTATGCCCTGGAGTTGCTGGATCCGATCGTGGTTGCCGCGCGGTCGTCGGATGCCGCCGGCCTGGCAGCAGCACTGCGCGAAGTGCGTGCCGCGTTTGCGCGCGGCGAAATCGTGTGCCTGATGAACGAAGGACATTTCGATGCGCAAACCCGGGAACGCGGTCGCTTCCGCCACCTGTTCTGGCGGATCGTCCAGCGTTACTGCCCGGCGATCGTCCCGGTCAGCGTAAACCGGGGCTGGGGCAGGGTCTGCACACTGCACGGCCTCTGGTGCACGGTGGACGTGCGCCTACGCCGCGGTCATCCGGTAGAGGTCGCGTTCGGCGCGCCGCTAGCCAGCAGCACGCCGTGGTGGCAGGTGCGGCAGGAAGTTCAGCAGCTGGCTGCCGACCAGCTCATCGAGCAACGGCACCATGAAAAGACACTCCCCTGGTATCTGCTCCGCGCCTTCCGCCGCTATCCCCGCAACCTCTGCATGGCCGATACGACCGGCGTCCGCCTGACCTATCGCCAGGCGCTGCTTCGGGCGGTGGTGCTCAGCCGGCTGCTGCGGCGCAAGCTGGACCGCGACGAGCAGATGGTTGGCGTGATCCTGCCCCCCTCCGTCGGCGGCTGCATGACGAACCTCAGCCTGATCTTCATGGGCAAAGTGCCCGTCAACCTGAACTTCACCGCGTCGCAGGAGGCGATCGAGTCGGCCGTCGCGCAATGCGGTATCCGAACGATCCTGACGTCGCGTAAGCTGCTGAGCCGGATCCGAATCGAGCTTCCCGTGGAACCCACCGTACTGGAAGACCTACGCAATGAGGTGACCATTTCCGACAAGCTGATCGCAGCACTGGCTGCCTACGTGCTGCCGATCTGGCTGGTTGAGAAGCTCGTCTTTCGCATGCCCGACTACGACCCAGACGACCTGCTGACGGTGATCTTTTCCAGCGGCAGCACCGGGGATCCCAAAGGGGTGATGCTGACGCATCACAACGTGCTCAGCAATGCCCAGGCGGTTATCCAGGCGATTACGCCGGTGCCGTCCGATCGTCTCGTCGGCACGCTGCCGCTGTTCCACTCGTTCGGTTTCCTAACCAACCTCTGGGTGCCGTTCTTTGTGGGGGCCGGGGCAGTCTACCATCCCAGCCCGCTTGAACCGAAGGCGATCGGTGAGCTGACCGAACGGGAACAGGGCACGATTCTGTGCAGCACGCCGACCTTCCTGCGCAGCTACATCCGGCGGATTCCGGCCGAGCAGTTCCGGTCCCTGCGTCTGGTGATTACGGGGGCGGAGAAATTGCCGGCCCAGGTGGCGGCGGCGTTCCGCGATCGGTTCGGCGTTGAGCCTCTGGAAGGCTACGGCTGCACGGAGCTATCGCCGGTGGTCAGCGTCAACACCACCACCCTGGTCGGTGCCGACGGCCTGCCCACCGGGCCGAAGCCGGGCACGGTGGGCCATCCGATCTTCGGGGTCGCTGTCCAGGTGCGCGACCTGGACAGCAATGAGCCACTTGGCCCGGGCCACGACGGCATGCTCTACGTGTACGGGCCCAACGTGATGAAGGGCTACCTGAAACGGCCGCGGCTTACCAAGCAGGTGCTGCAGGATGGCTGGTACATGACCGGTGATGTTGCCCGGGTCGATGAGGACGGCTTCATCATGATTACGGACCGCCTTGCGCGATTCTCCAAGATCGGCGGCGAGATGGTGCCGCACGTCAGGGTGGAGGAGGCGCTGCGGCAGGTGATCCAGGCCGATGATATCGGCATTGCCGTGCTCGGCGTGCCGGACGCGACCAAAGGGGAGCGGCTTGTGGTGCTGCACGAGCCGCTGCCTGAGCCGGTGGACGTGATCTACGAGCGGCTCAAGAACGCTGGCCTACCCAACTTGTGGATCCCGGCACGGAACATGTTCTTTGAGGTGCCGGAGCTACCGGCATTGCCTACCGGGAAGCTCGATCTGCGCCAGGCCAAGCGGCTTGCGCTGGAGCTGAGCCAAAAGCCCACGGCACGCGCCACCGCAGACCGCGCGGCCAGTTAGCGGGGAAGCAACCGATGAGTACAGCCAGTCTACCTGCCAGTCTGATCGACGAGTACGCCGAGCGGTTTCACCGCTCCCGGTTGCTGTACGAGCGAGCCGGGGAGCTGTTTCCCAACGGCGTTACGCACGATGCACGCTACCTTGAACCGTTCCCACCGTACGTCGAAGAGGCTCGCGGTAGCCGCAAGTGGACGGTGGAAGGTCACGAGCTGGTTGACTGGTGGTCCGGCCACGGTGCGTTGATGTTCGGGCACAGTGACCCGGACGTGGTCGCGGCAGTGCAGCACCAGATCGAACGAGGCACACATCCGGGGGCGTGCCATCGCCTGGAGCTGGAGTGGGGGGAGTTGGTGCAGCGGCTGGTCCCGTCGGTCGAACGATTGAGGTTTACCAGCAGCGGCACCGAGGCGACGATGATGGCGCTGCGGCTTGCGCGCATGTTCACTGGGAAGCCCAAGGTGCTCAAGTTCTACGGGCATTTCCACGGCTGGAATGATTTTCTGATTCAAGGTGCTGATCCCCCCTTTGAGCGAAACGTGCCCGGGTTGCTCGATGAGGTGCGTCAGGACACCGTGCTGGTGCCGCCCAACGACATCGACGCTGTGGTCCGGGCGTTGCGTACCGACCAAGCAATCGGGTGCGTGATTCTGGAACCGACCGGCGGCCACTACGGGCTTGTCCCGACGGACGAGACATTCCTGAGCGACTTGCGCGCCGTGACCGCCGAAGCCGGCGTGCTGCTGATCTTCGACGAGGTGATCACGGGCTTCCGAGTTCACCCAGGGGGGGCTCAGGGACGGTTCGGGATCCGTCCGGACTTATCGACCTTTGCGAAGATCCTTGCCGGTGGTCTGCCTGGTGGCTGCGTCGGTGGCAGAGAGGATGTGTTGGCACTGCTGGCGTTCGCGAACCGAGCAGGCCAGAAGATGCCACATCCGGGTACCTTCAACGCCAACCCGCTGTCGGCCAGCGCCGGGATCACCACGTTGCGAAAAGTGGCCGACGGGCAGGCGGCGGAGCAGGCGAACCGGGTTGCCCGTCAACTGCGCATCCGACTCAATGAACTGTTTGCCCGCCGCAGCGTGCGCTGGGTCGCCTACGGCCGTTTCTCGGACTTCTACATCTACCCGGCTGCGTCCGATGTGCCCGAACCACGCGACTATCGCTGGCCACCCGGTGCCCGCTGGCATGAGCTGGCCACGGCGGTGCCTGCGCCGCTGCGGTATGCTTTCCGTCTGGGCATGCTGCTGGCCGGTGTGGACGTGCCCGGGTTGCGCGGCATGAGTAATGCAGCGCACACGGAAGAGGACGTAGAGCGAACGGTAGCTGCCGTTGACGCCACGCTGGACCGGTTGCACCAGGCCGGAATGCTCTGAGCCGCGTGCGGCTGGGTCACGGCGTGTTACTGTTGACAGCGGCCGCGATCTGGTCCCGCGAGGTTTCGAAGCTTTCCGAGGTGGCCGTCCCGAGCGCCGAAATGGCTGCTAGGACAACGACAGCCACCAAGACCAACATGATAGCGTACTCCACCACCGTTGCCCCTGTCCGTCTCCGCCGCTGATTCGGACCCACCGCTCGCGCCATTGTCTTCGTCCTCCCACCTTCGTTCTGCCTGCCGGCCCGGTCAACGCTCGGGCCGGTCTCGCCCAACTGTAGCATGGTGGCCGACGACGCTCGGTCTGTCTTCGGGGGGGTAGTGTGAGCTACAACCGGCACATCCAGCAATCTCCCTGTTATCTTCGCCACGCTCTCCTGCGCTACCCAAATCGCCCATAACCGCCATTTTGCGCCGCCGATATCCGGTCATGGAACGCAAGCGATCCTCGCCCTTGCTGACCCGCCTCGTTTGACCGTCCGAAGACTCAGTAGTCTGCGTTGTGCTTCAACGCGACTCGGATTGGAGGAACTAGCATGCGTAAATGGTGGCATTTTGCCGCTGTTGCCGCAGGTGCTCTCGCGTGTCGCGCGTCGCTGGTTCGAGCGGACATGCAGCTGGCCCTGCGGAACACGGCGCACACGAGTCTGCTTCACCAGGTTGTCACCGCCGGCGACTGGTGTAAGCTTCGTGCCGAGCTGGCGGATGTTTACTTCGTCAACGCTGCCATCGCAGACCGGGAAGGGCAGAGCGAGCAGGTGGCGGCCGATCAGGACAGCCGCTCCGACGAAGATTACTACATCGATGAGCTCGGCTTCTGCAACGACCCCTCCTGCCCTTGCCACGATTCCGTTATTGGTACGGATCGCGCGGACCAGGATTACGCGGCCGATAATCTTGGTGCCGAGCGGAACGATGCAGAATCCGGTGACGAGCTCTTCAGCGAGGACTACTATAGCGACTTCAACGACGAGTACTTCGAAGAGTTTGCCGCCGAGACGCAGTCCGACGACGCCGAAGTGATCGATGGCGATAGCCGCCACACGGGTGACGAGATCGCGCAGGAGCTCAATGAACAGACGAACCCGGACGCATTCGGCTGGCAGGAAGACGAGCCGGACGCCGATGCGCAGCTCAACGACGAGCCGCTCCGCTACGAAGACCAGCTCGACGAAGAGGACTGGATCCACCGCAACCTGATCAACGATCCCTATCCGGCTCAGCAAGAAGAGGCCGCCGAGGCCGAGGACCCGGAGGCGGTGCGTGCTGAAGAGGCCGATGCTGACGCGCCGGCCTGGTTCGACTACGGCGCCCTGACCGGCGACGAGCCGAGCGAAGCGGGCACAGCCGCCGACCAGATGGACCTGCGTGAGGCATACGGCGAGGAGCCGTTTATCGGTGACGAGGCGATCGAGCGATCCGAGCAGCCGCTCGACCCGTCCCATGTCGACGACTACCTCGAATACTCCTTCGACACGGCCGACGAGGTCGACATGCCGACTGGCGATGCCTGGGACGAGCATTACGAGCAGGGCTGGCAGGAGGAGAACGAGGCGGCTGACCAGTGGGCTGAGCCCGAACCGTACCTCTACGACGACTACGGCATCGATCCGGAGCAGGAAGCGCTGGATGCTGCGGCCGGCGATTCGGCCGACACCTTGAACGACTACGAGCAGACCCTTGAGCAGGACTTGTATGGCAGCCACGAGGAGACCCTAGACGGCCAGGGCCGCATCGAGGACCAGGCAACGTCCGACGACGCTCTTCTCAGCGACGCGATTGCTGAGGAGCAGATTGACGAGACCGGCCGGTCCCGCGAAGAGATGGCCTGGGACGCGCCGTACGAAGATTCCTATGGTCAAAGCGACGCCGATGCCGATGACCAAGCCGGCGAACCGGACCAGCAAGAGTTCGACGGTGATTGGTACGACGACTACTCGGACGCCTGGCACAGCGAGTATGGTGAGGCAGACGGTCAGTTCGATCAGGCTCAGGATGTTCCTGTCGAAACGACCGATCCTGAGCAGATCGACGACTTCGCCTGGGAAGCGTCCGAGGCCGGTCGAACCGAGACGCCGGCGGGCATTGCCGACGAAGAGATGTTCTCAACGGACAGCGCGGACCGGCGCGAGACGTGGGACGCCGAGCAGGACACCATGGGCGAAGAGCAGGACTGGTACCTGTACGACTACGAGTACGGGATCGAAGACGAGACGACCGAGCCCATGGATCAGAATGCTGAGCAGCGCCAGGGCGATGCCCGGATGACCTTCAACGCCCTGCAGGGTATTCGCCTGAGCACCCTGCTCATGCATGCCGCTCGTGCCATGGAGCAGATCGAGAACGCTGTCCGGTCGGTTCCGGTCGACCGCTACCTGGGCAACATGACCTCCGATCAGCAGGCCGACGGCGAGATCGAGGCACTGCTGGAGGATGGCGGTGAGCTGAGCTGCCGCTACTGCGAGCTCCGCAGCTGGGAGCGCGAGGCAGAAGCTGCCCAGGACTAAGCGGTACGCCGCACGGCGAAGCGGCCAGCAGGCGAGCGGACCTGGTGTCCGCTCGCCGCTTTTTGTTTGACACCTCCTCAAGTGCGTTCTACGGTTGGGTGGACACGGAAGACGCCCCGGAGAGGCCGGCCGAGACGGGGACATGTCCGGATGCAGGTCTGTTTGTTCTGACTGGGGGATGGCACCCGCCCCAGCGTGTGTCTTGACGTGGGTGCCATGAGCACTTCGGGTGAGGTGTAAGCCATGAAGAAGGTTCTTGCCGGTGTTCGCCGCTTTTTCGCCGAAGAAGACGGTGCTACCGCAGTCGAGTATGCCGTCATGGTCGCGCTGATCGTGGTCGTCGCCCTGACGGCGATTCAGACGCTGGGTACTCAGGTCAGGGACACATTCGACGACGTTGCCGACGAGATCTCCAACGCCTCGAGCGGCAGCAGCAACTAGCGTCGCTGGTGATCTGAGGGACGATGCGCAGGTGGCGACCACGGGCCCGAGCCGTCCGCGGTCGCCACCGGTTCTTTCGGACAGGAGCGGACGCGATGTACTGGTTCGTTGCCCTGGTGATGGCCGTCGCAGCGCTGTGGGACTGGCGGTACCGGCGGATCCCGAACAAGCTGACTTTGCCGTTCGTGTTGACTGGCCTGGTGTACCATCTGGCCTTCCACGGCCTGCGCGGGGCAGGCAGCGCCGTGTTGGGGATGCTGCTGGCAGGGGGGATCCTGCTGGTCTTCTACCTGCTGGGGGCCACCGGGGCTGGTGACGTGAAATTGGCTGCCGGGCTGGGGGCATGGTGTGGTCCGGCCGCTTCTGCTGAGGTGCTGATGTATGCTGCGATCGCCGGCGGGTTGCTGGCTGTGCTGTCGGTCCTGGCGCACGCCGTGCGGCAACGCTCTGGCGAGCCGCTGAAGCGTCTGCTCTGGCGGCTGGTCGCCCTGTTCGTCCAGCCGCGGATTGCACCCGAGGTGGTCCGCTCTGCCCGGTACCGTCACCTGGCGCTGCCTTACGCCGTGCCGATCGCGGCGGCGTTCTGGTACTGGATGGTGACCGACGGCATGTTGTAGGCGAGTGGTTCCTTTCGCCGGGGAGGTGACTCAGATGCGTGCCGGTGACAATCGTCGACGTGGTGCTGCGTTGGTCGAATTCGCAATCCTGGTACCGGTGTTCGTGCTCGTGGTCATGGGAATCGTCGAGTACGGCCAGTTCCTGTATGCGAAGCAGGCCGTGACGCTGGCAGCGCGCGAGGCATGTCGCATCGCTGTGCTGCCCGGTACGACCAAAGAGCAGGCTATCGGACGTGCTTATAACGTGCTCAGCGAAGCCGGCATAAGCAGTTTCCAGATCACGTTTGATCCAGATCCGCCAACCAGCGCATCAGACGGAGATCCGATCACGGTCACTGTGCTCGTGGATTTCGACCAGATCTCGTGGCTGGGATCCCCGATGTATCTGGACGGGGTCGAAATCCGGGCCACAGCCGTGATGCGCCGCGAATGGATCGACGGTGTGAACGGCTCATGAGCATGATCCGCGCGCGCGAGAGGAGCAGAACCGATGAGCCCAAGATCGATCATCCTGCTGATCGTCGCCGCCGGCTGCGGCCTATTTGCCAGCATCTCGGTGGTCCGCTACGTGAAGAACAGCAGCCAGAAGCGCCCGTCCGGCGGTGTGCCCGTCGTGGTTGCCGCGCGGCCGTTGCAGACGGGCACCGTGCTCGAATCGAACATGGTGCGCGTCGTGCGCCTTCCCAGGGATGTGGCGCCCAAGGGGGCGTTTCGGTCGGTCGAGGAGGTGGTGGGCCAGGTGCTTACGGTTCCCGTTGATCTGAATGCTCCGATCGTGCACAGCGCGGTGGCCAGCAGCGACGGCGTGATTCAGGCGATGGTCGCACCGGGCATGCGCGCCTACACGGTTCAGCTTGACGGCGAGGCGGCCCGGCTGGCCAAGCACCTCCGTTCCGGCGACCGCGTCGATGTCGTTTGGATCGGCCCAACCGACGGCTCGCAGGGCCACGAGGCCCGCCTGCTTATGCAGAACCTCAGAGTCCTGGCCGTGGGGGATCCAACGACGAAGGCAAAGCAAAAGAGCACCAAGTCCGGCTACCGCAGGGGGCCTGAACGGGAAGTCGTCACCCTGGAAGTTACCCCAGAGCAGTTCCTCCTGCTGGCTGCTGCCGTGGAGAATGGCCAGATCAAACTCGCCCTGCGGCGACCGGGCGAGTCCGGCACGGCCGGCATCCCCGCCGTCGATATCGCAAAGCTGTGGCGGAAAGATCCCGAGCCGGCGGAGCAGACCGAAGAGGAACCCGCCCATGAGCTGATCACGGCCACGAGCGACGAGTACGTCATCGAGATCATCAACGGCGACAGTATCGAGCATCAGACGTACCAGAGGGTCAGTGCGACCAGTGGGCCATGATGCCGGCGCCGCACGGCAAAACCGCTACAAACCGGTGTACGCACCGCCCTGGCCCGGCCCCGACTTCATGAGACTGCCCAGTCACGTCGACACCTACCAACGGGGTCGTTGTTTGGTCGTCGGGCAGTCCGACGGTTTGCACTGCCGGGATTGTCAAGCGCGAGGACCCACACCATGCAGAGGCCACGGACGGTCGGCTTGCTCATCGTTTCCATCTGCGTACTGTCGCTGGCAGTCTCCAGGCAAGCGGCCGCTCAGAGTGAGCCGCAAGCGGTTACGCCAGTTGCCGCGTTGACCGACTACGACGAGGAACGAACCGTGACGCTCGTGGTCGGCGAGTCCACCACCATCACCCTTCCGCGGCTGATCAAGGTCATCGACATCAAGAATCCCGATCTGCTCACCGCACGCGGCGGCCGCAGTCCCGATGAGCTGCGCATCACCGCAGGAGACACGCCGGGCTTGGGACGCATCGTGGTAACCGATGAAACCGGACGGAAAATCCTGGTCACCGTGCGGGTGCTGCCCGACATCAGCCAGTTGCGTGCGATCGTTGAGCTCGGCTTCCCCAACGTTTCCGTGGAACTTCATCCCATCTCCGAGACAAGCGTGCTGGTGAAGGGCTACGTCGACAACGCCGAGACGGCCACGCGGATCGTCCAGGCGATTGCTGCCTACGGCGTGGACGTGGTCAACAACCTGACCATTGCGAACCCTCAGCAAGTGCAACTCCGTCTGGTCGTGGCGGAGGTATCGCGTACGAAGCTTCGGCAACTCGGCCTCAATTTCCGCAGCACGCACGCTGCGTTCTCGTTTGACGGTGACGATGCCAGCATCACGAGCATGCTCGGTTTCCTGGGTGCGCTGGACTCGGTCGCCGAGCCACTTAGCCTGGGCGGCCCTGCCGATGCCCTTGCTCAGACCGTTGGTGCGAACTTCGCCTGGCGCGTTGCCGATGCCAATGACGAGTGGCTCGCGCTCCTGCGCGCGCTGAAGGAGGAGGGCATTGCGAAGTTGCTGGCCGAGCCGATACTGGTCTCCAACTCCGGCCGGCCCGCTTCGTTTCTGGATGGTGGCGAGTTTGCCATCCTGGTGCCTCAGCCGACGCAAAGCAACCAGATCACGTACACGGTCGAGTTCCGCACCTTTGGTGTGCGGCTGAACTTCCTGCCGACGGTGATGGCCGATGGGTGGATCCGGCTCCAGGTCAGTGCTGAGGTCAGCGAGCCCGACCAGACGCTGGGGGCGGCCTTTGCCGGCAGCCTGGTGCCTGGGCTGCGGGCACGCCGGGCCGAGACCACCGTCACGATGCGCTCCGGCCAGACGCTGGCCATGGCCGGTTTGCTGCAACGCAAGGAGAATGCCCAGACCCGCAAGGTGCCCGTGCTCGGCGACCTGCCCATCGTCGGCGCTGCCTTCCGCATCGTCGAGTCGTCGGAGGACGAGCGCGAGATTGTCATCCTCCTGACCCCTGAGATCGTTGCCGGTGTGCCCAAAGAACTGGCACCCGCTTACCTGCCCGGCAGCGAGACCCGGCCCCCCACGGACAGCGAGCTATTCTTGGAAGGCAAGATTGAACGACGAAGCCGACAGCCCGCCGACCGCAAACGCTACGAACTGAAGCGGCGTGGTGTCTTGCGGAACTACCGCCGCCCCGGCACTGCTGTGCCCGAAGGGATCCAGCTTGATGCCGAGCTGCAGCAGCTGCCCGAGGTGCCTGCATCGGGACAGCCAACGCCCGGCGGGGATGCTGGGACTGATCCCGCACGCGAGCGTCCCCGGCCAAGGTCAGAAGCGGCGGAGCGATCCGATCCGCCACGTCCCCTGTCGCTGGCCGGTCCCAGTGGGTTCGATGAGCCCTGAGGACAGCTTGCCCATCGGTCGGAGCCTGACTGCTGGAGTGGTTGAACGATGCACAAAGTGCTGCGCATGATCCTGGTGGACGCCGATCCGGACGCACGCGAGGCGTTCAAGTCGCTCGTGGCGGGCCTGGATTCGGTCTGGATCGAGGCAGACTGTGCACGCTATCACGAGGCGATCGACCTGTACAACGAGCTCGGCAGCGACGTGGTCGCTGTCTCACTGGACGAGGACCTGGACCTTGCGCTCGATCTGCTGCGCGAGCTGCGCCAGGCTTCGCCCGATCTGCAGCTCTTTGCGCTTTCCTCCAGCGGCGACAGCCAGCGGATCTTGCAGGCCATGCGGGCGGGTGCGAACGAGTATCTGCTGCGGCCCGTCAATCTCGACGACCTGCTGCAGGCAATCGACCGTGCCCGGAAGATCCTGGCACGCGAGCGGGGCGAGCAGGGTGATCTGAGTCGAGTGGTCACATTCGTTGGCACCAGCGGCGGCGTGGGCTGCACGTCCATCGCTACCAACGTTGCCGTGCTGCTGGCCCAGGATCCGCGCTATCGCGTCCTGTACCTGGATCTTGACCTGGTGCTTGGCGATGCCGATGTCCATCTGGACATCGTGCACGATTACACGCTGTTCGACGTGGTCCAGAACATTAGCCGTCTGGATTTTTCGCTATTGAAACGGGCGGTGGTCCAGCACACCAGCGGGCTCTACTTCCTACCTCACCCGGCGTCGGCTGCCGAGGTCGGTGCGATCGAGCCGGAAGATATCCGCCGATTGCTCGGGCTGCTGCGGTCAACGTTCACGCACATCGTCGTGGACACGTCGAAGAAGCTGGACAGAATCGACCGCGAGGCGATCGCGAATGCGAACCTCTGCGTGGTCGTCTCCCAGCTCAACGTGGCCTGCGTGCGCAACGTAACCCGCGTGCTGGAGACGTTGGAAGCCGAGGAGCAGGACGAAGTCATTCTGGTCTTCAACCGGGTCGGCTCACGCGAGATGGTCTTCCCGATGGAGAAGATCGAGGAGATGATTGGCCGGCCTGTCGATTGCACGATCCCGAATGACTGGAATACCCTGGCCGCCGCGCACGACGCCGGCCAGCCAGCCGTGTTGCTCGCCCCGGATGCCAGTGCAAGCTCAGCCATTCGCCAGCTGACCACCAAGATCGAGCCGAACTGCTCGCTGGCAACAGCAACCACCAGGGAACGAAAACGCTGGCTTGCCTGGTTCAACCGCCGGTAGCGGCCCGTTGCCCGTCTGGCCGTTGCCACGAGTGCCCGTCGGTCTGACACGGCCGCTGTGTGCCGCCCTGCTGCGGCTGCGCCTGCCGTGAGCTATATTTCGGCGGCAACCGTAACGGGCCGTACACGTCACCATCCGGTGCCTTGAGTTGCCCCGAGCGGCCCCGACAGGCCCGGAGACGACCACGGGAGGCATATGATGAGCCGACTGACCACTCAGCCTGCGTCCGGTGCCGGAAAACAGCGTGTGAGCTTTGACGAACTGAAGCAGACGATCCATAGCAAGCTGGTGGACAAGCTTGACCTGAGTCGGCTAGGGGACCTGGAGGGGGAACAGCTACGGCGCGAGATCCGCTGTGTGGTCGAGCACCTCTGCGACGCTCACAACGCGCTGCTGACGCGGGTCGAGCGCGATCGACTCGTGGAGGAGGTGCTCAACGAGACGCTCGGCTTCGGCCCGCTGGAAACCCTGCTGAAGGATCCATCCATCAGCGATATCCTCATCAACGGTCCGCACAGCGTCTACGTTGAACGGGGCGGGAGGCTGGAACGCTCCAGCGTTACGTTCCGCGACAACAAGCACCTGCTGCAGATCATCGACCGAATCGTTTCCAAAGTGGGGCGTCGAGTCGATGAGACTTGCCCGATGGTCGACGCACGCCTTCCAGACGGCTCGCGTCTGAACGCGATCATCCCGCCAATTGCCCTGGACGGTCCGGCCGTTTCGATCCGCCGCTTCGGGCGCAACCCGCTGACGGTCGAGAAGCTGCTGGAACTTAAGGCGTTCACGCCCGAGATGATCGCGTTCCTGGAGGCCTGCTGCAAGGCGAAGCTGAACATGATCATCTCCGGCGGTACCGGATCCGGTAAAACCACACTGCTGAACGTGCTGTCCGGGTTTATCCCGCCCGATGAGCGGGTGATCACCATCGAGGATGCCGCCGAACTCCAGCTCCGCCAACCGCACGTCGTGCGGTTGGAGACCAGGCCGCCAAACATCGAGGGCAAGGGGGAGGTGACGGCACGGGATCTGGTCCGCAACGCCCTGCGTATGCGACCGGACCGCATCGTGATCGGTGAGTGCCGTGGTGCCGAGGCGCTGGACATGCTTCAAGCCATGAACACCGGCCACGAAGGATCGCTGACGACGTTGCACGCCAACTCCCCCCGCGATGCGCTGGCCCGTCTGGAGACGATGATCATGATGGCCGGCTTCGAGATGCCGGTTAAGGCGATGCGGCAGCAGATCGCCAGCGCGGTAGATATCATCGTGCAGGCGAATCGCCTGCAAGGCGGGCCACGCAGGATCACGTCCATCTGTGAAGTGACCGGCATGGAGGGGGAGATCATCACCCTGTCGGAGATCTTCCGCTTTGTGCAGCGCGGCATTGATGAGGAAGGCCGCGCGTATGGCGTATTCGTTGCCACCGGCATTCGACCCCAGTGCCTGCCTCGGCTCGAGGCAGCTGGCGTGCCACTGCCCCCGGAACTGTTCCAGGAACGGATCCTGATGGAAGCCTGAGGGACCGGGCCACGGCGTTTGCCACGGAGCCGCCACGACCTATGGTTCAGTGGGACGCGCATGGCAACCGTCGGGGAAGGAGCCTCCGGGGGGGCGACCACGACCTTCCAATGCGCTCGCCAGACGCGCCCCGCTGACAGAGGGTGAACCATGGTCGATTGGACGGACCTTAGCGTCGGAGTGCCGGTTTTCTTGGCTGTCGTGGCGGCGTTCGCCGCCGGCGCGGTGCTGATCCACGAAGTCGCGCACCGGCGGCGCATCGCAGGCCGCATCAGCCGCTTCACCGCGGCAAAGCAACAGACCGGCACCGGCAGCAGCGGCGAGCGAACGAGCCTGCTCAGGGAGGAGCTTACCGAGAAGCTCAGCCAGATCGATTGGGCCGCACCATTTGTCCGCGTTGTCGCCGTCGTCGAACGGCTCATCGAACAAGCGGACATGCGTATTCGGGCAACGACGCTGCTGACGTTCTGCCTGGCGTTTGGCTTCCTCGGCTTGGCCATCCCGATCGGCCTCGGCTTGCCCGCCTACACCTGGCCACTTGGCACCGTAGCTGCCCTCGGGCCAATCCTGTGGGTCATCTGGTGTCGCAGCCGACGGCTGAAGGAGTTCGAAGCGCAGCTACCAGAAGCACTCGGCATGCTCGCCCGGGGCCTGCGTGCCGGGTACAGCTTGCCCGCAGCCTTGCAGATGGTCGGCACGGAGATGCCGCCGCCGATCGGGACCGAGTTCCTGCGCGTCTACGAGACACAGAACCTGGGCGTACCGATGGAAGAGGCGTTGGAGGAGCTGGGCGAGCGAATTCCGCTGGTTGACGTCCGATTCCTGATTACAGCGATCTCGATCCAGCGGCAAACGGGCGGCGACCTGGCCGAAATCCTCGACAAACTCTCCTACGTCATCCGCGAACGGTTCAAGCTGTACGGCCAGGTCAAAGCACTGACGGCCGAAGGTCGCCTCAGCGGCTGGGTGTTGAACGCCCTGCCGGTCATCGTGTTCATCGTGCTGCTTAGCTTGAATCCCGACTACGTCATGCTCCTGTTCCGCGACCCGCTCGGCCAGAAGATGATCGCAATCGCGGGTGCCATGCAGATCATCGGTGCCCTGGCCATCCGCAAGATCGTCAACATCAAAGTCTAGCAGGCACGGAAACCGATTCGATCACGGAGCGCGAGCCCTGGTGGATTTCTTCGGGTCGATACAAGGCGGTGACATCCTGCTGGCAGTCAGCGTCTTCGGCGCCGTGCTTTTCGGGGCCCTGGCGCTGCTGTCCTGGTGGAATGAAGCGCGCAGCCGGCCCCTGGAGCGGATGGAGCGATTCACACGCGGCAACGCGACCCCCACCGTCGACGATGCCAAGCATGAATGGCTGAAACGCAGATTGGACGAACTGGTCGACAAGGCCGGGCCGGCGTTGGCCAAGCCGCTCATGCCCAAGGATGAAGCCGAGCAGAGTCAGATCAAGACGAGGCTGTCGGCGGCAGGCATCCGGGGCGAGCGGGCGGTGTTCACCTATCTGGCGATCAAAGGGATTGCCTGCCTGGCCGGTGCCGCCGTGATGGCGGTCCTGGGGGCTGGCGTCCCGATCATCGGCTCTCAGCCATGGCTGACCCGGGCGCTGGTGGGGCTGGGCATCGGCATGTTTGCGTGCGACATGGTGGTCAATCAGATTGCGAAGCGGCGCAAAGAGGCGATCTTCTGCGGCCTGCCTGATGCATTGGACTTGCTGGTCGTGTGCGTCGAGTCGGGGCTGGGCTTGGATGCGGCACTGAAGCGCGTCGCACGCGAGATCCGGCGCTCTTGTCCGGTGCTGGCGCAGGAGTTCGAGATTGCCACGATGCAACTGCAGATGGGCCAGCCACGCAGCGAGGTGCTGCGTGACCTCGGCCTGCGCAACGACGTCGATGACCTGCGTGCCCTTGCCGCCACGCTCATCCAGGCCGACCGCTTCGGAACTTCGATCGCCCAGGCCCTTCGCGTCCACTCCGACGCAATGCGCACCAGACGGCGGCAGCTGGCCGAAGAGCGCGCCCAGAAAACAACGGTCAAGCTCATGATCCCGCTGATCCTGTTCATATTCCCCGGAATCTTCGTCGTGCTGGTCGGCCCGGCTGCGATCATGATCATGCGCAACCTGGTCACCCAGTAGCCCTCCGCCTCCAGACGCCGTGCGTGGCAGGGCGCGCCGCGGCAGTACGATCAGGCTACCCGCACACTATGATCCCCGCGCCTTGCTTCCGCTACAGCTCTTCCAACCGGGTCATCCGGTATCCGGAGCCGCCAGTCCGCAAACAGGCCGTCGCCCTCTTGCGCCGACGACTTGATCAGTAGCTACCCTGCCACCAGGCATCGACACACGGAGGTGAAAGACCATGCGCACGGATCGCATGGTGATGGCGGCTGTTTCCATCGCGCTGCTGACGACCGTCCAGAGCGGCTGCGGCCTTGCCCTGCGCAAGACAGCCTACGTCGGTTTCCGCGTGGCAGAGCAGCCGACGGACGGCCCGGTTGTGCCCGCCGCCAACGAGACGCCTGCCGAGTCGGCAGATCGACAGCGACGGTTCCAAGAGACCGCTGCGCCCCACGCTCACCACAAGCACGTCGCTGAGCAGTCCCATTACCATGACCCGGGACTGATCCACACCGTCGGCGGCGCAACGCGTGCCTGGCTCAACACCGCTCAGTTGAAGTGGCAGCGGTTCAAGGCATGGTACATCCACGCGTACCGAACGACTGCTCGTTGGCCTGAGCCGTACCGCATGCTTGCCGAGCGAGCGTTCTATGACCCTTGGGACGTGCAGGCCCATGCCGGCAAGAGGTTCCGCTTCGGCCTGTTTGACTACCACTTCGTGGCTGGCACCGGCGAACTGAATGAGATGGGGCAGCGGCGTCTGGGCCAGATTCTCCGTGAACTGGGACCCGGAGACCGCGAGATCTACGTGCAGGCAGCGCTGTCCAGAGCGGAGACGGAAGAGCGGATCGAGACCGTCAAGGCAGCCCTGAAGCGCTCGCCCATTGCTCCCACCGACCTCGCCATCGTAACCATCAAGGACGCGCCGGCCTCGATGACGGGCGAAGAATCGCAGCGCGCGATCCAACAGCTCACCGAGACCGTCGGACGATTCCCGCGGTGGATGGACCGCAACGTACGCATGCGTCGCAGCAACAACAGTGGTGGCGGATCCGGCGGTGGCTCCAGGTCAGGCTACTAGTGGCTGGTCTCACCGAGACTACGCTCACAACAGAGGCGGGGCCGGCACCGGACGACGGGTGCCGGCCTCGCCTCGTTGATGCGCCGCACGCATGCGACCGGTCGACGCGATCACGCGCGCGGGTGGCCCTGTAGAAGGCTTCGCCTGATCCAGCCCGTGCTTCGGCCTTGACCTATGTTTGGACAGAGGGGAGGCAGCCGTTCTTGACAGGGGGATCGGTCACATGAGAACAGAACAGGCAACGGCAACTGCCCGGGACACGCAGAGCGAACTGCCGCTGCGACTGGCCCCGGCGCCGCCGGCACCAAGGAGCATAAAAGAAACGGGGCTCAACGAGGTTGTCGTCGCAGATCTGATCCTGAAGCACCTCCTCCAGCACGGCCTCATGCACGGCTATGAGATTGCCCGTAGCCTGTGTCTGCCGTTCTCCGTTCTGGAGCCTCTACTGGATTGGCTCAAGCACGAGCGGTACCTGGAGGTGACCGGCGGCGAGCTGTTCGGTCCGGTGTCGTACCGATACGCGCTGACGGACCTGGGTCGGAGCCGGGCTCAGGAGGCGATGGCTGCGTGCCAGTACGTCGGGCCGGTCCCGGTGACCTTGGAGCAGTACACTGCCCAGATGGCTCGGCAGGCGGTGCGCGGTGTGCCGTGTACGCGGCGCGAAATCGAGCAGGCGACTGCCCACCTGCTACTGCCCGATGCCTTGCTAGAAGGTCTCGGGCCTGCGGTTGTCAGCGGCCATAGTCTGTTGCTGTTCGGCCCACCGGGCAGCGGCAAGAGCGCGGTGAGCCGAGCGCTGGGCGAGTTCCTGAATCGCCGCGGCGGCCTGATCTGGGTGCCGCATGCGATCTACGAGGCCGGCAGCATCATCACACTCTACGACCCGCTTGCCCACACGCGTCTGGAGGAAAGGTTCCCCGAACTGGATCCCACGGCGCTGAGCGTCGAGCAATTCGGTGTTGAGCCCGATCCCCGTTGGGTGTGCGTGTTCCGGCCGGTGGTGTCGGTCGGCGGTGAGCTGACCCTGTCGATGCTGGACCTCAGCTACAACGCCACCGGCAATTACTACCAACCGCCCATCCAGCTGAAGGCAAACGGCGGGCTGCTGGTCATCGACGACTTCGGCCGCCAGATCGTCTCGCCCCAGGCGCTGCTGAATCGCTGGATCCTGCCACTGGAGGAGCGGTACGACTACCTGACACTTGCCAACGGTAAGAAGATCCGCATTCCGTTCGAACAGCTCGTGGTCTTCTCCACCAACCTCGATCCGGCCGATCTGGCCGATGAAGCATTCCTGCGGCGGATCCGCTACAAGCTTCAGTTCCGTGCGCCGACGCGTGAGGAATACGAGCGGATCTTTGCGATGACCGCCGAGCGGCTCGGCGTCGCCTACGAGCCGGAGGTGTTCGACCACCTTTTCAGCAAGTACTATCGGGATGGCAAGCAGCCGCGCGGAAGCGATCCGCGAGATTTGCTGGAAATTGCCCAAGCGATTTGCCGATTTCGCGAGATAGAACCGATTATCACGGTGGCGCTGATCGACGAGGCTGCAGCGCGTTTCTTCCGCAGTGAACTGCCGTCGCCTCAGGAGGGGGCAGGCGCAGCGACGGCGGCCCGAGGAGCACACAGCACGTAACGGAAGCTGCTCTCATGGTGCAAGGAGGCCCTAAGTTCCTGCTCCATCTGATGCTGGCCTGCGCAGCTGTGACCGCCGGCGGCTGTGCGGACCTGGTGAAGCTGCCCCTGGTGCGCCGTTGGGCCCCAGCCACACAATCGACGCCCGTTCAGCCAGCGGTTGGCCAGAAGGCGTCGGCGCAGAATGCGACCCACGCGGTGGCGACACAACCGCAGAAACGCGCCGGCTTGCTGGCAAGTTTTCTCCCGGCGAGCTGGTTCGTGGCCGAGGATGAACCCAGCGAGCAGGAACGTGCACGGGCCAAAGCCAAAGTGCACTACTCGATCGGCCAGGCTTACGAGAACAAGCGCGCGCTGCGCCAGGCCGAGGAGGCCTACGAGAACGCACTTCGTGCCGACCCGCACTACGTGCCGGCACTTCTGGGTCTGGCACGCGTGTACCAGCAGACCGGTCGTCCGGACGCGGCCCTTGAACTCTACCGCCAGCTCACGGAACTGGCCCCCGACAACCCCAGTGTCTGGAACGACATGGGTCTCTGCTACAAGAACCTGGGCGACCTCGTCGAGGCGGAACACTGCCTGCGCAAGGCCATTTCCCTCGACCCGATGCGCGATCTTTACCGCAACAATCTCGCCTACGTCCTCGCTTGCATGGGCTACTACGACCAGGCCTGGCACGAGTTCCGACGGGCGGTGGGCCCGGCGCTGGCCCATTACAACCTGGCCGTCGTCGCATATGAGCTGGGCGATCACGTCACGGCGCTGAAACACGCCACCGAGGCGCTCGCACTGAACAAGGACCTGGAGCCCGCCCGTGACTTGCTCCGGCGGCTCCAGGAAGCAACGCATCAGGGCGCACCCGAGCAAACGAGCCGCCTGGACTTACCTGCCACGGGCCACGAACAGCCTGTGGCCGCAGGCCGCAACACCAGGCCTGCCGTCCGTGTCCTCGGGGTCCGGCCCGAGCGCTGAACGGCCGCTGACAGATCCGGTTACGACCCTTTCTGGTGCTGTGCAAGACGCCGCCCCATGCTCGGGCGTCTCAAACAACAACGCGGCGGTGCAACTTGGTCAGGTGACCGCCACGGAGCGCGACGCCGTCGGAGCCATGGTTGCGGCCAACACCGCCGTGAGCATGCCCCGGGCTTTGTGCCACGTCTCCTCGTATTCGGCTTCAGGTTCTGAATCGGCGACAATTCCGCCGCCTACCGGAAGCTGCACCCAGCCCCGATGGCATGTCATGGTGCGAATCGCGATGCTGGTTTCCATGCTGCCGTTCAGACTTAGCAAGCCGATCGCGCCGCAGTACGGGCCGCGCACGGTCGGCTCCAGTTCTGCAATGATCTGCATGGCTCGCACCTTGGGCGCCCCGGTGATCGAGCCACCAGGAAAGGCCGCGCGCAGCAGATCGGCGGCGGTCCGTTCCGGGCGTAGCCGGCCAACGACGGTGCTGACCAGATGATGCACGTACGGGAACGAGTAGACCCGCAGCGCCTCGGCCACCTTAACGCTACCGAATGCGCAAACGCGGCCGAGGTCGTTGCGTAGCAGGTCGACGATCATGACGTTCTCAGCTCGGTCCTTCTGGCTGGTTGCCAGGTCCTCCCGCGCAGCCAGGTCTGCTTCCGGATACGGCCAGCGGCTCCGCGTTCCCTTGATCGGACGAGTCTCCACCGCGCCGTCCGGCCCCACGCGCAGGAACTGCTCCGGAGAGCAGCTCACGAGCTCCATCCCCCCCCAGCGGTGGTAAGCGGCGAAGAAGGCGGGATTCGTGCGGCGCAGTCGCAAGTACAGCGGTAAACCACCGTGCGGGCAGCGGGCGATGAGACGCTGTGACAGGTTCGCCTGGTAGATGTCGCCTGCGCGGATGTATGTCAAGACGCGGCGGACGGCAGCCAGGTAGCGCTGGAGGTCGAAGTTGGACCAGAGCCCGTCGATGGGTGTCGGATAAGCATCGGCCAGAGCGTCGAGCGGCAGCGGCGGCAGGGGGGCCGGCTCGGTAAGTCCCACAAGCGCCCGGGGGGGTTGCCCGCGGCCGCTGAGAACCGCCGTTGCCCACGCAGCGCGCTCGTGGCCCCGGTCGTCGGCCTGCGGTGCCGCAACGACCAGATAACAGCGGCGCCGGAGCTGGTCAATGACCAGGCACCAGTCGTATAGCCCGATGCCGAGCCAGGGCAGTTGGAGGTCGTTGGTGGCAGCCGGCGGCACAGGCTCCAGTAAACTACCCAGCTCGTAGCCGAACCAGCCCGCCCAGCCGCCGACAAACGGCGGCAGGTTTGCTGTCGTGGATTCAACCTGCCAGCGCCCCAGGCACGCGGACAGCAGCATGAACGGATCGCAGTCCTGCTCCAGGCGCATCGGCGACCGCCCCGGAAGCCACAACGTCATGCCCTCCTGGTCGTAGCTCAAGTACGCGATTGGGTCGGCCGTCAGGAAGCTGTATCGGCCCAGACGAGGGTCCTTGCGCCGGCTCTCCAGGATCAGTGGTGCGGCGTAGCGGCTGATTCGGCCGATGGCCTCCTCGATCCGCGGTGGCTCCTGCCAGTCGTCGCTGACGCGGACCGTCCACGTGCCCAGGAACGTACCAAGACGGTCTTCTAGAGCTTTGGACAACTCAGGCGGTCGAGCCACGTCTCCACCCTTCCTCCGTCAACCAGGGGCCCGGAAAACGGTGCGGCTGCCAGTCGGCAACGGCTTCTCGGAACCGGTCACTGCAGAGCGACACGTCGGCTGGTCTCGGCTCCGCTGCCGAGAATTCCGCTCGTCTGGCCCGTTGCAGAAGCTGCTCTGGATAGCCCATGTGCTGTGCGAAGCGAACGCCCATTTCCCAGCGGCTGAGCCGCTCGGGTCCCCCGACGTGGTACAGGCCGCGCAGGTCTCCGCTCAACGTCAGTCGGATCGCCTCGGCTGCGTCACTCAGAGCCAGCGGTGACCGCCACTCATCCTCAAAGAACCGCATCGGCTCCCCCTGACGCCAGCGCCGGAGCACGCGGTCCAGGAAACTCGCCACGCCGCACCGCCCCGGGCCGAACAGCAGGCTCATCCGAAGGACGACGTTCCGCGGTGACCGCAGCACGATCTGCTCGGCTCGCAGCTTTGTTTGCCCGTAGACCGAGACCGGCCGAGGCTCATCTTGCTCGGTGTAGCGGCCACGGCTGCCGTCAAAGACGAGGTCTGTGGAAATGTAGACCACCGGTACGTTTGATCGATCGGCCAGGTCGCAAAGCGTTTCCGTGCCGGTGACGTTGACCTGGTGCGCGTGCCGTGGATCGGCGTAACAGGCGTCGATTCGGGCCACGGCTGCGGCATGAACCACCGCCTCCGGCTCCGCTTCCTGCCATGCCCGAGACACGGCCTGAGCATCCTCCAGCGGTACGGGGATGCTGTCGATGCCCGGCTGCAACCGCACCCTGCGGTGGCCACTCCAGGCGACCACGTTCCAACCAGCGCACGCTAGCGCGTCGATGACGTACGGCCCGAGTTGTCCGGTGGCGCCGGTCACCAGCACTCGCATCGGCGGGGGTTCCCGTAGCAGCGGTTGCTTCAGCGGCTGGGGCTATCCAGCACCGTAGTGTCCGCACCGCGGTTGCGCGCGGGCGTAATCCAGAGGCGGACCGGCTGGCCCAGCCGGCCGGCACGGATCTCAGCCGCAATCATGCGGGCCTGGCGCTCGCTCTGGGCTGGTACGGCCAGCACGGGGCCCCAGGAGCTCTGCACCAGTGGCACGCCGAAGCGTTCGCGCAACCGCTTGGCCAGCTCGGGGGCGAGCTTACTACGCCAGACGCCTCCCTGGACCCGTTCGAACATCCTACCAGCGAGCAGCCCGTATTGTTCCAGGCTGCGGCAGAAGGCCGCAAAGTCACCGTGCCGCACCGCCGGTAGGACCTGGCTGGTGGCTACGGCGTAGAGCGCCTGGGTGAGCCGCTCGCTGCCGGGCCGCGCACGTTCGATGAGCTGCTCTTCCGCGCGCCCGTGCACAGCAGGCCGTTCTTGCGGCAGCACGACCACGATGCGCCATGGCTCAGGATACGGCACGGTCTCTGTGCGTGGCCGGTCCCGGTCCCGTAGTTGCCCACGATCCAGGACGAAACCGCCGCTGGCGAATGCAGCGATGCCCACGTGCGACCGTCGACCCCGGCCGAGCGATGCCGCGAAGCGAACCGCGGGTTCCGGATGGCCCGTGATCTGAACCAGAGCCGCTGCGACTGCCAGCGACAGCTGGGTGCCCAGACCGAATCCGCAATGCTCAGGCGGTGCCGTCACGATCCGCAGCGCCACGGGCGGTACTCGCGCCGTGCCGCGCGCTGCCAGGGCCTCAGCCAGCCGTCTGGCCACCCGGGCGGCACGACCCGCGTGCGGGCCCGTGGCACAGAGGCACCCGCATCGTTCGACCTCTAGCACAAGACGGGGCTGCTCGACGTACAGACCGATTCCGCCGAAGGCATGCGACGAGGCGGGATCCAGCGCCATGAGGCCAAAATGTAGCCGTGACCCAGCCTCAACACGCACCGTCGCTGACGCGGCCAAGGTCCGTTCCGCGGTTGCTTCCTGAGCCGTTACGGCTTGTTGTCGGGACGGCTGTTCCATTGATGGATGGTGCTGCGGAGCAACTCCAACGCCTCTCGCTCGCGCGGCCCACCAGTCTTGGCCGTAAGCCTTTCGGCAACTGCCAGGCAGCTCTGTACCTCTTCCGATGGTAGCAGGTGCAGCCGAGTGACCGCGATGGCCAGCTCCAGCAACGCGTGCCGTGCCCGGTTGAAGCCGCGGAAAGGTCGGAGCCGCTGGGCGTGCACGACCCGACAGAACAGACTGGCACGTAGCTCATCACCCGGTTCTTCACGCTCCACTACGAACTCCCACGCTTCGCAGGCATCCTGCCAGACCCAGCCGCGCACTGCGGTCGCCGGTGCCAGTTCGTCCGCGGGCAGCTCGCCTCCGGTTACCACCGTGGCGATCACCAGTGCGTCGTCGACAATGTGAAAGACACCGGCAGGGTGATTGGCCAGATAGGCCGCGGTCCGAGTATCGCGAAATGGCCTCAACACGAACTGGTCCGCCGACCCCTCTTCGACGATCGGGCCCATGGCGGCCGCGTGGCAGCGTCCGGTGGGGTCGCAGGTTGTGACCAGCCCTTCGATGATCATGGGCGCACCAAAGTGGGGATGCCAGTTCAGTTGGCATCGTACCGGCGCAGCCGCCGCAGCGGCGGGCAGCGTCCCGGATGGATGGCGGCGGGGCCGATCCCCCGCTGTCCGAGAGCGAGGCTCGGTAGCCGAAGGAGGGGTTCCTATAATGCGCAGGGCTCAGCTAGAGCGGATCCGCTTCTGCGCGCGGTGGGCCAGGACGTGAGCAGGGACGGGACCGCGAGATTGCTGGCTGGAGGACCGGAGGTCAGATGACCGAACCGGTAGTGCTCGTCATAATGCTTGCCATTTTCTTGTTGTCCGTGAGCATTCACGAGAGTGCTCACGCCTACGCGGCCTTGCGTCTCGGTGATGACACCGGCGCGCGGTTGGGCCGTATCACGTTGAATCCGTTGGCCCACATCGACCCGATTATGACCGTGGTGGTGCCCGTGGTGCTGGCGGTCACGGTCGGTGTTCCTTTCGGGGGGGCCAAGCCGGTGCCGGTCAACCTTTACAACCTGCGCGATCCTCGCCGGGACATGATGTGGATCGCGTGGGCCGGTCCCGCGTCCAACCTGGCGCAGGCAGTGGTGTTTGCCGTGGTTTGGTTAGTGCTGGCAACGCTAATGCGTGCTGTGCCGGTGCCTGCTGAGGTGGCCCGGACGGTTCTGGTGGTGTGTCATGCCGGCTTGGTGGTCAACCTCGTGCTGGGTGGTTTCAACATGATTCCTGTGCCGCCGTTGGATGGCTCGCGTATCCTGGCGGCGTTGTTGCCCGAGGGGGCGGCACGGGTGATGGATCGGATCGAACCGATCGGGTTTTTCGTGGTCCTTGGGCTGATCATGCTAGGCGTCACCGACTACTTCCTGGACCCGCTGGTGCGACTGGCGGACTTTGTTTTGCACTTACCCGCTTGGCTTTGATCTAGCGGATTGGGGGGGCTGAGCGGACGATGAGCGACAGCGCGACGCGGGAGTTTGCATCTGGAGCCGGCAGCGACAGCGACCAGCGGCAGCGCCGCAAGCTGGTTGTGCTGTCGGGCATCCAGCCGTCTGGCAAGCTGCACCTGGGCAACTACTTCGGCGCGGTAAAGCAGTACCTGGAGCTCATCGAACAGGGGCACGACTGCTACTTTTTCCTGGCCAACTACCACGCCCTCACCTCTGTGCGCAATCGGGAAGAACTCCTGGAGCTGACGCGCCAGGCGGCGCTTGACTACGTGGCCCTGGGGCTCGATCCGCAGCGGTGCAATATTTACCGTCAGTCGGATCTGCCGGAGGTCTGTGAGCTGCAATGGATCCTGACCACGATCACGCCCATGGGGTT
Organism: Planctomycetota bacterium; assembly: GCA_026991575.1. Taxonomy (GTDB): domain Bacteria; phylum Planctomycetota; class Planctomycetia; order JALXBF01; family JALXBF01; genus JALXBF01. The sequence goes on along the minus strand of JALXBF010000105.1, from coordinate 7,126 downwards.
GCTGGAGCGGTGCCATGCGTACAAGGACAAGGTTGCTCAAGGGCTGCCGGCTGACCATGGGCTGTTTGCGTATCCGGTCCTGCAGGCGGCCGACATTCTGATCGTTTCGGCGAACCTGGTGCCGGTGGGCAAGGACCAGAAGCAGCACATTGAGGTCACACGCGACATTGCGCAGCGGTTCAACCGGCTCTTTGGGCCGGTGCTGACCGTGCCGGAGCCGTACATCCGGGAGGAGACGGCGGTGGTGCCGGGCACGGACGGTCGCAAGATGTCCAAATCGTACGGCAACACGATTGACCTTTTCGCGCCGGAGAAGGTGGTGCGCAAGCAGATCTTCGGAATTGTGACCGACTCGGCCACGGTCGAGGAACCGAAGGATCCGGACAGGAGCACGCTGTATGCGTTGCTGAAGTTGTTCTGCACGCCGGAGGAAGCGCAGGAGTGGGCTGAGCGGTTTCGTCGGGGGGGGCTTGGGTACGGGGAGGTGAAGAAGGTGCTGTTTGAGAAGTTCATGGAGGAGCTGGGGCCGGCGCGGCGGCGCAGGGCCGAGCTGGAGAAGGACCCCGGTGTGGTGGAGGAGGCGCTGCGTCGCGGGGCAGAGCGGGCGCGGCAGGTGGGCGTGCCACTGGTGCAGCGGGTGCGGGACGCGGTCGGGATCCCGAATCCGGTCTGGTGACCGCCGCTGTTGGGGTAGCACCTCTGGCGGTCGGCCCGCGGCGAGTGGCGGAGGGGGGATGGGCCTGGGTTGCCGCTGCTCCTGCTTGACGGGCCTTGGAGCCTCCGATTACGATAGTCAGGGTGCCGTGCACGCTGGCGGAAAGCGCGCCGGTGTGGCCTGAGCGCAGGCCAAATTTTCACCGCCTTGTCCCGGCTTAGTGCCCAAGCGGAGAGACAGGAGTCCGTGTTGCACGTCTGGAGTGGGCCGAAGGCGATGCGGAGTGTGACGATCCGCGTGTGTTTGGCGCTGGCTGCACTCGGTGCCCTTCTAGCGGCCCTGCTGCGGCCCGATCCCCTGCGTGCCCAGCGCGGTCCTGTCCAGCACCCATGGGGCGTGGATCCGTCGAAGGTCCCGCAGTACGAGGGGCCGCTGGATAGCAAGGTCCGCCCGGCCGTGGCCAAGGCAGTGGCCTACCTACGCAAGCGGGAGGACGAACTGATCCGCGGGCAAGTGGGCGAGGCAGCTTTGGTGCTGCAGGCACTGGCCAAGGCGGGCCTGACCTACGAGGGGCTGATTCAACCGGATGACCCGTTCGTCGCGGCGCTGATCCGAAAGCTGGAGCTGGCCTGCAGCGGGGGGCAGTTCAAGTCGGGCCGCCCCAAGTTCCACGGCCACGACCTCTACGAAGCCGGCTGTGTGATCATGGCCTTCGCCGCATATGACGTGTTTGCCCGTGCGAATCACCGCGAGCAGGTGCGAGTCGTGGTGAATCATATCCTGGAGTCGATCAAGCCAAATGGCATGTGGGGATACGGCGGGCCGAAGAACGAACAGCAATCAGACAACTCAATCAGCCAATACGCTTTGCTGGGGCTCTGGGAGGCGAACGCTACGTATGGCATCCGGATCGAGCCGAGGGTGTTTGAGCGTGCTGCCAACTGGATGATCCAAACCCAACACTCCTCCGGTGGCTTTGTCTATCACCCTCAGGAAGGTGGTGCCCCAACGCTATCGATTACCGCCGGCGCGGGCGGCAGTATCGGCATCTGCCGCGACATGCTCGCCTACGGGCGGCGACGCCCGACGGGCAAGGGCATGCCGCTGAGACCGCTCGAGGAGGTAGAGCTGGAAGAGGCGCAAGAGGCCGAGAGGCGCGCGGTGGCTGGTCGCTACACGCCGACGCTGTCGTCGGCAACCATTGAACAGTCTCTGGCGCGGGCGACGGCATGGTTGCACCAGCACTTCCACGTGTCACCGCCTCAGTGGCCGATGTATTACGTTTATGCACTCGAGCGATTTGCGACGTTGAACGGGGACAACTGGCCAGGCAACGGGCGGTTGCTACCGGGCGATCCCCCCATCGACTGGTACTCGCTCGTCGCGCATGCGCTGATCACGAAGCAGCGGCCCAACGGTAGCTGGCCCGAGCACGGGACGGGTGCTTCCAGTGAGGTCGGAACGGCCTGGGGTATCCTGTTCCTCGTGCGTTCAACGCTGATCTCCAAACACTCGCATGCCAACCCGCTAGGGGGCGGCTCGTTGCTCAGTGGTCGCGGGCTACCTAGGAACCTGAACGATCTGGTGACGAACCGGGGTGAGTTGAAACCAAAACCGATCGGCGAACGTGGCAAGCTCCTGGCCATACTCGAGAAGCTGGACGTAAAGAGCATCGACGCCGCGTTGGCTGCCGTTGAGGAGGAGATGACAAAGGAGAAGCCGGTCGTCGAGGATGTCCTGCTGGAGCGCTGGCGTCGGCTCGCGGAGCGCAGCCCCAGTCCCGAAGTGCGGGCCAAAGCGATGGCGATTCTGGGTCGGAGCGGCAACCTGGACGTTGTTCCCACCCTGTTACGCGGCCTCGGCGATGACAACCCCGTCGTCGTGCGCGCAGCGCGCGAGGCCCTGCAGCGGATCAGCCGCAAGTTCTTCGGACTTGGCCCACGGAGTCCGACGCCGGAACAGTGGCGGCGTGAAGTGGAGGCCTGGTACGAGTGGTACCGGTCGATCCGACCGGACTGGGAACTGGAAGTGGCCGACGAGTAGAGGAACCGCGATGGCGATCGATTCGGCCGGCGCCAATTCGTCCGTACCTGCCCACGAGGCTGGTCCGGCGGTGGCCGGACCGGTGGATGTGTCGCTAAAGCCGACGTTGTACGACCGGGTCAGCTCCCTGTTGCTGGCCATGCTCGTGTTCGTGGGCATCGTCGTGGCTCTGCTCGGTGCGATCTGGTTGACCAACCAGGTCTGGGGTGGGCCGCCGCCGGTTCGACCCGTTCAGATCTTGACCGAACTGCCGGGCGGTGACCTGGAGGGCGATCCCAACGCCAGCGACGACGTCATCGACCCCGCGGTGCAGGAGGAACTGATCGAGCCGGAGACGACCGAGCAGGTGGTCGAGAATGTCATGAACGTCTTGTCCGAGCAAGCGGTCGTGGCGGATCCTGACGCGATTTCGGATCCGCTGGCTAGTGCCGAAGGGCCAATCGGGCAGCGCAAGTTTGGCCATGGGCCAGGCACAGGCGGCCTGCCTCGTGAGGAGCGGTGGATCATCACGTATCCGCCGGGCCAGGGACTTCAGGAGTATGCCCAGCTGCTGGACTCGTTTGGCATTGAGCTGGGCGTCATCGCGGACGGAAAGCTGTACGTTGTCTCCCAGCTTTCGGCCAAGAAGCCAAAGGTGCGCGTCGTGCCGCCCGAGGAGGAAAAGCGCTTGTACCTCACCTGGCGTACCGGGGAGCGGCAGAAGGCAGACTTCGAGCTGGCCAAGAAAGCGGGAATTCAGAACCCCACGACGGTGATCCAGTTGATTCCACCGGAGCTGGAGCAGGAGCTTGCCAAACTGGAGCAGGCCTATAAGGGGAAGCGGCCCGACGAGATTATCAGCACGCGGTTCAAGGTGAGGCGCAAGGGGAACAAGTGGGAGTTCTACGTGGCCGGTCAGGTATGGGCCGGCTAGTGGCAGCCGCGGCCTGCTGTCTGCGTCGAAAATCGGGTAGCGTGCACAGCGAGGTGGCGATGAATTCCGGCTACATATTGTTGGCTGCAACGCCGATCAGCTACGACACCGTGATGGACTGGCTGGGCTGGGCGATTTACGCGGCCCAGGCAGTGCTGGCCATCTGGGGCTTGTTCTGCGTCGTCATGCTCCTGACTCGTATGAAGGGACTTATGTTCCGCTCCCAGGAACAGGAGCAGGCGTTCCAGCAGGAGATCGCACAGGCATTGCATCAGGGGGCGTTCGAAGAAGCGGAACAGATCTGCCTGCAACCGGCCTACTGGAAGACCGCCGTAGCGCAGCTGGCGCGGTTTGCCATCGAGAACCGGATGCAGGGGCTGCGCAAGCTCCGGATGGCGATCGTGGAGAAATTCCAGCGTGACGTTCTGGACGATCTGGACAACCGTACGAGTTGGATTCAGACGGTGATCCGGGCCGAGCCGATGCTCGGGCTGCTGGGCACCGTGCTCGGTATGATCGGTGCCTTTGGCAAGATTGCCGGCGCGGAGCGGGTCAATCCCCAGGACCTGGCCGGTGACATTTCGCTTGCGCTGCTTACCACGGCCATCGGCTTGGCGGTGGCGACGCCGTTTCTGGTGGCGATGAACTTTATCGTCAGTCGTCGGCGGTCGTTCGAAGACACCGTGCGCGAAGGGGTGACGATCTTCCTGGAGACGCTCGAGCAGGCGCTGGCGAGGCTGCGCGGTGGTCAGGCACCGGCGGCGCCTCACGAGGTGGCGCGGGTCTGATCCCGGGGGGGTAAGAGGCGATGCCAGAGCAGGGCTGGACCATCCCGGATGCAGAGCAGCCGATCGAGCTGGTCAAGACCCGGCAGGAAGCCGATACGGAGATCGACATGACGCCGATCATCGACGTCACCTTCCAGCTGCTGATCTTTTTCATGTTCGCGGCCACGCTCGTGAAGGCGGCCAAGCTCGAGCTGCCGGAAGCCGAACACGGTATCGGCGTCGACGTCCAGACGGCAGTGATCATCACCGTGGGGCCACCCGGGCCGAACGGCAGATGTCCCGTGTACTTGGGCGATACCCTCGATGGTGAGCCGGTGACGGTCGAGGAGGTGGCCAGGTATGTGCGCGAGCAAGTGGCGGCCGGCAAAGAGAACGTGATCGTCAAGGCCGCCGCGACCGCGCGCCATGCCGATGTGTTCGCCGTGGAGCAGGCTGTCGCGGCCGTCGAAGGCGCGAAGCTCCACGCCGCCGTGCGGGAGAAGTACGAGTAAACCGACCGGAAGCATGGCCCAGCAGAAGACACGCCGGTGGGACATCCTGGACAGTGAATCGTTAGCCGTCGAGCACGCGGTCGAAGAGCGGGAGCTAGTCCGCCGTGCGCGCGAAGGCAAGCTGAAACTGGCCGACTGCATCCGACGCACGGGCACGGAAGCGTGGCGGCGCGTGGATCAGATTCCGCAGCTTGCCGAGCTGGTGCGCCGGGCGCAGCAGAAGAAACAGACGGCCAAGCGCGCCGCAACGCCGCCGCCGGCTGCCCGACCGGCGGCACCATCACCCGCCGCAGCGGTCGCGCCACCGACCGTTCAACCCCCGGTGAAAGAGGTGGAGCAGGGCGATGGCGAAGCGATCAGCTTCCGTGAGCCGCGTACCGCGGACGTGCCCGTGGACTTGACCCCCATGGTCGACGTGACCTTCCAGCTCCTGTTGTTTTTCATGCTCACCGCCACGTTCACCTTGCAGAAATCGATCGAACTGCCGACGCCATCCGAGGAGCAGGGGACGGCGACGATTGAGCAGTTGTTGCGTGATAGCATCATCATCGAAGTTGACGACAACAACGTGTACTGGGTGGATGACCAGAAGGTTGATGCTGGCGAGCTCGTGCGCCGTCTCACCCAGATCCGACGACGCCAGAACAAGACATCGGCGATCGTGATCGGGTCGGAGAATGCGCATCACGCCGCCGTTGTCACCGCGCTCGACGCGGCTCAACAAGCCGGCATCGAGAATATCATGCAGGGGCCACCCAGGAAATCGCCAAAGACACGTGTTTTCTTCGGGGGGCGCCGCCGTCGCGGCTAGCCAACGCACGCAACTGGGGCCGTCCCCCCTGACAACCCGGACCATTGCGGTAGCCAGGGCGCATCGGCACGTGACCCGGCCAGACTCTGCCCTGGATGACATCCCCGGGGCGCGTGCCTTACAGCCAGACCGGGTCAGCTCAGCGACGGTCAGTCGGCTCAAGCCGGTGGCCGACCGAGTCGTCGCCGTACCAGCAAACGCTACGGAGTGTGCTGGATGACCACACTGATTCTGCGGATCACAGAACCCAACGGAGAGCAGCGGACAGTACAGCCGGAAGAAGCTAAGGCGCTGTTCTTCGGTCGGGACCCCCAATGCGACGTTCAGTTGAAGGACCCATCCGTTGAGCCGGTCCACTTCCGGATCCGCCGGCTGGGGGGCTCGTGGGTCCTGGAGACGGCGACCGAGGCGCCGCCCGTTGACCTGAACGGCGAACCGACCAAGCGGGCCGAGCTGCTTCCTGGTGACCGCATCCGCGTGGGCAACGTGCTGATCGATATTGTCGAGCCGGAAGCGGCCGCAGCGCAGCAGCCTGTTGTCCCCCCGGGCGGCGCGGTTGCAACCCCGCCCCCGGCAGCAACGGCCGGACCGCTACCCGGGGCAATGCCTCCGCAGGCCGGACCGATCGGTGGCAGGCCGCCTGGTCCTGTGCCCACCCGACCAACGCCGCCCGTGGCGCCGCCAAGCGAGAGCCTACTGAAGTCGCCGTTGATCATTGGCATGAGCATCGCGCTGGTCGTCTTGCTCGGCCTGGGTACCTACCTCTACTTCTGGTACTACGGCCGGACCAGCGAAGCGCTCTTCGACCAGGCTCAAGAGGCTATGAACGAGGGCCGCTCCGTCTACGCTCGCAAGCTCTTCGAGCGGTTCCTCGAAGAGTACCCCGACCACGAGCTGGCGAACCAGGCGCTCATCTATCGCGAACTGTGCGACGTGCAGGCCGCTCAGAACGAAGGGAACCCGGCCAAGGCACTCCAGGAGCTGATCGACCTGTTCGAGCGGACCAGCAAGCTACCGGAGTTCAACGACATTGCCCAGGAGGTTGCCGATACGGCCGTTAAGGTAGCCCTTTCGCTGGCCGAAGCCGCTCAGAGCACCGGCGAGCGTCGCGACTACGAGCAGGCACGAAAGGCGTCTGAGGTCCTGCGCGAACGGGTTCCCGAGGACAAGCTGCCCGACGAGCAGCTCGCGCGGCTGGACAAGGCCCTGGACGATGCTGAAGCGGCCGTCATCAAGAAGGAACGTTACGATGCAGTCGTGGCCACGATGGAACAGGCCATCGAAGAGGGCCAGACGGAACGGGCATATCGTGCGCGCGACGAACTGGTTGTTATCTACCCCGACCTGGCCTCCGACGAGAAGCTGCTGGAACTGCTCAACAATGCCCAGCAACTCGATCTTGAGCGGTGCCGCTGGGAAAGCGCC
>JALXBF010000104.1 GCA_026991575.1 Planctomycetota bacterium | reverse complement strand
CTCTCTGCACCGCTCCCTGGCCACGTCCACGACAGGAATGGCCGGTGCCTGCGGGCCCGCGGGCGCTGCCTACGGACTCAGTCCCAGACCACGCGCAGTGAAAGCTGCGCCTCCCCGCGGACACGCCCGTACTGAAACGTAGCAGACGTCAGCGACCTGCCGAGTTGTCGTGGACAACGACCGTCATCGCTGATACGCTTGTACGGCGACGGTGTTGACGTCACAGTCGACACAATGGAGTGGGGGCTGCGCTCGCCGGCAACCGCTTTGCCATCCCTACGTGAAAGGCCTCCGCCTCCCTGTGTAGCCTGCCAGGAATCCCACTGGACCTCAGCTCGACCTGCCCCAGCCGCCCCTCGGAACTCCTTCGTGATGGCATCCAGTGCGTTACTACTCACGTGCACGACAGCACACCAGCGAGATAGCGCACACACATCATCCGCGCTATCACCATGCGAGCTGAACTGCGTTCCTGCGGCTGCTGCTTGCCGATTGCCGGACCGAGCCGTCCACAACGGAACGAGCAGGCCTTCCTGCTTAGCGTCAGCGTATGGCGAGAGAACAGATTCGCTGCGCGCCAGGTTCCTTGAATGCATCCCAGCTGAGGATCCTGTGGTAGCGAATCGCTTTCCACCGTCGCCCTGCGCTCGTCCGCAGCTCTCCGCCTCTCACGCGCCTATCCTGACTAGCCCATCCCACGGAGGCCTACCCCAGAGCCGATACGTCCCTCTGTACGGCCTCACCGCCCTCAGCATCTACGACCACCCTCTGGCCACCAGAACCCGGCCCGGCGACGCCCCCAAGTCAGAGGGACCTAAGGCCCTGGCCGAGAGCCGCCTTTCGCTCCGCCGCCCCCGCCTCAGCCCAGCGCGCTCCTCGCGCCTGTTCTCCTTTCACACCGCAACCGGAGCAGCCCGCTCCCTCCATACCTCCGCCACATGTCGGATCGTCCTCCCTGTGGCTCTCCTCTCACCTCCACCAAATATCCTACGATACGCTACTGCGAAGCCCGCCATCCAGTAGCCCCATTCTGCATCCATATAATCCCCAAATACAGCAGCTACACCGAATCCCGCCATTCCCGCCACGATCGCTGCCCCAACGAGCGCATCCCGCGTCTCCCCGCGCGCACTCAGCATTCTGGACGTCCGCCATGCACCGACCGCAGCCAACCCCAGGAAGCCCAGTTTCAACAGCAATCCTTGGATCCCCCACTCGCACATCTCGTTAATATATCCATTGTGCACCGAGCGCACGTTATATTGCAACCCCACGTCCGGCATGTACGCCCTGCCGCGTACTAGTTTGAACCCAGCCCCTCCAGACCCGAACGGGTGGTCGGCTACCATCGCAAGCCCAGCCCGCCACAGAATCAAACGTTCCGCCGCCGCCCGGTCCCGCTCCCAACTCGGCACGAAGGTCGTCATGAAGCGCTCCACAATCCTCGGATCACCGAGCAGCACCCATAGCGCCATCGCCCCCGCACACAAGCCGTATGCAGCATAACGCCGGGCACCTCGAGGGCTCATCAGGTAGAAGACGATCGCCGATCCGATGCCGGCTAGAAATCCACCGCGGCTGTTCGCCTCGAGAACCACGTTCAAGACGAGCGGTGCAAGGCATACCGTCAATGCCTTACGCGTCCAACCTGGGCCGATAAGGTTCGTGCTAACCAATGGCAGGATCGTTATCATTAGGCAAGCTAGCTGGTTCGCCCCCCTTGCCCCGGGGGCTCCCACCCCCTCAAGGCGGCCGCGCTGGATATTGCCGCGGTCGTTGATTGTCACCTCGTAGCCTATGTAGCCAGCGAAGAGGAGCAGCATCAGCATTACTGTCCACAGGTCCTTCCTGGTCGCAATGGCATCACGAATCATGAAGTACAAGAGCACGAACTTCGCCACGTATTGGTAGGCATGTAGGCTGATAGCCCAGTTTGGTGCCAGGAACATATGGACGAGCGTCGCATTCACTAAGATGGCGATTGCCAACAGATCCACCGCGCCATCGACCCTCATAAACCGGCGTCCGCGGCGACGGCAATGCACCCAAATGAGGATGAGCGACAGTACACCGCTCATTAGCGACCACCGGTAGCCGTGCAGCCCGGCGGAGCGTCCCCACCACCAGAAGTCAGGTAACATGAAGAACGTATAGAAGTAGAGCCCGATTGCCCAACTGGAGCGGGCTACGGCGCCGATGGTTAGGACAAGGAGGCCCAGGATCCAGGCAAGCGCTGTGAGACTCATCTGCGACAATTTGCGATAAAAGTGATAGAGTCGCCTCGCCGGCGAGGCTTCTTCTCAGGAACACCGAATCCGGACACCGGGGCGGCCCATGGCATTGCGTCGCTCCGGATAGTCGCATACGGTTGCGGCCCGGCGAAGTCGCGTGCACACTGTATGGGCACTAGTCCGCGTCCCGGGCGAGTCGGCCGCATCGCCCATCCACGTCGCGGTAAGGGGCATACACTGCAACGTAGCACAGCAGCGGGTGCCCGGGAGGCCCATGGAAAGGCCTTCTTTCACTTGGTCCCCGCGGCCGACATGGGGCACACGACACCCGTGGCTCTAGGGCCGGCCAAAGTGGTGCCTTTCCGTCGTCGCTTCTGTCGGTCCGGCCATACCGGGTTCTCGCCAATCGGCCGCTGGCTTGTCGGGGGGGCAGAGTAGCTTCCTTCTCGGTCGCTCCCGTGCAAGGATGCTGGCGCGAGAATCACGAGGAGGAGCCGCCGTGGGCCGAGGAGCGCGGCAGAGAACACTAAAACGCCGTTGGAGTTGGCTGCTGTGTGGTGAGCGGAATCGGTCGAAGCGGTTGGGCCAACATACCAGGGACGGCACGCTACGGATGCCCATCTCTGGGATTCCTTATCCTATGGGCAAGCTGAGTTACGGGGAAGGGGCCCGCTTAGCCGCAGTGATCAGTTTTTCCGGTGGCGACGGAGCGTCTAATCCAGAAAGCTCGCGAGGCTTTGTCCGACGGGCGGCGCGCTCGGGACCGGCCGAAGCGCTTGATGGCAGAGTTTGCCAGGTTGCTGCTAGACAGCGCGGCAGGGACGGTGGGCGTTTGGTTATGACTGGAACTACTGGACAGTGAGACGGTTTGTTCGGCTGGCGGCGGATCGTTTGGTGGTGCGGGTGCCGCTAGCGACGATGTGGCGTTATCTGCGGGGACTGGGTATTCGCTGGGTGCAATCGAAGCAGTCTGTTGTCAGGCCGTGACCTAAGTGGCGCGCATTGCGCGGGTTACGGCACATCCAGCGGCAGCTGCAGAGGGTGGGGTGGACGAGATGGTGGTGTTTGGAGATGAGAGCAAGCTGCAGCGGAATCTCATGAGGGGCTAGGAGGGGTGGTCGTTTGGGCCGGACGCTAGGCACCGATGAGTATGTTTACGAGGGTGAGTGTGTTCATCGCCCCGACATCGCCCCGGCCAGGCAGCGCGCGACTCTCCGACGGTGCCGGCGCTGTCTTCGCGCTACGACGCTCGCTACGGCCATGCGCACGCTCCTGCGCGGAAACAGATCGGAGATCTGGACAGGTGTCCAGTTCGACCCGTGGTCACAGATTCCTCCTGCACCGGCTGGTAGGCCGTCGGCTGCTTTCCCTCCAATGACAGCCCGCAGCCCGCCACACCCCCTTGTGCGATGTGACCGACCCGCTTCGCCTGTGACGACGGCGCCCTTCACTTCAAGCGTCTCAGTTACATTCGGGCTTGCCTGTCTTATTGGAATCCGATTCGCCCCAATCTCGCCCAACACACGGCCCTCCTTCGTGGCTCATGCCATCACTACCTCCAGCACCCCTCACCGCCGGCCACGCGGCGCCCCTCACAACGCCAGTTCGTCTATCGCGACCAACGGCCGCCCACCCACCCCGCGACGTGCATGCAATTCCGATCCCCACCGGGTCGACGCTCCGATCACCCACCTTGGCTCTATGACCTCAAACACGCATGCAGATCTTTGATATGACAGAATCCCATGCGGTAGCTTGAACCACTTGGGATAGAACTTCTCCGTCCTAAGGCACCACTCCTCTATCGCCTAAGAACTCCTCGTTCCCTACAGCACCCACGACGAGGCCAGCACAAGCATGCTCACCAGCGGACGGTGCGATTGGCACAGTGACGACTTGGGGCCTGTATCTTCCGGAGATACCCCCCAACAACAACCATCATCGTCCGGGCCATGCCATCCTCCGCCGGCGGGTGTAGGCACTCCGCTACCGCGTCAGCTACGAATCCAGGGGCCAAGTGTGGTGATTCGGGCACAGTACCTTCTGCACTGGCTCAATTGGCCTCCCCACCCTACGCTCAGAATCTGATCAGGATCGATGTCACGAAAGGCGAACCGTGTTCCCGAACATCATCTCTCACCCCTGATCCGGGTGCCTGTGAGCCAGGATTTCCGTTCCGGATGCGTCCGCCGGTCCACCTTGACAACGCCATAGAGACCTACGCGCGCCTCCCAAACTCTGGTCTGCGGACGCATCTGTTTCCCTTCCTGCGGCCCGACACGTGTCCTCTCGTCTTTCTTCCCTATTAGGCACACCTATATCCTCGAGCGAAGGTAAGCGAGTCAGCCATAAGCACCAGGATAGCGGAACCCGGCACAGCCTAAGGAACGTCACAGCGAGGATCTTGAGATCCAAAGTTACACTCTGGTTCTGGATGTAGTACATATCAACGACGAGTTTCCTTCGTACATCGTCCGTGCACGTGTCCGGCGGTAGCAGGATCTGAGCAAGCCCCGTGATTCCTGGCCGGACCGCTAACCGATTCACATAACCCGGTATCGTAGCCGCCAGCGTGCGCACAAAGGGCGGGCGCTCAGGGCGGGGGCCGACAAGCGACATCTCGCCGCGTAGGACATTCCAGAGATTCGGCAGCTCGTCTAGATGGAGTTTCCGTAGGTACCGGCCGAGCGGCGTCTGGCGAGGGTCGTCTTGCGTTGCCCACCGTGGCCCCGTTTTTGCCTCCGCATCCACTCTCATCGACCGAAACTTGTATAGCGTGTAGATGCGGCCACGCTCACCAACCCGCTCCTGAGTAAACAGAGCAGGCCCTCTGGAGGTCAGGCGCACGAGAATGGCGATCACCAGCATCAAAGGCAGCGACACCAGGAACAACGGGATCCCCAGTCCCAGGTCCATCACGCTCTTCCAACCTGGTGTCCGGTAGCGCCTAAGAAACTCACCGTCACCCTCAACCCACTGGTCAAGTACAAGCCAACGGACGTCTCGGTGCATGCTCTCGGTTCGCCCCACGTTGTGGTTCTCTACGGGCACCGCGCATCGATGGAAAGCAGCCACTGGCCTTTGCCTTTTCCCCGCGTCCGGGTTCCCCACGTTCGATCGCGCGGGAAACGCGATACGCGCACATTGTTGCGCCGTGAAATGCGCCGCCCCCGTGCTACCGAACCAGGCCCCCCGGTTACCCGATCCAGCGTTTCTGTCGGCGCCTGCCCAACGCAGCTCTTCTGCCGCCCTCAGCCAAGCACCCTGACGGTGAACGGAGCCGTAGCCAAAACGGGCTTGCCGTTAAGACGCCCCTGCAGGTCGTCCGGGACGAGTGTGCGAGCGGGTGCGGTAATGGCAGTGAGGGGCCCGAAGGGGAAGGTGCGCAGAAGGCGGCGGAGTTTGGGGAGGCAGCTGCTCAGGCCCTGACGTTGACGCCAGCGGTTGAGTACGCCGGTGGCCAGACAGGGCTGATGCGGATCCAGCTCCCACGGATGGAGGTAAAACACCACCGGCCGCTTTTCCACCTCGTTCACGCGACGTACCAACGAGACAAACAGCCGAACCGGAAGCAACCGGAAATACCCTCCGCCGCCGATCGGAAAATTCAGCCCAGATCCAAGCCTTCCCGATCCCAGCCGACACACGCCCGGGGGAACCTCGCGGATCCTTCCCGAAGCAGTCAACACATCAAACGGCTCTGCCGGGGCGTGCGGAATGCCGTAACGGTCATGATGGATCGGGAAAATGCTCGAATCCAGCGTGAATCCTTCCTCAGCCAAGACGTCCAGCGCCCACAGGGACCGGTCTGTGATCGAGAACGTCGGTGCGCGAAAAGCCGTCACCGGCTTGCCCGTCAGGTCCTCCAGCACCGCCCGGCTCTCGCGCAGATCCCTGCGGAATTCCTCCGGCGACAGCTCGTACACGTAGCGGTGCCAGAAACTGTGGCTGCCGATTTCGTGGCCGGCTCGATCGACTTCGCGCACCAGGTGAGGGTAGCGCTTCGCCACCCAGCCGAGCACGAAGAAAGTCGCCTTCACACCGTGCTCAGCCAGCAGTTCGAGGAGTTTCAATGTGTTGGGGACAACTCGCTGGGGCAGCGTCTCCCAATCGCGTGGTGGTACCGCAAGGTTCGCGGCATGGAAGTAATCCTCGACGTCAACCGTGAACGCGTTTAGCATCGGGTACGTCGGTGGGGGCGTTTGGCTATTGAGGAGTATTGGTTTCGTGTTAGCGGTAGGTCTGGCAACCGGACGGAATCTGGCCCCGATCAAGCCGATCGGATCGACCCGCACTACGGATGCGCTGATGTGGACGTTTACGGGACGCTCCAGCGCAGCACGGTGAGTTCGCCGACGCCCTCGACCGCAACGGCCCGCTCAGAACACGCGGCTATGTTGCCGACTGCGAGTGCCACCACCCACTGCGCGCCGTCCGGCAGGAACCAGGTCATCTCCTCGCCAGGACTGTGGATCCCGAATCGTTCCACTGCTGGTACCCGCAGGCCAAGGTCGAACTCGTACGGACCGATACGCAGGGCCGCCCGCGGTTCGTTCAGCCCGAACCACGTGACGGCGACGGCGTGCCGAGACGTCGGCCGTGCGGCGATCGAAATCTGCGACCCGGGTTGCTGATGACCGTAGCCGAGCGACCTCCAGCCTGCGGGATCGGACTCGTCGTCCTTGGCGAGGCAATGCTCAGTGCGAACCTGGTCCCAGCCCCCCATCCAGACACGGCACATGACGCCGCCCCAACGAGCACGCAGGACGCGCGGCATCATGGAAGGCGAAATCAGGTTGCCGTTGCGGCGGTTACTGCCGGCATTGCGGTTGGCGGCCAACACGGCCGACGGGTCCCCGTCAAAGCTGTCCACGGTCTCCGCCGGGTGCCAGTACCAGCGTAGCTCGCGTGGGTCGCACGGTCGTCGCGACGCGAACTCGGTACTTGCCCGCTGTGTGCTGCGAGCCGGCGGTGTCTTTGGGCGTTCCCGCCGGGACGAATACAGGTGCTGGAACCGGTTTGACGGCCGATCGGGACGATCGACCGTACTGAGTTTCGGGCCCGTGCGAAGCTCATCCACGACCCAGATGCCGTCGGAGGCAAACGATGCGACCGTGCGGCGCAGCCGCCCACCGCCGGGAAGGCGTATCTCGGCGGTTGCCACGCCCAACTCCTCGCTGAACAGATACCTCAGATCCAGTCGATCCGGCTGGATGGCTCGCCGCCACGCCAGCCCGCCAGCGTATTCCGCCCACGGGCAGCCCACGACCTCAATGGTGTTGTGGCCGGCCGCCGAACGCTGGTAACGAAACAGCGGGTGCTCACGACGGTAGCTGGTCATCCCGGTATCGACGACCACCGGCTTTCCATCCAGCCACACGAGAACCTGAAGCAGGTCCAGGTGACCGTGAGCGGCCGATGGTGTGTCGTCCGGAAAGAGCCCTCCGGCGATCGGAGCGCAATCCAGCAGAAACCTTCCACCGTAGTGTGCATACCCAACCCGGGCTTTCCGACCCGGCTTTGTGCTGTCGCCTCGCGACCAGATCACGGGAGAACACAGCCCGATTGGCCTCAGCGGTGAGGCCTTAGCGACTGGGACTGCTCTGGCCTCGAGTCTCCTGTAGGCTTCGACCGATTTCGGCCCCAGCAACCAGTAGGCTTCCTCCGACGGCCCAGCCTCCGGGAAGTAGATTTCCGGATCCTCGAACAAGACCGCCCCGAGGTTGCACAACGAGCGGAAGTCCCAGAATTCGTCTAGGTTCGGGTGAATGACAGGCAAGGACCGTGCGAGGTCGATGTCTCCGATCGCCGGCCAGCGGCCGTCCGGGCCAGCGAAGGCCGCGCCAGCTCGGAAGGCTCGATGGACCACCGGCCTCAGCAGTTCGGCAAGCC
The DNA here is from genome assembly GCA_026991575.1 of Planctomycetota bacterium. Classification (GTDB taxonomy): domain Bacteria; phylum Planctomycetota; class Planctomycetia; order JALXBF01; family JALXBF01; genus JALXBF01. Next base: position 47,768 of record JALXBF010000104.1, on the reverse strand, counting down.
GTCCGTCGGCCAGTCGCTCCGCGGTTTGCTGCACCAGCACCAGGAATCCAAGCGTGAAGAAGTGGTATCCGGTAGCCTGTTCGACAGTAAACCCATCCGGTCCGAACTGATCGTTCGCATAGCGTCTGAAAACCCATGCAGCGCGTTCGCGCCAGCGTTTGGCCTCGGGCACCAGCCCTCGGAGTCCCTGCCCGATCCAGTACAGCCCGGCCGCCTCGCCCATCAGATGGTTGTACGGGCTGGAATACAGCGACAGGTGCCGGACGAGGTACCGAGCGTGGTCTGTCAGGCAGTGGGCGATGCGTGTAAGGTCGCCTTCCGTCCATCCAGACCAGTCGGCCGTCTGGGCTAGCGACCACAGCCAGCTGATGGCTCTGACGGCTACTTCCAGGGCACTGGTCCAGTTGACTCCGTGATAAGGCGGGTTCTGATCGATCCAGCTCAGCAGGTACTGCCGCAGCCGGTCTGCGGATGCGGCACGCTGCCGGATCAACCAGTCCGCTCCGAGATCAGCGAAGAACTGGTGCCGGTTCAGCTCCCAGACGAACTTCACATCGGGAACGTCCGCAGCGTGATAGTCGATGTCCGCGTAGAAGCGATCGGCGGGCCAGCGGAATGATGGCACCTTCGGGTCGCGGTGCCAGTCAACGGGGGGCGTAAGGTCTGCCGGATGCCACAGCAGGTGAAGTCGGTTGCTTTCGATCTGATCGACCCGCGTGCGGACTCGGTCCGCGATGCGAGCGACGAAATCGGAATGTTGCTGCTCCAGGGCACGGATCGCCCCCGGGTTCGCTCCTGGTAGCAACCGCCGGAGGTTTCGGCGGAAGCGGTCGGGATCGAAGCGAACCCCGTCGCGGCACGGCCGGAGCCGCTCGCGCGCGGTGGAAAGCTTTTCTTCCAGCCGAGCGCGCGCTTCGGCAACTGACAGCCGAGCCAACTTGGGCAGGGAAACCATGACGGGTGAGGCGAGATCGTGGGGCACTGACTACACCGGCGAACCAGCTGCCGCGCGGCGTGGCGGGCGACAGAGGTCGACTCGCAGGTCAAGCACAGGCCCGTGAAATCCGTCCAGGTCCAGTTGATCGGCCACGCCCGTAGCCAGCACCAGCAGCTCGGCGTGCTCCAGCAGCTGCTCCGGCGTCTCGACTAGCAGGGCGGCCAGGTGAGGAAGGTGCCGGTCGATGTAGGCCCGGTTCTGGCCTCGAAGCCGCGTCACCTGGACGTGTGGATCCCAGATGCGCAGGTCGTAACCCTTGCCCACAAGGATCTCGGCAAGGGTCACCTGAGGACTCTCGCGGAGGTCGTCCGTACCAGCCTTGAAGCTCAATCCGGCCATGCCGATCCGTCGAACGCCCCGTTCGCGGATCAGCCGGACCGCTCGCTCCAGATGCTCCTCATTCGAAGGCAGCACGGCTGACAGCATCGGCAGCCGGACGGCGTGCAGCTCGGCGCAACGGACCAGTGCACGCAGGTCCTTAGGCAAGCACGAGCCACCGAAGGCGAATCCGGGGCGGAGATAGGCCGGGGAGATGTTCAGCTTCGTATCGCGACACAGCAAATCCATGACCACGTGGCCGTCCGCGCCCAGCTCGCGGGCCAACGCGCCGATTTCATTGGCAAACGCCACCTTGACGGCATGGAACGCGTTGCACGCGTACTTGACCAGTGCTGCTGTGCGTGTGTCCGTGGCGAACCGTGGAGCCTTGACCCGTTCATACAGGCGGAACACGGTCTCTGCCTGCCACGGTTCGTCGGCACCGACCAGGATGAACGGGGGCTCGTCGTAGTCCCGGATGGCCGTCGTCTCGCGCAGGAACTCGGGATTGTTAGCCACCCAGACGGTCTCGGGGTATTCCTCACCGGGGAAGCCCGGTTCGATGGTTGCCATCAGCCGGGGGATGACTTGCTCCTCGAGGACACCGGGAAGCAGCGTCGAGCGGATCACGACGCCGTACGGTTTCTGCAGGTCGCGGAGGGCCTCACCGATGGATTCGGTCACCCGCAGCACGGCCTGAGTGGAAACTGATCCGTCACCGTTCGAGGGGGTGCCCACGGTGACGAGTGCAAGCTCGGTGGCCGCGACCGCTTCGCGAGCGTTTGTGGTAGCCTTCAGTCTCCCGGCTGCGACGGCCTGTTCGATGAGTTTCCCAAGACCGGGCTCTTCGACCGGGCTTTCGCCACTGTTGATCTGCGCCACCTTGAACGTGTCGATATCAACACCGATAACCTGATGGCCATCGCGTGCCAGACACGCAGCCGTCACGCAACCGACATAGCCAGTGCCAAAGACGGCGATCTTCATCGAACGGTTCCCGTCAGAGGTGCGACTCAGTTCGATGCCACCAGCCGTTCGTACAGTTCGACATATCGTTGGATCATCGTCCGCAGGTCGTGAGCGGAGCGGTACCGTGCGACAGCCGCGTCGCCAAGTCGGCGGCGCCATTCCGGCCGGGTCGCCAGCTGGCGCAGAGCGTCCGCGAGCTGATCGACATCACCGTGTGGCACAAGCAGTCCGCAGGGCGGTGAACCGCCAATAAGCCGTGGCGTATCGCCAGCCGGGGTTGCAACGATCGGCAGTCCCACCGACATCGCCTCGACGATTGCCTGACTCATGCCTTCGCTCAGGCTCGTGTTCGCGTACGCATCCATCGCAGCGTAATATGGTCCTGTGTCGGCCTGGTAACCGACGAAATGGACCCGGTCGGCAATAGCCAGGTTCTGCGCGGTTCGTTCCAGCCGATCCCGTTCGGGTCCGTCACCGACGATCACGGCTTCGACTCGCGGCTCGCGGTCTCGAACACGTGCGACCGCTTCGATCAGCATGGTGAGGTGCTTCACCGGATCCAGCCGGGCCACGGTCCCCACCACGAACGTGTCTGGCGCGATCCGGAGCTGCTGGCGGACACGCCGGCGCAGCTGTTCTCGCGTGCCATTCGATGCCGCAAGCGGGCAGGGAAGCCCGTTCGGGATGATGTGGATCTTGCGTATCGGGTATCCACAGGCACGATGAACACGGGCAGCTGTCGCTGCCGCGTTGGAGACGACAGCGTCGACCTGAGCCAAGACGGCACGCATCGCGATCGCGCGCGCCCGAGCACGGTAGCTCGATCGATCGAGCGTGCCCAAGACCGTGCCACGTTCGGAGTGCACGTGCACGGGCGTGCCGGAGAGGCGCCGAGCCACCGCGGTCTCAACCAACGTGCCCCAATTGTGGGAATGCACGATGTGGGCTCGGTGCTGAGCAAGCACGCGCGACAGCCTGGCCACAATTCTGGCATCGTTCCGCGGCGGTTTGTGGAGCTCCAGCACGGGGACCGCTCGCGTAAGCCAGCGGGCAGCCGGGCCGTTGCTCGTGAGGCTCACGATAATGGGTTCAAACCGCTCGATGGGCAGGTAGCTGGCCAGGTAAGCGATCGACCGTTCGATGCCGCCGCAATCAAAGGAGTAAGTCACCAGCGCGATGCGTATGCGTCGCTCTAACACACCGGTCCGTTCAGTTCGCTTCTTGCGCGGCCCGACACGTCGCTAGCTACCTGTGCCGGCGTCTTGGGCATGCAAGCACTGGAAGAATGAGCGATAGAGCTCGGAGGTCCGACGGGGTGGGTCCACAGGCATGCTTGGATGGGCGATTGGGGGGGTTTGTGCCTCCCTATCCGAAGGGTTGGTTCAATAGCACCGCGGCTACAGGGGGATTGTTTGTCGGCCCTGCCCACGCAGCGTACCGCAAGCGGAGACAGGGAGGGAACATGTTTCGGGCCTGGCTCATCGGCATACGACGCTGATGACAGCAGCGGGACGTTACGCCGGGTGTGCTGAAATGTGCAGGAGGGGTTAACCGTTTCGTCAGTCCGTTCCGTTTTGGCAATGAAGCTCCGTCTGCTGAGCCTGCCTTGGCCTGTCGATCAGCGGCGATCGGCCAAACGCAATCGATCTCCGTCGAGCCGGGCCAGAGCTACCGGCGCTCAGACGCAGTTTGGTTGCCGAACGTGCACCTATCGTGTTGCTTGATGTGGCGCGAGTAACGGTTACCTGGCTCGCCAGTGCACTGCAGACCAAACCCTCGTCGGTGGCGCTGGCCGGCAGCGCAGTAAGCCACCGCAAGGTGCTAGGGCGAAGCCCGAGCAGGCCGAACGGTCGAACGCCTCACGCGGTGATTCCTTCACCGGACCGTTCCGCCCGTGCCGCTTGTTGGCACACGGACTGCGGGGCGTTCGAATACACTCGGAGCCCCGCGTCCTGTGCCGATCACGGGGCGCTCAAGCGGCCATCAGGCCGCGAGCGTCATCCCGCGCATCCGTGGTTGACAGGTTTACACGACGTCCTCTGGCGTCGGACCCCACGCTCGCACGAACACAATGTGGGGCATACCTGGTTCGGGGTGTTTTTCGATCGAGTTCTCCGAACGTGTGGTGGCAGGCTGTCGTCCAACCCGCCCGACATCCCCCTTTGGCTCCGTTGTCATTTCCCTGAAGAGGGAAGGCCCCGGCCGCTGCCCGGTGTCGAGGGCCTACGGCGTCAACCGGACAGCGCTACCCTACGGGATCAGTCAGTTTCTCTAGGCTACCACATCTTTGCTTCTACTCCAAACCTCCCAATTCGTCGTCACCACGCACCCGCGACCCGACCGCTGCAAGCGGCACTCCTTCACGCGTTCCGAGTGTGGCGCTTGCCGCGGTTGCGGTCCGGTGGCGCGCTTTCCTCCAGCGCGGAGTCTGTATCAATCCCCCATCCGTGACAGACCGAAGAACAGCAGGACACCACCCCGTTAGCCCGTTTCACCCAGATCTCCGCAAGCAGCCAGTTTACCAGCCGGTGCGACTGGTTTCAAGCCCTCTTCCGTGCGAACGTGATGTTCACGAGCGGTAGTGTCCGCCATGTCCCTTCCGTGACAACGACCAGCCAAGCTCCCGGCCGGGCTGGGCCGTCTCCCTGAGAGCCAGCCCAGCACCTTGTCAGACGTCCTGGGCTTTGCAACTAGCGTGCCAAATCGTTGTCCCGCCGCAAGACGGCTGGATCCCACGGTTTGGCTGCCGGTCTACGCGGTCTTTGGAAACACAGCTTGGCGAATCGCTGCTGAGAACTGTTCCTTCTCGCGGCGCCTCTGTTGCCAATAGTGACACCTGCCTCAACTCCGTGGCGATCACGATGCTACCCCGTGTATCGGCCGAGGGTGCTTGCCGCCACCGGGGCCGACGCACGTCGTTGGCCCCCAGGACAGCAGCCCGGTGCTCCGCCCCGATCCGACCGCGACGGCCCCTCGGTGCCGCCGGTAGCAGTCCAGTAGCACCAGCGTCGCTCACCGGTCGGAATACATCGGGATACAGTGGATACCTGGAGCGGAGATCTGCACGCCGCCGGCCCGAGGGAGTCGCAGTACCCGAGCCGCGGGCGGGGTCGACCCGCCCGCGGCTCGGTCGGGCTGGGACTTCCTTTAACTGCGGCCGGGGCGACCCGTCAGCTCTCCGGGAAGGGGGCATAAAGCCCATGCCCCCAGCCGGACTTGGTCAGTGCCTAGCCCCCTGCCCGCCCATCAAGGCAACTCGGCGAGACCGCCAGGCAATTCTCCTCGGCTGGGTCCCGGGTGGGAATCGTTCCGTTCTCGCTATCGCAGATGGATTCCCAACCCCCCGCGCGGGCGGGTGCACGGGGCCGCGCCGCCGGGCCCACGGCAGTGCCCCCGCAGGTCACCACCGCGCGCCGCCGCCGGGTGAATCTGCCACCCCATCCGCGTGGCAACCCCCTTGCGCGAGCCGCTGGTTTGCTCACGAGGGCAGACCGCTGGCGTTCCGTGACGCCGAAGATGGCGCCCAATGCTCCCTCTCGGTCCGCAAAGCGGTACCACCTCGCTAATCTCCCGGGGGCACCGTGCTGGCGTGCTGCAAGCTCGATTGCGCCGTGCCCATGGCCCGATCGTGCACGGACCCGGAGCACCTCGCCAGTCAGCTCACCTTTATCCCTCCCCAAACCTGCCACCAACGCATCCACGGACCACCCCCGCCCAACCGGTCGAGAAATCACGACAGGTTCCAGTTCCACCGCACAGCCTCCTCCGACTCAATGCCCTTCACCTTCCCGGGTCCCTCGCTCCGCGAGGCCTCCACGGTAGCCGGCATGCTGCGCCGAGTAACGCGCTTGGGCCGACAGAAGGAACCTGCTGCTCCGACTCTGACAGCTTGTCCAAAGCGGCACGAAACACTGCGACTCAGAATGCCCCACGGTAGTGCCTGTTCCACCGGCCTCCGATCCGTATCTGGCTGCCTGGTTCGGGCAGGTATGCCCGATTCGCCTCCGTCACGCAGAACATGCACCGTCATCGCCAAACCGGTGCCCCCCAATCCCGACCCGCTCCTCCGTGGTTCTGCCTGCGGCATCAACGTCAACCGCCCGTGCCGCCCCAGCGGGCGCGGTGCAGCACTCACCGGGCAGCCGAGCAACTCCCCGGGCATGAGCGTTGGAAACCACACTCCATAGCCGCGCGACCGCCAAAATCCGCAAAGCCATTCCCTCCAGCTGCATGCAGCTCACGGCTCCCGGTCACAACAGTACCCCATGGCCATCTGTGACAGTGACGGTGCAAGTATCGAAAGGAGCGTGTCGGAAGTGTTGCCGGCACCGCTTTGAACTGATCGCCTATAGACGCCCGGTGACCCATGCGCCCTTTGCGTAAGCCACAAGAAGCAGGTCCTGCCACGCTGAGGTTGCTGAGCCCTGGCCTGGCATGGCGTGTTGCAGTGGTGCTCCTCCTGAGCCGAACAAGCGACTGGGCGGTTGCCGGCATCGTCAGCCCCAACATTTCTCCCAGCGTTTACTTACGCGCTCCAGCTCCCATCCACGCCGTCGGTTTCCAGACATCGTCCCTTGTTTGCCTGGTTCCCCTACCCGTCGATGCCGACAAGACACTCTGCTCAGATCTCCTCATCCCGACTGTTCGGCATGATCACGCACGGGCGCACAACACGGAGGTTCTAGTAGACCCTGCGGACGCGATCGCAAGCGACTCCAACTCACGTGCCTTGTCCCCCACACAAGTAACGCGCAAGCGAGTTGGATCTGCTCCGCCCAGCCCCCCACCCTGACGAATACCTGCCGCGTGACCGACATCTCCCACGAGTTGTGTTCGAGCAGTGGCACGTTCGGACCAGCGCTTGCTGGCACCTGGTCTCACGACACTTGGTAACTTGGTAAGCGAGGGTTTTCCGATGCGACGATTCTTCCTAGCAACTGGTATCCTCATGGTTCTCGGCTGGGCCGCAACCGCATCGAAGGCCGGCATGGTGGACACGTATGTCGTTGCAGACGGCGTTGAAGATCAGCTCCTCGACACGAGCCGCGCCCTCCTGGACGACCTAGACGCCAGCGGCGGTGTCAGTGTCGGCGACGTTGTTTACGGTTGGGCTGCTATCTCTGGCGTCAACCCGGACCCGAACGGGTACGGTCTGCAGGCCAACCGCATTGTAGTTGTCTTCTCAGCTAAGGTCGTTTCCATTTCAGGAACGATTGCAACGCTTGGCTACAATGACACTGGCAGCCATGACCTGACTGATCTGCTTCCGCCTTCACTTCATCCCCAGAACGGGCGAACTGGTACTCTCGGCCAAGATGAGATCGCTGTAGTGATCTCCGGGCCGAACCCCGTCTCGCCGGTGGTCGATCCCGCTACGTTCGCTGCCGGCAACGGGTTCTCGAGCGGTTACCAGTATGAGGCGACGCTGGGGCTTGTGCAACCAGACGACTTCTTCCAGGTCGACCTGGGCGCCTTCGCCAATAACGAGAGAGGTGGCTTTACGGTCATGGATGCGTCGGGCTCGTACGGCAACAGCCCAGGGGTGATATACATTCCTGTTAGCATCACGGATTTCGGTGGCGTAACCCATTCCGTCGAGGTCAGCATGCTTGGTACGATTTTTAGCCCTGGCGCGAATGGCTATGACTTCAGTGACTTGACCACGTTCACCATTAATGCTGCGCCCGAACCAAGCTCGCTAGCGCTGTGGTGCTTGGTGGGCGCTGGTGTTGCCGGTTACGTCCGACGACGTAGAAGCTGAGTGCCTCCAAAGCAGGGATTGCAAGGGCACGCGGGGCCAGCGCATCGCTGGTCCCGCTGCCTGTTGCGCCGGCGGACAACAGCGCCACCTGTGACTGAACGGCCCACCCCCCAGCTCGCCAGTAGATCCCAGTAGATCATTGGCTCGTCAAACAGCGTGCGGCGCCACGTAGCACCGGTCGGAGCCGCAGCCGACCGTATGCGTGGCAACAGGCGTTGGCTGATTGGTCATTTGGGCCTGAGCCGGGCGTGCCTGTGCCCGACAACAACGTAGGTCTCAGGCACATGGGGAAACGCAAGCGTTTGCCTCCGAAGCTCAGGCTCTGGGCCCATGGAACCGGGCTCATGCGTCAGGCCCAAAGCGGTAGCCGTAGCACAACGCAGTGGTGGGAATGCCACCGTCCGCACCGTTGGCTGCGGAGCCGGTACGTCAGGGTTTGTCACGCCTGGCCCTGTTCTAGGCTCTCGGTTCGGAACTGGCTGACGTTCAGACGATTACGGCGTCTGCACGGCATTGCGTTGAACGGATCACCCGGCTCGCAGCGGGAAACCCGCCCGGGTTGCTGGGCCCGGTGACGCAGGCTGCTCACGCGGACGGCCCCTCTGAGAAGCCCTCGTGTACACGCTCGGCGAGCATCTTTCCCCCGGCGAAGCTTGTCGCGAGGCAGGCTACGCGTGCGACTGCGGCCACGAGCAGCTCCTGGGGACGACGTGAACCCGCCGAGGGATGCGCCGGGCCGCCACAAAGGGCCAGCGCTCTTGCCCCGTCGGCTCCCTTACGGCCGGACACAGCGCGGGCCGTGTGCCGACGGCGTCTCCAGGTACAGATGCTTGTGTGCGGCGCCGGAAGTTTGCAGCCGCCCCCACTACGCCGTCCCCAAACCGTGCCGGCTGCGACCCCTCCGCTGGATCCCGCCTCCGGCCAGGCCGCCCCACCCTGCAGACCGGCGGGCTTCGAGAGAGGGGTTGACAGGCGGAGGACAGCCGGCTAATCTGAAGATGCGCAGGGCACGAGGTGATGACAAGAACCTGGTTGCTCACAAGCTGGGCGATTCTCGCCGCGGTCGCGATTGCTGATCGTGCGGCGGGTGGGGTTTTGGCTACTCGGTCCCTGGGACAGCCCGATGGGACGGCCCAGGGCGTGGTAGATTCACGCCCCGTGTCCCTCTCCCTACCGGACACATCTGGCCAACATCCCGTTGTCTCGAGCCAACCGGTTCCACGCCTGTCGTGTTCAGGGAACGTTGCCGTCCCGACCGACGCAACCCTCCTCCGCTCAAACGGGACCGAGACGCGCACAGCGTTCCGCTTCCTGTCTACCGGCAATCTTCCTGTGTTCCCGTGCGCTCAGCGTCCACCCACACCTCCGCCGCGGTGCTAGGTCGCTTCCGCGTGACTAGTGGGCCATTCCCAGTGTTCGTCACGGCGTTTTTTGGTGCGATCTAGCAACGAAGTGGAGGTGACTTCCTATGCGGAAACTACTGTGTTCTGCCGTCTCATTCGCGTTCATTGCGTGGTTGGTGTCGCCTGCTCAGGCCGGCATGGTCGACACCTATGTGGTCGCAGACGGTGTCGAAGACGAACTGACCGATACTAGTAGAGCTCTGCTAGACGACCTGGACTCCAGCGGCAGCGTGACGGTCGGCGACGTCATTTACGGCTGGGTGGCTATCTCCGGCGTGAACCCAGACCCGAACGGGTACGGGCTGCAGCCCAATCGCATTGTCATCGTCTTCTCGGCCAAGATCGTTTCCCAAAGCGGCACCCGGTACACGCTAGATTACAACGACACCGACAGCCACGATCTGCTAGACCTCTTGCCTCCGGCTCTCCACCCGAAGAATGGCCGGACGGGTACCCTTGGGCAAGACGAGATCGCAGTAGTGATCTCCGGACCCAACCCGGTGTCGCCTGTAATTGACCCGAACGTCTTCGCTGCCGGCAATGCGTTCAATGTGGGCTATCAGTATGAGGCTACACTTGGTTTGGTTGGGCCGGAGGACTTCTTCGAGGCTGATCTCGGCGTCGGCGCCAACAACGAGCGAGGCGGCTTCACCGTGATGGACGCGTCCGGTTCCTACGGCAACAGCCCCAGCGTTATCTACATTCCGGTAACTGTGACTGACCTGGGCGGCGTGACCCACTCGGTAGAAGTCTCGCTCGAAGGCACGATCTTCGCGCCAGGTGCCAACGGATACGACTTCAGTGACCTGTCGAATTTCCGGATCAACGCCGCGCCGGAACCGGCCACCTTCGCACTCTGGGGGCTGATCGGTGCGGCCGGCGCTACGTACCTGAGGCGTCGCCGGGTCAGCTAACCGCTTTAGCCCGATCGAACGCCTAATGCTTCCGAGGCTGTCCCATCTGGGACGGCCTCTTTTTGTTCGCGGAACACGCCAGTGTCACGCGCCGGGTTTAGAAACTGTCCGGGCATTCTTTGTGCCGACTGGGGGAAAGCGCGTCTTCAGGTCACTGGACGGTGGCGAAGGGCGGTCTAGGCCAGCGCATTCAGTCGCCGGGTCCGGAGGCTGGTCCTCAAAGTAGAGACGGCTCCCAGAAGGCTAGAGGACTGGCGCCCGATAGGGTTGAGCTGAAGGCGCAAACGCAAGTAGCAAACAGGCAGATGCGCACTACCCCAACAAGGGCCGATCGCACGGACGAGCTTCTTGGCGAGGCCATCTAAGCTAGATCGGTGCACCGCTTACCGGCCGAGCATGGGCGTACGCCCAGGAACAACTTCAGCCAGGCCAAAGCACGTTCCGTGTTGGACCCCACTCGACGCACCTTCTTCGGCGGCCGCTTGGGGCAGTCACGCCGCTTGGCGAAGCGCAGCATGAAGCCGTAGACGGCTGCTTGCTCACGTGCCTGGCCGTAGTCATAGGCCTTGTCTGCGACCATCTCAGGTCGTTTCTTGCCCTGGGCCAACGCGCCCAACACTGGACCAGCCAACTCCGCCGACGTCGCGCCGAGCAGCTAAGAGTTCCCGATGTTCGCCCCAGCAACATGGCCCGCCAGCGGTACAGCCGCCTCATCCATCACCACCACCACCGACGAAACCTTCATCCCCTCCTTGGCTCGGTCCACCATGGGCCGCAGCCCTCGCATCCCAACGGCCTCCGCACCAGGGGAGGCAGTCGAACCCTCGCCGAAGCCTGCGGCTTGATGGCGTACAGGAGTTCCCACAGAATGCCGGCCCACGGTGCTGTCGATCCCTTGCCGATGCAGCGGCGCCCGGCCGCCCTCCACGCACAACCCCACCGCCACGAGGTGCAACAACGCGAACACCTCAGCCTCCGCCCATCTCTTGAACCACTCGGGTGCCGTGCTCCCGTTAGCCAGCTCGTCGGTGGCTGGAATGGCTTTCCACTGGCAGCCCGCGGGGATCCGGTACGAGATCGAATCACAGATCGGCCTCAGCGATGTTGCCGGACAACCCCGTCAACCCGCGCCAGACCGCTGCCCAACGCCCAGGGACCGCACAACCACGTCGACCAACGGCACAATTGGTTCCGGACAGCGATAGCATGCGTCCTTGCGACGCCTCCCTGCGTAGGGAGGTTGTGGCCGCCTACCACAACCCCCTCAGGAGCAGGCACTTGTGTGCGCCAAGCGTTTTCGGACAGACTGTGACGCTCGCAGAACCTGGCGGGTAGCGAACAACATCTCGCACAGAGAGGCAAGCCGGTGCTCGTCCAGCGTGCTGCGGCGGCAACGGGTCCGGGTCAGTGCGGAGCGAAACCCGACATAGTGCGCGGTTGCACGTTCTTCAACAGAAGCTCATGCCCCGGCTGCAGATTGCCCGCTACCGCGAAGCGGAGGGCGAAGGCCCTGCAGCAGTAGCGCAGATGGTGCAGCTCTTGCCGCGTCAAGCGCGTAACCAGCGATTCGTTCGGACGCTTCTCGTACGGGTCCCCCAGCACGCAGTCGGCCCCACACAGCGCGGCTAGCTCCACCAGCTGCCCCGGCAGCTGGGGCGGCACACCGGTGGTAGTCGGCACCCCCCCCCAGCGTGATCGCCACGTGCCGGTTGGCACGCCGGATCCGGACCACCGTCTCACAGATCAGGTCCAACAGCTTCACCGACGTGCATATCTCCACCACCACCACCACCACCGAAAACCCCAGCTTCACGAACTGAACGTCGAGTGAAGCGGCCAGATGGTCGACCTGCACTTCATTGGCCGTTTGCCGCGAAGGTCCATCCCCCCAGAGCGACACTCTACGGACACCGCAGCGGCCGAACCAGACCTTGCACCAGCGCAACCGGTCGGAGCGAAGCGGCGCCGAGACTGCCGCGCCGTGGGTTGTTCACGTCCACGATGCAGCGGTAGCGCGCGGGCAGGCGAGGTTCGCTGACCGTTTGAACGCTGACAAAGACTTCCACACTCAAGACCGCCGCCCCTCTGGCCGTTCCTCGACTGGTTCCGTTGCCGGTTCGGATCACTCACTCCGTCGCGGCAGATGCTGTCGTACAACGACCGCTACCCAATGGCCATTCGCAGGTGGTTCAAGCGGTATCTGCCGCCCACCCTCAACGCGTTGCGTGGCTGCGCGCCGGGCAGCGAGCACGTCGAGCCAGTGTAACTCGTATCGTCCCGGGTGTTTGGTGAGGTCCAACCGCACGGCACCGCCATCGGGGAAGTAGACCACATAGGCATGCCCGGGTGATGCGGCCAGATAGGCCTCATCCGGATCGCGGTCGGCCAGCAGGCGAAGCTCCGGGCTCAAGTCCCAGAATGGCACCAATCGTTCGATCACGCGAGCGGTACGGATGCACGCCTTAGCCGGGTCGCTCAGTCCCAGCCCCGACGGCGGACGATGGAACCGGACAGCAGCCGCACCCCCTATCAGCGATCGCCACCATCGTTCGATGCCATCGCGGCTGTTACCGAAGCGGCCACCGTCGGCTCCGTACGTCTTGACGGTATTCATCGGACGGACCCGTGCACGCATGAGGTATCGCCGAGCCCATTGGAAACGGTCCCAGTGCACCTGGTCCTTCTGATGGTTGTTCTGCGACACGTCCACGTAGTCGTACAACTCAGGATGGTCGAACGTGCGGCGGTGCTGGGGGGAACGCAGGTCCCAGGCGTCCCACATTTCGGTGACGTAGACGGTCTTGTTCCGTCTGGCTGCTTCTCGTTTGATGAACCGGGCCCAGTACGCTGCCCAGGCCGGATCTCCGGACGTTTCGTTATCGATGCAGTAGAGGACATGGTCGTAGTTGAGCGAATGGGCAAGCAGCTTGCGCACGAATCGCTCCTGGAACGGCAGCACGACGCGGTTGTTGCGTTGCAGTGGCGTGGTGAAGAAGAACGGCTGTCGGTTCTGCCCGGGGTGCTCCAGGTAGTGACGGCGAAAGCCGCTTTCGGCGTATGTGTAGTTCACGTTGTTCTTTGGGTTGTAGGGACTGTTCTCCCAGTGTTCCCGAACGTAATCGAACCGGTCCCACACTTCGATCTGGACGAAGATCTTCCGCTTGTGCGTTTCAGCCAGCAGCCGTTCGAAGCGAGCCCAGTACTCCGGGTTCCACTGGTTGAGGTCGTACTTGCCACTGGGCAGTTGCGCGAACGGGTAGACTTCGAATCCGCCGATCCGCCGGTCGCTCATCGTGTTTCGCACATAGTTGCCGCCGACGGCGGCGATCTCGTCCAGGTGTTCGACCAGATCGGGAATCTGGAACAGGTTGTCGTCTTTGCTACCGCCCAGTAGAAGGACAGGCTCGCCGTGGTATTGCCAGTACCAGGGGTTCTGCCGGTAGGGTCGGATGCCGTCATCAGCAGCGGCGCTGGCAACGGTGGCAATCGAGACCAGAACGAAGGCAGTCACGGTCGGAAGACGTTGCATGAGCGGCTCCCGCTTGAACCGGCACTGTGCCGCATTGTAGCCATTCTGGCCGTGTGTTGCGCCGAAGGGCCGCGCGAAGGGCGTCGCTGAGCGTGGGCGTTCGGAGTTTCCGAGCACACGGTCGGCTCCGGCCACAGCCGGTCCGGTGGCTGCGGAGCACTTCGAGCGGCTCTCGGACAACGATCCGATGTGCTGACTGCTGAGAAGAGGGTGCGTTCAGCCCCTCCGCCCACTCTGGCGGAAGCCCTTGCCATGCGCTTCGTCCAGCCCCACGGTTTGACGCGCACTCCCGTCCCCGGAAGTACCGTCTCTCCACCTTGTCTAGCCCTCTCGGGCACTGACGGTGGGGTCACTTCCGTAGCTCTGTTCTCCACGCATCCACCTTCCTGGGTCCCTTCGCTCCACGGCCATTACCCCGCTGCCTCGCTTACTTGTGACCCTCTGACACCTGATAGCCCGCTTCTCCTGTCGGTTCAATGCTCTGGTTTGTCCCGGTCCGCTGGGGACCAAGCGGACCGCCGTTCGCGGCGTCGCTGCGGTGGATGCGCGCTCGTGCCGGACTTAAGCCATGTCTGCTTGTGCTCACCGCCAGCCCAAGCGAACCGCACCACCCGAGCTGCGGGCGGGATCGACCCGCCCGCGGCCGGGAAGGCAAAAAATCAAAATCTCTTGGAGATGCGCCCGCGCTATCCAATCAATTTCGCGGCAGCGGGGGCATATAGCTCCCCTGCCGGCCATCAACGCAAGCTACCGGCTCGGTTTGCCCATCCCCTCGCCGGGGGTTGCCGCTGTCCACCCCCGGTCGCAAGCACCCAGTCACGTTCGGTCGCAGGGTCCACACCATACCCGGGCGAGGACTTCTACCTCGTCGAACGGGCGCGCTCCGGCGCGCACTGGGGGCAGGGCCATAATGGCCCCCGGCCCGTTCGACGTAGGCAGCCCAATCCGTTTGTCTCCGGTTCGCCTGTCACCGAAACCGCACAGGCACGCGCCCAACCGACCACGCGACGCCGAACTAACGCCCAGGCTAATCCCGAGTGCTGCAAATGCTGAAACGCCCCCCTTGAACAGACAGGACTGGCCGCTGCACTCGGGTTTGCTTACGCCGCGGATCGGCCGGAGCCGTTAATTGGGGCGGTCGTCCGCGATAGTAGCCGACACTTTGGAAAGATCTTCCATGTCGACACGGTAGACCAACAACGAGTCGCCGACCGTGTATCGCGGTACCAGTCGTGCGAAGTCGCCTGCCCCTCTCGGAACCGCCAACGGCTGAGCCTCTGCCGCCAGTTGCTGTTCCCAGGCGAGTCTCTCCAGGACCCGGCGGTCCACGGCGTGCCAGCCGGGAAACACGGGGGTATGCTCTGAGCGGACGGCGGCCACCGTTGGTCCTCGCGACAGCCCCAGCTTGCAGATTGTTCTAGGCAACGTAGCCTGTGGGTAATGCTGCCAGAGGTGAATATGAGTAATGCCATCCTTCTCGGAATGTTGCGTCAGCCAGCGTCGGAGCCGGAAGTAATCCTGGCCACGGGCGGTGACTTTTGGGTCCGCCAACTGCCAGGGATCGCCTGGGCCGCCGATGAGCAAAGAACAGAAGCCAACGAACCGCGGCCAATGGGGCGCAACTTCGGCTAGACCTAAGCTTAGCAGTACGATTGCGGCTACGGCTGTCTTCCGGTCGCCCCTGGCAACCCACCACCCGAAAACCGGGAGCACAGCACCGAGCGCTGGGAAGGCGTAGCGCAGGTCCATATAGCGTCCCTCGACCGATACGACCAGTAGAAGGGCTCCTCCGGCAAGGGCGGCAGGCAGCCACGCAACCGCGTTAGCAGGAAGGAACGGCCCGCGAACGCACAGGAGCGCAGCGACGATCAGCGTAGCAATCCACACCGCTGCAAACCCAACCGCGTCCTTCATTAACAGGTGCGATACGTAGTAGTGAATGGGGCCCACCTGATACCATCTTCCCCAAACGCGCGACCAGTCGGGGATCATTTCGAAGTTGTACGCCTGCGTATCCAGACCCAGCAGGAAGTGGTTGGGCAGCAAACGGGAAATGATGCGCCACCCCAGGGAAGGTCCCTCGGCGTCGCGGCTACCGATGTAGGCCCAGGTGGTCGCTGCGCGGAATTCTTCGATCGGTGGCGCCTGGCCCACCCCTTCGAATCGATAGGCCAGTGCCAGGATGAACCAGCAAAGTGCTAGGACGGCCAGGGTGTGTGCGGCGAGTCCGAGGGCGGCTGCCCTCTCTTGAAACCAACACACTGCTTGTATGCAGAGCCAGACGGGAATCAGCACCAATAGTGTGAATTTGATTGCCAGTCCCGCGCCCAGCAGCACCCCTACGCACAGGGCGTTTGCCCAGGTGGGTCGCTCCAGGTAGCTTCCCATGGCCAGCACCGACAGCAGGGCAATCACTGTGGCCCAGCCGTCGGCGGCGGCTAGATGCATGGCGGTCAGCAATATCGGGCTGAAGCTCCACAAAGCGCAAGCCGCCAGGGCCGGAAGCGCACCGACTCGGCGACGCAACCACACATACAGCAGAGCACCGGCGACCACAGCTGCCATGGCAAGCAGGACGCGGGCACGGAAGATTGCTTCGATGGTCGCCCTGCCCTGTGTCTCTGGATACTCTCCGATCACCCGCGCGAGGACCTGCCTGGGCGCGAGCCGAAGCCTGCGTCGTTCGTTATCGAGTATGGCGTCCCGTGCCACTCCTCGCCAGGCTCCCGCGGCAGCAACAAGCAACTTTCCAAGCGGCGGATTCTGGTGGAATTGCTCATTGCTGCCGGTGTACCAGCAGTGCAGCCCGTTGCTGAAGTAGAGCAATTCCAGCTCGGTGGGCGAGTCGCTGCGTGCTGCCCACCACAGCAGCATGGCCTGGCCTGCCAGCAGTAGCGCCGCGACAAAGCCGTCCCAAGTCGCCGTCCAGCGCCACACGGTGCTGTCCCTCCGCGCACCACTCGTCCATACGAACAGTGCACCAGGCGGTTTACGACCGCTGATTCGGGCCCGCTCAGAATGGCCGCAACCGGTCGGAGACCGCCGTCACGCGATGTCGCACAGCCTCAGCCTCGCAATGCAGGGAGCTGTCGCTCAGTGACAGTTGCCGGCCTGCCCCCGTTCCGAACGCTGCCTGTCGTGGCGCCGCGTGCGGCGCACAGGGCCACGGGTTGCGGGACCGGGCACGGCTCGGCTACGCACACGGTCAAACCGCACGCGTCCTGGGAACACCGGCTAGGTATCGGCGGCCAGGCGACTGCGGTACCACGCGATCAGCAGCCACGCGGCCGCCAGCGCGGCCAATGCCAGCGCGAACCAACGCAGCGAGCGAGTACGTGGATTTTCTGACTTCTCCAGGGCCGTATCTGATATGGGAGGCACACTTGCAGCCGCTACGCTGGGCCCAGCACCGGGAGGAGCGCTGCCACAGATTTCCTGGGCGAGCTTTCCAAGGTCCTCCGGCCGCACCACTCGTTTCTTGGCGACAACAATGCTGTGTGGCGGCTCGTGGTCACAGCGCACAATGACGCCCTGTTCAAGGGTCACTGCAAACACGCTAGGATCCGGCGGCGCGGTGCCGATTTCCGTGAATTCTCTC
Organism: Planctomycetota bacterium; assembly: GCA_026991575.1. Lineage (GTDB taxonomy): Bacteria > Planctomycetota > Planctomycetia > JALXBF01 > JALXBF01 > JALXBF01. Next base: position 30,279 of record JALXBF010000104.1, on the reverse strand, counting down.
ACCGCCACCCGCACTTTGCCGGCCAACGGGTGGTCTGGCTCAATCCCTCTGGTCGTCCAGATCCACACTACCCGGGTGGGCACCGCAATTCCGCTGTCCAGTCCCGTGACCTGCTCCACGCGAACCCAGCTCTGGTTCCGTCGCCCATCGACGCCCCCTACCCTTTCCACTTCTCGCGGCGGTCCCGGGCAGCACACGTCGAAGACCATCCGAAGGTGCTCCTCCCAGTCTCGACCTCGGAACTCCTGCTTGAGGGCCATGTTCACAACCCGCCACTGGTGTCCATTTGCCGTGTGGACCGGCTCAGCGGTTAGCTCCCCATGTTCTAGAATGTGTTGCACCAGCTTCACGATCGAGTGCGCGATCGTTCCGATCTGCATGGGATCATCCCGCCATTCCGTCATTGCCCAACGCCACCCATCCGCTCGCGCAAGCCGCCATGAGTTAGCCCATGCGTATTGTGGTGCGTCCTTGCGGACCGTCGTCCCCAGTGCGAATCCATTTCCCGCAAGCACCGTACGGAGTTCGTGACCCGTTCCCGCGCCGCTGACGAGAAACGCACCCCCGGCCGTCTGATGCTTCCTTTCCGACCGCCACCACTTCTTTGACCTCTGTTGCTCTCGGTGGAACCAAAGCAGTCCGCGGTGCGTATACACCAGACCTTCTTGGAGCCCCTCGTACGGATTTTCCTCCCACTTCCCCGCGAGAGCCGCCTCGACCGACTCGGCCAGCCACTCCTTCTTCTTGAACCGGTACGTCGTGTAAGGCGGCTCCTCGGCAAGCGCCAGCCACGTGCGGATCAGCGCAAGTCCCTCTTTGCTCGCGTTTGCACCCTCTTCTGCGTTACGAGGCGGCGTGTCGCCAGCCAAAGCTACGCCGACGCACAGCCACAGCACGATGAGCACCACTACGTCTTTGCACGACATGACAAATATCTCCTCGCAAAAAGCATCGGCAGAATCACCGTTTGCGTTAGACGCTCATTGTGCCCGGCAGCCATCGGTCGCGAACTCCTCATATGTTGCGACGGGCGCCAAAACACACAGAGGATCCTCGTACTTGTATCCAGCGTCGCAGGCGAGCAAGGCACCGCAGTAAAAGCATGCATCGCTCGGATCGTCTGAGTCCTCACAGCGGTATGCGCTGATCGCTTTCTGCGGGTCGATGGACTTGCAATAGAGACCATTTTCGCAGGGAAGGCATGCTCGATACGGCGTGCACGTCGGGTCGCCCGATGTGTCACATTTCATGCGGTCCACTACCGTGAAATGGTAGTGGCAGTACACTTTTCCCGGACGTGTGGTCACGCAGTCACCGAACACTGGCGGCCAGGGGTAGCAATCTTCGGGCAATTGAGCCACTGCTCCCGAAACGGCGAGCGTACCAACGACGACAGCAGTCCCTAGAGTGGCGATGAAGGTGGACCTAATCATGGCTAGCCTCCGTCTTGGCCCGAACCTCTAGCTCAGCCTGACGGCGGTACGGCACGAAGAACACTTCAACCAACACTGTTGGCTGATCGGGAACTCCGGTGGCAAGCTCGATGCGGTAGGAGCCCACGGTAGGCGCCTGAACCGAACGGGCATCTACCAGCAATCGGTACGCCGGATCGTCTGCGTTGTCGTCGCGCTGCAGTGTAATCCGAAAGCCAGCGTCGGCTAGACCTTCGGCCGACACCACGCGTACTTCACCCAGTGTCTGGCCCTTCGCCGGCTCGATCGTCACGGTCCCTTGCGGGGATGCCGGGGACAGCACCAGCTTCTGCGGGGTCACGTGCACCGCGGGCTCGACATACCAACTAATGGGCACGTCGACGACGTGTTCGTGCTCCGATCCCGGGAACGCGATTCGCAACTGATCCTGCTGCGGGCCGACCTCCCAGGTGCGTGGTCCTGACAACGCGATGCGGTACCGCTTACCCACCACCCCTGGAATCCTGCCCATCGACAGGTCCCCCGGAGTAACGGTCACGTCCCAGAGCTTTGCCTCTGCCCTGCTCAGCTCCAGCAGCTCGTCTTCGCTCGCCCCGTAGACATCCACCGTCACCTCAAATTCGCGCTTTGTTCCCGGGCGCAGGCGTCCGCCCGATAGATAACTCGGTTCAACGTGCACTCGCGGGAACACTGCTAGTGTGACGACATAGCGGGCTACCCTACCGTCGGAAAAGAACAGATCCGCATACAGGGAATCCGGTCCGCGACCGCCTATTCCGGGTGTGTAGGTCAACTCGAGCTGCGCCACCTCTCCGGGCTGGAGCACGCGGCTACTAACATCGGCACTCAGGCAAGCACAGGATTTGCGTACACGCTCGATGCGTACCACGTGATCCGTCGTATTCTGGACGGTGAAGGTGTGCTTGATAATCAACGGTTCGGCATCTTCACACGCCATCCGCACTGGGTAGATGAACGTTCCGAGGTCTACGTGGTGCTTCTCGGTCGCCGGACGGTTTGTGCAGCCGATCAGGAAGAGCACCACAAGCCCCAGTGCTAGTGGGAGACGGAAAGGAGCCCGGGCCACGGGTTGCCGCCTTAAATGCGAAGTCACGGCCATCTCTCCCGCTTTGCCCCCTCATGCGGAGACACCGACTGAACATCCACCAGCGTTCCCCTTTCTACGGAGATCAGCCACGGCAATGCGTCGAGCTCCACACCAGGCCTGGCGTGCATGAGACGTACGCTGTCTCCGAATACGGCCAGCACACGCTCAGGGCGGTGGCCGACGTCGAGTATCGTGAGGGCCACCGCCTGGCTGTAACGCTTGCGTGCCTCCTGATGGTAGTTCCATGCATGCTGCACGCAGCGCAGACAGTCGGAGTTGACAACGTAGCCGACCGCCACGTCACGAATCCCCACCTGCCTGCCGACAAGCTCACCGATCGGGCGGCCGAGGAAGTCATCGGGTATAGCCAGCCGCATCGCTTGGGGTTCGGCTGGCGCAACCCACGCAGCAGCCGCACCCGCGGCCAGGACGGTCCACACCAGGACAGCAGCAGTAGGACGCCAACTCCTGGAAGCAGACGACACGTGTACGTGCGCGAGCAGCAAGGCGGCCGCTAATGAAAGATCGAGGAACTTCAGCGTGGTGGCGCTGACGGGAATTGGCCCCAGGCAACCGCAATCTTCACCGGGGGACAAACTGACCAGCGTCAGGAAGAAGGCAGCAAACAGCAGGGCCAGTGGCAGTGCCAGTGATGCGGGCCGACGGCTGCTGAGTGCAACCGTCGCCATTGCCAGTTCGCCGATCCCTACCGCCGCGCCGGCGGCGCGGGGCAAGTCGATTCCGGCAAGTGTGAAAACAGGCTCGACGGTAGCTTGGTAAAGCTTGCTGACGCCTCCGACGAGCAACACGACACCCGCGACGCGGACGGCTACTGCCACCAGAGATTTGCCCCGCGCGCCACTCTGCTTGCGGACCCTCGACTCGCAACGCGCCCGGCTCATTCGCGTCCCCCCGGGCACCCTACGTCCAACGGCCGCAATTCCCCGATACGCCCGGTCGCAGACAGCGATTGCCCGAAACCCCGACGGTCCGCCTCGGCGCCGCCTCTCGTTGTCCGCTCGCTGATGTGTGTTGCGCCGCAAGCTGCTTGTGCTAACCCGGGGTTCCCGGACGGGTGCTATATTCTCTCCCTCTCTCTCTCTCTTGTCAACCCGTTCACGGAAGCGAGCCGGTATCGAGACTGTCTGCACAAAACGACGCGTGTGCCGCAGCTGGCGCAATCCTCTCGGCGCCGTGCCAGCCAGCCTTTTCGGGCCATTTGCACGCTTTTCATAGGCCGTACTTCACTTTGTTCGTTTGGCACTGAGGCCGCCCGAGGCGGGCGTGGGCCTGTTTCAGGTCGATGCTTGCAAGGTAACGGCCCTTGGTTGGTGAGAAGGACCAACGAGAGAGAACTGATCCCGGGGTGAAAACGATCGGCCATGCCGAGTTGGACGGCTCCTCTGGCACGACAGCTGACGCGGCTCCGAATGCTTGGGGCGCAGCCGGCGCGCGGGTCTGCTATAATCCCACCGGGTCGATTCCGGTCGCCGGCCCGGACCTTACGGACCGTCCCCCCCGCAGGGGATAGCCACACGATCCTGTCCGCCACCTCTGAAAAGCCCCAGCATGGTGCCACCGATGGCGGACCTCGAAATCCTGGTGTTGGCATTCTCCTTGTACGTGGCACTGCCGCTTCTGGTCATCTGGATCGCTTACCGGATGGTTAGAGCGTTGTGGCGGCTGATCCGCGGCACACCTCGCTGTGAAAACTGCGCGTTTCCCTTGCGGCGTCGCGACCGCTTCTGCGCGCAGTGCGGTTACCCCGTCGGCGGGCCTACGCGGATCGTCGTCCTTCGATGGGCACGGTTCGCCGCGTCAGCCGGTCTCGCAGAGACGCTCGCGCGAGACTTACAGAAGTTCGGCGACACCACCCCGGCTACGACCGACCGACAAAAAGCGCCAACACCCGCCAGGCCAAGCCCTCGTGTATCAGCCAGCCGACCAACTGCCGAGCCTCAACCTCAGCGAGCCACCGTCGGTACCGGCCTTCCGGCAGCCAGACCTACACCGGCAGCAGCAGCGCCCAGAGCGCAAGAAACGGGCACGTGGCAGGCTCTAGCCAACCGGCTCCGCGAAGCAAACGTTCACGTCGGCGAACTGATCGCGGGCCTGCTCATCCTGACCAGTTCCCTCGCCCTGGCCGTCAGCCTGTGGCACGAGTTCGCTGAGCAGCAGCTGATACGGACGCTGCTGTTCAGCCTGCCGGCCGTCGCGATGTTGGCCAGCGCGGCGTACACGGCGCGACGCTGGCAAACGCCGGTCACGACCGGTGCTCTAGCCACGGTCGGACACTTGCTCGTGCCTCTGACACTGGCCGTCGCCATGCGCGGCCTTGCAACTTCCGACTGGCCTGCCGCCCAAACGCTGTTGATTTCGCTCGCAGCCACCACCGCCGTGTTCTTCGTGCTGCTCCGCTTGACCGCGCCGATCATCGCACGCGATAACCCGCTGTTGCACGTCTTCGGCCTTTTGGCACCGGCAGTGGCAATGCTGCTGGCCGTCCTACTCACCCGGCGGCTGCCGCGACTGAACCTTGAACTGGTTGTGGCCACCGCTATCCTTGGGGCCAACATTCTCTGGCTATGTGTCGCCCTCCCCCGGTACCGCCGTTTGCCCGGCGAATCGTTCGCTCGGGCAATCACGCCCGCTCTGCACCTGGGGTCAACGTTCTTGCTTCTTGTGATTGCAGATCTCAGCGTATCAGACCCGTTGTTGGGCAGTCGGCCCCTGGCCTACGCACTCCTGGCACTCGGTGTAGCAGCCGTCATCGAGCAGGAATTGCCGCCTGCTCAGTTGAGACAACCCTGGCGTACCTTGCGCCTGGCCGCACTCCTGTCATGCTGGTTGCTTGTCGCAGCCGCTGTGGCGGCTTCCTGGGCCAGGCCTCCGGTAGCCGCAGGTGTTGCGGGCGCACTGGCAGCCGTCGGCCTGCTGTACGCCGCCCTGGTGCAACACTTCGGACTGGCACAGCTGGGGCAGCTTCTGCTGGCCACTGCCTACGTGGCCCTGGGCCGCTATGTCGTGTCAGCGGACTTGCTCAGCGACACCCCTCTTGTCGGAAAACTGCTCGCACAATGCAACGACCTCTGGCGGCCGCTGCTGGTGGCCGTGGGGGTGGCCGCCGCAGTCGAGCCGGTTGCCATGTTGCTCCGCTGGCTTGCGCGCCGGCTGCCCGAGCCGCTGGCCGTGCTTGTGCACCCGCGTGTGGTGCACGGCAACGAGCTTGTCGTCATGGGCTGCTCGCTCCTCCTGGCAACCGGCGCCATCCTCCACGCCGGAACCGCCAGTCTCCGTGACTACGGCATATCCGTTCGGTTGATCACATTCCTGCCACCATACATCGAACCGATCGGGGCCGTGGCCGCCGTGCTGACCGCTGCGCTGGCGCTCAGCTACGTCCAGGGACGTTTCATCCTCGGCCGCGCTCTTTCCTCCCCGGCCGTTCCAATGGTTTCCTTTGCCGTGTGGGCGTTGGTTAAACAGTGGGGGGGCACCTGGCTGCCATCCTCAACCCCGGTCCGCTGGCTGCTGTTGGCGGCGTGGCTTGTCAGCGCCGTGGCCGATCCGCTCATGCGGGGACTGGCACGGCGGTTGCCACGACCCGAAACACCGACACTGTTGGTCCATCAGTGGGCAACGTACTTGTGGCACCGGCTCACAAGCGCAATGGGAACCGGCGGATGGCCGAATCCGCTCGCTCAAGACAAGGGGCCAGCATCGGAAAAACGGCTGTTGCCGCTGCTGCTGGCCGTGTTGATCGCCATCCTGACCCTCGCCGACACAGCTTTGCCTGGTGCTGCGAGACTGCTTGAAGCTGCCCCTGGCACGCTGCAGCCACTTCCTCGGACATTGCTCCTCATCGAGCGGCCCGCGACGCTGGTCCTCATCGCGCTGGTGCTCGTGGCAGTTGAGTCGCCGTCCACCCTGTACCGGCGTGGTCTGCAGGTGCCGGTCGCGATTTCCGCAGCGCTTGCCGCCGGGCCCGTGCTGTGGTCTGTCGCACCGTTGCGGAAGATGATCGTGGCATCGCCGCTAACACTTCTGCAGTGGGGGGGCTATCCCGCGTGCTGGAGTCTGCTGTTCGCCAGCCTGGTGGCATTGGTCGCGGCAATAAGGCTCAGGCTGGCGGCCGCGTCGGTCCCCGCTCCCCCCGCACTGTTCCGCCTGATTCTGCACGGCTGCGCCGCTTACGGACTGCTGCTTCTTTTCGCCCCGGCGCTGGTTGCCGTGGCTGCCAGCGACCTGGCACCCGTCGAACCGATCGGGCTGACTGTCCTGGCCGCAGCATACGGAATTGCCCTCTTGGCCTGGTCCCTGACGGGACGCCGTCTGGCCTTCAGGCATTGGCCGGACTACCACCTGACGGTGGTTCCAGTCTCCACCCTGCTCTTGCTGACGGTCATCCAGACATGGGTCCCGAAGCTGGACGCGGCCACGCTGCGGGCTGCGACGATCACGATCCTGGGGATGCACGCATTGCTGGTTACCTATGCGTCCCGGCCGGCCGACGATATTGCCCGCAGGGGCGTTCGGATCTGGGACAAAGAGGCCTACGCTGGCGTGCTGCTGGCCGTCATCGCGTGGGGAGCATTCACGGCCCCGATCGCGGCAGGCATACGCTGGTTGCACGTTGTGCTCAGCAACCTGTTTCCTGACAGCCTGCCTCCGCGTGTGGCCCGGACACTAAGCCCAGGTTTCGATCTGGGCAAGCTGCACGTGTCAGCGGCTGCATACTGGGTCCCGGCCCTCCTGGCAACCGTGTTTTGGTACGTGTTCGCACTCAGCGATCGGAGCCGTCTCCGTTGGGCAGCTGCTGTGGCTGCAGCGCTCGGGGCATTCGGGGCCCGCATGGCTCTTGTGCTTGGTGCGACGACGCCATCGGCCGCGGCGATCGGCCACGTCTGGGCCACGGCGCTAACGGCACTGTGGGCACTCGTGCTGGCCGGCACCATGGGGCCACGCACTGGCCTTCGACTGCTGTTCATCGTGGCGTGGGTGGAATGGTCGGGGTGCGCGGGTGCCCTGATGGCCCCCCTAGCATGGCTGAGTTTCGGGGCCGGGACCGTGGAGTTCTGGACGGGCGTGGCCGGCGTGGTCGCGCTGGTTGCAACGGGGTTATTGCTGCTGGATGCCGCCCGTGTCTGGCTCGGTGCAGCCGGATGGCTGTACGTCCACGCCTCAGGCTCGGTCGTGCTGATCACCACATATGTGGTACGGGCTGGGACCACGGCCTATGTTGGCCTGCTGGCGACGACGCTCGCGGCATACCTGCTCTCGATCGGGATTCTGTACCGGCAGCTGCTAACGAGCCGAAAGCTTCTGCTCCTGAGAACGGTGAGCCTGTCGGCGGCAGAGGCGTTCGGCTGGGTCGAGGTGGTGTTGGTGGTTGGACAGTCGTTGCTCGGCCTTGTCGTGGCGTACCTGGCAGCGTGGTACCTGGCGTCGCCGCAGGTCCGCAGTTCGCCACTTGGATGGTCCACGGCGGTGGCCGTCGCTCAGGCGGCTGTCGCGCAAGCGTTTGGCGTGGGATTCATGGCCGTGGACCGGCTTCGGCGCCCGTTGCAGGTCGCGGCAATTGTGCTAGCCAGTGTTGGAGTGATGGCCGCAGCTCAGTTGGCCGTCACCGGTCGCTGGATCGGCAACACGGCTGAGCATCTGGCAGCCGCGGTCACGGCGATCTGGATTGTGGCCTCCGTGCTTGCCCTGGGCTTGCATCGCTTTGGCCTGCGGCTCGGCGAGTGGCTGGTGCCTTCGCGGATTGCCGCCCTTGTGGACGCGGCGCTCGGCGTGGTTGCCGTCAGCACACTCTGGGGCGTGACGGGATTCGGCGCAGCGCCCGTTGCCTCCGGCCCCGTGTATCAGTGGGGTCCGCTGATCGGTTTAGCGGCCGGAGCTGTCGGCCTGCTGGCACTTGCCGTGCTCAAGGGCGCCGACCCGTTCGGACTGAGCGAGCGTCAACGCACGATCTACGTGTATGCGGCTGAAGCGGTGCTGTGTGGCATGCTGTACCACGCATACCTGGTGTGGCCCGAGTTGTTCACGGGACGGATTCGCCCGTATCTGCCATTGGTCTTCCTCGGGCTAGCGATCGTGGGCGGGGGGCTGGGTGAGTACCTTTCGCGACGCCGGATCCCGACCGTGCCAGGAGCTTTGGAAATCAACGCTGCCCTGTTGCCCGTGCTGGCGATGCTGAGCCACCTTGTGGTGGACACCAGGGTACCGCCCCACGCCACCACAGCGCTGGCCGCGGTCCTGTACGGCGTCAGCGGAACGTTGAGACGCAACCGGTTGTTGTCCGCTGCCGCGTACGTGTTTGCCGTGATGACGTACGTCGTGTTTGTCGAGCGACATTTCCCCGGGACCTGGTACCGCCACCCGCAGGTGATCGTCTGGCCTGCAGCGATCGCGGTCCTGATTGCCGTGCAGCACTACAGGCGGCAGCTTTCCCCGGCGCAGCGAACGGCGCTGCGCTACGCGGCATTGATGGTGTCGTATGCGGCGAGCTGTGTTGATGTGTTCGTGCGCAGTTTGGGTGAGGCGTTTTGGTCGCCACTACTGTTGCTGGTCGTCTCGCTTGGGCTGGTTGGTTTCGGGCTGGCCGCCAGCGTGTTGAGTTACGTGGTTTCTGGTGTCGGCGGCGTGCTGCTGGCACTGCTTGCGATGGTCTGGCATGCGACGATGGTCCTGGCGTGGACCTGGCTGTGGTACCTGAGTGGTCTATTGCTCGGCATCGTTCTCCTGGCCTTCTTCGCGTATGTCGAAGCACATCGCGAGCAGGTCGTCGAATGGCTGCGCAGGGTACGCCACTGGGACCGGTGAGCGAACCGGTGCCCGGGCAGCCATCCACTGGCTAAACAGCGGCTGCAAGCGACAATTCTGCTCTCATGCCAAGTGAGCGCCTCGGCGGGGGGCATTCCGGCATTTGCAGCACACAGGGTTGGCCGGCACGGTGCTTCGGCGTCGCGTTCGTGCCATCGGTTGGCCTGATGCCCGGCGCGGTCTTGGTGACAGGCGCACCGGAGACACACTGAACGGAAAGCCTACGTCAACCGGGCCGCGGGGCGCTTTACGCCCACCCGGCCGGAGGCTGATGCCGTAGCGTCCGCGGGCCCCTTTCGAGCTTCCTTGTTGCCCTGCCGCCTCGGAAGGAGATGCCGCCGGTGCTATTCAATTAACCTCCCGACGGGACAATACAAAGCCCCCCCGGCCCGCTCGAAGTAGGTCGCCTTTGCGTTGTCGCCGGCGCACGTTACGGCTCTCGCGTCAGCCGCGGCGCACGCGCCGTGGTCTCCGTCGGTTCCCCGCCGGGTTCTGGCGGAGCTGGCGTAAGAGCTGATCGAGACGGTCGGCCGCGCTACATCCGCCCAGAAGCAGAGCCGCGCCCGTTGGCAGTCGGCGGGGTGAACGTCGGATCGGCGGGTCGATCGGTTGTCAGCGGCTGCGGGTCATCGAGTCGTTCCTGCCAGCGGCGCAGCTCGGAAAGTAACCGGTCAACGTGAGTCCGGTACGACGGATCGTTCGACAGGTCGCGCAGCTCGTACGGGTCCACGCTGAGGTCAAAGAGCTGCGTCTTGTTGATGTGCGTGTAGCGGATGAGCTTCCAGCGTTGGTCGCGCACCGCCCGCTGGACCTGGTACGCCGTGTACAGTGTCTCGCGAACGCGCTCGCATTCTCCCCGGATCACAGGAACCAGGCTCTTGCCTTCCACGGTGTCCGGCACGTCGATGCCCGCAAGCTCGCACAACGTCGGGAAGATATCCAGCAGGTACACCAGCGCATCGCGTCTTTCCCCGTGCGGGATACCCGGTCCGGCGAACACCAGAGGGACTCCCGAGCTGTGTTCGTACAGGTTCTGTTTGCCCATCAGACCGTGGCTCCCGATGGCGAGGCCGTTGTCGGAAGCGAACACGATGACAGTCCGTTGCAGATCTCCGGTTCGCTCAAGTTCGGCCAGCACGCGCCCGATCTGAGCGTCCAGGTGGGTGATCATGCCGTAGTAGTCGGCGAGGTGCTGGCGGATTACTTCAGGCGTGCGCGGCCAGGGTGCCAGCCGTTCGTCTCGTCCGGTCATCCATCCGTTATGAAAAGGATGCAGGCTCATGAAGTTGGCAGGCAAAGGCATTCCTGACGGCCGATACATGGAGGCAAACGGTTCCGGCGGCGTGCGCGGGTCGTGAGGGGCGGTAAACGAGAGGTACAGGAAGAAAGGGCGGGAACGGTCGCGCCGGCGGAGGAATCGGATCGCAGCGTCTGTAAAAACCTCGCTGCTGAAGCCAGCGATCCGATGCCGACGCTCGCGAGGGTACCGGCCACTCGGATCGTAGTCCCACACCATCAACTTCGTGTGACTACCCATTCCGCCGAAGAACAGTTCGTCGCCCGATTCGAACATGCGATTGAAGTACGGCCGGGCACCGTGCATCTTGCCGGTCGCAAAGGTCTGATAGCCTGCCCGGCGGAACACTTCGGGCAACAGCGGTACGCGCGTGTCGATGTGGAACAGCGTCCGGCCGGTCATGAGCATCTCCCGGCTCGGCTTGCACACGGCCCCGATCATCGAACCCTGGACGTAGCAGTTCGTGAACGTCACGCCCCCCTGCACCAGGCGGTCAATATTCGGCGTTGCAATGTAGGTGTTGCCAAGCGCGTGGATCGTGTCCCGACGCTGATCGTCGGTGAAAAAGAACAACACGTTGGGCCGATCTGCTTCACTTCCGAGGGCGGACAAACAAGCGGTGAACGTCAAGCAGAGGATGTATACGAGGACGGTTCGCACGTTCGTTCTCCTCGACTCCGGAGTGCCAACATCTTTGCCGCCAGTCAGCACAACGCTTTGTTAGACCAGCATTCTCGATTGCCCCCTGGGAACGTTCACGCAGAAAACCACCGTTTCCCGGTCTGCCCAGTAGGTGCCGGAGCGGAGCTCAGTACGGCGGCCAGCGCGACGCAAGGTCTGGACCATTCGATCCGGCCGCTCGAGACGGGGCTCCTGGCGGGGCGTGCCGTGCCAGCGAAACGTGAACTCCGAGCACGCAAACGGGGTCTCGATTTCGATGCTTCGCCCGGCCAGCCGCAGGGTGGCAAGCTGACGCACGGCCCAGTACCTGGCGATCTCGCTCAACTTGAGCCACACGATCCGGTCGGCAAAATGCTCGTGCAGCGAACGGACCACCTGCTGGAAGGCACGGAACCCGTCCTTTGACCCGTTGCAGTACAGACCAGGCCAATGGCACAGCATGATGGCAGGTCCACCGCGGCGGATCCAGTGGACCATTGCTCCTTCGGTTCCGTCTGGCGTGGCGTAACGGTCCGGCTCCGGCTTCCGGGCCCCGTCCCAGCCGCCGAACCAATCGCCGGTGCCCGCTGGCACGTTGACCGTCAGGTCGATCGATCCGTCGTTGCCGTGGCGGACGTGCTCCAGCCGTGGTTGCGGGTCCTCTCCAGGATCGACCACATACTTGAAGTAGTGCGGGATTTCCGCGCCGTAGACATCGCGCACGGCTTGCTGCACCGCCAGCGACAATTCACGTTTGACTCGGTTTCCGAATCCCCCGGGCGTCGTGATGCCTTCGCAGGGCAAGTCGCAGTTTTTCAAAATGCGCAGAGCGTAGGCCAGGTATGCGGCCAACTCATCGACGCTCTTCTTCTCCTGCGGATAGCTGTTTTCCATCGTGGCGGGGCTGACGGGCTCCAGCGGTCGCCCGGTGCGCAGATCGATCACTCGCGTGTGCGTGATCATCTCCGGATGGATGTCGAACGCGGGGCACACTTCGTCGCGCACCAGCTTCAGGCTGGCCCGCAGCTCCTTTCTTGACCACCCGGGCAACTCACGATCCAGCCAGCCTACCAGCGCCGGGTACGGGACAACGCTGTACTTGCCGCGGACGCCGTACTCTGCGCAGAACTCCAGGAACTCGCGCACGAATGCGTCGGGAATCTCACGGGGCCACTCCCTCCACGGTTTGCGGTACTCGGCACGTTTGGACCATGCCGCGGCGAACTGAGGCATGCAGAAATGCCCCATGTTCACCAGGCAGGTGGAGTCGTCGATCACGAAGGAGATCGGCACGCGGTCCCGCGGGTTCAACACTTCCAATGGCCCGAGGTGTCCGCCCCCGGAGGTCGAACGTGCCGCCAGTAGCCCGGTGCCCAGTGCAGCGGCGTGGTGCAAGAACCGCCGCCGGCTGATGACTGTCTGGTCGACGGACAGATGCTCCACGGAGTGCATCGAACGCCGCCCTCTTGTGACCGCAACGCGGACGGGCAATCACGGCAAAGGACACGTGGATACCGTAACACATCTCGTTTCAGACGACCATGGACGTGTGAAGTGCTGGCCAGTTCAGCTGCCGGGTCGCCTAGGAGCATGACCAGGACAGAGCCTACAGGAGGGGCCATGTGGGATAGGCCCAACGGTCGGACCGGTGGCCAAACGGAATGGGAGCCGGTCGAGATGGTCGGACCTATCGAGGCCGCGTAAGAGGGGGTCGATCGGCTCCAGGGCGTGGTCGGACCGAGTGCGCCTACCGCAGACGCGGCCGAGACGGTGAAGGGATGTCTTCTTCGGCCGTGCCCCGTGTGGCAACTCTCCGCCGTATGGCACCCGAGCACTGCCCTGCCGCCGCGGACCGGGGCGGTGGGGCCGAAAGAGATCGGAAAGGAGACCGCGGATGCTATTCAGAGAATGTCCGAAGGGGGTCACATGGGCGGATTGCCCGCAGCCCGCCGTCTCCGAGCGCCACAGCCGCTATTCCCGCTATACAGTGCTCCGTCCGGTGGTCTTACGCACGAGAAGTGCGACAGGCTACCGCCTGGGCTGCCTCCAGGCTGAACAGCCTATGCTCCGCAAAGGAAGCGTCGCCCCCAAGCTTCACAAATGCCGAGATCAGTCCTAACGACTCGGCCACATCAAGTGGTCGCCGTCCCACTTGAGGCGCTTGCCCATGGTCTAAGCAAGAGATGCCCTGCACGGTCCGACTGCCGAGCGTCACTTCCACGAGCGGGCACAGGACAACGTTACTCCTCGGCCAACACCGTGTACCCGGCGGCCAGGTAGCCGACCCAGAACGGCCAGGCGAAAATGCCCAGCACGGGGATCAACGCGAGCGCCAGCGTACAGACATATCCCGCTAGCACCGCCCCGCTGACGCGAAGCGCTCGCCCGGACGTCAACTCGATACTCCGCCCCAGTGCCTGGCCAACTGTCAGACCTTCGGCCACGGATGCATTCGCGGCGAAGATGAGCCGTGCCCAGCAAATCAGCCCCAGTGCAGCGATGGGCAGCCCAACGATAAGCCCGGTGGTGGCGAACGCCCTCGTCAGGAGGACAACAGGCAGCGCGAAGGGGAGCGGAAGCACGAACGCGAGCAAGAACAGGAAGCCCGCCCGGATCGCCTCGGAGCTGAAAAACAGGACGTCGGAGCCCAAGGGCATGAAATCACCGAGAGAGACACGATATCCAAGTATCGTCAACGTGGTGCCACGGATGACGCCACCAATTGATCCGAGCAGCAGACACACAGAAAGAACGATGAGCACGCCCAGTTTGATCGTCAGTGAAATGAGCGACAAGAGGAACATGACGATGGCGACCCCGCCGACAACAACGCCCGTGCCGATAACCAGGCCCAAAACACTTCGGAACGCATACGAGGGATAAGTACGGATCGTGCGCGCCCACCATTGCGCCCAGTGAATCTCGGCGGCCTGAGTGCGTCTGCGGCCGCGTCTCCGCTTGGCTCGCCCCCCAGCCGGGCTGATCCGTTCACGCTTCAGTCGGGGCAGCGTCGTGCCGGTCTGCTCCACCTCCATCGCCAGGCTGCCCAGGTCAGCCGAAGGGTAATCTCCCGGCATGAACGCAGCACCGGTCGCACCGGTTGTCCCTCCCACCAGCCCCGATCCAGTTCCTTGATCCGACGTGGACGTCCACGAAGCGGGCGCGCGGAAGTAGCCACGGCACAGGGGACATTGAAACGCGGCTCCTTCGGGGGTGTGGGGCGGCAACCCAACGGCTTGCCAGCAATTAGGGCACTTGACCGCAACCTGGCTTGGTACGCTCATACCTGCCGAACCGCCGATTGCGAATCCTGTAAAGCCGCCACGTCATTGTAACCGCTACGGCCGGGAAGGGATCACGAGGGCACGATACGCCAACTCGTGGAAATGGTCCGCAAAGCCCCGTGCAAATAGCCAGTTCCGCCGGTCTCGCCCGGCGTTAGCAGGACGGTCGCCGAAGCGTGGACCGTCCGATCGCTCCCACCCAGCGGTCGTACGCGGCGGTCCGCAATCGACGGCACTGTCTCGTCCCGCAGACTGGCTCACGATGCCGGCAACGCGTGCAAAGGACCACCACTGAAACCGCGTCCGACCGGACCCCACCACCGACACGCCTTTCACGCCCCTCTTGATGGCTCGAACCGGTGACCGGACCTTACCGAGGGCGATCATCTGCATGGCTAAGTCAGCTGCCACCAGCTTGAACGTACCACCCTGATTGTGCAGAGTCCCGAACACGATGAGGAGGTGCGGCCCCATGGCCTGTTCCAATTGAGCGACAAGTTGGGGCAACGCGTGTGCGTTTGGCGTGGAGCAGTGTGGGGCGAACGGCCCCTGATTCCGTCGCGTATGTCTCGGGCTCGGATCGATGGACCAGCTAGCCGCGCGGTCGGGGGTGCACCACGCGGAAACGTTCGGATCGCCCAGAGGACCGGCCCTCGGGCTTTCTTGACAAGTACGTTTCGCGTACCGGCGCGCACGGCCCCAGCAGCAACGACGTCGGATCGCTGCTGGTTCGCTTCTGTGCGACAGGTTCAGTTAACCATGGGCTGGGGCAAGTGCTAAGCTTCTGCTCTACTACGGCGGCGACAGCGCGTGGCCAGCAGCAGCATCCTCTGGTTGGCTCGCCGGCGTTGGAGGTTCCGTCTGCCCACTATCACTCCCTGCGCTGAGGCGTTCGCGGTTGCTGGTGATGGCTGCGATGGCAAGCTCTGCGGCGCGCCGCAGCTGTGGGCTGCGAGCGGTTCGGGCCACGCGGTTGAGCGTATCCAAGCTCCTGCCGGTTCCGATCCGCTGCAGGATTTGACACGCCAGGATTCGTATCGGTGCGCTGCCTCTGCTGAGGTACGGCCAGACGTACTCCTCGGCGGCAGGCCCGACGATCAGAAGGGCCTCCGCCACGACACGCCGAACGAGCGGATCTCGTGCATCGAGCTGATCGGCCAGACGCTGGATCGCTTCCGGCGTACCAATGAGGGCCAGCACCATGGCAGCCTGCGTGCGCGTCGCCGGGTTCTTCAGGCATCGGACGACGTAGCGTGGCGTTTCTTCGTTGTACCACACGGTGGTTGCTTCGAGGGCCGCTATCTGCACGGCAAGATTCTCATGTTGCAGCAATTCATGCAGTCGGGCAACCACCGACGCAAGCTGCCCCTTCTCCGGCATGTGACGCGTAAGATACGCGCAAGCGGCCATGATGCGGTGCGCTTCGTTTGACCGCAAACCTTCCAGCGCCGCCTCGTACGAATCCGAGGTCGACATGCCCTCTGCCCCTGAAGCAGCCCTGCTTTCTCCAGCGCTGGAACCGGTTCTTCGCGGACTGCTCGGAGCAAACCCTGCCAACTTACCAGGCCCGCGATCCAGCTGCGTGACGAACACGGTCACAACCCGATGCTGCCGATTCACGTCGTGTACGATGCCAAAGTTGATTCGCTGCACGAGTTCGTCAATGGGTGGCATGGGGGCAGCCAGCACAAACGCGTCCGCATGCATCAGCACGCACGCGATCGAAACCCGTTGCCCACGGTCTGCAAGTTCGGACACGCGATCGTGCAGTTCGGTGGCTATCAACTGAGGAAAGCGACCGAGTGAACTGTCAAATAGCACTGGTAGCAACCGGCAATGGAAGATGACAAGGCGCTCTTGGCCCCAGCGTTCCGCCCACTGTCGGCCGAGCGACCCGAAGACTGCCATGTTCGGCTCAGGCGGCACGCTGCCAAAATCCCTGGGCACGGCCAGATAGACCGGCTCCCCGTGCAGTCGCTTGAACTGCATCTCGCCGGCCAGGCTCTGCCATTCGGCTAACGCGGCCGCAAGGAACGAAACAATCGCATACGCACATGCACGGAAGCGGACACTGTGGGGGGTCAACGGTCCGGTCATGAGTCGGAGGACCTGCTTGTCGTCGAGACCTGACGCCTACTACCATCCGATCCGGTGCGCTTCCGGATCCTTGCCATAGCCTCCTCTGCAGCCGAAATGATCTCCTCCAACGGCGTACCGAAGAACTCCGGGCTGAAACGGGCTCTGTCCTTCTCCTGAGCCATCTCCGCGTAGGTCCGTATCGCCTCGAGCACAGGAATGCTCCTCTCGGTACCGATGTCACCGAGCAGCCGGACTACCGCCAGAACCTCTGCCCCGGCGCGTAGCGCCGTTGCACGGCGCCACATTACCGTCAGCACGCGTTCCTCCACGCGCGATCCGAACCGTGCCAGGATTCGACAGAGCGACGGAAACCATTGTTCCGCAATCACTCCAGTCTTGCTATAGTAGATCTTCAGAAGCGGATCGATGAACCGGTCATCGACGAGGTCCGACCCAGCCAGAGCCTCGAAGAACTCCTTTTCCCACTGCGACGTGTTTCCTTTGGACTCTATGAGCAGTCTCAAGGCCTCCAAGGCCACATCAGCAGTCATCCACCGCGACAGTGCTGCGACGACCTTGTCCTTCTCGTGTAGGTCAGCATCTCGGAGCATCCTGATCAACTCTGCCGCCACTCGGTCTGCCCGTTCGTCCCTGGGGTGCGCGCGCAAGAGCTCGCAGGCAAACCCGGCCATCGCATTCCAGGTGGGCGACTGATCCAGGTACAGGATGGCCTCATCGACTTCGTCGCGCACTGCCTGCGTCCAGGCCAGCATGGCGTTCCGCGTCGCCTGATTGGGGACCGCCTTGATCCAGCGGGCCTCGTCGTCATAGTCCACGATGTCGACGACCCGTTGTAACCGCTCCCGAACCTGCGCCAGCTCGCCTCTGCAGAAGGCGACGACCTCATCGGCTGTCGGTAGTGGATTGCAATATGCAACAAAGTCGCCCTCGACAGTGTCCTCGATTCGAGAGGCATCCATCCTCAACGACCGAAGGATCAGATAACTGCTTGGTTTATCCCATACGGCCGCCCTCCACATAATCGATCTTGGCCCATATCCTGCTAGTTCCCACACGACTTTGTACAGCCGGAGGCGGAAGAGAATCCGGGCGCATCGGGTGGCCGGGGTATCCGTCTGAGGAAGCTCGTCGATCCGCAGCACGTAAAACCGATCGCCGACGCGACGCCGAGCGTTCCTGAGGGGAGACAGTCCGTACGCCAACGAACTTAGCGACCACCACGAATCGAATGCGGTCTGAAGATTCCGGAGTTCTCTGCGCGCCCAGACGAAGTTCAGATCGTCCGCCCGTTGGTCCTCCCGCGCGAGACGGTCCAGCGCGCTATGGATCCGTTCCACGATGCGCGCGAGCTTCGGCAGGTACCTCTCCTCCAGTTCACACGCATCAATCAAGGAGACTTGCGACAAGGCGTTTCTGGCCGCGCGCGTGGCGCTAAGTGCCTCGGATATGTGTCCACGCAACTGATCCGCATAATCGCGGTCTTGCAAGTCGTCGAGGTCGGTCCGCGCCAGGGCATCTGCCAACTCGTCCAGCGATTCGATCGCGACTCGGTAGGCACGCGTCGCCTTTTCCAGCGCGTCGGCAGACTCCAAGACGTCATCCGCTGATCGGTCGGCCCTCGCGCCGATACCCCCGCGGCGCAGCCACTCAAGGTCCGCCCAGCCCAGCGACATCCCAAGAAGCACACACAGCACCAGCGCCATACATCCGGAGCCCACCAACAGGCGGCGCCCAAGCATACGAGTCCGCTGGCCAAACTCGCTGGCACAGGTCATTGCCACCCCGGCGCCCGCCAGGCCACCAACCGCGGCAGCGATCAGCAACTGGGCTGCCATGAACCCCGGCCCGCTGTCATCGTTCCCAGCTAACGCAATCACGCCAAAGACGAGAAGCAGCAAGCCGACCGCTCCGATGGCCGCATGCAGGACCGTGCGAGTGAATAACGGCGCCGGTATGCCAAGGGTTGATTCCACCGGTGTGCCAGCTGAAACGGCCGCCGCAGTTCCCGCATTCGAGAATTCGCCCGGCCCCACCGATGGCATAGATCCTGGGCTCGGTACGCCAGGGGTAATCGGGATGGCAACTGGAATCGGATGCGGAACCAGCGCCGGGTCAACGGGAATGGCCATGGGAAGCGCGTACGTCGGTCCAGTTGCCCCATGCACGGACGCGTGCGCTTGGGATGCCGTTGGGGTAAGCGACGGTGCAGAGGGCCCAGTGGCCGGTCCCGAGCCACCGGTCGCAGGTGACGCCGGTGCCGCTTTGTGAGGCACCGGGCTGCCAAGAACGCCGGGCTTGCTCGGCTGTTCAAACCAGGCATCCGAAGACCGCTGCTCGGTCCTGGTCGTCTGGCGACCGGAAGGCGTGGCTGGGTCCTCAAACCAGGCGTTCAGGTCTTGCTTCTGGCGTTGCCTGACCTGCCCGGCACTGCTCCCGCCACCAACCCCCGCTCGGAATATCCAGCCACACCGCGGACACCGTACCTTCTTGCCGCGGGCGGAATCGGGTATGGAAAGCGACTGATTGCAGAATTCACAGGTGACAACGGCCATCTTGCGATCAGCGGGTTTCGGGCTTAGGGCCCTGCCGCTTGGGCCTGAAGCTACGTTTGGGTTGCCGGCCTACTGCCCCCCCTTTCCAGGCGGGCTTTCAGCGGCGGAGAACGCCATACCGCGCCACCTCCTGGAACCCGTCAGCGGTCAGACGGGTGCGTCCGAAATAGCCTACGTCCGGGTACGCTAGTATGCGGGGTGGAAGGTCGACAAGGTCTTGGATTATCCATAGCGCGGTATTCCTCTGGATTCGCTCAATCGCCTCCTGGAGCGTCTCTCCCTTGCGCCGCTCGAAGCGGAACGGGGGTATGATGGGATAGTCCCGCGAGTACACGACTCGGCCACCAGTTCGCACCTGCAACCTCACGGCATAGTGCGGCACATCGACCTCCTGTTCCCGTTCAGCGAACGGTTCTTCAGGACGGCCGAATGCCGGGGCCCCAAACCGTGATTCCTCCTCGACGTAGCGCATGCGCTCAGTGCCCTGCGTCACGACGCTCACTTCTACGGTCGTCCTGGCGCCGGAATCCACGGGCACGAAACCGCGCCGCTCGAGCATGGCGCGCAGCGCAGCCAGCGCCGCGTCCCGCTGGTCATCCCTTAGCCCCGGCCCCAGCCGGAGCTCAACGCGAGCCCCGGGGCGCAACGCCCACGCCTCTGACTTGACCAACTCTCGCAGTGCCTCACGCACTGGAGAATGCGGAATAGGCCATGCCGTCAGCGTACCCGCTTTGTTGACCCCAACAAACATGCCCAGGTGCGGCACGCCGCCAATGCGAGCATCGTTCGGGGTGTACTGGTACATCCAAAGTACGGCACGCAGACTAAGGTTCACGAGGATGAAACTACGTCCCGTGTTCACGACGATGTGCTCATCGTCCGCCCACCACGTATCGACACAACCACCGTACTTGCGGGGAAAGTCAACATAAATGCTCTGCTTCGGATCTGTCAAATCAGCGACGAACACCCCGTCGGCCGTTGACGCAGCCAGATATCGTCCGTCATGGCTGAAAGCCGCGCATCCGTACCAGCCCTCGATACATTGCCCCAACCATCTTCTAGATTGTCCGTCGAAAAGAAACACGCCTCTGGCGGTCAACACCGCTGCGTACCGCCCTCCACAGCTGAAGGCCACCCCGTGAATCATGGCAAGTGGGTCATTTTCCTCAGCCAAGATCTGGATCGGCTTCGGGTCGCCCCGGATGTCCCACCATGTAACCTTCTCCAGTAGCCTTCTTTCGGTTCGAGTCACGAGGACGTTGGTGCTCTGGAACCGGCTACTCACAATCTCCGGCGGAAACGACTCCTTGTCGCGCTCCTGCACACAAGCCCAGCGTGCGATCAGCTCCGGCCTCCCGCCCACCACATGCCACAGCTCCACGAGGGGAACCTTAGCAGCAAAGAACGCCGGGATCTCCAACAAGAAAGTGCGTCCGTCCGGGGCCAGCGGCCCCAGTTTCCGGTCATGAGGGACGCCATAAAAGCCGATGGATCGACCATGGCGCACGTCGATCGGTTCGAGCACCTCACCGTCGCCCGGCCGTCTTACCCGGATAACCGCGTACGGGCCGGCCCATTTGATCGCCTGCAGAACTGGCGCGCGTGAAGAACCATCAGGCGGTTGCATGCTCTGTACTGCGACAGTGACTGGCTGGTGAGGGCGATCGCTATGCCACGGACATGGGTCGGGCTCACACTTTACCGGATTCTTCGGCAGGTCCCGGACGCGCAGCCTCGTGGCGTCCTCCCAGTCCACCGTAACGGTTGGTTTGAGCACGTCGTCGCTGCGCGCACCGAATCCGGAGCGGTGCGAGGGACGACCGGCACTTCGCCGTTGCGTCCTCTTGGCAGGACGGACGCGCGCGGGAGGCAAGATCGGCCGAATCTCCACGCCGTGTATTACCATGCGCACCTGCACCCAGCCCGTGCTGGGGTTGGTACGCACGACCTCGGCCACGCGCCACTCCCCCATCCAGTGCACCTCGACGGTAGCACCCGGGAAGTAGTGCTCGGCCTGAGCCCACAGGGTCAGTGGAACGCAAACCAGCGGGGAAAGCAGCAGCCACACCATCGAGCCACGATGCCATCGGGAAATGTTCATCGTGCCCTTCCGCATGGGAGCCCCCTACCTGCCCCGGCCCGCAGCCCAGAACAGACCGACGAGCTGACCGTTCTGGCTAGCGCATTGTAACTGCAGCTCCGCAGCCCGCTCAAGCCGATCAGCCGACCAGGCGCCCCAGCCGTCGCGGGGAGTGCGTCGCCGTCGTCCGCGCGCGCCAAGCCGATCGTTCTCTCCGCCGTTGCTGCGCTGGGGTTGTTCGCTCCAGGCAACCGGTCGGACGGAGCCGGGGCTGATCGGTACAACGGACCGCATTTGAATTGGACCGCTGGCTCTATCCGCGGCCCGAGATGCCAGGGCAGGCAGTGCTGAGCAAGGCCGAGCCCAGCAGCCGGCCCGCACTGCCCGTGATTGCTGGAGCGGGGATTCGCGCTAGCGCACGTCCACAATGACCAGGGCCGTGTCGAGCACCTCATGGAACTGAGCCTGCTGCGAGAGTGCTGTGAACGAGCCGAGCCGCAACCAGCAGCTCGGCGGCACGGTGCCTGTGCCCTTGCTGCTGCTTGGCACGATTCGATAGTCCCCGCTGTGTGAGAGAACTGGCCGGCGTGGGAGCGGCCGGTTTGGCATCCTGGTTCATAGGGCGTTAGTCCATCTACTCTGGGGGGCTTGGGCCCGACGCTCTTGTCGGACGCTTGGGCTGCAAGGATCTGGATCTGGCTGGGGCTGGCGACGTCCCCTGCTGGCAGAGCGCAACGCGAGCTAATGCCGTCCGGGCTGGTCTGTGGCCAGCCACCGGATAGAATAGATAGCCGGTCAACTGGTCGTCCCCGTAGCTCAATTGGACAGAGCGTTGGCCTCCGGAGCCAAAGGTTGCAGGTTCGAGTCCT
This sequence comes from Planctomycetota bacterium, assembly GCA_026991575.1. Classification (GTDB taxonomy): domain Bacteria; phylum Planctomycetota; class Planctomycetia; order JALXBF01; family JALXBF01; genus JALXBF01. The sequence continues at coordinate 8,071 of JALXBF010000104.1, read as the reverse complement.
GCCGGGGACGCTGAACCATTCCTGTTGGCGGGCCTTTGGAGTGCCGTTCGTTCCTGGATCGCAGGACCGCGTGCAGTATGTCTTGCCGGCCGAGTGGGATTGGCACGTCGCCACGTGGCTGAGCTGGCCACGGCCTGAGACGATCAGTTTTCCCGGGTTGGAGGCGCGCGCCCAGCAGATCTGGTTGGAACTGGTTGCCACCATCGCGCCGTTTGAGCCGGTGCATGTCAACGTACCGGAGCCAGCCCTCTACCGGGTCGTGGCTCGTCGACTGGCCGCTTGCGGCCTGGACCGCTGCGACCGCGTGCAGTTGCATTTGATCCCTTCTGACGAGCCGTGGATTCGTGACCACGGGCCGATCTTCGTACGTGCTGCGGGGGCGGCGCCCCTGCGGCCCGTCGTGCTCAACTGGCGTTACAACGCCTGGGGTGGCAAATATCCTCCTTGGAACGCGGACGACCTGGTACCGCGGCGCGTCGCCCAGCTTCTGGGCTGTTCGACGGTCGACGTGCCTGCTGTGCTGGAAGGAGGTGCCATCGACAGCAACGGTCGCGGCGTCCTGCTGGCCTCGCGCTGTCTTCTGGCCCCGTCGCGCAACGGCCATGTCGGTGCCCGGGATCTGGAGAGCATGTTTCGCCAGTATCTGGGCGCGACGCACACGGTCTGGATCGATGCTGTACTGGCCGGCGACGACACTGACGGGCACGTGGATCAGCTGGTACGTTTCTGCGGGCCGGACACGGTGCTGTACGCTCAGGACCATCCGCGGGACGAAGCGAACGCGGGACTGGGCGCGAAGCTGCTTGCTCAGCTGCGCGCGGCGCAGGATACCCTGGGCGTACGCTGGCGGCTGGTGCCGCTGCGGCTGCCGGCCCCGCTGGAACGAGAAGGTGTGCGTCTGCCCGCTAGCTACCTTAATTTCTATTACGTCAACGGTGCTGTCATCGTGCCTGTGTTTGGCTGTCCTGAGGACGCTGCTGCTTGCTCTGTGCTTCAGCGCCTCCATCCGGACCGCCAGGTGGTTCCGTTCGATGCCCGCGAGCTGATCTGGGGGCTGGGTGCCGTGCACTGCGCCACCCAGCAACAGCCCGCGATTGACTCCCAGTGCCTTGCCCTTGGGTAACCGTGCGTGTCAACGACAGGAGCGCGGACGCCCTGTAGTGGTCGTGGCGGCTTAGGCAGGGCCCGGGGCTGATCCACGCGACGGAGGCGGACCCGGTTGATTGCAAGCCGGCGCGGAGCGAGTACAATGGGATAGACGGACCGGTCTTCGGCTCTGCACGCCAGTATGCTGTCTGAGCAGGGACAAGCGTTCAGTTCACGGACGGCTGAGACAGATCAGACGGTTCGGCTGTAAGCGGCTGGCGCGTCCAGCAATGTGTGGTGAGCCGTTCCGTCAGACACAGCATTCCCCTGGGTAACAGGCTGTAGCGTCGCTGGCGACGTGCGCTGATGGTTGATTCTGCGGCCCGCTGCTCTTTTCAGAACGAGCGGGGCTACGGGTTCATCGGGAGGCCACTATGGCTCAGAAGTATTTGACGCTCGAGGAAGCCGCCGAGCGGTTGAGCATGTCTGTGGATGAGCTGAAGCAGCTAGCCCGGCGGGGCGAAATCCGCGCGTTCATTGACCGGGGGACGTTCAAGTTCCGCGAGCAGGACATCGAGGAATTCGGGCGGCAGCGGCTGCTGGGCAGCGGTGCGGAGGTCGATCTGGGCAGCGGCTCCGAGGCGCTCTTGTCTCAGAGCTCGCACAGCGACGAAGTCCAACTGGCCGACCATCTGTTGCCGGACGCCGGGCCGGGCTCGTCCGGGGCTCGTGTCGTGACGTTCTCCGACAGCGACATCGGCCCCAGCGACAGCGACGTGCGACTCGTGGCCGAGCCATCGGACAACCCGAGTGACAGCGACGTGCGCATTGCGCCGGCCGCGTCCGCCGCGGCTCCCAATGACAGCGACGTGCGGCCGGTGCAGGCGGCTGAGGAGCCGAGCGATAGCGACGTGAAGCTGGCGACACCTGCAGCCGAAGCGGCCAGCGACAGCGACGCGCGCCTTCCCGAGCCGGCCCCCGTGCCGCCCGACTCTGCGTCGGAAGGCACCGAGGCCGAAGCGGTCATGGTGTCTGAACCGGACAGCGACTTTGAGCTGTCCGATGACGCGTCCGACACGGACTTCGAGATTAGTCTGGAACCATCCTCCGGCGGCGAAGAAGACCTCATCGACCTAGAGGCCGAAGGGCTCGGTGACAGCGCCGTGGCGAAACCAGTCGATGTAACCGCCGGATCACCGAGTGAAAGCGGCGTCGCCCTCGACTCCCCAGCCGACAGCGGGATCTCGCTAGAAGAACCCCCCAGCGTCCTGTCAGAACAGACCGACGCCGGTGTCGCCGATCTCGACGCCGTCCTCGGAAGCGACGCCAGCGATGAGGCGGCCGTTCAGGAGGAGTCCTCCGAGAACATCTCGCTGGTGCCCGGTGAACCGGTCGAACCCAGTGGGTTCGAGCTCGAACAGGAAGGCTCCGACTTCGACCTGGACCTCTCCGACGACACCGCCCAGATCCCACTGCTGGACGACGACAGCCAGATTCTGGATCTGGAGGAAGAGGTCCCGGTCGACGAAAGCGCAGCAACCGCGATGGCAGCCCCGGCGTTGGACGAAGAGCCTGCCGAAGCTATCGAAGAAGGCGGGCTGGGTGCCGGCGTGATGGAAATGCCCGGCGCTATGGCAGCCGCCCCGCCGACCCAAGCCGTCGGCGCACCGACTGCTCCGATCGAGCAGGCTGCCATGGCCGGCGTGCCCGTGACACGAGTGGCCCCCGAGCCAGACTGGCCAACGTGGGTGGTTGTCGTCATGTCAATCGCGTCCGTCCTGTTGGCCTTCACCGGCTTGATGATGGCCGACCTTGTCCGCACGATGTGGGGTTGGGAGAACCAGTCCCTCTACTCCAGCCCCATCCTCGAATGGCTCCGCGGCCTGTTCTTCTAACGACCCACCGAGAACAAACACCCTGTCAAGCGGGGAAGCGCACGGAGAAGCATTCGGCGCTTCTCTGTTTTTTTCGCGCGCCGCAAGGCAATGGCCCCTGCTTCCCCCTCCCCTACCGGCCCGGCGACGTGAGCGTCAGACAAGACCAAGAGCGTTCCACTCCGCACGCCTCGCGGTGACTAAGCCGCGCAGTTGCGGCACGGATGCTTAGCGGACGGTCAGGACAGGGATGACCGAGCCATGCGCGGGCAAGGCGCTGCCGCTCGGATCCGCCTGCCACACTGCACGGCTTTGCGCGCGCCCCCCCTACTGCCCGCACACACTGCGCGTCAAAGCTCAGTTGGATGCACCACAGAAAGCGGTAGCGCCAGAGTGGCGAGAAATGCGAGCCGGACCACTTCCTGCTGAGGCGAGGTTCCAAGTGTTCCGAGCCGGGCCAGAAGCCGACGGCTCCACGGCCGGCGGGAGGCTGCGAGAGCTCAGTCCTGACGGCTTTCCAGCTTAGAGCGGTACCGTTTGCTGGCACGCTTCAGGAACCGCTGCTCGGCTGCGGTTAGGCTCTCGATGCCGTACTTCCGTACCCGGTCGAGCAGTTCATCCACCCGCTGCTCGACCTCCCGCTCCAGGCGCTTGGCGCGTTCCTCCCGAGCACGGCGCCACCGCTCGATCCAGCGGCGCAACCAACTCTTCCGCCGCGCCTTGGGCAACGGCCGCTCCAGTTCTGTCGGCTCCTCCAGGTCGATCTCGGTGCCATATCCGGTGCCCAGGCCACCGAGTCCCCACGCGTCGACGGTTCCCCAGTCATCGGCAGCCACCAGCCGGTACCGCTCCATCTCCGCGCTGTGGTACACGAATATGCCGACCAACAACAGCACCGTGTGGCCGATCCGATTGTCCTGCAGACCCAGATAGATCGCAACGAGCACCATGCCGATTGCCGTCAGCTTGCCAACCTGCACGGCCCACAGCGTGCCCTGCCGGTACCCGATGCGGCTCCACAAGATCGCGCGCAGCAGCCGACCACCGTCCATTGGGAACGCGGGCAGAAGGTTGAAAAGCACGATCATCAGGTTGATGGCGAAGAAGGTTCCCGCCCAGAAGGGCCAACCGTCCAGCAGCAGGTCCCCCTCGAAACTCTGCACGCTCGCCAGCGGACGAAGTGGCGGTCGGAAACCGGTGGCCAACAGCACGGCTGCGGTAAAGGTGCCGAGCACGAGGTTCACTGCAGGCCCGGCAATCGTGACGAGAAATTCGTACTTCGGCGCCTGGGGATACTCCACGGTAGCCAGCCCGCCGAGCGGCCACATCAGAATCTCGCGTGCGTACCCGCCCACACGGCGAGCTGCGCCACAGTGTCCCAGTTCGTGCAGCAGAACCGCGCCGAAAAGCATGATCAGGAACGCCGTCACCTGAGCGACGGAAGCAGCGGGCGTCAGCGGCTCCGGCTCGAGCGCGGCATACACAAGCTCAAACCCTGCGAACAGCAGGAAGAACATGTGCAGCCGGACAGGTATCCCGGAGATGCGTCCGACGCTCAACGACCAGCTCAGCGGATCACGCATGCTGGCACCCCGCCAGTGAACCGAACGTGCTCAGGCGACTCATCCCATACGTAGTATACCGCACGTCCTGTGTAGACCACAGCAACGGCCGGTTGGCGTCAAGGCGAGCGAACGTGGCAGCCAAAAAAGCGGCGCATGCGGCGCGCTCTGCCACAGTCGCTACGGCCCGATCGGGCGGCTGCGGCGACAGAAGTACGCCCGATTGTCTCTATCGGGCGAAATCGCGTGACCGAGGATGCTCACGGGACGATCAGGATGGCCGGCAGCGGTAAAGAAGGAGACGCTGTGGAGAGCATCGTTGTCGGCCGTTTCGCGGCTATTCGGCCTCGGCGACGGTGCGCCCCAGTGCTACGTCGAACTCGCTGACTGCCGGTACGAGCATGCTCAGGATTGCAAAACCATACGCCAGCGACACGATGATGAAGCCTCCCAGCGGATCGCCGCCTGGGAAAACGCCCCGGGGCAGCAGGTGCACAATGCACCACCACGTCAGGAACGGGCACATGGCGGCCGTTAAGGCCAGCGCAGCCGACGGGTTACGCGCAGCCAGGGAAGCGTACAGCGCGACGCTGCCAGCAAAGATGAACACCACGAAACTGGCCAGCTGGCTTTCGAACCGGCCCGCCGCCAGAATGAGAAACACGCAGATCAAGATACCAACGAACAGCAGGAACACGATGCCCAGCGAATTGGCCACCGCCACCCGGCTCTTCTCAAACGTGATCCCCGCGTGCAGCCCGACCGTAATGGCAAACAGCGCAAGGACAGCAAAGCCGAGCACCAGATACAGCCAGGCTTCGAATCCCACATACCCGGCAAACCACAAGTAGCTACATAGCCCAATTGGCAACAGCCACATCTCTTTCGTGTTGTACAGGACCCCAAAGATCTTGCCGAAGATGAACTCTTTAGGGGTCAGATCCGTGACCAGCAACAGGTCCAGCGACCGCAGATCCCTTTCGGTGGTGAACGACGTGACGGCCTGAGCGTTGATCAGCATCAGGCTGACGACGATGATCGGCACGAGAATCTGGCCGACGGTCAATCGGGTCGCCGTGTCCGGGCCCTCGGCCGTCGTTACGAAGACCCCGCACAACAGGGCAAAGAGCAGCGCGTAGGCTGCTTTTATCAGCGCGGGCCGCCGTCCATACGCTCGAGTGCGGACCTCACGCCACAGCACTGGATTGTCCCAGACGTGTCGCGGCGGCCGGACCGGCTTGGCCTGACGCCGCAGCGTGTGCGGATCCACCTGGTCGCTGTACTCGGCGACTTCTTCAGGAGGTAGCGTCCGTTCACGCGGGTTGGGGTTCCAGTCGCGCAGTTTCCAGACCGTAGTCAGCACGAGGACAGTCGCGGTAACGAGCGAGCCGACGATGAAGACGATCTCGTACATGCCCGCCAGCGGCGTGCTCTGCTCGGCCGCCACCGGCTCCAGCACGCCCCGGACCGCGTAGATCGGGTTCACCATTGCCATCCATTCCTGCCGTCCCAGCCCGAGCCACTGCGGTACCCAGAGCGCGCTGGCCTCAGAGCCGACCAGATAGAACGACAGCACCAGCACGGTCAGCGCCAGAGTCTGAAAGGTCCGGTCACGCCACGCAGCCATGAAGATACCCAACGCGCCACCAGCCAGGCCTGTAGCCGCGGTAACTGCAAAGATCCGCAAGATCTGCTGAGCGCTCGCTCCGCCGAGCAAGCTACACAGCAGGAACACGGGCACGGCCGACAACAACAACACGCCCAACTGCAACAGGCTTGCGCCCAGTTTCCCGAGCACGATCTCCCAGTTTGTCAAGTCGGTGACCAGCAGCAGCAGGAATGTGCGTCGGTCCTTTTCGGTGGTAATCGATGCGGCCGCCAGCAGCGGCGCCACGAAGAGAACCAGGCCCACCTGGATCCAGGACAGCAAGTAGAAGAACGGAGCCGCGAACCGGGCCGTGTCACCGGCGGAGCTGATCTGCTGGAAGCCGACGATCGTCTGCCAGGCGGTCCACAGCAGAATGAACAGCAGACCGGTGTAGATGCAGCGGCTCAGGTAGTGCCGCGGCGAACGCGGCACCGTCAAGAACTCGCGCGCAAATATCGGCCCCAGTACGTAGTCCACCAACGTGTGTCCTCGTTGGAAACGGATCAGCTTCGCGACTGGAAGCGGGAGGGATCGTTTATAGTACGTGGGGCACAGCGGCCGGGATCGGCCCCGCCGGCCCCGGTCACAGCCGGCTGCGGAGTCCGTCGTAGGCAGCCTCCACCGTCACCGGCTTGGCCCCCCTGGACTGTGCCCGCTCTTCTGCATAGCGGCGTGCAGCACACGCCAGCGCGTCCAGCTCCGCGTAGGACCGGTCCGGTGCATGGTGCCAGAGCCAGAGCCTCCTGACCCCGGCCGACACGGCAGCGTCCACGGCATCCGTGTACGCGCTGTGCCCCCACGAAACGTGTCGCTTGTACTCCTCAGGGGTGTACTGGGCATCGTGGATCAGGAGGTCTGCTCCGGCAGCGAACCGAGCAAAGGCGGGCTGGTCGCAGCGACCTGCCTCGCGATCAGCCACGAACACCACCGTCTTCGCCTTGCACGTCACCCGCCAGGCGACTGCCACGTCGGTGTGCGCCACCGGTAGACAGGAAAGCTCCAGTTCTGCAGGTCCGCCAATCGCGTCGCCTGCAATCACCTCCCCCGGCTCATGCTCCACGTAGCGCACACGGTCACCCAACATGGCCAGGGAAACCGGCCAGAACGGCGGCCGAAACAACTTGCCTAACAGCCGGTCCAGCTTTCCCGCCTTCTGCCTGAGCGCATGCACCACCGGCTGTAGGTCGCCCGTCCAGAGCCACGGGTTTAGGATCAAGCCGATCACGTGATCGACGTGCAAATGGGTCAGGAAGACATGCACGCGTTCTTGCGGCTCTAGCGGCCGCACCGATCGGAAGCCGCTGCCGGCATCGAGGAACAACCGACCGCTCGCTCCCCAGGACAGCTCCAGGCAACTCGTCTCGCCGCCGTAGCAGACGGGGTCGCCCCCCGGCAGCACGGGTGTGCCATCGCTTCCGGTCGGGGCGCGTGGCATGCGGCCGAGTCGTTCGATGACCTCCTTGACTCTGGCCCAGTTCAGCGCAACCGGGCGTCCACCCCATGTGCCATGGCAGAGAAGCTGCATGCAACCGGTCCTCGGCCGCCGCAAAGACCACTACCGGTGGTAGCCCAAGCTCTTGATCACCTCCAGCACTTCTTCGATCGTAATATACCGCCTGCCGTGCTGCAGCTTGTACGCGTCGATCGCCTCAGCCAGCTCTCGCGCCTCGGGGCTCAAGTGCTCACGCGATCCGGCGAACTGCCGGCGTTCGACTCCCCCTGGCGCGGGGCCATCGTTGCGCCGTCGCTCCACGAACGGGACTGCTTTGCTATTCTGCGCCATGGCCGCTTTTCCCCAAAGGACTCTTGGTCTTGCCGAACTCAAGCCCAGACTCCGGATGGTCCTTCTGCGGCGCACCCGCGCCGTTCAGGTAACCGACTCCGGCGCCTGTTTTTCCAGT
>JALXBF010000103.1 GCA_026991575.1 Planctomycetota bacterium | reverse complement strand
CAACCATGCTGAGCTAACATGTGCTTGAGCAGGGCTCGGTCATCCTCCTTGTCGCCATCCAGATCAAAGAAGCCCACCAGCGCGACGCGGTGCTTCCGCCCTGGAGACCAGACCGGGTTAAAGATCTTGTCGCCCGCGGCCAGTGGCCGAGCCTTGTCGAACCAGACCACGCGAGCCATCGCTTCGTGGTCCCCCAGGATCTCAATCACCTCGATGGCCGCCTTCGGCCCCTGGAGCGGCTTCACTTCGATGTCTTGTTTCTTCAGCTCGCCCAGTGTCTCAACCGCATCCTGCTTCGCCTCTTCGTTGAGCGACCGCCAGTACGGGGTCACCACCTGGTTCGCCCCCCAAACCGAGAAGCGGGTCATCGGCTTGAGGTTGTCGGCATAGCCAACGGAGATGATCACGTAACCGTCTGCAGCGTGTGAGCTAAGCACATCGCCATCGGGCTTGGCCAGATAGGCCTTCGTCTCGGTGAGCCGCCGCAACTGACGCACTTGGGCAGCAAGCTGCGAGACCTTCTGCTGGTACTCCTGCTCCAGCGCCGCCTTGTCCTTTTGCAGCTGCTGCTTGTCCATCATGGCCTGCTGAGCCCGCTCGCGATACTGCCGGCTCTGGGCCTCAATCTCGGCCAGCTTCTGATCCAGCTGGCTCTCCACGTTACGCAGTTCCTCTTCCAGCTCCGCGAGCCGCCTCCCAGTTTTTGTCTCCAGCTCGTTCTTCTCCGCCTCCAGCTGCTTGCGGATCAGGTCCAACAGAGGATGGATCTCCTCCACGAGCTGGTCGTAGTTTTGGCGCGCCTTCCGCAACTCACCATCCAACCGCTCAGTCAAGGCCAGAAGACTGTTGAGATTCTGGTCGTTAAGCTCGTCCTTGTGCTTCGCCAGGACCGCGTTAGCCCTGGACCAAACCGTCGTTCCCGCTTCGTTCGGTTCGTCGGAAGGCTGGCCCACTTTGTCTACCCACTGCTCCGGGTTGGGCAAGCCGATGAGCGTGATCAGGCTCTGGATTTGATCGGTCATCAACTGTTCCGTCTGGCGCGCCTGCTGAAGCTTGCCCATCAGCGTCTCAACATCCGACCGGCACTTGGTGAAGTTCTGGTACAGGATACCGGCCAGGACCATCATCCCGATGAGCAGGACAATGGTGACCACCAGCGCTATCTGCAGGCCATGGCCTTGCTGGTCAGCCATGAGGTGATACCTCCGGATCGAACCTTACCTGAATCGAGTCCCTGCGCGGCTCGGCTCTCTGGCCAGGAGTGTTACGCGGCAAGCCTTGTGCCAAGATCTCACCCGGCGCAGACCGACGGACCAACCGACAGTCTCATAGTGTACCGATGACGCGCAGGCTGTCAACAAGTTCCCGGCCAACCAGCGACTTAATGCCGCTGTTCCGGGCAGATCTTCTCCTGCCTGCTTATCTTACCGATTTTAACAGGCTCGCTGACCCCGCCACGCCACTGTCGCTCCCAGGCAACGCGCTTCCGAGCGACGGCGCCCGCTCTTGCGGCCCGCCAACACCACCACGGCCAACCCTTCCGACCGCCCGGCCCGATCCGGACGGCACGATCGATCCCGCATCAGCCCAACTGCGGCTGAGCGCGGTCGACCACAGTACGCCCGATCGTGTCGTTCGGCCGACTCAGAAGATCGAGGACGATCGCGTGACGGAACCCCAAGACGCGACCCGAGCCACTCGGCTGCTCACGCGCGCCTCGTCGCAAGCTCGGCCGCACACCGGCGCCCTCGAGCGGTCGCCGCCACCGCGCCCGAACCGCTACACTTGGGAACCGTCGGTTCCATTTGCGAACACGATGCGACCGTAGCAGCAGGCCCCATGGCATCCGGCAACCGATCGTTCTACATCGTTGATGCCCCGAGCCTGATCTTCCAGGTCTTTTTTGCTATTCGGGTGCGCGGGTCGCGCCGCCGCGACGCCGGCATGGCCCGGTCGCTGACCACCCCGGACGGTCGCCCGTGCGGCGCCGTCTACGGCTTTGCCCAGGACATGCTCTTCCTGCTGGAAAAGAAACGCCCGGCCTACCTGGCCTGCGTCTTCGACGCTGCCGGGCCAACGTTCCGCGACGAGCTCTTCGCCGACTACAAAGCCAACCGGCCCGCGATGCCTGAGGACCTCGAACCCCAGTGGGCCATGATCCATCAGCTGCTCGATGCCCTGAACGTCGCCGACATCGAACTACCCGGGTACGAAGCCGACGATATCGCCGCCACGCTGGCACGCCAGGCCGAAGCTGACGGCCAACCCGTCGTGATCTGCACGAACGACAAAGACGCTCGCCAGCTGATCAACCCACTGATCACGCTCTACGACATCCGCACCGACCGATACATGGACGAGCAGGCGCTACGCGAGACCTGGGGCATCCGTCCGGAACAAGTGGTCGATTTTCTCACGCTAGTGGGTGACCCGGTCGACAACGTCCCCGGCGTGCCCGGCATCGGCCCGAAGACAGCGGCCGAGTTGCTGAACCGCTATGGCAGTCTGGACGAACTGCTGCGGCACGTGCACGAAGTGCCGGGCAAACGGGGCGCAGCGCTGCGCGAGTGGGCAGAGAAGCTACCGGAGTTTCGCGAACTCATCCGCCTACGCACCGACGTGCCCCTGCCGCTCGGCTGGCGCGACTGTCGTGTGCGCACGCCGGATGCCGCGCGTCTGGCGGAACTGTTCCGTGAGTGGGGGTTCCGCCGGCTGGAGCGACAGTGGAGCGAGCGGGCGATCGCGGAAGCAGCGACCGATTGGACCGTGCAGCTCCACTACGCGGAGCGTAGCCCCGAGTTGAAGCGGTGCGTTGAGCGTCTGGCCGGTGCCGACACAATCGGGGTTGCCCTTGACGTGGCACATGGGGAGCTGAAAGGGCTAGCCCTGGCGGTGTCGGACCACGACGCCTGGTACGTGCCCTGGTCGGAGCGGTCTGCCGAAGCGCTGCGGGGTGAGCTGTCGCGCGCCGGACCGTGCAAGGCCGTCTACGATCTGAAGAGCGGTTACCTGGCCCTTTGGTCCGCCGGCCTCGATCTGGCCAGCCCCACCTTCGATCCCATGGTGGCCGACTACCTGCTCGACCCCGGCAGCCGCGCGCACGCACTCGGCCAGCTCGCCCTGCGCCACCTTCGCATGCGACTGGATACGGAACAACCCGCCGCACGCCGCCCCCCCCGCATGCTCTGGCAGGAAGACCATGCCGACTCGCTGGCCCGCCGCGCGGTCGCCATCCGTCGGTTGGCCCGGGTGCTGCGTGAGCAGCTCGACCGCGAGGATCTCTTGCAACTGTACGAAACGGTCGAGGACCCTCTGATCCGCGTGCTTGCCCGGGTCCAGCAGCGTGGCATCCGGCTGGACATCGCCGCGCTGCGCACGCAACAACAGGAGCTCGCGCGACGAGCCGATCAGTTGGCCGAGCGGATCTACCAGATCGTAGGCCACCGTTTCCTGCTGACATCACCAAAGCAGCTCCGCCGGGTGCTCTTCGAGGAACTGGGGCTGCCTGTGCTGCGACGGGGCCAGACCGGACCGAGCACCGACCAGGAGGTGCTCGAGCGGCTCGCGCAAGAGCACGAAGTACCCCGCCTGATCCTGCAGCATCGGCACCTCATGAAGCTGCAGGGCTACCTGCAGGCGCTGCCCGAAGCAGTGGATCCTCGCACCGGCCGGATTCACACACGACTCGAACAGACGGTGGCCGCCACCGGCCGGCTCATCAGCAGCGAGCCAAACTTGCAAAACATCCCGATCCGCAGCGACGAAGGGCGTCGGATCCGCCGAGCGTTCGTGGCCTCCGGTCCCGACTGGCTCTTGCTCGACGCGGACTATTCGCAAATCGAACTCCGCATCCTGGCTCACCTTTCCGGTGACGACGCCCTCCGCGACGCATTCGCCTCAGGCAAGGACATCCACCGGGTCGTGGCCGCGGAACTGGCCGGCTGTTCCGAGGAGGCCGTCACGGCCGACATGCGAGCGCGGGCCAAGGCGATCAACTTCGGCATCATCTACGGCATGAGCCCCGCTGGACTCGCGGCACGCACGGGCATGCCGGAAGACGAGGCAGCACAGTACATCGAACGCTACTTCGCTCGCCACCCGGGCGTCGAACAGTTCATCGAACGGGTCCTCCATGAGGCGGCGACCCGCCGTGAAGTGCGCACGATCCTGGGACGGAAACGACGCATCTCCGGTGTGCGGACCAGCCCTCACCGCCCGTACCTGCAACCGGAGCGTGAGGCAATCAACACGGTCGTCCAGGGTTCGGCGGCAGATCTGATCAAATTGGCCATGATCCGGGTGGAGCGTGGACTGGAGGAAGCTGGCATCGAGGGGGGTATCGTGCTGCAGGTCCACGACGAGTTGCTTCTGGACCTGCCCGCACGGCGGCTGAGCGAAGCAGCCAGCATCGTACGTGGCGCCATGGAACGTGCGATGGCTCTCGCTGTCCCGCTCGTGGTGGACCTGTCAGCCGGCCCTAACTGGCTCGACCAACAACCACTACTGGCGAACGCGACCAAGGAACACGCATGAGCCCGGGAACTGCCAAACCGACCGGCGTGGTGGTTGGCTTGATCGGCCAGCCATGCAGCGGCAAGAGCACCTTGCGCCGCATGCTGGAGGAACTCGGCGCGCGCGCAATCGATGCCGACCAAATCGTCCGCTCACTGTACTCGGATGCTGACGTGCGTGCGGAGGTGGTCGAGCTGTTCGGTGCGGATGTGCTGCGGCCTGATGGCGCAGTGGACCGCAGCCGGATTGCCGAGCGCGTCTTTTCAGACCGCAGTCTGTTGGAGCAACTGACCCAGCGAATCATCTGGCCCAGAACCGGCCAACGACTGCAGGAAGCGATCGAAGCGTTTCGCCGCACCGCCCGCCCTGGCGACCTCCTGATCCTCGACGCACCGACGCTGCTGGAAGCGGGCCGACGCCATTGGGTAGATCGACTCGTCTGGGTCGAAGCCCCGTGGCAACGACGGCTGCGGTGGGCCAGCGCCCGAGGCTGGGATGAGCACGAGCTGAGGCGGCGCGAGCAGGCGATGCTGCCGGAGGCTAGCAAGAAAGCTGCTGCCGACTTCGTCATCGTCAACGACGGTCCGATCGAATCGCTCCGCCAGGCTGCCCGGCGGCTCTGGCAACAGCTCACCGACCCGGCCTGAACGGCCGCCTCCCCCGAGGGTTCTGCCCTCACCGGCTTCGGCCACCGTCCCTGCTGAACGCCGTGTCGAATGCCCATCGCACGTGCGCAGCCCACCACAGACGGACATGACCCGAGCGGTGCGTCAGATGGTACCCGTCCCCGAGTTGGAACCGCGGCCGGATCAGTCGATGTAGACGAACTCGTTGGACACCATGAGCGCCTGACAGAGGTCTGTCCAGGCACGGTGCCGCGGCATCGCAGCCCCCTCAGCCTCGTACAAACGGGTCTGCTCGTACAGAAACGCCACGGCACGCTGCCGTTCCGCATCGGCAGGGGGCCGGGCGAAAAGCCGCTCGTAGAGCACGCTCACGGCAGCCTGCTCGTCCGGTAGGGCCATCAGTTCGCGCGCCAGGGTCTCGGCGCAGAGCCGCACGATCGGATGGTTCAACAGCGCGAGTGACTGGGTGGCTGTCGTGGTCGACGCACGACGTCCGATGCTGACCAGATGCTCCGGCCAGTCGAACAACAACAGGAACGGGCTCGGCTTGCTCCGCTTGATGAACGTGTACACGGCCCGGCGCCGCCGCATAGGATCAAGCGAACCAGGACCATACATGCGCCAATCCAGCACACCTGAAACGGCCAGCAGGCTGTCTCGGATCACCTCAGCTTCGGCCCGGCGGGGGCGCCAACGCCAGAGCCAGCGGTTCGCACGATCGCGTGCCAGGCGTTCCCGGTCGGTCGCCGCCGACTGGCGATACGTCGCAGAGGTGACAATCTCGCGGTGAAGTCGCTTCAGACTCCAGCCGTGTTCGGTTAGGTAGCGCGCAAGCCACTCCAGCAACTCGGGGTGAGTGGGCGGCTCGCCCTTGTGACCAAAGTCGTTCGGCGTCGCCACGATGCCGCGCCCGAAGTGGTAGTGCCACAGACGGTTCGCAGCAACGCGAGCTACCAGTGCACCCGGCCCGTGCTCCAAGTCCGTAAGCCAGCGAGCCAACATCGCACGCGTCATCGGGGTGCGTGTCCACCCCGGCGGTGGCTCCACCCGCCAGTGGCTCTCATCGTAGCCTTCAGCCGTCAATACCGGAAGCACACCCGGGTGCGCTTCGGTGAGCTTCTGATTCGGATCGCCGCGGCGCAACACGTACGTCTTCGGGTAGAAATGCGGAAACCCACGCCCGTCGGCGTGATGCTTCATCGGTTTGTATCCTTCCGTCGTGACTTGTACCTTTACCGGCTTCCCCCCCTCACCAACTGGCAGCTCGATCTCCGTCCGGATCGTTTTCGTGAACACCGCGACGACCCGGTAGTAGTCCACCGTGTCGATCGGATCGTACGGATGATCGTGGCAGCGGGCACAGCCAAGCGATAACCCCAGGAACGCCACGCCGGTCGTGTTGACCATGTCGTCCAGCTCGTCGTACCGTGCCTTCTCAAACTCCGCCTCCGTAAGCTGCGTCGGGAAGGAGCCGGCACCTAGAAAGCCCGTGGCGATCATCGCCTCCGGAACGTCCGGGGCCAACTCGTCGCCAGCAATCTGCCAGCGGACAAACCGGTCAAACGGCAGGTCGCGGTTAAAGGCCCGGATCAGGAAATCGCGGTAGTGGTAAGCGTGCGGACGATCGTAGTCTTGCTCGTAACCATGCGACTCCGCGAAGCGAGCTACATCCATCCAGTGTCGGGCCCAGCGCTCACCAAAGTGCGGCGACGCCAGCAGCCGATCCACCAGCCGCTCGACCGCATCGGGCCTGTCCTCGGACACAAACGCGGCCACTTCCGCCTCCGTCGGAGGCAGCCCGATGAGATCCAGGTACAGGCGACGAACCAGGGTGCGGCGGTCTGCGGGGGGATTAGGCCACAGGTCATGAGCCTGCATACGGCTGAGCACGAACCGATCGACCGGATTGCGACACCAGGCTGCCAGAGGCTCCGGGGAGTTCCCTTCCGGCAGCGACGGTGGCACGGGCCGACCAAGCGGGCGAAAAGCCCACCAGTTGCGAGCCGCACGCAGATCAGCCACCCGCCGGACTTCAGGCGGTGCGGCGTCCGATCGGGGATCCGGAGCCCCCATGGCCACCCACTTGGTAAGCAGCCGAATCTCATCGGCGGTGAGCGGATCAGAGGGCGGCATCGTCAGCTGCGGATGACGCCCGCTGACGGCCTGAATCAGCAAGCTGTCCTGCGGCCTGCCAGGCACGATTGCCGGGCCGCGGCGGCCACCCCGCTGCCAGCCCTCGCGCGTGTCAAGCCGCAGGCCACCGCGCGGGCTGCTGGTCCGGTACGAATGGCACTCGTAGCAGCGGTTGACCAGGATCGGACGGATCGACCGCTCAAAGAACTGAATCTCTTCCGGAGACAGATCCGCCGACTCAGCCCCAGCCTGCCCAACGAAAAGTGCTATCACTGTCGCCAGCAAACCGTGCACGCGCCCACCTCCAGGACTGACCGGTCTGACCTATCCATTATTGCACATACCTTGGCCTGCCGGGTCCAAACGGCGCCGCTGACAGCCGCGGCGGCAACAGACGTGAGCACGACGACGAACAGCATCGCTTTGCGCCGGCCGCGGACCGAGCGGGCCGACCCGTACCCGGCCCGATCGGCCCGGTGCGAAAGCGCGCGAGGCGCCGCCAGAGACCGCCACCTGGAGTCCCCGTGCCGGCAGCCGGTGACGAACCACGACCGGGGAGTAGGCACCTGCGCGGCCGCACCGGCTACTGGGCATAGCTCGGGGTGCCGTGCGCTGCTCCGGCGATCGGATCGTCAAGGAACAGTGGACGGGCGGCCACGAAGTAACCGCGTTCGTACAGCGCGGCTCTCAACGTGCGAAAGGCCCGAAAGCTGTCCTCGTACACCCAGAACGTCACGTAGGTTCGTTCGGCCGTGCGGCCCGCCAACGCCGCCCAAAAACGTGACCCGTCCGCCATGGCACGTTCGATCACTTCCCCGCGATCACGTTGGGCCGGAATTAGATGCCATGCGACCAGCCGAAGCCGTGGCCGAAACGATCCGGTAAGTACTCGCTCCTGCAGGCCGCCGCCCGGACGGACGGCGCGGAAGCGGAGCGAAAAGGCACCCACCGGTCCCACGACACCGGACAGTTCTTGCGGTCGCCCGTGCGCTTCTGCCTCACGCACCCGTTGTCGGGCCTGGGCAAGCAGCCGCTCAAGTGGAATGTACGTCACGCGGCCCCCCCGCAGCTCGAAATGGATCTCCTCCGCATCCTGTGGTACCGGTCTGCTGATCGGAACCTTCAACTCAACCACGACTGGCTCTACCGGTCCGCGCGTTTCGTTCGCCGGTGCGGGTGCCGGGCCGTGCCGTTGCCGCTCTCGCTGCTGCAGCAGCGCTTCCAGCGCGTCGTGCCGGTCGGCGAGCTGCTCGAGCTGCCGCCGGAGCTGATCGGCTCTCGCTTCCAGCGCCGCCAACAGACGGAGCTGTCTGATCCGATCGGCCTCCAGTTGCTCGGCCAACTTAGCCCTGTCCCGAACTGCCGTCTCGATCCGCTCGATACGCTCAGCCGCTGCTTCCCTTGCAGCCGTGGCAGCCTGCAGCCGCTGCTGCAGCTCAACGATCCGCTGCTGAAGCCGCTCCGGAGACTGTAGCCTGAGCTGCTCGCGGCGCACGCCAAGGCCAACCAGCGCAAGCAGCACGACGAGGATACCGACCAGGTTGGCCATCACGTCGACGAACGATTCCGAGCCGACGCTGGATCCTTGCACCGCTTAACCCCCTGAAGACCTCTGCCGCACGGCCTGCTCCGTCACCGGCAGCTCCCAATGCGGCACCGGAATGCGTTCGCCCAGAGCGGTCCGCAGTTCGGCGGCGACCCACGCGCCGACCGGTAGGAACACGGTGCGGACGCCGGCGCGGGCTAGCTGAAACCGCAGCGCCCAGTAGCGTTCCACGCCGCCTGGGCTCACGTGCACCAGCAGCACGGGGCGGACTTCCAAGACCAGCATCCTGGCGGTACGGTCCAGGCGAGCGTGGTTCATGGCAGACCAGAGAACGTAGGAAGCAATCTCTGCGGACGACCGTGACGGTGGCCAGCCAAGCGGCGGCTCGCCAGGCAGCAGCACCTGTTGGTCGTCTAGAAACGCATGGACCGGTCGTTCCCACACGCCGGTTCGCGCCGGCGCGACGCTGAGCAGATCGCGACGTGGTCGGACCCCGCCAGCATTGGCCATGGCCGTGCTACGGCCCGCCCCCGGCACCCGGGGAACCCGAAGTCGAGGCTGCGGCAACAGCTCGGCAACCAGAAGTGCCCCCTGGCGGTGTCGTGGTCCGGCACCGCCGGCCGGCTCACTGCCCTGGCCAGCTGTCCGGCGGTCCGCGACGCTGCCAGGTGACGGACGCGACTGGCCAGCTGGCAAGGGCGGCTGTGACACCGAGGCAGGACTGTTCGGCGTTGCGGACCCCGGTGGCACCGGATGCTTTTCCAGTTGGTCTGGTCCGAGGCTGCCGTTTGCGTCGCCCGCCAGCAGGTTAATGCCTGCTAGCCCGGGCAGAGCCGGGCCGGAGCCGGCACGTGCGGCGGCTATCAGCTCCTGCAGCGTCTCGGCCGGAAGACCGGGTAGCTGCTCGAACGTCAGCTTCTGGTCTGCGTCGACCAGCTCGTAGCCGAAGCGAATGCCGGCACGTGCAAGCTGGTCCGCCGCCACGTAAAAGGCATGCAGTCCGGCGGGCCGCACGATTAGCACCGGGTACGCTCGCGCCCCCGCGGATCGTTCCATCCTTTCGACTAGTCGATGGACCGTCCGCTGAAACGTGGACGTACCGTGCGAGTCCGGCTTGAAGTCCACCGGGGACAGTGCCAGCCCGTACGGCTGAAACACAACCGCATCGTCCAGGCACTCCAGGAAGATCGGGCTGTAGGAGGCTCCATGTGGGCTTTCAGCAAGGACCACCTTCCATTGCATCTCTGGCGCGGTGGAGGCCTGAGGGGGTGAGGGGGGCGGTGGTTGGGCAGCGTCAAGCTGAGCCGTCAGGCGGCCGATCCGCTTCTGCAGCTGCGTGGCTTCCCGATCGAGCTGTGCGAGCAGGTTGTGGCGGCGCAGGATCTGTTGCCGATCGGCCCTGATCGCACGCTCTAACTGACGCACTCTGTTGGCAAGTGCCTCCAGCCGCGTGTGCAACGCTGCCTCTTGCTGGCACAGCCGGTCGGTTTCGCTCAGGACAGCTTGAAGCTGCCGGTCAAGCTCAGCGGCACGTATCTTGAGCGTCCGGCTGCGGTCGTCGGCGCGGGCCGAGAGCATTGCCTGCCGAAGCACAACCAGCAGCAAGAAACAGAGCACGCCGACCGCGGCCAGCAGAACGGTCAGCACGGGGAACAGCGGGATACCCGCTTCCGAGTGGTTGTGGTACGCGGGCCGTCTCCGCCTCAAGCTGCCTCCCTGTGCGGTGTGCCCGGCCCGATGCCGGTCGAAGCGGTCCGGGCCGTCAGCAGATGCACGGCGGCCGTGAGCGTGTTGAGCGTCTCGTCGAGCTTGCCACTCTGGACCAGGAACTCGATGTTTTGGGCCAGCGTACGCTGGAGCTGGGAGAGCTGTTCGGCCTTGTCGGTCATCGCCACGAAGCTGCGCGCCACCTGCTCGAGCCGTTGCATCACGTCACGCGCCGTTGCGCCGGCAGCCTGTAGCTGGCCGATGTAGCTGTTGAGCCGCTCGGCATGAGCAGCCAGCGCATCATGGAGCAGGCCAAGCTGCTGCTGGCTCTGTTGCGTCGCACCGTGCAACGCGTCGGCAAGCGACTGGGCCGTGCGCTGAAGCTGGCTGCTCAGCGCGTTGGTGGCCTGAGCGATCTGCGCGCCGAGCTGGTTGCAACCGGCCTCCACAGCTTGCCCCCACTGCTCCTGCTGGCGGACGGCGTGCAGGCGAAGCTGTTCGAGAGTGCGGCTGACAGCCTCTTGGAGCATGCGCACCTGGGCCTCGGCAACGTGCTGGACCGTCTCGCTCCAGGCTTGTCGCTGTTGGTCCCAGGCCCTCTGGGTCGCCTCCATCACGGCAGCAGTCACCTGTTCGACTCGGTGCACGACCGGGTCTGAACCACGTGGATCACTAAGAAGACCTGCGAGCTGGAAACGGGCAAAGCCGTCCGCTTCGGCCAGGGTCGCGCGTTCGAAACGGTCCACCGCGAAGTTGCCTGCCATCAGCACCACGGACAGGGCCAGCGCCAAGGCGGTCGTGTCGAACGCGACCGCAAGGCCACCGGTCACTTCGCTCAGGGATCGCTGCAGCTGCTCGGGGGTGACGTGCGCGATGGCTGCGGTGATGCCGAGCACGGTGCCGAGGAAGCCGAAGATGGGGATCGCCCAGGTGATGAACCTTAGTCCCGTACCACGTCGCTCCAGCGCCTGGGCATCCAGCTCGGCCAGGTCGCGTACGAGTTCCAGGTACTCGTCGCGGGCACGCGGGCTACCGTCGGCCCGCAGCAATTCGGCGGCCCGTCTGCCGGCCAGCGACCGGGCAACCGACGGCGGTAATCCGCGACGCACCTGCTCAACGAGGCCGTTGCTGCCACGGTCCGACCCGACGCCGTTGCGACGCAGCCAACGCAGGGCTTTTCGTTCGCTGAACGTCTGGAGGGCACGATCAACGAGCATCGCGACGCCGATCAGGAACAACGCCACCGTCCACTGCTCGATCGGGTGGTTTGCCAGGTAGCGGCGCAGTGGTGAGCTGTCGGGAAGCTTCGGCACGATGCCCAGGTAGAGGGCCGCAAGCAACCCTAGGGCAGTGCCTAGCAGCAGCCCGCGGCGTGCCAGAGCACGTCGTGTTTCCTGCACGGCAACCTCCAGGACGGCTCTCCTCGGCAACATGGGCGGATCGATCGTGTCGCAGCGTAGCAAGCCGGCTGGCTGCCGTGAAGGTCGACCGCGGCTGGGATCTGGACAGGCGGGTTAGGGCACGGGGAGTTGGAGGGGTAAAAAAACTCAGGCCCGTGGAGGGGGCACGGGCCTGAGCGGCATGGGGTCGCTGTCGCTGGGTTCCGCGGCACTAGAAGGCTACTGCAATCCTCGTGCCAAAAAAGGGCAATTTTCTTAAGCACTGCAACGTAAAAGCGTTACGGAAAAAATCGCTGGCTCCTGCTAGTGGCCAACTGTTTCATTCCGCTACGCAGGTGTTGCAAAATGCGATAGTCCATTCGCTACCGGAGCAGCAGGAGGATGTTCAGCAGCAGCGAGCCCAGGAAGAGGGCACCGGCGAGCAGGGCAAGCGTGCGCCAGAAGGTTAGCTGCTGCTCGAGCTGCTGCAGTCGGGCGAGCCGACGGGCAGTGGCGGCCCCATTGGGTACGGTAGCTTCGTCAACGGCCACGCCCTGTTGCTCGAGCTCTGCCAGAGCGGTCACGTTGTACTGCTCCCGCGCCAGCAACGGGGGCTGTCCGGCAAGCAATCGTTCTAGGTCGGTGATCAGTTCCTGCGGACTCTGGTAGCGGTCCTCCCGTCGCTTGGCCATAGCCTTCTCAACCACCTCGCCCAGTCCGCTGGAGAGGTTCTGGTTGATGTGGTCAGGGGGGACGAGGGGCTGGTGCAGGTGTTTCTTCATGACTTCCACCGGGTTCGTACCGGGGAAGGGGACTCGGCCGGTGACCATGTGGTACAGCGTCGCGCCCAGCGCGTAGATGTCGGCCCGGATGTCGATGTCGACCTGGCCGCGGATCTGTTCGGGCGAGATGTAGTAGGGCGTACCGATGGCGATGCCTTTCTCGGCCTGTGCCATCGGGTCACCGTGGCTGAGGCGGGCTAGACCGAGGTCGGCGAGCTTGGGCACGCGTTCGCGGGTGAGCATGATGTTTTCCGGTTTGATGTCGCGGTGCACCAGACCGCGGCTGTGAGCGTGTGCGAGGGCATGGGCAACCTGAAGGATGATTTCCAGGGCCTCCTTTTCGCTGTACACCTTGCCCGAATCCAGTTCGGCCTTGATGTTCGTTCCATCCACGTACTCCATGACGAAGTAGTGGTAACCCTGGTACTCGCCGGAGTCGATCGCCTGGACGATGTTGTTGTGCGACAGCTTGGCGGCGATTTTCGCTTCGCGGTGGAACCGCTCGATGAACTCCCGGTTCGAGGCCAGTTCGCGGCGCAGGATCTTGACGGCGACGATGCGGTCCATGCTGAGCTGGCGTGCCTTGAAGACGACGCCCATTGAGCCGCGGCCGATTAGTTCGAGCAGTTCGTAGCCGGGCAGTTTCCGCGGCAC
This sequence comes from Planctomycetota bacterium, assembly GCA_026991575.1. Taxonomy (GTDB): domain Bacteria; phylum Planctomycetota; class Planctomycetia; order JALXBF01; family JALXBF01; genus JALXBF01. The sequence goes on along the minus strand of JALXBF010000103.1, from coordinate 4,179 downwards.
GCCCACTGGCTTGTCGAGCAGTTCTTTGGCCAGTCGTTGCACGTGGCTGGCTGAGAGCAGCTTCTCGCGGTGCAGTATGCGGAGCAACGCCGCAGCGCCGTTACCTGAAGCGTTCGGGTCCTCACGGACCAACTTTAGACAACGCTCGGCGTCCTCCTTGGTGATAAGCTTGCGTTCCACCAGGAGGCGAGCCAGCGCCAGTTCATCGATCGCTTGTCCTTGCGTCCGCGGACGCGGTGAATGATGTGGTTCGCTCATGCATCGCCACTCCTCTCTGCTTCCCGCGCCGGTCCGCCCGGCTCGGGGCAATGCCGACAGCGACCCTCGTGAGGCGATGTCCCCTTTCATCGTAGCGTCGGTGAAGGGCTCGTGACGCGACGAGCTTGTCCGCGAGGGCCGCTGGGGCCGGAGCACACCAGCTCGGCAACTGGGCAAGATGCAGAAGCAGGTTATCCTGGGCAAAGCCGAGCTTGACAGCAAGAGGGGCGGTTTCTAGAATCGGCCTGTGTCGGATTTGGGCAGATCTGACCGGACCGTGCCGTGTCTGGACCACCTGGCCGGGGGAGGTTCCCCCACTGACAGGACCGCTCGTGGATGGGAGCCATGAAAGAAGTCTACACCACCGGTGAGGCTGCAAGGATTTGCAAGGTCAGCCAGCAGACGATCATCCGCTGCTTTGACTCCGGCCAACTCCGCGGCTTCCGCGTGCCCGGCTCCCGCTTCCGCCGCATCCCCCGTGAGGAACTGATCCGCTTCATGAAGGAGCACAATATCCCGATGGATGCGCTGGAGGAGGAGGGGCGGATCAAGGTGCTCGTCGTCGATGACGACACCGACCTGCTGGAACTGATCACCGAAGTCCTCGAACGTGACGGGCGATTTCTGGTACGGTCGGCCAGCACCGGCTTCGACGCGGGCATGCTGGTCCGTGATTTCCAACCCCACGTCGTTGTCCTCGACGTGATGCTGCCAGACATCAACGGCAAGGAAGTGTGCCGGCGGTTGCGTAGCGACGAAAAGCTCAAGGGGGTCAAGATCCTCTGCATAAGCGGCATGGTCGAGCGGCGCAAGGTGGGCGAGCTGAAGAAGGCTGGTGCCAATGATTTCCTGGCGAAGCCGTTCGACATCGAGGAACTGGTGGCCCGGATTTGCAAGCTGGTCGACGTGGAGGCGCCGGCGGTGACCACAGCCCGCACCGGCACGCGCAGGCGCCGCTCTAGACGCACCAAGGCGACGTCCGCCTGATCCGGTCGAGCCTCCTGTCCTGGCCGCTCCGATCCCCCTCTCCCCCCCGGGCGCGCTGCCGACGCAACAGCTCAGGCGGATTCCTGATGTGCCTCCCGACGGCGCGAACCGCCATCCAGACGGAGCATGAGTACGGCGATGTCAGCCGGGGTAATGCCGGGGATCCGCAGCGCCTGGCCCAGCGTCCGAGGCCGCACCCGCTTGAATTTCTCGCGGGCTTCAAAGCGAAGCGTCGGAATCGCGTCGTAATCAAAACCGTCCGGGATCCGCCGCTCTTCCTGACGCCGCAGCCGCTCGACCTGAATCAGCTCACGTTCGATATAGCCAGCATACTTCGTCTCCAACACCACCTGCTCGATCGCTGCTGGCGACACGGCCAACTCGGCAAGGGGAGGATGGAGCCGCAGCAGCACGTTCCAGTCCACGTCGGGCCGCCGCAACCAGTGGCTCAACAACGTCCCCTCGTGCCGGTGACTGTCCAGGTAGCGCTGCAGCCGAGCAATCTCTTCCTCCTTGCGCTGCAGCCTCCGCCAGTCCTCATCGCGCACCAGCCCGATCTTCCGCCCCAACGGCGTCAGCCGACGATCGGCGTTGTCCTGCCGCAGCAACAGCCGATACTCGGCCCGTGAGGTGAACATCCGATATGGCTCATCCGTGCCCCTGGTAACCAGATCGTCGATCAAGACCCCGATGTACGCTTGCGATCGCTCCAGCACCAGTGGCTCATCGCCACGGAGTTTCAGTGCCGCATTGATCCCGGCCATCAAACCCTGAGCAGCGGCTTCCTCATAGCCGGTTGTGCCGTTGATCTGGCCCGCAAAGTACAGGCCCTCCACACGCTTGGTCTCCAGCGTGGCATACAACTGCGTGGGCGGCGCGTAGTCATATTCGACCGCATAGCCGAAGCGCATCACCTCAGCCCGTTCCAGACCGGGAATCAGGCGGATGATCTCCTGTTGTACGTCCTTCGGGAGGCTGGTCGAAATCCCGTTGCAGTAGTACTCGGCGGTGCGCCGCCCCTCTGGCTCCAGGAAGATCAGGTGCCGGTCCTTATCCGCGAACCGCACCACCTTGTCCTCAATCGATGGACAGTACCGTGGTCCACGGCTCTTGATCTGGCCCGAGTACATCGGGGCCCGGTGTAGGTTCGCGCGGATGATCTCGTGCACGCGGGGGGTTGTGTACGTGACATAACACGGCAGCTGCGGCTGCGTGATCCGGTCGGTGCTGAAAGAGAACGGCTGCGGTTCCGGATCGCCGTGCTGCGGTTCAAGCCGTGCAAAATCGATCGTGCGGCCGTTCAGTCGAGGGGGCGTCCCGGTCTTGAATCTGGCCAGTTCGAAGCCCAGCCGGCGGAGGCACCGTGACAGGCCTGCCGTCGTGCCCTCGCCGGCTCGTCCGCCGGGCGTTTTCGCCTCGCCGGTATGCATGAGCGCTTGCATGAACGTGCCCGTTGTCAGGACCACCGCGCGAGCACGGTAGATCGTGTCGCCCCGACAGCGGACGCCAGTAACCCGAGCCGCGTAGCTGCCGGCAGGAAGCGGCTGGTCCGGGTCGGCCGTGAGCCACTCGACAAGGATCTCCTCGACGATCTCCTGGCGGAGAACCAGGTTCGGTTCACTCTCCACCCGGTACTTCATCTCGAACTGATATGCCTTCTTGTCCGCCTGCGCCCGCGGGCTCCACATCGCTGGCCCTTTGCGGCGATTCAACAAACGGAACTGGATGCCCGTGGCATCGATGACCCGAGCCATCTCGCCGCCCAACGCGTCGATTTCGCGCACAAGCTGTCCTTTCGCTATCCCGCCGATGGCCGGGTTGCAACTCATCTGAGCGACCGTGTCCAGATTCATGGTCAGCAGCGCGGTACGGAACCCTAGCCTGGCTGCAGCCAGAGCGGCTTCGCAGCCAGCATGCCCGGCACCGACCACGACGATGTCAAAGTGGTACACAAGCTGCGACATGGCTGCTCCTATCGCGTGGCTGAACGAGTCGCCAACCACACCGTCCGCCGACCGCTGCAGACAGCCGATCGTTCCCGTCCGGCCCGATCACCGTCGACTCGGCTCGCCCGCTTCATGCATGCCCACCACGGCCTAGGGCAAGCACCTCCGAACCCCGTTCCATGGAATACTAAGAGCGACAGCTCACGGGGCCGGAGTCGGGCGCAGTACCATGCACGGTTACGGGCCTGGCAAACGGTAAACGGATAGGCCGATCCGCGGCCCGGTTCGCTGCGCCGCGACGTGCCGCCGCGCGGCGGGGTATTCGCGACGCTTCGGCGTACGAGGAGGAAGCTATGGAGCCCGAGACCATCTCCGGTGAAATCGAATTCCGCGTCCGCTATGCAGAAACGGACCAGATGGGCTTCGTCCACCACGCGAACTACCTGGTCTACTTTGAGATGGGCCGGGTTGAGCTGCTCCGTGCGCGTGGCCTCAGCTACCGCGACCTGGAAGAGGCCGGCTACCTGCTGGTGGTGGTCAAAGCCCGGATACGCTACGTGAAACCGGCACGCTACGATGACCTGTTGCGGTTGCGCACAACGGTTACGCGCGCAACGGCTGCGCGCATCGACCATCATTACGAGCTGTACCGAGGCGACGAGCTGCTTGCCGAGGGTGACACGACGCTGGCCTGCGTGGACCGCAACGGCAACGTGCAACGGATCCCTGAGGTGCTGCGCTAGTGCCGTTTCAACACGAGAAGTTTCCCTCGCGGGGCGGGGCAGCGGGCAACCGCGCTTGCGGGACACGGAGGTTATGACGTAAAAAGGAGCCTCCACAGTGGGTGTCAAAGGGAGAAAGCGTGGAGGCTCCAAGGATGGACAGAGTTCGTGTTCGTCGCTTGGCCCCGCCTGAGCGAAGGCGACTCCGTTCAATGAAACGTGCCAGAGGGAACGCTGTCAAGGCCAAACGCGCCAGCGTGATTCTA
>JALXBF010000102.1 GCA_026991575.1 Planctomycetota bacterium | reverse complement strand
CTGCGCCATGGCCGCTTTTCCCCAAAGGACTCTTGGTCTTGCCGAACTCAAGCCCAGACTCCGGATGGTCCTTCTGCGGCGCACCCGCGCCGTTCAGGTAACCGACTCCGGCGCCTGTTTTTCCAGTCAAGCCTAGCCCGCAGCTTGAAAGCAGTCCCCGACGGCCACGGCCCGCGCGCACGAAAAAGCCGCACGACTCGAAAACGTCGTGCGACCTGACCAACTCGGGGCGGGCAACCGGCCCGGTCACCCGCCCCGGGGTGGTCAGGAAGCGGGCTTGGTGGCGAGTTTCTGTTCTAACTCGATCACGGCGGGAAACAGCAGGTTGTTCTCCTTGTGGATGTGCATGTGCAGGTCACGCTCCAGCTCGGACAACCCTCGCAGCAACTCCCGATACGTGGCGCAGGCATCTTCGGGCGGCCTGTAGCCGCCCGTCAGCTCGCGCATCCGCCGCAGGGCGTCGGCTGCATGGTTGTGCTCGTCCTCCATGACCGCGATCGGGTTTCGCACGGTGCCGAAGGGAAACAGCGGCGGCCGAGCCGCCGCAACCAGCTGCTTCACCGCAGGGAACAGCACCATTTCCTCTTTCATCATGTGCTGCTCCAACTCGGCGCGCAACGCGGCGAAGACCTGCTCCAGGTCGCGTAGCTCCGGATGAGCAGCCTCGTGCGCGTCGCGCGACTTTCGGAGCAGCTCGCTCAGGCGCGGCAACGCTTCGCGTAGGTAATCATGATGCCTCTGGACGATGTGGTCGCATAGTTGGTCGGGCGGCAGGCCAGCCGGATTCTCTTCCGGCTGGTCACCCTTGCGGCTGAGCACCTCCTCCAGCCTTCCGACCAGTTCCTCCGGCGCAACGCCCGCGGCCCGGCACGCTTCACTCAGTGGTAGCTGACCGCCGCAGCAGTAGTCGATGCCGTATTGCTCGAAGACCTCCGCCACACCTGGATGCTCGATCACCAGGCGAGCAACCGGTTCGTTCAGATCAATCCGACTCATGGCCGTCCCTCCGCTGCGTTAGGAGACGAGCGGCTCGGGTTGAGGCTGCTGCGCCGCCGGTCGCGGCTCAACAGCCGGCGCGTACGACCACCCCCGCCGCAGGCCATAGACGAACCAGACCAACGCCAGCGCGCCGCTGGCGAAGACCAGGTCGCCCACCATTCGCAACCAGCGAAGCAAATCCAGTACCGGCTGCTGCTGGAACTCGGCCGACCGGGCATACCACAGCCCATGGCTGATGCTGGCCAGCGTCTGAAGCACACCCACCGGCAGCAGGGACAAGAGCACCATCAGGGCCAGCCCGCCGTTGAGGGCCCAGAAGGCATAGCGCACCAGCCCCTCACGCCACGGCCGCGCCGGATCGAGCGCCTTCAGGCAGAAGAGCGTCAGGCCCAGGCCGAGCATGCCGTAGACACCGAACAACGCCGTGTGGCCGTGAACGGGCGTCGTGTTCAGGCCCTGCATGTAATAGAGCGCAATCGGTGGGTTGATGAAAAAGCCAAACAGGCCGGCACCGACCAGGTTCCAGAAGGCAACCGCCACGAAAAAGTAGATCGGCCACCGATAGCCGCGCACCCAGTCTCGAATGCGCGCAACCCGGAAATTGTGGTACGCCTCATAGCCCATCAGCACTAGCGGTACAACTTCCAACGCGCTGAAAACCGCCCCCAGTGCCAGGACTGCCGTCGGCGTGGTCGTGAAGTAGAGGTGGTGGAACGTACCGATGATGCCACCGGCAAGGAAGACAGTGCTGGAGAACAGCACGGCCCGCGTCGCCGCCGCCACTCGGACCAGCCCCATGCGGGCGAACAGAAACGCGATCACAACGGTAGCAAAGACCTCAAAGAATCCTTCGACCCACAGGTGCACCACCCACCAGCGCCAGTACTCGACCATTGCCAGGTGCGTGCGCTGGCCCCACATCAGTCCGGCTGCGTAGAAGCCGCCGATGGCTGCCGATGCAATCAACAGCACCGCGAGCAGTTGGCGCTGTTGTCCGGGCTGGCGCACCGCGGGCCACATAGCCCTGAGCATGAGCAGGAACCAGAACAAGAGCCCAACAAAGAGCAGCACCTGCCAGAACCGGCCCAGGTCCACGTACTCGTAGCCCTGGTGCCCGAACCAGAAATTCGCCGCCAGCGACAACCGCTGGCTCGGCCCCAACCACGTGCTCAGCAGCGTGCCCAGCACCACAATCAGCAAGGCGACAAAAAGCAGGTTGACGCCAAGGTGCTGACCTCGTGGTTCGCGGCCCGAGACAATCGGAGCGATGCAGAGGCCGGTGGCCAACCACGTGGTCGCGATCCAGAAAATCCCCGATTGCACGTGCCAGGTACGGGTCACGCTGTAAGGCAGCAGGCCAGCCAACGGAATACCGTAGAACCCCTGCCCTTCGACGCCATAGTGGGCCGTTATCCCACCGAGGGCAATCTGGACGACGAACAGCGTAAGAGCCACGGTAAAGAACTTCGCGGTAGCTCGCATCGACGGCGTGGCACGAAAGCTGGCTAACGGATCCGCCGGTGGCGCCTCGCCACTCGGCACCAGCTCGTCATCCTCAGAGGCCGTGGCGTAGTACCAGGCCAGCGCCCCGATACCGGCCAGCAGCAGCACCACGCTGACAATCGACCAGACGATGATCGGGCCGGTGGGATGGTTGCCGATCACTGGATCAGGAGGCCAGTTATTCGTGTAGCTAGGACGTAGCCCGGCCGAGGTCCCCGCATCGTCGCCGCCGGCAGCGGGCCGCTCGGCGACGCAGGCCCAGGCAGCCCAGAAGAAGAAGGCACTCAGCGCCTCGCGCCGCCGTGGATCCGGCACCGTGTCATCACGCATGGCATACATCTCGCGGAGCTGTGCCGGGCTGTAGCCACCATCAGCCAGTAGCGCGATGTCCTCCGGCCACTGTGTGGCCGACCCAAACAGCGTCTGGTAATAGCGCGCGACGGCACGAACGGCTTCGGCTCGCTCGGCCGGCAGGACCAGCTTGCCGGTATTCGGGTCGTAGCCGTTCGCGCGCATGAGCCGCCGAAGGCGCGCCTGCAGCGCAGCCTGCAGCTCCGCGTCCAGCGCCTCGTACGGCTTGCCATGATCCCGCCGCGCCCAGCGTTCCAGCAGGTAGAGGGCTTCGCGGTGCAGCCAGTCGGCCGACCAGTCCGGTGCCACATAGGAGCCATGCCCCCAGAGGGTGCCCAGCTGGTGGCCGCCAATGGAGCGCCACACGGCCTGGCCCTCGTGAATCTGCTCTCCGTGCCAGAGGATGGTGCCGTCGGAGGAGACAACGGCCGTTGGTATCGGGGCTGCTTGCTGGTAGATCTGGTGGCCGTAATAGCCGAGTACGGCGAAGGAGACGGCAATGGTGAGCCCGAAGGCAATCCAGAGCGCTTTGGGCTTCATCGCATGGCTCTCCGAGAAAACGGTCGCGGAGGCAGGGAAAAACTTCACCAACAGGTACACATAATGCTACGGCGAAAAAACTGCATGTCAAGGTGTACAATTCGCTGGTTATGAGCACCGCAGGGCTGCTGCCGCAAACTGCCGAGTACGCGCTGCGCGTCGTGGTCTGGCTTGCCGAGCACCATGGCCTGCCGCGACCAGCGCAGCAGATTGCGCACGAGACGCAGATCCCTGCCCGCTACGTGTTCCGCGTGCTCCGCCGGTTGGCTGCCGTCGGACTGGTCACGATCCAACGCGGCCGTAAGGGGGGCTATCAGTTGGCCCGCCCGCCCGAACAGATCACCATGCTCGATGTGATCAATGCCGTCGCCCCGCTACGCCGCATCGAACGCTGCCCACTGGGACTGGCCGAACACGAAGGGCAACTCTGTGCGCTGCACGCCGCGCTGGATAACGCCTACGCCACCCTGGTCGAAAACCTGCGTGCCGTCACCATTGGCCAGCTCCTGGAGCACAAGCGACGCTGCGTACCGCTGTGCCGCAAGAAGCCGACGCGCACCACTGCGCCGGGTCGAACCTAGCGCGGGTTACGGCGCACGATCACCGCGGTGAACCCGTCCGGTAACCGCAGCTCGGTGTACGTGACCCCGTCGTGGCGGTAGCTGCGTGCAAGCTGCGCGGCCGCGGCCGCGGTCAACTCCACCGAGTCGGCCCCGAAGATGTGGACCTCATGCTCTGAGCTGTCTCGCCAGCTGTACGTGCCGCTGCGAATCGTTACGATGCGTTCTCGCGCCAGCACCACCCCCTCATGCAGCTCCACCGGCGTCGTCGGGTACATGTATCTGGTCAGGTGATGGTGCGTGGGCCGTACCAGGAGATCGTTGTACCAGTAGTACAGGCAGCCGAACCGAAGTGCCTGACGCATGACCCGGTACGCGTCCTCTTCGGACCGTTCGCTGAGATGGTCGCCGAGGGCAATGGGGCTGAACAGTTGTGCGCGACGGCAGTTGCTGATCGAGCCGGTCTCGACGAAGCGGGGGAAGTGCAACTGGGCCATCGTGCGCGTGTGTGGTTGGCCGTTGGCCACGAGTGGCCCGCGTCTGATGATCGCCCGCGCCAGGGCGATGCGCCAGGGCTGGCTCAGCAGTTCCACCGAGCTTTTCTTCCGCACCAGCCGGAAACTGCGGCGGTCGATGTCGCCGCTGACCCCATCCCACGGTTCGCCGTAGTGATACCGGTAACGCGAGTACTCCATCTCGTCCCAGTACACCCCGTCGGCACCGATCACGTCCAGAATCAGGTCCACGTTCCGGGCCACCGCCGCTGCGAACTTACCGCCCTCCCTGGGCACGTACAGCCGCTGGTGTGGCTGTCCGTAATTGCCCTGCCGGCCATCCGCCAGCAACAGCCGGTCTTCAGCAAACTCAACGGCCGCTTCGTCCCGAACGTCCAGAAAGCAGTGGAAGTAGACCAGATGGACCACATCCGGGACAAGGCGTCGGAGACGCTCCAAGTGCTTGATCCGATAACTGTGGTCCACGTGCTGAAATGCTGTACCGTGCGCGTAGTGGCCGCGGTAGCGCGGGTAGTCGATGCTTGAGCACAGGAAGTACGCGCTCTTGAATCGGACGAACTCCCGGATCTCCCGGTCGCTCCACTTGCCCGTGTACCGCGGGTCAGCCCGCAGGAATGCGAACGGTCCCTGTAGCGTGAAGTTCACGCCGCGCAGCCGGCGTACAGCGTTGACGAACGTGAAGTAGGGCTCATGTGTCACACGCCAGATGTACTCTTCGTCCCCTCCGGTCACCCGCCAGGGCTGCGTGGTCACGGCTCGTTCCACCGGCACCAGTGCCCACTCGGCCGTGTACCTAGCCCCGGCCGCGAGCACAAAGAATGGATCCTCCAACAGCAGGCGGGCCGGTTCGGCCATGTTTCTTGTGTGTACCAGGAAGACGTCATTGAGCGGCAGGATACCGATGCCACCGGTATTCGTCGTGCCGAACGTTGTCGGGTTCGCCGGTTCACTCTGAGCTCCCCGGCGGGTCGTGGGATTCAGCCCGGCGATCCAGAC
>JALXBF010000101.1 GCA_026991575.1 Planctomycetota bacterium | reverse complement strand
TTATTGCGACGGGCTTCCTGGTCATCGGACCGAACAACTATGAGACGCAGAACAAGCGACTGCTTGACTACGACATCGCCGATGAGCAGATCGAAACGGTGGGCAAAGCTTTCCTGGGCATCTCACTTGGCTGTGCCCGCTGCCACGATCACAAGTTCGACCCGGTGACAACGGAGGAGTACTATGCTCTAGCCGGCATCTTCCTCAGTACCCGCTCCGTCGTGCACGACAACGTGTCCCGGTGGTACGAGGTCGCGCTGCCCGAGGATCCGGAGCTTGCTGAGCGCCGGCGGGCGGTATTGGAACGCATCGGTGCTTTGGAAGACGAACTGGCTCGGATCCGCTCGGCGCTTGCCGCATTCGACGGACCGTACGAGGACAAACCGATCGATCCCCGCACAATGCGCGGGATCATCATCGAAGCCGAGCAGGCAACCGCCCGTGGCGAGTGGTTCCGTTCGACGCACAGTCCCCGCCGGATCGGAACGCACTACCTACACGACGGCAACAAGGACAAGGGGCAGAAAGCGCTATCGTTCCGCTGGACGGCAACGTCTGAGGACACGTACCTGCTTCGCCTGGCCTATAGCAATGCAGCGAATCGAGCCACGAGTGTTCCGGTCGAAATCCACGCCGGCGGCGAAACAAGGCTTGTCCGGATCGATCAGACGGCCGCGCCGCCTGAAGGGGTTTTCGTGCGATTAGGCCAGGTGACGCTGGCCGCAGGTAGCGAGCTTGTTGTCACCGTGCGCAACGACAACACCAGGGGGTACGTCGTTGTCGACGCCCTACAGATCCTCAGCCACGCCGACATGCGTCAGCGGGCCCTTCTGGCCGAGGCGGCTGAATCCGCCAAGAACGAACTCCAGTGCTTGCGCCAGGGCATGCCTCCGGTGCAGCGGGCGATGGGCGTGGCAGATCGACCGCCTGAGGAAATCTCGGATAGCCCCGTGTTGCTCCGGGGTCAGCTTGACTCACCGGGAGCCAGGGTTCGACGCAGTGTGCCGCGGTTTCTGGCGCACGCGCTCGACAGCCCGCAGATCCCTGCCTCAACGAGCGGCCGCCTCCAGCTGGCTTCCTGGCTTGTCCACCCCCGTAACCCGTTGACCTGGCGCGTGTACGTGAACCGGGTGTGGCATTGGACCTTCGGCACCGGACTGGTTCGCACCGTTGATAACTTCGGCACCACAGGCGAGCCGCCGTCCCATCCTGACCTGCTCGATTTCCTTGCGGTGCGCTTCCAGCAGTTGGGCGGTTCGACAAAGCGTTTGGTCCGCGAACTGGTTTGCTCACGTAGCTTCCGTGTGGCAAGCCGGGCGCAGTCGCTGGCAGTCCAGCTTGATCCCGAGAACCGGCTCTTCATGCGGTTCACAAGGCGGCGTCTGGAAGCCGAAGCCCTGCGGGATGCGATGTTGTCCATCAGCGGAACGCTGGACACTGCCATGGGCGGGCCGTCTCTTCCGGCTGCGTTGCGCAAGAAGGGGGTGGAAGAAAAGCAGGTGCGCTCGGTGCCGCTGGACCGCAGACGCAGCATCTATCAGCCGCTGCTCCGCAACCTTACCCCCGGCTACTTTGCCCTGTTCGACGGGGCCAACCCAAGCGTTGTCTGCGGCCGCCGGTTTGCCACCGTTACGCCACTGCAGGCGCTGTACCTGATGAACAGCGAGTTCGTGCTGGAACAGGCAGACGCCACCGCGGAACGTTTGCTCCATGAGGTAGATCGCGACGAGGACCGAGTAATCCGGTTGTTTGAGCTGGTGCTGTGCCGACACAGCGCCGGGAGGAAAGAGAGCTCTGCCTCAGCTACGTGCGTGCCCGCTTGGCAGACGGAGCCGCTGCGCGGGATGCCTGGGCTGAGCTCGTGCACGGGCTGTTCTGTACCGTGGAGTTTCGCTACATCTATTGATCCCGGTGGCGGCACCGTCAGTGGTGCCGCATTGCCGGGCGCTCAGCCGACGCGTTCCATACTGCTGTCGGCTCCGGGCATGGACCCAGCTCGGCGTTGACCCGCAGCATTGGCATTGCGTCTCCTGAAGCACTGGGGAGCTGCCGATGGCGTTGATGAGTCGCCGCGAGGCTTTGAGGCAGGCCGCCTGTGGGTTTGCCAGCCTGGCTCTGGCTGATCTGCTTGCCCGCACGTCCGCGGGCTCTACGGCAAAGCCACGCCTGCCGCTACCACACCACCCGCCCAGGGCCCGGCACGTGATCTTCCTGTTCATGCAGGGCGGGCCAAGCCACGTGGACACGTTCGATTACAAGCCCTTGCTGGTCAAGAAAGACGGCGAGCTCATGGCCTTCGATGACCCGCGAACACGAGCCAAGACCGGCAAGATCATCAAGCACCAGATTATGAAACCCAGGTGGCGGTTCCGGCAACATGGCGAAAGCGGCACATGGGTTTCGGAACTCTTCCCCAACCTGGCCCGCCACGTGGACGACCTGTGCTTCATCCACAGCGCCCACACAGAAGGCATCGCGCACGGTCCGGCAACGCTGTTCCTGCACACCGGCGCCATTGCGCTGGTCCGTCCGTCGCTCGGTTCCTGGATCCTGTACGGGCTGGGCACTGAAAATGAGAACCTCCCCGGCTTCGTCACATTGAACCCACCCATGAACGTCGGCGGCCCGAGGAACTACGGGAGTGCATTCCTACCATCCGTCTACCAGGGCACGCCTATCGGACGAGCCGGCAGCAAGCTCTCGCTGGCGTCGTTTCCAAACGTCCGTAACAAACGCTACGACCCTCATCGTCAACGGCGCCACTTGAAGCTGGTCCAGTCCCTGAATCGTGCGTCACCGAGGTTCGACGAAGCGGACAGCGACTTTGACGCGGTCGTCCGATCATACGAACTGGCTTTCCAGATGCAGTTCCAGGTTCCCACGGTCCTGGACATCTCGACGGAATCGGCCGAGACGCTCGCGCTGTACGGCATTGGCGAAAAGGCGACGGATACATTCGGTCGACAATGCCTCATCGCGCGGCGCCTGGTGGAAGCGGGCGTGCGATTTGTCCAGGTCAACTACAGCAACGACTCGTCGCCACCATGGGACCAGCACTCCAAGATCGAACGGCACGAAATCCACGCGCGCGCGGTAGACCGGCCGATTGCTGCACTGCTGACGGACCTGAAGCGGCGGGGGCTTCTGGATGAGACGCTTGTTTGGTGGAGCGGTGAGTTCGGACGTACGCCATATGCGGAGAAACGTGGCACGGGGCGTGATCACAATCCCCTGGGCTTTACCATGTGGTTTGCGGGAGGCGGGGTCAAGCCGGGTTTCCATTACGGGGCCACGGACGAGTACGGCTTCCAGGCAGTCGACGACCCGGTACACATGCGCGACGTGCATGCCACGCTGCTGTACCTGCTTGGACTGGACCACACAAGGCTTACGTACACGTTTGCCGGCCGAGAGTTCCGTCTTACGGACGTTGGTGGACGCGTGGTCCATGAGCTGCTAGCGTGAGAGGCACCCATCCCAGGCAGGGTCGTCGTCATCGGGCATGGACCGGTCGTGTTGGTCGGCCGGTGGTGTGCTCGGACCGATCACGCGTAGGCGCTGGTCACGGCGGGACGTCACGGGGAAATCTGCGATTGACACCTCCGTTAGGGGTAGGGACCATTCAGAGACACGCAGACGCCGACTGCAGGCATGACCGACGAGCAGCGTTCGCAGCACCCAGAAGAGGCCCAGCACTGGCACGTGCCGCAGGAGGTCTTCGAGCGGATTGAGGCAATCCTGCGGCAGCATGGCCGGCGTCTGGCCCCGGACGGTACCGCAGCGAACAACAACGGCTCCGACCGGTTCTACATCACCGTTCCGCCGGGCCCAACCGACATTCAGTGGCGCACGCTGAAGCACGGCGACATGTTCGCCGTGTTCGACCGCTTCGGTGACATTCCTGAAGGCTCCACCGGCGGTATCTATGCCAACGACTGCCGCCACCTCTCCGGGATGATCATGCGGCTGGGCGGGCGCCGTCCGCTTCTGTTGAAGTCCACGATCCGTAGCGACAACATCACGCTTGCCGTAGACCTGGCCAACCCCGACCTGCGCGTTGACCACAAGCTCGTCCTGCAGCGCAACTCGCTCTATATCTCCCGCACCGTCTTCCTCTACCACGACACGTGCTTCCAGCGGTTCCGCATCCACAACTACGGGCTCACGGATGTCCACATCGTGTGGGGCTTAGAGTTCGCGGCCGATTTTGCTGACATGTTCGAGGTGCGCGGCATGAAGCGGGACAGGCGGGGCGAGCTTCTGGAACCGATTGTCCGCGACGACACGATCATCTACCGCTACTTCGGCCTGGACCGCCTGCTGCGTTACACCCAGCTCATCGCTGAACCGAAGCCGGCGTCCTGCATGGATGGCCAGTTCACGTTTCGTGCGTTGCTGCGGCCGCAGGAGGACGCCGAATGGCTGATTGCGATTCGTTGCGGCACGTGTCCGGCGGAGTGTGCCCAGGAGCCGGAGGTCTGCCGCTGCTGCCCTGACGATCGCCAGCCCCTGCGCGTGCTGAGTGCCACCGTGGACGAAGCCCGCCGCAGGGTCGCCCACGTGTACACGTCCAACGAACTCTTCAATGACTGGTTCAATCGCTCCTGGGCAGATCTCCGTCTCCTGGTCACGGACACCGAGCATGGCCCGTACCCGTACGCCGGGATTCCGTGGTTTAGCACGATCTTCGGGCGCGACGGCATCATCACGGCGTTGCAGTCACTGTGGATTGAGCCTGAGCTGGCTGCCGGCGTGCTTCGCTATCTGGCCGCTCACCAGGCTGACCGGCACGATGCCGCCACGGACGCTGAGCCCGGCAAGATCCTCCACGAGGTGCGCCGGGGTGAGATGGCAGCCACGGGCGAAGTTCCGTTTCGGCGCTACTACGGCAGCATCGACAGCACCCCGCTGTTCGTGATCCTTGCGTACGAGTACGCCATGGCCACGGGCGATCTGGAGCTGATCCGCTCGATCTGGCCGAACATCCTGGCCGCGCTGGAGTGGATGGAAAAGTACGGCGATCGCGACGGGGACGGTTTTCTGGAGTACAAGCGGTACACGAAGATTGGGCTTCGGAATCAGGGTTGGAAGGACTCGGAGGATTCCGTCTTTCACGCGGATGGGTCGCTTGCGGAGGGTCCGATTGCGTTATGCGAGGTGCAGGCGTATGCGTACGGCGCATGGCGGGGCACGGCCCGACTGGCTCAGGAGTTGGGTGACCATGAGCTAGCCGAGCACTGTAAGCAGAAGGCGGCTGAGCTGCGGAACCGGTTCGAACAGGTGTTTTGGGATCCAGAGCTGAACTTTTATGTCCTGGCTTTGGATGGTTCAAAGCGCCCGTGCCGCGTGCTGGCGTCCAATGCAGGCCACTGCCTGACGACGGGCATTGCCGGCGAGGAGCGTGCCAGGTTGCTAGCCGAACAGCTCATGGGCGATCGTTTCTTCTCCGGATGGGGGATCCGGACGGTTGCCAAGGGCCAGGTGCGGTACAACCCGATGTCGTATCACAACGGCTCGATCTGGCCACACGACAACTCGTTGATCGCCTGGGGGCTGGCACGCTACGGTTTTCGCCGCCATGCCGCTCGGTTGTTACAGAGCATGTTCGATGCCAGCCTGCATTTCGACCTCCGTCGCATGCCGGAGCTGTTCTGCGGCTTTGAGCGGGTTCCTGGCGAAGCACCCACGCTTTACCCGGTCGCTTGCTCTCCGCAGGCCTGGGCTGCTGCTGCGGGCTTTCTGCTGTTGCGTGCCTGCCTTGGCCTCCGGCCGCGTGGCCTACGTCGCCAACTGCGGGTCCACCGGGCCTACCTGCCGGAATTCCTGCCCGAAGTTCGCGTCACTAATCTGGCCGTGGGCGACGCTCGCGTCGACATCTTGTTCCGCAAGCACGGTGACGACGTCACGGTACGCGTAGAGCGGCGCACGGGGGAGCTAGAAGTGGTGGTGATCAAGTGATGCTGTCCGCCGTTGGCGGTGCCAGCCCGCCTACCACGGCAACCACGCAGCCAGCATGCGTCGCGGGTTCAGGTCGCGATGGGCAGTGAAGAAGTCGGCGATTTGGCCGGGCCAGACGCCGCGGATCAGACCGAACGGGTCGCTGAGCTCACCGCGCTCCAGCATCCAGGCATCGACAGCCATGACGGTTGGCCGATCGCCGCGGGCCGGCTCCAGCACCAGCAGCCGGACGGTGTTGCCAGAAGCATGCTGCCAGTAGCCTGGGCCTAGGGTGCCGGCTAACTGAAGGTGTGCGGCGCACGGCTCACCGAGCGGCTCATCCAGCCACCGTGCACCGCTGATGCGGCCGCTGAGTGCAAAGCGGATCAGCAGCTGCATCAGGGCCGGGTGGCTGTGCGGCTCGGCCAGGAAGACCCGGAGCCCTTGTGCGCCGAGCAACTGATCGATGAGCCCTTCGGCACTGCGCCGGGCGAGCGGGCAATGGTATGCAAAGCACTCCCGGAGGATGGCCTCGCGCAGCTCGTCACGGTTGCCGGCGCGGAGTAGCCAGCCGCTTCGGGACAGCGCCCGTTGGGCATCACCGTCGGGGAAAACGAGCCAGCTCTGGACGTTTGCGGTGTCGGCGATCCGTTCCGGGCCCACGAGTTCATCGGGACTGACCAGCAGCCAGTTGTCGTTGGCTGCGAGTGTCTGGAGCAGTTCGGCCAACTCACGACTTGCTGCCACGGCGTCCGGCCCTGGCTCATCGAGTTCGTCGGCCAGTTGCAGCGCAAGCAGCCGGCGGCGCGCTTCGTCCGAGACGGGTGCGGCCGGTTCTGCCAGCGCGAGCGTGCTGCGGAGTCTCGGGAACCAGTGAACGAAGCGGCCGGGCACGAGGAAATGGCCGTCGGCAGGAACAGCGCGTCGTTGCCTGGGGCGGAAGAAGCACCAGTCCATGGCGGCCAGCGCCGCCGATTCGCAGTAGCGCACCAGTAGGAAGGCGTGCAAGGTGCGCAGTCTGTGGGGACCTACGATGCCGACGCCGCGTGCCCGCCCGGGAACGCGGGCCCACTCGAGCGCAGCGACGGGCATTCCGAGCCAGCGGCTGGAATCGCGGCCGGCCGTGCGGCCGCGACCGAGGAGAATGCGTCCGGTGAGTGATTCGAACACCGCGCGGCGCACACCGCGATAGTCGACGACCCCCCCGATCCAGCACCGGCCACCTGCCAGGTCGACGACACCGACTGCCCGCTGCCCCGCGCACCGCCGGCTGCCGACGACCGCCTCCAGCTCCTCGGGCAACTCCCCGCTGACGTACACCTCCACGGTCGCGCTGCCGCGCGGGAAGACGGGACGCCAGTCGATGCCGGCCAGCCGCAGCCAATCCTGCGCGTCGGAGTAGATCGTGGCAGTCCAATGTGTGATTTGGACCGAGACCCTGCGCAGCTCCGGCCCGACCCGCCGACACCAGCTCCTCAAGCGCTCCTCGACGGTCTCGTGCCACTCGGGCGTCGTGACGAAACGGAGCAACGGGGGGAGCCACGACACAGGAGGCGATCCTTGCTGCCGTTGACCCACAGGACCGGCCTCACTCACCGATCCAGCTCCTCCAAATCCCGTTTCACCTCCTCGGGACGTAGCAGACGGATACGAAAGTTGCGCACGGCCCCGGTGGTGCGCCACGTGGCCAGGCCGAACGGTCGGGACAGCTCCACTTCAGGCCGGATGCCGATCTCACGGCCGCGAATGTCGGCGTCCACAATCTTCTTGCCATCGATCCAGGCCATGATCCGCGCCCCTTCGACCCGGAGCCGGATGCGGTACCAGCGGCCGTTCTGGAAGCTCATGTACGTGGACGTCTCATTCTCGGAAGCGTCGAAACCATCCAGCGAAGAAAGCCCGACGACAGACCCGCCCCAGCCGCCGACAATGAGCGTGCACGGGTTGTCGCCCACCGGAAAGGTCAGACCACAGAAGAAATCGCCGCCTTCGACCCGCTGCGCCTCAAGCTCAACCTCATAGTTCAACCGCGGCAGATCCCAGCCTTGCCAGGTGATTCCCGTCATCGGTTCGCCCATCTCCAACACAATCATGCCGTCCTTGACGTACACGTCACCCTCGCCGCCGAAGCGGGTCTTCCGCCACCACTTCAGCGTCTTGCCGTCGAACAGCGGCCGCCACCTGTAGCGTTTCTCCCCCGCGGCGATCTGCTCGCTCAACCGCCGCTCGCGCTGCAGAACCAGCGCGTCCAGCTCCTCCAGCCGAAACCGCACGCTGACAATGACCGGCTGCTCGCCAGGCGCCATCACACAATAGGTCGTTGCGACGAACGTCCCATCCGGCAGTAGCTCCAGTCCGGCGTAACCCGTGTCACCCGGGGAGCCATGGTTATCGAGCAGCCGCACCCGGTACTGGCCTTCACGGCGTTGACGCAAATCGTCGAACGTACCGATCCAGGCAACAAAGTCCCCCCTGGTGGGAGTTTCGTGCGCCATGTCGCGGAAGACGATCACCAGCCGCCCGTCCGGGGCGTATCGCGCCACGTGGCGATCACCGGTCAGCGCCCCGGGCAACTCAACCGGTTCCGTCCATGACCGGCCCTCGTCGCGGCTGAAGCAGATCATGGAGTTGTACCGGCGGCTGTTTTCCCGCAGCAGGCACGCCAGTTCACCGCCGGCCGGCGAGCGGACGATGCACGGCTCACACAGCTGGGCGTGCCGGTGCTTGACCATCTCCTCCGGATCGCTCCAGGTCATGCCGCCGTCGCGGCTGATGGTCTTGTACACCACGAACTGGCCGGCCTTCCCGGCGTTCTTCAGGAACCGGCCGTCGTCGTGGAAGACGGCCATGTAGCTGCCATCCAACAGCCGCTCGACATCGGCCATCGCGACGATACCGCCGAAGTCGCCGATCGGCTCCAGCGGAGTCCAGGTTCGACCGTCGTCCAGTGAGCTGGCCATACGGATCGGAAACAGGCCGGAGAACAGGATCAGTCGCGAAACGCTGTCGGCGCTGACCAAGCGATACAGCGTGGGCGTTTCCTTGGAAGTGGCCCAGTTCTCCGGGACCGGTAGCCGATCCGACCACGTCTTGCCTCCGTCCGTGCTCCGCTTCATGACAATCGGACCGGCCCCGTGGCCTTTCGGGTAGACCACCAGGATCGTCCGGCCGTCCTTGAGCAGCACGGTGCTGGGATGGCCCAGATAGACGCCGGGCTCACGGTCCACGATCACCTGGCGATGGCGATCGTTCGCCAGGTCGATCCACGGGATCGTGAATCCGCGGCGCACGCCGGAAGTCGTGTGCGGCTCCGGCGGCGCTGCGGCCCAGGTGACGCATGACCAGCAAAGAGCAACAGCGACGGCAAACGCGGCACACATCGGCCGGGGGAAAGGGCGGCGACCGGGTGGATAACCCATCAGCAGTTCACCTCGCTTCTAACCGAGCACGGCGCCGACGTAGCCAACGAAGTTGTCGGGGGGGCCCATAGGTAGGACGTCGTGGCTGGTGGCGTACTCCAGAATATAGCCCCTCTGGGCACCGAGCTGGCGGGCACCGGCCAGCACGGTGGCGATGGCGGCTGGACCGCAAGCGTTGCGTCGCTTAGCCACCATGGGCACGATCCGCTCGGCCTCCAGCCGCTCGATCGCCTCAAGAATGGCGCGATCGTTCTCAGTCCTGGTCCACTGCAGAGCCGGCTCGCCCAATCCAACCGGAGTGAAGCCGTAGTTGGGGCCGTAGTGAGTCAGGTCGCTGGAAGCCAGCAGCAGCAGATCGCGGCCCAGAGCGCGGCCGACTTCCGCAACCGCCTGCCCCAGCTCAACCCCCGACACCGTCGGCGGCACCATCAATGGCACGAGCCACGCGCGCGGGAAGGCCAGGATGGTCATCGGCAGCGGCACTTCGATCGAATGCTCCCGCACAAAGCCCTGCGGGAAGTCCTGTACCAGCCCCGTCGCGACCAGACGCTGCGCAAATTCGCAGTCGACGTCCATGTCACCGACAGGCGTACGCCACGTGCCCATGGTCATGGTGGACGGGTAGCGCACCTCGGGCACATGCACGGTGCCGGTAAAGACGATCGTCTGAGGCGAGCGCTTGGACGCAAGGTAGCCGAGGACCTTGCCGCAAATTGCGCCCGAGAACCGCCAGCCGGCGTGCGGGACGATACCGCCGATGGGGTCAGCCGGCAAGTTGCCGTTCAACCGACCGCGGCTCAGGTACTCTCGGGCCTCTCGACGGCATGCCGCCGGATCGGCCGGATAGAAGGTCCCCGCAACCCATGGTTCTCGTACCACCATAACTTGCTCCTCCGCGCGCGCACGAACCACTGGGCCGGGGCCGGTCCTGGGCCCGCTAGCGATACACCCACTGGGCCTCAATAAAGCGGATCTCCTTGGAGGTGGGATTGAACTCGTCCCCCGGGCGCGCGAACTTCAGCTCCAGCTCCTTGCGGAGTACGATCCGCTTGCCGCTGGCTGGATCCTCGATCACTTTGAACCCGTTCGACAGGCCGCGGACATAGATCGAGAACGCGTCGGTCTTCGGGTCAACGTCCAGCCACATCGCAACCCCGTAAGCCGCGTGTTCAACGCCTTCTTCTTTGCTCGGCGGCAGTATCCCGCTGATTGTCACCGAGTCGCGCAACGGTGTCAGCGGATCCTCGGTAGCCTGAATCACCCATCGTGCCTTCGGAATCACAACGTCCCGGTACACTCGCCCCGTGTCGGTCTTCAGCGTAAAGAGCGGCACGAAGCGGCGGGGCTGGTCGGAGCGGTTGACCACCCGGTATACCATGTACCACACCAGCTTACGACCGCGGCCGGGGATGTCGACGTTGATCAGCCGGGGGGGCAGAAAGGAGAACTCATCCAGCGTCCAGATATCCTTCTGGATCCGGACCTCCGCTTCGGTGGACTGTCCCGGTACCACGTACTGTGGCCCCCGCCGCTGGTGGACGACTTTCACGGCCCGGACCTGTTCGCCTTGTTGGGCAGCCTTATTCGGTACGGCGGGCCCTTGCTGGCCAAGCAAAGCCGTCAGCGCGACCCACAGGGTAAGGACATAAGCCATGGAACGGCAACCTCGTCCGGTATCCAGTGTTAGACACAACCAGGACCACGTACACAAGAACTATATCCGCATCCGGGCGCACCCGCAACGGCAGTCGGTGTCCGACCGCGCCAGCGTCCGGTTCAGCACAGCCCACCTGCCTGAGCGTCTAGCCCCGCGTGGCTCCGGTCGGCTCAGTCGGCCAGCACTGCGGACGGCCGCTCTTCCCGACTGCCCGGTCGCGTGAGCGAGAGGGTTAGGCGTGCGGGAGCCACGTGCGTCGGTGCATCGGGTGCAACAGCCCAGCTCGGCTGCACTCGGTCGCGCGGCGGTTCAACTTGACCGCTCCCGCCCGAACGCTTATGGTCCCGGTCGACACCGCGGGAATGCCACAACGAGTGCGCCTTCGGACGATGCCCCACAGACCCATCGCCTTACAGCCTGCCTGCCGCTCCTGGCTGCTCCTCTGGGCAGTGGCCACCGTCGGCTTTCTGTCGGCCGGCTGCGGCACGACGCGCCAGACGGACACGCCGCGCACGGCCATTGAGCAGTTGCTGATCTCTACGGCCGTTGACCAGGCGCTGGGCATGGTCGATTTTTCGCCACTGGCCGGCAAGGGCGTCTTTGTCGACGACCGTTACCTGGACGGGGTCGACCGCAAGTACATTGTGGCCAGTATTCGCTATCATCTGTTGCTGGCCGGCGCCCGCCTCCGCGACAGCAAGAAAGAGGCGGATGTCGTGCTCGAGGTGCGCTCTGGCGGCGTGGGCACCGACCGCGAAAACACACTCATCGGACTGAACAACATGCCCCTGCCGGCCACGGAGAAACTCATCCTGCCCGTCACGCTGCCCGACGCACCGCTGATCACCCGCAGCGCCCAACGGGCGACGGTCAAAATCGGCATGGTCGCTTACGATGCCAAAACCGGTGAACTCTTCGCCGACGCCGGTCTCCAGGTGGCCTCTTCCGACTACCAGCAGTGGATTATCCTAGGTCTGGGACCGATCCAGAGTGGCTCGGTGTACCGCGAGCTGCGCAAGCTCCAGGGGCGCAATACGCTCTTCGCGCGGATCGGTGGCCTGCTCCTGGACGATGACGACAACGACGACGGCGGCGGCCGGCGCCGATCGGCGGCTGCGCAGCAGCCCCCAGAGCTCCACGGTGAGCTGAAACCGGCCTCGAAGGAACAGTAGACTTTAGGCAGCCACGTTTCGCGCGCCGAGAACCGTCACGTTGGTCCGGAGCAGGCACAAAACCATGACCGGTCTGCGTCGCACAGCAACTCTGGCTACCCTGTTGCTTCTGGCCACCGTCACTTCGACACCGGCACAGGTCGGTACCGTCGTGCTCAAGGACGGCTCACGTTACAACGGCACCATCGACCGCGTCGGTAGTATCCTGATCGTCGACGACGGCATGCGTCTGGTCTTCTTCAGCCAGCGGCTGCTGGCGGACCTGATTGAGGGAGCCGACGTCACCGATCAGGAGACCTTCACGGTCAAGCAGGTTGCGGCCGGTCGCAGCGGAGCGTATCAGGTGGTGAATCTGGCCGGGATCGTGCGGATCGAGCCGTTTGACGAGTTTGGCCGCCGCACGGTGCACTTCGTCGACGCGCGGCGTGGTGAGGTGGCTCTGGTTCAGGGCATCATCAAGCTGACGCCCCGATACGCGGAACTGACCGGCCTGAACTACGTCTGGCAGGGTGCTGTGGCCACGACGTCAATCCCACGCGATGTGGTCTTGAGGCTCCTTTACCGAGCGATCGATCCGAACAAGTTCACGGACCGTGTCCGCGTGATCCACTTCCTGACCCGTGTCGGCTGGCTGACAACGGCGGCTCGGGAAGTCGATCGGCTGGCACAGGATTTTCCGGATGAGCGGGAGGCTGTTGCGACGGCGCGGCGGATCGTCGATGAGATGCGGGCCCGCCGGATGCTGGCGGAACTGCAGCTGCGGCGACGTGCTGGCCAGCACAACATGGTGTTGAGTGTACTGCAGCAGGAGTTGCCCGAGTACGCGCCTGGCGACGTTGTCGTCGAGCTGCGGGCGCTGCGCCGCGACTACGAACGGGACCTGGCGGACTTAGAGACCGTGCGCCGTGAGGTGCCCCGCCTGCTCGGCCAGATCGACGCGGAACTGCGGCCTCAAGTCGCGCCGTTGGTCCAAGAGCTGACGACGTGGGTAACCGTCGAGTCGTTGCCGCGGTTGCAAGTGTTCCTGGACATGCTTAGTGACCGGCGTTACGGTCCGGAAGGCAAGCTTGGTCTGGCTCTGTCCGGCTGGCTCGCCGGTGCCGCTTACGCCCAGCCCGACCTGCAGCGTGCTGTCCGGCTGCACGAAGATCGCCGCCGCATCGCGCGCTACGTCACGTCAGCCAGCCAGTTTGAGCGGCGTCAGTTGCTGAGTAAGCTGCGTGAGAGCGAGGGGCTGACGCCGGAAATCGCGCGCGCGCTGATCCACAACGCCCCGCCACCGTTGAGCGGCTACAAGCGATGGGAGCCGGGCGTGATCCATGAGATCAATGTGGACGTCGGTGGCGGCAGCACCCAGGTCCGCTACGTCGCCTTGTTGCCGTCTGAATACCATCCGGAACATCGCTATCCGATGATCGTTTCCCTTCGCGGCCGGGTAACGGACCCGAGAATGCAGCTTCAGTGGTGGGCTACTCAGGCAATGCGGCACGGCTATGTCGTGATCGCCCCTTACTACCTGGACGATCCCACCAACGGCTATGCGTTCTCGGTGGCCGAGCACCTGCGGGTGATCCACGCGATCCGCGACGCCCAGTTGCGGTTCGCGATCGACTCGGACCGGATCTTCCTCAGTGGCCATTACGAGGGGGCAGAGGCAGCGTGGGACATTGGCCTGGGCCATCCGGACCTGTTTGCTGGCGTCATTCCGATCGCGGGCAAACCGCGCAAGTTTGCCCGGTTCTACCGGCCCAATGCTCGACACGTTTGGATGTACATCGTCGACGGCCAGCTCAATGGCGACTCTCCCGAGCAGACCCGCCGGCTGGCCGACCCGCTCATGCGCGCCGGCTGCGACATGGTGTACCACGAGTACCGGGGGCGGGGGCGCGAACCGTTTAGCGACGAGATTCTCAACCTCTTCGACTGGATGCGGCGACGCCGCCGCACGACCTATCCGCTTAGAGTGCACTGCAAGACCGGCAGGCTGTGCGACGATCAGTTTTTCTACGTCACGATCGATCGCCTGATGCCCGCGCTGGTCAACGACCCGGCGCTGGTGAAGGACCGTGGCGAGGTGAAGACGGGCCAAGTCAAGGTCCAGCTGATTCGTGAGCCGAACACGATGCTGGTCACGCTGAATGGACCGCTGATTGCCGACATCTGGCTCAGCCCCGACGCGCTGGACTTCTCGCGGCGGATCAACCTGCGGATTAACGCCAGGGCTGTGCCGGCGCGCCAGATCCGAGCAGATCTGGAACCGTTGCTGGAGTTCTACCGCCGCACTGGGGACCGAGCACGCGCGTTCTTCGCTCGAGTGCGGTTCGAGCGGTAAGCCACGTGGCGTGTGCGTTAGGCGGGCCGGATTGGATTGCTTCCGGCCCGCCCCACAACGCGACCTTCGCCCCGTGGCTTCACGCCTTCTTGGGAATCCCCGGCAGCGTCTGGCGCCAGGGGTCGAGCAGCTGGGCAACCCGCTCCGGCTTGTCCTTCAACAGCGGGTGGTTCAGCGCCACCTCGCGCACGGTCTTGCCGGTACGGTACGCCTCCTGGGCGATCTTGGCCGCCTCGTCGTAGCCGATCTCCAGCGCCAGTGCCGTGCACATCGCCAGGCTGCGCTCGACCTGTTCGGTGCACCGCGCCTCGTCAGCCTCAATGCCGTCTACACACTTCTCACGCAACAGGTCGCATGCGCGGGCGATCAGTTCGGCGGACTGCAGTAAGTTGTACGCGATGACTGGCTTCATGACGTTCAGCTGGAAGTTGCTCGCGCCGGCATCGCCGAAGGCGATCGTGGCATCGTTGCCGATGACCTGAGCTGCCACCTGCATCACGCTTTCAGGGATGACCGGGTTCACCTTGCCCGGCATGATCGAGGAGCCGGGCTGGAGCTCAGGAAGCCTAATCTCAGCGATGCCGCAGCGTGGTCCGGAAGCAAGCCAGCGGATGTTGTTCGCCACGTTGTAGAGGCTGATGGCCACGGTCCGCAGCGCCCCGCTGGCTTCCACGGCCGCGTCCCGCGCCGCAAGGGCCTCGAAATAGTTCGGGGCAGGGCGGAAGTCCAGGCCGGTCAGCTCACTGATGTAGCGGATCGCTAGCTCCGGAAACCGCTCGTGCGAGTTGATGCCGGTGCCCACGGCCGTGCCGCCGAGCGCAAGCTCCTTCAGGTGCGGCAGGACCGCACGCAGGCGGGCCACACCATGGGCAATCATGCTGGCAAAGCCGCCGAACTCCTGTCCCAACCGGATAGGCGTCGCGTCCATCAGATGCGTGCGGCCGATCTTAACGATCTTGTCGAACGCCTCGGCCTTCTTCTGCAGCGACTCGGCCAGCCGCTGGACCGCCGGAATCGTCTCGCGCTCGATCAGTTCTGTGGCTGATACATGGATTGCGGTCGGGATGACGTCGTTCGACGACTGGCATTTGTTCACATGATCATTGGGGTGCACGGGACTCTTGCCACCGCGCTTGCCGGTCAAGATTTCGTTGGCCCGACCGGCGATCAGTTCGTTGGCGTTCATGTTTGTGGACGTGCCGGATCCGGTCTGGAAGATGTCGACGACGAACTGCTCGTCATGCTTGCCCTCGACCACCTCGGTGGCCGCCTGGATGATGGCGTCGGCAATCTGAGCGTCGATCAGGCCCAGCTCCTTGTTCGCACGGGCTGCTGCCAGCTTGATCGTGCCCAGCGCCTTGATGAACGGCCGACCGAAGCGCAGACCGCTCACCGGGAAGTTCAAAACCGCGCGCTGGGTCTGCGCGCCGTAGTAGGCGTCCGCCGGCACCTGCACCTCACCCATCGAATCGCGTTCAATGCGGTATTCCGCCATCGCAAACCTCCGAACCGAGCCTGACGCGGTTTTCGCTATCCTGAAAGAGGAACGTTGCAAGTGTACGTCGACGCTGCAGGAGGGGAAAACCGATGCAAATTCCGCGCCGCAGCAAGCCGGCACGGTACCGCCTCTGGCTGCTCGCCGTCGCGCCGGCCGCTGCTCTGCTTGCTTGCCCCCTGCTGGTGCCGGCCGCCGGCCGGCCTGGGAACGGTATTGTCCCACCGGACGCGCAGTTGGAACGGGTTTACACCGGGGCGTCGTTCACCGAAGGGCCTGCCGCAGGACCTGACGGCGCCATCTACTTCAGCGACATCCCGGGCGACGCCCCGGGCAGCATCCTGCGGTTCGACCCGCGCACGGGCAAGACGACCGTATTTCGCCGACCCAGCGGCAAGTCCAACGGCTTGGCCTTTGACCCGACGGGGCGACTGGTCGCCTGCGAGGGGGCCAATCACGGAGGGCGACGGGTCTCGGTGACACAGCCTGACGGTACGGTCGAGACGCTCGCGGACCGCTACAACGGCCGCCGCTTCAACAGTCCCAACGACCTCTGCATCGATCCCCAGGGTCGGGTCTTCTTCACAGATCCGCGCTATGTGGGCGACGAGCCGATGGAGCTGCCCTTTCAGAGCGTGTACCGCATCGATCCGGACGGCCGCGTGACCAGGATCGTGCAGGACGTCGAAAAGCCGAACGGCATCGGGCTGTCACCCGACTACAAGACGCTCTACGTCGTGGAGCACAACAACGTCGCGGTGCGCGAGCCCAACGGGCGAGTGCGTCCGGGAACCAAGGCACTCTACGCGTACCCGTTGAGGCCCGACGGTTCTGTCGGAGCACGACGCACGGTGGTCAGCTACACGCCACGCCCTGGCCTGGACGGCATCTGCCTGGACCGTGACGGTAACATCTACGCAGCGCTGCGTGACCCGGCAGCGCCGGGCATTCACGTGTACCGACCATCCGGTGAGCGGATCGCCTGGATCCGAACGCCGGAACTGCCGACGAACTGCACCTTCGGCGTGGGCCAGGAATCCAACGTCCTGTACATCACGGCCGGAGGAAGCCTCTACCGAATCAGGCTCAACAGCCGCGGTCAGCACCTGTTTGAAGCCAGCCATGCCCGTGACCGGAAACCACCCTCGGACGGGTCGGCATGGTTGCGCCGGCTTCGACCGCGGTTCCGCGTGGTGCTGAGCCGCTAGGCCCCCGAGGTGACTGCACCGATGGTCATCTACTGTCCGTTCTGTGGTGCCAGTCTCAACTGTCCCGAACCGCCGCCGGAGCGGGCTGCTTGCTACCGCTGCCGGGCGGAGTTCTCGCCCGCTGTGCTCCTGCGCACCGCCAAGCCCCCGGCCGCTGCGGCGGCAACTGCCGCCGGAACGGCTTCGGTCCCCGCCGGACCGGGCGAGGTCCGCGTTGGCCAGGCCTTTCCGGAACGCGAGGCGCTGGCTGCTGAGAGCCAGAAGCGCGCTGGCATCGCGTTGATTATTGCCGGTGTGCTGGCGCTGCTGACGAGTCCGTTCAACGGTATCGCCGCCGCCTACGCGTTCGCCGGCGCACGTGTCGGCATCGAACGGGCGGCGTCGGAGCTGCCCGAGATAGATCCGGCGCAGATGGAGGCAATCATCAAGAAACGGCTACACCCGGGGCTGATGCTCGCATTCGGGATTGGCTACGTCTTTTGCGGCCTGTTGATCGCTGCCGGCGGGGTCGCGGCCGTCGCGAACTATTCGCCGTCCCTGACAAGACTTGCGGTGGTGCTCTGCTTTGTGCCCTCCTGCACCTGCTGCATCCTGACGCTGCCTGCGGGAATCTATGCAGCGCTGGAGCTTTCGCGTGCGTGATGCCCTGGTTTGAGCCCTCTAGAGTGCGCCCCGCGCAACGAGCAGTCGTGAACATGCCCGGACCTGCCGTTGGTCTGCC
>JALXBF010000100.1 GCA_026991575.1 Planctomycetota bacterium | reverse complement strand
CTTCAGACCCTGCCATTCGATCGCCGCAGCAACAAGGGACGCCCGAGATAACCGGTCATCCCGGCTCCTGCGACTGCCGTGTTGCTGATGCTGATTGCTCAAAGGGGTAGGGCTGTGTTAGGGGGGTGGTAGTCGGGGGGGGCTACAGGATGAGGGGAGCGAGCTTCCGCTGGCAATGGCAAGAGGGGTGAAGGCCCACGCTAGGAGGAGAGCAACGATGAAACGAGGTCACCTGAGCGC
The DNA here is from genome assembly GCA_026991575.1 of Planctomycetota bacterium. Lineage (GTDB taxonomy): Bacteria > Planctomycetota > Planctomycetia > JALXBF01 > JALXBF01 > JALXBF01. The sequence goes on along the minus strand of JALXBF010000100.1, from coordinate 56,676 downwards.
AGCGACTATGGCGCTTGTGCTCTCGGCTGTCGCGACAGCCTGGTGGCTGGTCTGGCCAACCGGATCGACGATGCAGTTGTTGGAGGCTATGCCCGCGGCGCTGGCCCCGGCGCCGGATGCGGCGGCGAACGTCCGACTGCCCGAAGCGGATTTCAGCGTACGCGTGCTCTTTGGCCTCGGGATCGACAGGCCGCAGCTGGTTGAGGGGAGCTTCAAGCTCACCGGTGCCACGCTTGTCAACGCGCAACTGTGGCGTGGGATTCGACCCGATCGGATCGAGGGCAACCGCTTCCGGTTTCGGCTTCGTCGGGCCAGGGGCGGGGTGCGCGGACGCCGCGTTCTGGTGCCAAACGGCCTGGTGCTTTTCCTGAAAGACGTCGCGGCCGACGGTCGGATTGAGTTCGACACCACGTTCGGTTCGTTTACCGTTCGATTGGCCGAGCTGTCGTGGGGTGAGCCGCTAAAGCGTTTTCGTGGCAAGGTACGGGTCGAGCGGGTGCCGGTTCATGAGCCGATCGCGGCAACGGTGATTGAGGAGGATTTCCCCGCGATGATCGCGGCCGCGGGTATGGCGTTCGTGGCCTACGTGGGCCACGAACACGTGGGGCCCAAACGGATGACCGCATTGGCAGAGCGGCCCAGTGATTTCAGCGCGTTTCGTCCAAAGGGGGGCGGGGATCAGCTCCTGTTGTTGGTGAACTGGCGCGGCTGGTCCTCGCCGTTCGTGCTCACGGAACGGGGGCTGGACCTGTGGCGTCCGACGCTGGCCATGGATGACAGCGGTGTGTTGCACATTGTCTGGAGCCAGAACAAGGACGGGAACTGGGACCTTTACCATCGAACGATAGCCATCGGCAAGGACTGGAAGCTCGGCCCGATCGAGCGGCTGACCGAAGATCCCGGTGCCGACATCAATGCTCAGGCGATCGCTGCGTCGGACGGTTCAGTCTGGGTCGTCTGGCAGGGGTGGCGCGACGGCGACTTTCAGATCTTTGCCAGACGGCTCGGGCGGCAGAGCAAAGTGTTGGAGGCCGGTGTGCGTGGCGCGAACGAATGGAATCCCGCCGTGGCGGCGGACCGCAACGGGCGGCTCTATGTTGCCTTCGACACGTATGCCAAGGGCAACTATGACGTGCGGCTGTGGACGATCAACGCGGTGGATCAGACCAGTGAGCGGCTGAGTCCGGTTGCCGATTCGCCCGCGTTCGAAGCAAACGCGGCCGTAACATGCGACCCGACTGGCCGGATCTGGGTGGCATGGGAACAGCGCGGCGTCAACTGGGGCAAGGATCAGGGGGCTCATTATCGGCTGGCCGGTGTGCGGCAGCCCGGCACGCGGCTCTATCAGACAGCCACGGTTCAGCTAGCCTGGCTAGAAAACGGCCGATGGCGCTATCCGAAGGAATCGGTACGGGATGTCATGAGCCGGGTGGCCCTGCCGGGAACCGGCCGGTTGTACAGCTATCCGCGACTAGCATGTGACGGCCAGGGCCGGGTGTGGCTGGCGTTCCGCAAGCGCGAGCGGTGGGTGGGTCCGGCCGGGACCTACTGGCAGAGCTACGTGCTGAGCTACGACAGCGGCGGCTGGCGTGGTCCGATGCTTCTGGTGCATTCGGACAACTTGCTGGACAATCGCCCAGCGCTGGTTGGGCTTCCTAAAGGCGGGTTACTGGTCTGTTATTCGACCGACAATCGGTTTCGCGCGGACCGGCCAGTGCAGATTGGAAACGACTTGGAGGTTAGCTACATCCCACCGTTGGGGCCGCCGGGGCAGCCGGCCGGCACCGACAGCCTCCCGGATCTGCAACCGGGCGCCTCGCCACTGCCGGCCCATCCGAATGAGCCGGACGACGTGGCACGGCTACGAGCTTTCCGGCTTACTTTGGGAGGCAAGACCTATCGAATCATGCGCGGCGAATTCCACCGTCACACGGAGATTTCCCCGGACGGTGGCGGCGACGGTTCACTGGAAGACATGTGGCGGTACGCTATCGACGCAGCACGCATGGACTGGCTGGGCTGTGGCGATCACGATAACGGTGCCGGCGCCGAGTACACCTGGTGGCTGACCCAGAAGACGACGGACATCTTCCACCACCCACCCCATTTTGTGCCGGTCTTCAGCTATGAGCGGAGCGTGCGCTATCCAGATGGTCACCGCAACGTGATGTTTGCACAGCGCGGCATCCGGACCCTGCCACGGCTACGGCCGCAACCGGGCGAGCCGCGTAAGGGCAACAACGTCAGCGTCCAGGACACCTCGATGCTCTACGAATACCTTCGCACCTTTGGGGGCATCTGTGCGTCGCACACCTCGGCTACGGACATGGGCACCGACTGGCGCGACAATGATCCCGTGGCTGAACCGGTGGTGGAGATCTACCAGGGGGCGCGTCAGAACTACGAACATCGGGGTGCGCCACGCTCGGCCACCGGGCCCGACGATGCCATCGGCGGCTGGCGGCCGCTGGGCTTCGTGTGGCGGGCCCTGCTGCGCGGCTATCGCCTTGGCTTCCAGTCTTCTTCAGACCACGGCAGCACGCACATCAGCTACGGCATGGTCTTTGTCACCGAGCCGACTCGGCAGCAGGTGGTCGAAGGCTTTCGCAGGCGGCACTGCTACGGCGCGACGGACAACATCCTGCTGGTCGTCACTAGCGGCGAACACCTGATGGGCGATGAGTTCAAGGCGAGCGAGCCGATCCGGCTGGACGTCCGGGTGATCGGTACGGCGCCGGTTGCCCAGGTGGACATCATCCGCAGTGGCAAGTACGTCTACGCGATTCAGCCCGGCGAGACGGAGGTCGAGTTCCGTTGGACTGAACGTGAGCGGTTGAAGAACCAGGTGGTCTGGTACTACGTGCGCGTGTTGCAGAGCGACGGGCAGCTTGCCTGGAGCAGTCCGATCTGGGTGCACTATTGATCGGACCGGTTCTTGGGACGCTCGCCAGGACGTGATTCCGCCTGCTGTGCGGCCCGCTTCGGCGACGCGGAGCTCGCTTCCACCGGGCCGGCTGGAACTGCTGCCAGCGGCGCGGCGGCGGGTGCTGCCACCGGTGGCTGCGGTGCCGACGACGGTTGGGACGAGACGATTGGGCCGGCGGCCCCTGAACCTTGCCGCTGCTCCCTGGAATCGCCGGGACCGCCGGCCGAGGCGGTGCGGGTATTGGTCGGCTTTGCCCCCAGCTCACGGGGCGTCAGGAATCCGTCCTGGTTCTTGTCCAGTTTCAGGAATTCGGCAATCCTGCGACGAGGCCACTCATAGAGGCCGATTTGTCCGTCGCGGTCGCGGTCGTACTGCGCGTACTCGCTTGGCAGCCGCAGCGGCGCGCCACCCGCGTCTTTCTTGACCCGTGGCTTGATCGGCGGCAGACCGCGGCCAACCACCTTCGAAGGCGGGCCTTGCTGGCCAGGCCATCGGATATAGAGTTTCGGCCTGGCTCCGGTCACCGTGACCGAAACCTGGACGCCTTCTTCGGCAAGCTGTTTGACTACTTTTTGCTCGATCCGCTCGCTTGCCTCTTCGATGCGAATCGGCTTGTCCGGATCCAGCCCCGCTCGCTCGGCGAGCCGCCGGTAAATGCCTTTCATCGACTCGGGTACTTCCGACGGATGCACGACGCCGTCGCCGTTCTTGTCGAACCGTTTCAGAAGGCGCGTTTGTCCAAAGCTGCGCTCTGGCAATAGAAGCACCAGGGTCGGCAGGGTTGCCAGGGCGAGAAGGCGCAATATGCTGCGGAACGTCGGCTCGGTCACGGGCGCACCCTCCCGTTCGGAATGTGGCTGGCACCGGCGGTGCGCCGGTCCCATTTCATGGTAGCATGGTCTTGCCGGGACGGCTGCCCGGTTGTTGCGCAAAAAGACGCAGGGGCCTGGGTCAAGCCCCTGCGCCTGGGGTCTGGGAGGTTTGAGGGGGCGTTTGGGCGGTATCCGGTGTCGTCCCGCAAGAGACGCCTCTGACTCTGTTTCGTCCAAAAAAGCCCCTCACGCTTGGCGAGAACCGCACGCTGTGGCTCTCGCTGATGCGTGAGGGGTGCCCGCCCTCAGTAGTGGACAGCGCCAAAGGCGGGGAGATTGCACGCGGATTTTTCCGGAGCCCAACCACCGCAGGCGTGACGCTTTAGACTACTAGAGTGGTTCTGGACCGGCGGAGGCCACCTCTGCGAATTTGGCTCTCGCGCAACATCGGCGGAGGTCTTGGGCACGTATGGAACTTGGTGCACTTCTGCTACGCCATGGTCTGCTGAGCGAAGCCCAGCTGGCCGAACTGAGACGCAAGGCCGCTGCGGACCCGGACCGAGGCCTGCTGGAAATCGGCATCGAAGAGGGGCTGCTCGAAGAGCGTGAGGTTCTGGAGCTGTTGGCCGAACAGACCGGCTGTCCGATCCGGGACCTGCATGATTACGCCGTGCCCAGGGAGGTCGCCACCCTGGTGCCGGCCCGGCTTGTCTTTAAACACACGATCATGCCGATCGAACGTCGCGACGGTACGCTCATCGTGGCGACCAGCAACCCGCTCGACCTGTACGCCCTGGACGAGGTCGAGGCGAAGACCGGCTTGCATGTCGAGCCGGTCGTGGCACGCAGGGCAGAGATCGAGCAGCTCATCAAGCAGCACTTCGGGGTGGGCGGCGGCACGGTCAGTGAACTGGTGGCCGATCGTCACGAGTTGGAGTTCCTGGAAGAGCCCGAAGAGCTCGAGGCGGAGCTGGACGAAGAAGCGAAGCAGCCGTCTGTGGTGCGGTTGGTCAATGAGTTCTTGCTGGAGGCGATCGAGCAGCGGGCGAGCGACGTGCACATCGAGTCGCAGGAAAGCGGGCTGAAGCTCCGCTACCGCATCGACGGCGTGCTGCACAGGCAGCCCGTGCCGCCGGAGATCGACCGGTTTCGCAGCGCGATCATCAGCCGTTTGAAGATCATGGCTCGCCTGAATATTGCCGAAAAACGGCTCCCGCAGGACGGCCGGATCAAGCTGCGGGTCAAGGGCCGCGACATCGACGTGCGCGTCTCCGTCATCCCGATGATCCACGGCGAAGGCTTAGTGCTGCGGATCCTGGATAAGGGCGGCATGGAGTTCGACCTGCAGCGGTTGGGTATGGAGCCGGACACCTACGAGGCTTTTCGCAAGTTGATCCAGCGGCCGCATGGCATTCTGCTGGTCACCGGCCCGACGGGTAGCGGTAAGACGACTACCCTCTACAGCGCGCTGCGCGACATCCGGAGCGAAGCGATCAAGATCATCACGATTGAGGACCCGGTCGAGTACCACCTGGAAGGGCTGAACCAGATTCAGGTTCATGCCAAGATCGGGCTTACCTTCGCCGCCGGCCTGCGCAGCATTCTCCGGCACGACCCGGACGTGATCCTTGTCGGCGAGATCCGGGATCTGGAAACCGCCGAGATCGCGATCCAGGCATCGTTAACTGGACACCTTGTCTTCAGCACGTTGCACACCAACGATGCGGCAAGCGCGTTCGTGCGGCTCGTGGACATGGGGGTCGAGCCGTACCTGGTGTCCAGCACGGTCGAGGCGGTGATGGCCCAGCGGCTGGTCCGCGTGCTGTGTGCTGCCTGCAAGGAACCGTACGAACCGGATCCAAAAGACCTGCCCGAGGATTTCCCGTACGAGCCAGGGTTGCAGTTGTATCGTCCCGTGGGATGCCGGGAGTGCCGGAACACGGGCTATCGCGGCCGAGTTGGCATCTTCGAGCTGTTGGTGACGGATGACGAGATCCGCGAATTGACGGTGGAACGGGCCAGCGCTGCTGTGATCTTCAAGACGGCGCGGTCCCATGGTATGCGCACCCTGCGTGAAGACGGCTGGATCAAGGTGCGCAACGGTATCACGACGGTCGAAGAAGTTCTGCGTGTTGCCGTGGTGTAGCGGCAGGGCGGTTCGGCTCACCGAGCCGTCGGCGGGTCCAAACCTCAGGTGGAGGAGCTGCGATGCGTGCTTTACACAGAACGGCTTGCTTGGCGGGTCTCCTGGCCGTAGTGCTGGCACTGCCAGCCTGGGCTCAGCGGGGCCGCCCCGGTGGATTCCCCGGCCGATTCGGCGGCGGCATGTTCTTCCGCGGTGGCAAGCTGATGCTGCTGCGGGCCGAAGCGGTGCAGAAGGAGTTGAAGCTGACCGACGAGCAGAAGGAACTGCTCCGCGACGTGGGCGAAGAGCTACGCGAGAAGATGCGATCGCTGCGGGACGTGGACCGTGAACAGCGGGCCGCCGAAATGCAGAAGATTTTCCGCACGGCCGAGGAGATGGTCGACGCGATCCTTGAGCCTGAGCAGGCCGAGCGGCTCAACCAGATCCAACTCCAGGCGACACTCCGCTTCGCCGGCGCAGGAGTGTTCCTGCGACCGGACGTTGCCAAGAAGCTCGGGCTAACCGATGAGCAGAAGGAAAAGATCGAGCAGATCGTCCAGGAGACAAGGATCGACTTCCGGCGGATGCGCGAGATGAGCCCCGAGCAGCGACGCGAGTTCTTCCGCGGTCTGCGTGAGCGCATGCGCAAGGCGCGTGAGGAGGCGATCTCGAAGGTCATGGCGATCCTAACTGACGAGCAAAAGGAAACGTGGAAGAAGATGCTCGGCGCGCCGTTTAACGTCGAAGAACTAATGCGGCCGTTCGGCTTTCCCGGAGGCCGCCGGTTCCGCGGACCCGGCGCGCGACCCCCTCGGCAGCAGCGCCGTCCGGAACGTGACGCGGCCGCTGTCGGAGCGCTTCGGCTGTTCGCACAGGTCTAGGCAACGAATCTGACCGGCCATGGGATCCTTCGAATACACCGCCCGAAACCGAAATGGCGTGCTGGTGCGCGGCGTGCTCGAGGCGGCCAGCCAGAGGGAGCTGCTGCACAGACTGGCGGAGCAAGGATTGTTCGTCGTCTCGGTGCGCGAAACGCGAACAGCCCGTCCGGTTTCGGGCGGTCGTGTCCGGGCGCGCCACGTCGCCTGGTTCTACGGCGCGTTGGCAGATCTGCTCCAGGCCGGCGTGCCGCTGCTGCGTGCCCTGGAAGTGCTGGAAGGTCAGACATCGCACGCCGCCCTGGCGAGCGTCATCGAACAATTGCGGGCCGATGTTGCCGAAGGGATGTCGTTGGCCGAGGCCATGGCCCGCCATCCGCGCGTGTTTTCGGAGCTGGCGGTGAGCATGGTGCGAGCCGGTCAGGAGGGCGGCTTCCTGGAGGATGTGCTCCGCAGGATCGCGGACTTCACCGAGCACCAGGAAGAGATTAAGGCCAGAATCCTCGGAGCCCTCACTTACCCCGCCTTCCTGCTGGCCGTCACTAGCGTCGTGCTCACCGTGATGATGACCTTCTTCGTGCCTCGTTTTGAGCTGATCTTCGCGCGCATGCGCGAACGAGGCCAGTTGCCCGTGCTGACCGAGACCCTGCTAGCGGTCAGCAACGGTATCAAAGAGCACTGGCTCTGGTTAGTCGCGGCGTTCGCCGTCGTGGTTGTGGCCGGGTACGTGGTCGTGCGCAGTGACGAGGGGCGGGCCTGGTGGGATCGCGTCAAGCTCCGCCTGCCCGTTCTTGGGCCGATCTGGACCGGCTGGGCCGTGGCCCGTTTCAGTCGCATCCTGGGCACGATGCTGGCCAACGGCGTGCCGATCCTGACCGCCCTGCGCATCGCACGCGACTCGGTCGGCAATCGCCTCCTGGCGACGGCCATCGACCGGGCTGCCGACAGCGTCTCTGCGGGCGCTACGCTCTCTGCCCCCTTGAAAGCCGCCGGCGTGTTCCCGGCCGATGTCGTCGAGATGATCGCCGTTGGTGAAGAGTCCAACAACCTGGAGAATGTTCTCATCCGCGTGGCCGATACCACCGAACGCAGGCTGACGCGCCAGGTCGAGCTGCTGGTGCGCATGCTGGAGCCGGTCCTGCTGCTGGTTATGGCCGGCGTGACGCTGCTAGTGGTCGCCGCCCTGCTATTGCCGGTGATGAAGATGGGCACGGCGCTGTAGCCAGACGCCGCAGCGGTCAACGGCGCTGTCTACTAACAGGACCGAACTGCCACCGACGGCGCCCCGCCGCCGTGCGTGGAACGGCCAACGGCGATGCGGTCTCTAATACTCTAGAGCGGTCTGGGCTAGATGGGCGTGGTGACGCGTTTCGGAGGAAAAGCACCATGGCGCGGCGCGATCGTCGAGCGTTCACGCTGCTGGAAGTGCTGCTGGTGCTGGTGATCATCGGCCTGCTGGCCGGGATCGTCGCGCCTCAGTTCTTCGGCATCCAGCGGCACCAGGAGGTCAACACGGCAAAGGCACAGATCGAACTGCTCGAAAGTGCACTGGACTACTACCGTCTAAACGCCGGAACGTATCCCACTACCGAACAGGGCCTGCAGGCGCTGATCACGCAGCCAACCACAGAGCCGATCCCGAAGAACTGGGCTGGCCCCTACCTGGAGACCAACAAAGCCCTGGTCGACCCCTGGGGCACGCCTTACTTCTACCAGTACCCCGGCCAGCACAACCAGGACAAGCCCGATATCTGGTCGGCAGGCCCCGATCGGCAGTCGGGTACCGAGGACGACATTACCAACTGGCAGAGCGAGTAACGTTCCCCTTGACCGTGACGGCCAACCGGAAGGCTATCCGAGCGGGCTGCGATGAGCGGGCCCGCAACGGATAGCCTTCTTGTATGCCAAGCGGCCGTGCGTAGTGGGACGTGAGCCGATGAGCCGGCGAGCGTTCACCTTACTGGACATCATTCTCGTGCTGGTGCTCGTGGGCATCCTGGCCGCTCTAGCCGTGCCCGCGATGAACGCGGCGTTTGCCACGTACGAGGTGAAGCAGGCCGCCAACCGATTGAGGGCACGCATTCGCGAAGCACGCAGCCGCGCGGTCGAGCACGGCGTGCCCTATGCGTTCCTGTACGTGCCGGGCAGTCCGCAGCACGGGTTCGCCGCCTGTAAGTCGCTGCTCGATGCGCTGAGTGCCACCGTGGGCCAATCGACACTGAGCGAGCTGTACCGGGCCAACCCGTATGACATCCACATGTTCCAGTTCGAAGATGGCTTTCGACTCGTGCACGGAACGCCCTCCGGGAACGGCCTGGCACAGCAGGCTGCCGGCACCGGTTCCACCCCGACAAGCAGCGATCCGTTGCTGCAGCTGCTGACTCCCGAAGAGGACCTGATCGCCCAGAGCGGTTCGCCGCTCGTAGCCGAAGCGCTCCGCCAGAGCGGCTTGCCAACCTCCGGCACCGCGGCCGTGCTCCTCTTTCCCGATGGCACGACCACCGGGGATGTGATCACCGTGGTTGGACCGAATAACCTGGCAGTGGTGGTGACGATCGACGAACTGACCGGCGAGGTGGTTCTCTCTGACGCCATGACCGTGGCACCTGCGCAGGGCACCGGACCGTCCGTGCAACGCAGGCTACCGCGGTGGGACCGGAGGGTGCAATGAGGCGGCAGCTGACGCGGCGGGCATTCACACTGCTGGAGGTGATCCTGGCACTGGCCATCCTGGTCGGTGCCCTAGCCGTGGTCAGCAAGCTGGTCGAGCTGTCGGCCCGCAGTGCGCTGTACGCCCGCTATCACGCCCGTGCCATCGAGCTGGCAGGCAGCAAGATGGCCGAGGTAGTTGCCGGCGCCGTGCCGCTGGATGTGGTCGGGGCGCAGCCATTCGAGCAGGACCCGGATTTCCAGTGGGAACTCGATGTAGCCGACGGACCGATCAGCGGCTTGAAGCTGGTACGCGTCCGCGTCACTCCGTCGGCTACCGGCCGACTGGCTCAGCTGCGCGAGCCGGTCGCCTTTGAGCTGGTCCGCTACGTGTTGGACCCCGACTACCTGGCCTCTGTCACCGAGTCGACCACGGCTGACGAGTCCAATGGGTTTACAGAGGGGGAGGGGCGATGAGAGGGCGGTACGGACTCCGATCACGCAAGCTGCTCGACCGTGGCTGGTCGCGGCACGCGGGGTTCACGTTGTTGGAACTGATCCTGGCGCTGGCCATTGGCAGCGCCCTCATCATGACCGTCTACGTCGCAGCCCGAATCCACCTGCGCATGGCGGATCGCGGCCCAGTGGAAACAGGCTACAGCCAACGCGTCGCGGCCGTTCTGCAGCTCATCGAAGACGACGTCAAGCACATCATCGCCCCACCGCCTGGACTTGAGGAGCAGATTGGGGCAGTGCTGTCAGACAGCTTCCAAGGGGGAGCAAATGGCGATCAGCTTGACTCCGGTGGGGAAGGGGCGAGCGGGTCGGACGATAGCACCACGAGCGCTGGCGTGCCGTACGGTCTCTGGGGGGCCGAGGACACGCTCGTCCTGTACCGTACCCTTCTACCCTCCGATCTCGATCTGGCCGATGCCTTGGCCAGTCAGGGCATGCTTCTGCCGCGGCCTGCGGTGTACCGCGTCACGTACTTTATCGAGCCGGTGACCTACCAGGACGGGGCCACGGGCTACGCGCTGTGGCGTGGCGTTGTACCGGCCGGCTTCGAGACGCTGGCGGACGAACTGCCCCTAGACCCGGCTGCTTACCCGCATTACCGCCGGCTGCTGGACCACGTCACCTTCGTGCAGTTCAGCTACACGGACGGCTACGAGTGGCTGACGGAGTGGGGCGGTGACACGGAGCCTGGCCCGCCGCCGCTGGCCGTTGAGGTGGTGCTCGGGGTTCAGCCGCCTGCGGAGATCGGGCGGGTCGACGATCAGCTCAGCCCGCTTGCCCAGCGATACGGCATCCCGGCCGGCAGTGACGTGTTTCGCAAGGTGATTACCGTGCCGGTAGCAGACGCCGAACTGCTCGACGCACTCAGCACCGCCGGTGCGGGTTTCTGAACACTGTGAGCTCGAGAGGCACTGCGAACACAACTCGACCGTCCAACGGCCGCGCCCGACAGCGCACCCGGAGCGGCTTGATCCTCATGGCGGTCCTGATTCTGATCGCCATGCTCGCGCTCGGCGCCTACTCGCTGTCCTACCTGATGAGCACTGAGGCACGGGCGGTCCAGAATCGCGGTCGGCAACTGCAGGCCCGCATGGCAGCCGAGTCCGCGATCGAGTACGTCAAGGCATACTTGCTTGATCTGAAGCTACAGGGGCTGCTTGGCACTGCCTCCCTGGACGACCCGGCCACGTTTGAGCCGATGCCGCTGTCGTTTACCAGCGTGGTCGAGCCAGACACACCCTACTTCGTGTGCGTGGCTCCCGACGAAAGTGGCACCAGTCTTGCCCAGTTGCGTTACGGCATCACGGACGAAGCCGCTCGACCGAACCTTAACGTGCTTGCCACCCAGTGGTACGCCAGCTCGGACGGTGCGGACACATCCCAGCAGCAGGGCGGGGACGAGCCGGAGGGAGAGAACACCAGTGGTGCGGGTGAAGGTGACCAGCAGCGGCCGGACAACCCACTGCTGTACCTGGAGCAGATCGATCCGGACGTGGCGGATGCCATCTTCGACTGGCTTGACCCCGACGACGAACCGCGACCCGACGGGGCCGAAGCCGACTACTACGAGGGCCTCAACCCGCCATACAGTCCGCGCAACGGGCCAGTCGCGTCCATTGGCGAACTGTTGCTGGTACGCGGCGTGACGCCCAGAGTACTGTTCGGCGAAGATGCCGACTTTGACCGTGTGCTCGATTGGAATGAAAACGACGGTACTACCAGTTACCCGTTCGACGACGGCGACGGCTACCTGGACCGCGGTCTGTACGGTTTCGTAACGCTGTATACCACTGAGCCGAATGTAGATGCGTACGGCGAGCCACGGATCGATCTGAACCAGGACGATCTGGAGGCCCTGTACGATCTGGTTGTTGCCGAGTTCGACGAAGAGCTTGCACGCTTTGTGGTGGCCTATCGGCTGTTCGGACCGGCCGGTTCAGGACAACAGCAACAGCCGCCGGCGACCGGTGACGCCGGCGAGCCGAGCGGGGAGGCTGGGCCGACAGGCGGCGGTGTGCGCGCTGCGCCGGGCACGAACGAAGCGGAGGCAACCGGTGAGCAAGAGGCAGAGGAGGAAGTACAGGAACTGGCTGGGTTGGATGCTTCGGGCGGTCCGCAGGTCCGGATCGAATCGATTGCGGACTTGATCGACGCGGAAGTGGAGGCACGCCTGGCGGAGCGCGGCCCCGATGGACAACCGCGCACCGAACGTCTGGAAAGCCCGCTGACCAGCGAGACACTCGAGGAACTGTTACCCGTGCTGCTGGACCGCACGACCACGCGCGCTGACCAGAAGCGGTTTGAAGGTCTGATCAACGTCAACACCGCCAGCCGGATTAGCCTCCTGATGGTTCCCGGAATGACCGAATCGATTGCGGACCTGATCTTGACCGGCCGGCCGGCTGGGGCCGAACTAGGCGGCTCGGCCGCTGAAGATGGGCTGGCGTGGCTGCTGAGTTCCGGTGTGCTGACTCCCGAAGAGTTTCGTCGCTACGAGCGGTACCTGACCGGGCGGAGCTTCGTGTATCGCGTGCAGGCGATCGGCTTCTTTGCCGGCGAACCGACTCAGGCCAGGGTGGAAGCCGTCGTTGACGTTACTGGCGCGGTGCCGCGCGTGCTGTGGTGGCTGGACCTGACGAGGGCCGGCCGCGGAATCGATGCGCGGAGCCTTGTTGAGACGGGGGCGATTGCAGCGCGGTGATACCAAACAGGGGGTAACGTGAACTGGCCCAAGACGACTCAGAAGCTGGATGCCTACATCGAGTGGGACGGCCAGCGGCTCCGGGTCGCGCTGCTGCGCGGACGCCGCTCGCCGGAACTGCTTGTGGCAGGCGAGGTGACGGCCGACGCCGAACGATGGGCAGCGGAAGCCACCAGGATCGTGCGGCTCCTGGCCGGCGAGCGCCCGTTGGCCCGCCTGGTTGTGACGCTCGGTCGAGCGGCCGTTGGCGTGCATGAACTGACGGTGCCGGCGGCCCCCGAGGAGGAGCTGCCGGGGCTGGTGCGCTTTCAGGCAATCCGCGAGTTAGGTCTCGCTCCTGAAAAGGCCCACCTGGACTACTGCATCACGCCACCCACTCGGGACCAGGCGCTCACGGCACTGGTCGTCTACACGGACGATGAGCTCTGGCGCCAGTTGACGGAGATAGCCGAGGGAGTCGGAGCGGAACTGGCGCATGTCTTCTTCCGGCCGTTGCTATCGGCGCGACTTGGCGAGCTGGCCAGCCGCGGACTCGTGCCAGAGAAGACCATCCTGTGCGTGCATCCCTTGCCGGACGCGTGCGAATGTGCTGTGCTCCACGAAGGGAAGCCGGTTCTGGTTCGGGGCGTTCGGCTCACCGGTGCAGCAGCCCACTCGGAGTTGCTTCACCGCGAGCTGCGGCGCACGAGGCTCGCTGCAGAACAGCGGCTCGGCGGTGTGAGCTTCGCGCTGGTCTATCCGGGACCCGCTGCGCTGGCCGACGAGCTGGCGGCGGTCGCCCAGCGGTTGGCCATGCAGGCGTTCTCCTATGACCCATTTGCCGGCATCCGCCTTGCCAGCGAAGCTGAAGCGACGGTCTCGAAGGCGCCCGGCGAGTGGGCCGCCTTGGCGGCTCTGCTTCGGGGGCAGGCGACCGAAACGGTCGACCTGGCCCGTCCGAAACTGCCCCTAAAGCGGCGGACGCCGGTGCCGCGTCCGGTGCTGGTTGGCGGTGCCGTGCTGGCGGCGGGGCTGGTGCTTCTTGGCGCGTGGTCCCAGTGGAATCTGCGAGGCCTGGAGGCACAGCTTGAGCTGTACCGGGCGCAGGAGCGGCAGCTCGATCGCTTTCTACAGTCGGCGGCACCGTTCACGAAGAAGTACCATGCGGTTGCCGCTTGGGTCGGTAACGCGCCGCTGCGCGAGGCAACCGTGCTGGAGATCTTGGCCAAACTGACGGCCGAGTTCCCCGACACCAGCGAGCTGTATCTCCAGTCGCTTAGTCTGCGCCGTACGGAGAAAGGCGAGATTACAATGGTGGTCGAGGGGTACGCCAAGTCGCCGCGGGCAGTGGCGGCGTTTCATGCCCGTCTGAATCAAGGGAACGTGTTCCGGGCAAGACCTCGGGGAGGTGTGCAGCGTGTTCCGCGCCGAACGGACTACCCGTGGCACTTTGAAAGTGAGCTGACCCTGCTTCGTGACCAACCGGGTACGCAGCCCCGTGACGCGGTGCGAACCCGGTTCCGGCGGCAACGTGAGTCCTGACGATGCTGAACCCCCGTGAACAGCGGTTGCTGACGATTGTGTTGCTGATCCTGGGCGGCTATCTGCTGTATGCGGCCGTCCAGTGGTTGGCCCTGCAACCGCTGCGCGAGCGCAACGAGCAGCTGGCTGCCCTGCAGAACACCATCCGGCGCAAGAAGCTCCAGCGACGCCAGGTGCTGCAGCAGCAGGAACAGCTCCAGCAATGGCAGCAACTCAGCCTGCCGTCCGACCCACGCAAGGCGCAAAGCATCTATCACGAATTCCTGCTCCGCCTCGTTAACGAAGTCGGGTTGGAAGACCCGGCCGTGAACACGATGCCGCCGGCGCCACAAGGAAGCACGCTTGTGCGCTACCCGTTTACCGTACGGGGACGCGGGTCGTTGGAGACGGTGGTTCGCCTGCTGAGGTACTTCTACAGCGTGGACGTTCTGCACCAGATCCGGCAACTATCGCTGCGCAGACGGGACGATGGCGAGCTGCTCGATGTGGAACTGCGCGTGGAAGCGATATCGCTGAACGATGGTTCAGAAGGGGGGGTGGCCGAGATTGAGCCCCGCGAGGGGGGAGAAGGTTCAATAGGTAACCCACTGCCTGAGGAGTTGCTTACCGGAATTGTTTCCCGCAACATCTTCGCCCCGTATCGGCCCCCGAGAACCGAGCCTGAGCAGCCGACCGAACCGGAAGAGCCAGCGGTGGATCCTCGTCAATTCGTCTACCTGGTTGGCTGCGTGGCGATCGGACCTGAGTGCGAGGCGTGGCTGTACGACCGGTTGGCTAATCAAACGTACCGACTTCGTGCCGGCGACACACTGGACGTGGCCGGCGTGCAGGGACGGGTGATCATGGTGGCTGAGGAAGGGGTTACCTTTGAGAGTGGCGGTCGGCGCTATCGCATCCTGCTCGGAGAGAACCTGGCGAATATGCGACCTGTAGAGGACGCGCAGGCTGGTCAGAATAGGGCAGGTGCCGAGTCTGCCCGGTTGCTACCGGTAGCAGCAAGTGACGACAATTAAACAGCTGGCCAGCCCGTCCGGTGCCCCGGCACCCGGAGAGCAAACCATGAACGCCGTGACACTAGGTGCCATCGTTGCCTTTCTCTGCTCGGGACTCTGGGCGCAAGCGCCACTTCGGCAGACACCTGCTGAAACGCCCCAGAAGGAAGCGGTCTCCGGCGCAGCGCAGCCCAAGCCGGCTCAGCCGGACGACCAGGCCAGGCAACAGCGGCCCTCGTCCTCGGACGCTTCGCACGGCCAGGTGCCGGCGCAGAGCGTCATCCCGCCGGCACCCCGGCGGACCAGGCCGATTGGGCCGGACGAGCGGGTCATTCAGTTCCAGTTTGTAGCCGCCCCCTGGGACCAAGTGCTCCGGTGGTTCGCGGAGGTTTCGGGGCTCGCGCTCCAGATGGAGAGCAAGCCGACAGGCACGTTTAGCTACATCCGTGACCCGAACAAGTACACTCTGGCCGAAGCAATGGATATCCTCAACGAGGCTCTCATCCCCCAGGGCTATTACCTGGTGCGTAAGGGCAACTTCCTGAAGGTCATCTCCACCGAAGAAGGTATCCCCGCGGACCTTATCCCGCGAGTTAGTGTGGAAGAGCTCGACAAGAGGGGGGCTGCTGAGTTTATCAGCGTGATCCTGCCGGTTGAGGGGGTGGACGCCGAGGAAGCGGCCAAGGAGATCGAGTACCTGAAGAGCGAATACGGGCGCGTGACCGCGCTAAAAAGCATCAACGCGCTGTTGGTGACGGACCAGGCACAGCATGCCCGCGCGATCCGCGACTTCTTGAAGGAGCTGGCTACTGGCGAGCATTCCGTGCAGGTGAAGTTCCGCGCCTTCCAGCTCAAGTACGCTTCCGCTCGTACGGTCGAGGCGATCGTGCGTGATCTGCTCGGCCTACCGCCGCGCCAGGCCAGTAGCACGGCGACTGCGTCGCAGCGGCGACGCGATCCGCGCGAGGAGTTCCGTGAGCGGATGCGCCGGTTCTTCGCGTCACGCTTCGGCCGCGGTGACGGTGGTCCGCCGATGCCGCCAGGACCGCAGCAGCCACCACAGCCGCAGGCCGCCCCCCAGCAGCCTCAGGGGGTAGCAACCAGCGTGGACGAGTATACGAACACGCTCTTCGTGGCCGCCCCGCCGGAGAAGCTGGCACAGGTGGCGCAGGTTGTCGAGATGGTGGACGTGCCGCGCGAACAGTTGTCCGAGGAGGTCCAGACGCCGCAGATGAGGGTCTACCGACTGGCCGACGGTGATGCCAGTAGCCTTGTCGAGGCACTCCGCGTGATCTACGAGAATAACCCGTCCGTCCGCTTCTCGGCGGATGAAACCAACAACGCCGTCGTTGCCATTGCCCCGCCGGCCGAGCAGGCCCGGATCCGGCAGCTTGTGGAGGAGTTCGAGCGGGGCGAGCGAGAGGTGGCCGTCATTCAGCTTACGCAGCTGGATGCGTCCGCCGTCGCCGAGTTGCTCGATGAACTGTACAGCTCCGGACAGCGCGATTTCCGCGGCCGTCCCATCATTCGGCCCGGTCAGCCGCGCATCCAGGCTGACACGGCACGCAACCGGCTCGTGGTCCGCGCGTCGAAGGCTCAGATCGAGGACATTCGCCGCGTGCTCGCCTCCCTAGGCGAATACCACGCGCTGGCCACGTCCGGCAGTGATCAAAGAATTCGGGTGCTTCCGACGCCGGGGCTTGATGTGCGCGAGCTTGCCGAACAACTCCGTCGCGTCTGGCGTCGCCCCAACCCGATCAAGGTGATCATGCCAGCGGAGCGACGGCGACCGCGACTCGGTGCCCCACAGGCCGTTCCGCCCGACGAGGAGCGACGGCCCCCGACAACGCAACCGAACGGGGAAGGCTCCGACAGGCAGCTTCCCGATGCCGCCCGCCATCAGACCGCACCACGGTTCCACTTCGCCGCCTACCAGGGCGAACGGTCACAGCGACAGCCCAGCGGCCGGGACGCAGCGACCGCCACGCAGCAAGACAATCGCACGAAGACACCGCCTGTACCAAAATCGGCTCCGGAACAGCAATCTGCGGACTCCCAGGGCAGTACACAGCAGCCACAGACGCAGGCCCCCAGCGTGGTCATCTACCCCGGCCCCAACGGTATCGTGATCGCCTCGGATGATCCGGCCGCACTAGAGGAGGCGTACCAGGTGCTGCAAGCGCTGACGCAACAGGCTGCCGGACCACAGTTCGTTGTTGTTCCGCTGCGCTACGCCGATGCCACGCAAGTGGCCGAGACGCTGCGTGAGTTGCTGACCGATACCGAGCAACGCCCCGTGTTCCCGTTCTTTTTCTTCGGCTTCCGGGAAGAGGAGGAACCAAGGCTGCGGATCGTGGCAGAGACGCGGACCAACTCGATCATTCTGACCGGCAGCATGACCGAGGTTGAACGGGCGCGGCAGCTCATCGAGCAGGTGCTGGACCGGCCCGATCTGCCACTTGATTCGGCGACCGCCCGGCCGCGGATCATCCCGGTTAGCTATGGCGACGCGGAAGAGATCGCTCAGGTGATCCGCGACGTCTATGGCCAGTACATGGCCGCCGGACGTACGTCACCGCAACCTTCCGGGCCGCGGTTCGGTTTCTTTGGCTTCTTCGGCAGCCGCTCATCGCGTTCGTCGCGAGGCGGCACGCCACGCCAGCAACTGGCTATAGGAGTCGATCCGACGTCGAATTCGATCATCGTCTCCTGTCCGGAACCGCTGTTCGAGGAGATCGAACAACTGGTGCGCACGCTGGACCAGGCGGCGCTTGCCTCCCAGCAGCAGGAGGTCGTGCGCGTGATTGCCGTGCGGAACGCGACGCCGAGCCAGATCAAGGAGGCGCTTCTCGGGCTGCAGGGGCTGAGCGAAGAGCGTCGCCAGCGGTCGCGCGAGGAGCGCGAGCGGCGTGAGCGGGAAGAGCGGGAGCGTGGTGAAGGCGATCGGGATCGACCCCCGTTCACGCGCAGCCGCCGCGGTTTCTTCCGCCGCTGAACGTGCAGGTGACTCCTCGAGTGCTGACCCGGCCGATCCAGCCATTGCCCGCCCCCGCTAGCACCTGCTTCCGGCGGACTGTCGCACCGCTTCCAGCCCGCGCCGCACCGCGCGGCACGCGGCACGCCAACTCTTGCGCGTCAGGTATGCGACTTCGCTCACCCAGCCCGGGCCGGACAGCCAGTAGTCCACGATTGCGCAGCGGTGGGTCGCGAATCGCACCTTGTACTCCTGATCGCCGCTGAGCATGTCCACTGCCGTCACACCAGCCGCGCACGCCCGACGCAGCAGCTCCACAAAGAGGAACATACCCGTGCCCTGCCGACGATATGCCGGGTCGAAACCGGCCTGGTAGCCGTACCAGCGGTCGCCGAAGACGAACAGATAGTCGGCAGCAACTGCCCTGTCGCCGTCGTACGCCAGCGTGATGTCGGCCCGCCCCTGGCCTACCCACTTCTCGGCCAGCGCGCGATGGAAGGCGTGGAACCGCTCCGAGGAGAAGCAGCCCGGCTTCCCTTCCGACTGCCATCGCCTCTGATGCAAGCTTACCAACTCGTGCCACGCTCGGTCGAAAGGTACGCCATCGCTAACGGACCGGATGGAAATGCTGCGGTTCCGCTTCAGCAGCCGCCGGATCGAGCTCCGGCGGTTCTTGGTGATCGACCGCAGGTACTCATCCCAGGTATCGGGCAATGCGATCTGCCACGTGTGACCCGCAGGCCAGGAAACGCCGTTGGTGCCTGCTAGGCTCCCTACCGTCCTCGCAAAACCACCGAGCGCAACCACGTGGGGTAGTTCCAGCAGCCACCATCGTATGCCGGGTGCTTGCCAGAGCTTTGCCAGAACGGCTGCGGTCACCGCAGGGATGTCGGCCGGATGGGCCAGAAAGGTGGCATACTCGGGCCACGTTTCAATCCCCCCCACGAAGAGCAGCTTGCCCGGTCGTGTGCGGGCCAGCGGCGCGATGCCAACAATCCGATCCGCTTCCTTCACGGTAACCACCACCGGTGTGGCCACGGCAGCGTAGGCGCTGTACCAGTGCCAGGCCCAGTCCCAGCTGGTGAAGGGGCCGGCATTCTCGGTCAGCTGCCAGAGGCGGTCCCAGTCGGCCTTTAGTGCTCGAAGGCTTGTTCGATTCAGATGAAGCTCAGCTTGCATAGCTTGGCTGTCTCCTGGCTGCCGCTGACGACGGCTGCGACGCCCGTTCCACCGTTGCGGCCGGACGTCCCACCAGCAGACTGCGAACTTGGTGAAGCAGCCACGGTAGTACGACGTCGCGCAGGTCGTAGAACGTTACCTGCAGTGCCACCACGTAACCCGGTTCGTCACCGACGGGGATCCGACGAAGCCGAAACGGGTCGGCTCCCGCCGCGTTCGCTCCGGGATCCGTTGTGACCGCAGCGCAGAAACCGAGCGATCGGGCACAGGCACGCGTGGTCGGACTGTGAAGCCCGTTCGGATACGCCAGGCTCACGAGCGTCCGTTCCGAAAGCTGTCTTGCGAACCGGAGCGAACGAGCCAGTTCGCGACGCACCACTGCCTGGTGCTCGAACGGCAAGCTGACGTGGGTTGCCGTATGGCCGCCAACCTCAATGCCCGCTTTGCTAAGGTCCCGGAGTTCGTGGACCGTCAGGTAGAGCTGCTCCGGGTGGTCAATGTGGCGATCGGTCTGCCTGCCGAACAGGGCATGGAGGGCCCGCTGCCGTTGAGCTGCGTTACAGCGGATCAGTGCGTCGACGACCGGGGGAAGGCGCCGGGCAGCCTCGCAGCTCGGCCAGTGGTCGCGCGCAAGCGCTGCCAACTGGTCCCACCACAGTACCAACCGGCCACCTGCCGCTTCCACCACCGGGTACACCGTGCAGTGGGCACCTTGCGCTAGCAGCCACCGAACCGCAGGCAAGATATCCCGGTAGGCATCGTCGAACGTAACGGCCACGCGTACGCCCTGCGCCCGCGGCGATGCCAGCCACGCCGCACCGGCTCCGGCGGTGGTCAACGTGCCATAGCGACGGTATACGCCGACGTGTTGCACGAAATAAGACCACCGAGTGCCGCGTTCGATGGCCAGGATCGGCGGTTTCGTGCGGTCGCAACCGGTGCGGATCCGGTGATACATCGGAACCAGCAGCGCTGCAGGACCGTGCTTCGCACGCCAACGGGCCCAGAGGGCGAACGCGCCGCTGTAGTACCAGAACAGGGCCGCGGCTCGGCGCAGCAGCGCACGCGTCCAGTTTGTATAGCCTGCCAACCAACAACGCGACATGATCCGCGTGGTCCCCCCGTCAGAAACTGGATCCCGGACGGTGGCAGGGCGGACGGTGTCCCCCGCGCACCGTCCGCCCGCAAGATACGTCCGGTGCAGTCGATCATTCCCCCTCGGACCATACGGTCGTCAACCACTCCGAACCGTTGCAATCCGCCACATACCTCCCCCCCTTTAGACTTCCAGCGTCGGTCTGCTCCTGCCGCTACCGAAGCGCCTTTCGTTCCAGCAGCGACGCGAACAATGCTTCGAACCGACGAACCATTCGATCTAAGTCAAAGTGTTTTTCGACGTGCTCTCGGGCTGTCCGGCCCATGATCTGCCTCAGCTCCGCGTTCACCGCCAACCGCTCAACCGCGGCTGCCAGCCCGCCCGCGTCGCCCGCTTCGGCGAGCAGGCCCGTCCTGCCATCGCAGACCAGATCCTCGACGGCACCCACCCGGGTGGCCACCACTGGCTTGCCACAGGCCATTGCTTCCATTAGCGTGCACGGCAACACCTCGAACCGTGACGTCAGCACACAGATGTCCAGATCGCGGTAAACCGCAGGCATGTCCTGCTGCAGCCCTACGAACCGCACCCGGTCGGCAATGCCCAGTCGGGCTGCGAGCTGTTGCAGTTGTTGCCGTTGTGGACCGTCGCCCACGACGAAGTACTCGGCCGCCACGCCCCGCTCCGTGAGCAGCTTCACGGTGTGCAGCCAGGTGGCCACGTCCTTCTCGGGGCGTAGCACGGCGACCAGTCCGACGCGTGGTCGGCCGGTGTCCGGGCCCAGCAGGCCGCTTCGTGGCCCCGGCCGGTACGTGGCCAGATCAACTCCGTTTTCGATCACGGTGACCTTGGCTGCCGGCAGATGAGCTTCCTCAATCAGGTACTGCCGGTGCCGGGGGCTGATCGCAACGAACGCGTCCGTGACGGCGTTAAGCAAGCGGTTGTACGGTTCCCAGGGTTCGTAGCTGCCCATGGCGTGTGGGCAGCAGATACGAACCGGGACATTGGCCCAACAAGCAGCAAGCCGCCCCCAGAAGGAGCGGTCCCCCCCCGAACCGAACATGCACAGCACATGGGGCCGTAGCGCGCGCAATGTCTGGTTCAGTCGCCACGTAACCGTGGCATCGAACCGGTGCCGCTTTAGCCCGAACCGGACCGGGACCGCAGTTGCCGCCACCAGCTCCTCGCCTAGGATGCCGAGCTGCTTCAGGCAAACCACGGAGGGCTGGAACCTGCGGCGGTCCAGCCGGCCCACTACCTGAGAGCCGATCCTCTCTGCGCCCCCAACGACCAGACTCGTGAACAGAAACGTCACGCGAATCTGGCCGACGGAACCGGCGTCGAAATGACTGCCGCCACGCCTCTGATCTGCCACTAGCCTCACGACGCTGCCCTTTGCAGAAAGTGCAACGGTCTGAACACGGTCAGTGCCTGGGAACGTGAATCTACGGACACGCCGGCCGGCACACGCGACCCGAATTCCTTCAGAGATGCTCCGTAATTGGCACCGGGCCGCTGCTGCTCCGGGACTTCTCGGCGGCCAGCTGTTGTCCACTGAAGCGTAGCTTACACAGCAACGCACGCAAGAGCTGCCGGTCCTGGTCGTCGAACAGCCAATCGGTGGCAACTAGAATGGCCACCAGCCCGACCAGAAGCCACATGAGCACCTCGTCCGGTAGGGCCAGGAAGGCGGGCAGTACAAGGGCCAGTAGGTCACGGCGCCAGGCGACGTGGACGCTGCCGTGCAACACGGAGGCCATGAGCAGCGAGCCGAGGACACCGGTCAGCACGCTCGCTGCCGCCGCGCCGGGCAACAACGCATACCGCACGAGGTAAGCACTCAACAGCGTGTTGACCATGGCCATTACGAGCCAGATGGCCACCAGCCGCCATGCCTGCTCCCGACACACATAGGCTGTCTTGTACACGTGCTGGAGACCAACCAGGCCGCCGGCGGCTAGGCAGAACGGCAGAATCGCCTGCCACAATTCCCCCTTGTCGTGCAGGACTGAGGTCAGTAGCAGAGGGGCAAGCTGCAGCAGAAGTGCACCGCTAACGAAGAAGGCTACGGCCGAGAACCGCAGCACGACACCGACCTTGCGGTCCGCCGCAGGAGAGCCATCTCGGTCGAACGCTTGCGCAGCGTAGGGAACGAGCACGATACCGAGCGCGCCGAGCATAAGAACCAACGGCGAGGCGATTGTCAGGGCAATCTGGTAATGGCCCAGAGCACTTTGCCGCGCCGCCAGGGAGCCCGGCATCATGTGCAACGCCACGTAGCGATCGACCAGCGGCCAGACGTCCTCGACCAGCCCCCCCACACAAAGACCGAGGGAAAACCACAACAAACGGCGAAACGAAGGCAGCGTTCTGCCTGCTGCTTGTAGCTCCGCCTCCGCTGGCAGCCTTAGCACGATCAACACCGCTCCGGTCAGCACCGCGGCCGTCGCTAGCACGTGCACTGCCAGAGCGACGGTCGCCGTTGCCCGCACAACTGTCAGCGCTATGAGCGAACCGGCAGCAAAGAGGCACGTGTACAGGAGCTGCAGAGCCGTATCGGTACCGAAGCGTCTGCGCCCCTGAAACAGTCCGTGTGCCAGATTGAGCCAGCTTGCCAGCACGGCACTGCAGACCAGCAGCAGCGCGTCTGCAGCGTAGCGAGGACTTCCAAAGCAGCCTGCTGCCAGCAAGCTTCGCGCCGGGATCGCCACGGCCAGCGCCACTACGCCACACGCCAGAGTGCACAGCGACACGCGGCGAAGGAGATGACGCATGCTGTCGCCGTCCAGTGCCGGACCATAACGGGCCAGAGCTGCCGGCAGACCCAGCCCCAGGACCCACGCGATCAGCGGAAGGGTGCCGTACGCGATGCCCCACCGGCCCAACTCCTCCGGTGGCAGCAGGAGCACGAATAGGAACGACCTCACCAGACCGACGGCGCGGCCGGCGATCAGGCCGGCAGTCGCTATGGCAACGGACGCTAGAAACCGGCGGCTCGTCTTGGATCGACGCGGCAAGAAAAAACCCTCGAAACCAGAGTTGCCCTTATCCAACTATGCCAGCGCTCGCGGTGACCTGCCTCCGCCGTTGCCGGGTTCTCTGGTGATCGGCTACCGGTGCTGGTTCTGGAGGGACCGATTGGTGGGAGCTGGGCGGTCGCAGGCTACCGATGTGGCTACGCCTGGTCGCTCGGCACGCCGCCCTGCCGATGGCAAGCTATGTTTGACAAACCAGTTCATCGAACCGGACTTGCAATTCCAGACGCGGTTCAGGTACTCGTAAGCGGGGAGAGGGATGAGTCAGAGCACGTCGGTTCTGGAACGGCGCCGGATCCGTGCCGAAGAACTGCCGCTGGCGACTCGCGCAGTCGACGAGGTCATCGAGGCACTTGAACATATCGGGGCTGGCACCGCTACAGCGCCGCTTGTATCGGTTCGGCTTCGCGGCAACCGCACGCGGTTTTACCAGCGGGCCAAGCGGCTGTTGGACGTGATCGGGGCGTTCGTTCTGCTCGTTTTGTTCTCACCGCTTCTAGTGGTCATCTGGCTGATTCTGATGGTGACGACACGTGGCAGACCGATTTTCCGGCAGATCCGGGTCGGCGAAGGGGGGCGGCTGTTCACGCTCTACAAGTTCCGGACTATGGTGCCCAATGCCGAGGCCCTCCAGGACCGGGTGAAGAACGAGCTCGACGGACCGGTATTCAAGAACCGGCGTGATCCGCGGGTGACGCGTTTTGGCCGCTTCTTGCGGAAATTCTCGCTGGATGAACTGCCCCAGCTATTCAACGTGCTCAAGGGCGATATGAGCCTCGTGGGGCCTCGGCCACCGGTACCGAAGGAGGTGCTGCAGTACGAGCCATGGCAGCTGGAGCGGCTCTCGGTGAAGCCCGGCCTGACAGGGTTGTGGCAGGTGAGTGGTCGCGCGGATTTGCCGTTCGAACGCTGGGTGGAGCTGGATCTGGAGTACGTCGCGCGCCAGAGTCTTTGGCTCGATGTGAAGATCCTGCTGAAGACGCCCTGGGCAGTGCTGTCCGGCAAAGGAGCATACTGACGAATTTGGCGGGATAACGGCATGCTCGTTGCAATGGTTGGCCAGAAAGGGATTCCCGCATCGCTGGGCGGTGTGGAACGGTACGTGGAGGAGCTGGCGGCGCGGCTCCCCAACCATGGCATCGAGACCGTGGTTTACAGCCGGCCCTGGTACATCAGGGGGGCCCGCGGCTATCGTCCACCGGCCGGTGTGCACCGGGTGGTGCTGCCATCCGTGCCGACTAAGCATCTGGATACGATCAGTCATGTGCTTGCCTCTGTGGCCGATCTTGCCACGAGGCAGCCCGTTGACATCGTGCATGTGCATTGCCTTGGACCTGCCCTGGTTACCCCGCTTCTGCGGCTGCTCCGCCTGCCCGTGGTGGTCAGCGTCCAGGGGCTGGACTGGCGGCGGGCCAAGTGGGGGGCACTCGCCAGGCGGGCGCTGCGCGCGGGGGAGTGGACGGCATGTCGGTTTGCACATCGCATTGTGGTCGCGTCACCGGCGCTGGTAGAGTATTTCGAGCACACTTACGGGATTACACCGACCTTCGTCCCAAACGCCGCTTCCGCGTTCCCGTACCGACCACCGGAACAAATAGCGCGTTGGCGGCTGGTGCCGGGCCGGTTCATCTTGGTTGTGACACGGCTCGTGCCCGAAAAGGGGATCCATCTGCTGTTGGAAGCCTTCCGAGGAGTGCCGACCGATTGGCGGCTGGTCATAGCCGGCGGCAGCATGTATGAGGACGGGTACGAACGGTCGCTGCGAGCGCTGGCGGACGAGCGGGTTCTGTTCGTGGGCCCGGCGGACAAGAAGTTACTGGCCGAACTCTACCACCATGCCGGCCTGTTCGTCCTGCCGAGCTTGATTGAGGGGATGTCGCTGGCGTTACTGGAAGCGCTGCACCACGGACTGCCCTGCCTGGTGAGCGACATTCCGGAGAATGCCGCGGTGATCGCAGATAAGGCCGGACAGTTCCGGTGCGGTGACGTTGCTCACCTGCGCAGCCGACTGGCGGAGCTTCTCAGAGACGAGTCGATGCGTCGCCGGCTGGCTGAATACGCTCGCCGACAGGCGGCGCGGTACAGCTGGACGGCCGTGACAGAAGCGATGGCAGAGCTATACCGGGCGGTAGTCGCTGAGGCCGCGCGGAACCGGGAACGGGCGGCGGTTGCGTTGCACGTTCCGTAGCGTTCCGAGGCCAGAGTGCGACGGCAACGACGGGGGAAGCATCATGGTGCGCCTGCGGAGTTACCGCCGCCCGGGGGGGTGCCGACAGTACGAACTGCATCGACCACGGATGAAGACGGGCGACGTGTTGGCCTTTTCCGGCAAGAGCAGGACGTCACGGATCGTTCGCTGGGCAACCCGCTCACCGTACTCTCACGTCGCGTTGCTCTGGCGCGCCCGGCTCCCGGGCGGGTTCGGCCCGAGCGTTCTGCTGATCGAAAGCACCACCCTGGTTGACCTGCCCGATGCCGTGACGCGGTCGGTTCACAAGGGCGTGCAGTTGCATTTCGCGTCACAGCGCGTGTCGGCTTACGAGGGCAAGGTCTGGTGGGTGCCGCTACGCGAGCCGCTTAAGCCTGCCGCTCAGCGCAAGATGGAAGCCTGGCTTCGCCAGACTCACTGTCAGCGCGTGCCTTACGATCTGGTCCAGGCCATTGGCGCCGGGTTCGACCTGCTCGACGCCCTGGGCCTGGAAAACGAGCCGGACTTCTCCGCGCTGTTCTGTTCTGAGCTGGTCGCCCGCGCGCTGCAGATCGCGGGCGTCATCCCCGAGTCGGTCAACGCCTCAGAGCTAACGCCAGCGGATGTCGTGGGCCTGAGTTGTTTCGACGAGCCAGTACTGCTAAAGGGCTAGCATGCCGGCGGAGGCGGTGCCGTGTACACGGGTTGGGGGGCCTCACCGCCCGATGTTGCCCGCACGCCGCGGGGTGCTCGGCCGATCCTGGTCAGCAACGGCACGAGCACGCGCAAGGACCGCGGCATACAGCCCTGCCGGCTTTGCTCGCCGTATCACCCGTGCCATCTCGCTGAGCGTCGCACCGGTCGTCATGACATCGTCAATCAGCAGCACGCGACGACCGCACAGCACTGAGCAGTCAGCGATGGCGAACGCGCCCGCGACGTTCGCCCGGCGCTGCTTCGGTCCCATGCCCCGATGGGTCCGGGTGCTCCGTCGACGGTACACGGCACGCGCTGCGACCTGAAACGGGTACCCGAGCAGCCGGTTCAGCTCGTCGGCGAGCACCGCCACGTGGTTGTGGCCCATCCACAGGCGACGCCTCCAGTGACGCGGCACCGGAACGGCCACGTCGATTGACCAGCGTTCCAACAGGGCACCCCGCTGGTAGCACAGCAACCATGCAAGGGGCCGTGCCAGATAGGCAGCCTCGGCGCGTTTGAACCGAAGGATCAAACCACGCACCGGTTCCTCGTACCGTACGGCGGCAACGCACGCGTCAAACGGGTAGGTTGCCGAACGGCACCAGCTGCAGCCGTGTCCTGCTACGCTACCCACGGAACCCGCAGGCATGCCACAGCGCAGGCAACAGCCCCGGTCTCGGGCGCTGATGCTCTGAAGGCAGCGCCAACACATCGGAGCCGGCTCCTCGGCAAGCCATGCGCTGCAGACGGTACAGCGGTTCGGGTATAGCAGCGAGCGTGCCACAGCAGCGAGGTGCTGCCACCAGGGGGTAGCCCATCGGTCGGGCAGCTCCGGTAGCTCGGCTTGAGTGTCGCACGGGTCGTATGGCGGCATCATGTATTGGCTGCCGCGGCTTGCGGCGTCGCGGCCGCGGGCACAGGCTTGCCGCGAACCGCTAGGAGGCCCCCGGGTGGTCGAGCCGGGCTGTTTCATTCTCCGCGGCCCGCTCTGCCCCCATCTTGCCCAAGTCCGAGCGAGCGATCGTCTCGATTGCGCAATGCCTCGCTGCCCGTGACCGTTCTCAGGCGGGCCGAATGGCCGATTCGGGACTAGCGACCGTACACCTTCTGTCGGCCCCTGGGGCAAAGCTGGTGGGACCACGGCAGGGCCGTTACCCGTTGGCACGAGGCTGCCGTTCGGCGTCGCGGGGTCCGCGCAGCAGTTCTGGCATGCACCACGACTAGC
The DNA here is from genome assembly GCA_026991575.1 of Planctomycetota bacterium. Lineage (GTDB taxonomy): Bacteria > Planctomycetota > Planctomycetia > JALXBF01 > JALXBF01 > JALXBF01. The sequence goes on along the minus strand of JALXBF010000100.1, from coordinate 29,160 downwards.
GGTACAGGGACCAGTGCTCCATATGCCTAAATCTTGTGCACGCAAGCGCGGCATCTTGGCATCAGGACCACCGGAAGGGACGCCGTGCTTATGGCAGGCGAGACCGGGAATTTGCTAGGCATCACCTATCTGGTTTATTGAAAGGTTGTTACGTCGGTATAGCGCTCGCCGCTTGCTGCGTCCGCCGCTGTGGCGCGCAGCTTGCTAAAGGGGCGATGTGTTCAGATGCTGCGCTAATGTTGGGCAGTCGGGTACGAACCGAGGAGTTCTAGTCCATGGGGCGTCAACGAGTCTTGCTCAAGTTTGCCTTCCTGTCCTTGCTGACCGCAGCGACTCTGGCAGGCCTTGGTAACGCTGGTTGGGCCCAAGAGCAAAGCGGTTCGGCACCAGACGTTCAGCTCATGGTCGACACAGTCTGGGTGCTGGTTGCCGCGTTCCTGGTTTTCTGGATGAATGCCGGCTTCGGCTGCGTGGAGGCCGGATTCTGCCGGGCGAAAAACGCTGTCAACATCCTGGGCAAGAACTTCGTCGTCTTCGGCATCTCCAGCCTCGTATTCTGGGCCGTCGGTTTTGCACTCATGTTCGGTAACGGCAACGCGTTCATGGGACTGAGCGGTTGGTTCGTGCCGGCCGATGGCAGTCCGGCCACACAGACGCTGGCCGAACGAATCGCTGAGGACCTGAAGGCCGAATACGGCATCGATCTGTCGGACGCCAGGTACGCAGCACTGGCTGAGCGTGTGGCGGAGGTGGCGGCCCAGTATGAGCAATCGGGCGGCGATGCGACCGTGCGGCTCGATCTTCCGGACGGCAAGGTCTTTGAGAAGCACTACGCCGCAGGTAGCTACTACTGGGGGCCGTTTGCTTCGCTGGCGTGGGCCCGCCTGCCACTGCTGGCGAAGTTCTTCTTCCAGCTGGTCTTTGCCGCGACGGCTGCCACGATCGTCTCTGGCTGTGTGGCCGAGCGAATCCACTACCACTCCTACATGGTCTTCACCGTCTTCCTCGTTGCGCTGTCGTACCCGATCACGGGCCACTGGATCTGGGGGGGCGGTTGGCTGGGTAGTCTGAGCGTGCCGTTTCAGGACTTTGCCGGCAGCACCGTCGTGCACTCGGTCGGCGGCTGGGCAGGCCTGGCCGGCATTCTGTTGCTCGGGCCTCGCATGGGCAAGTACGCTCGCGACGGAAAAGTGCAGCCGATACCCGGTCACAGCATGGCGCTGGCTTTTCTGGGCGGCATGATCCTGTGGCTTGGCTGGTTCGGGTTCAACCCGGGCAGTTTCATGGCGGCGGACGTTGGCGGCATCAGCCATGTCGTGGTGACGACGAACTTGGCATGTGCCGCCGGGCTGGTTTCGGCCACCGTGACCGCGTGGCTGCTGCTTGGCAAGCCGGACTTCAGCATGACGGTCAACGGGGCTCTGGCCGGGCTGGTGGCGATTACCGCGCCGTGCGCATTCGTGACGCCGTTGGCATCGGTGTTCATCGGACTGATTGCCGGGGTACTGGTCGTGTTCGGTGTGATCGGTTTTGATCGACTCCGGATAGATGACCCCGTCGGTGCGCTGTCGGTGCACCTGGTCAACGGGATCTGGGGTACGTTGGCTGTTGGTCTATTTGCCACGAGTGCGTCGCCCGGTGGCGGGGCTGATGGGCTGTTCTACGGCGGGGGGTTGGCGCTACTGGGCACGCAGCTGCTGGGCGTGGTTGCCGTCGGTGCGTTCACCCTCGTGGTTTCGTTCGCTGCCTGGGCCGTGATCAAGGCGACGATCGGCCTGCGGGTCGAGCCCGAAGTGGAGCGCGTCGGGCTGGACATCAGCGAGATGGGCATGGAAGCCTATCCGGCCGAGCCGGCACACGCACTGCATGCTCCCCCGGTCGGCGGCGGTGCAGGCACTACAGCAGCGGCTCCGGAACCTGCCGGGGCGGGCAAGTGATCGAGCGTAGGTTCAGGCAGTGGCACGACACGTGGAGTGACCACGATGAAGAAAGTGGAAGCGATCATCCGGCACTACAAACTCGACGATGTCAAAGAGGCGTTGCAGCGGGTCGGTGTCCAGGGGATGACGGTCACTGAGGTCAAGGGGTTTGGCCGCCAGAAAGGGCACAAGGAGCAGTACCGGGGCGCGGAGTACATTGTGGACTTCGTGCCGAAGCTCAAGATCGAGGTGGCTATCCCGGACGAACTGCTGGACGATGTGATTGAGACGCTCCTGAGCGCGGCGCGGACCGGCCAGATCGGCGATGGCAAGATCTTCGTGACCACGCTGGACGAGGCCGTGCGGATCCGGACCGGGGAGCGTGGCCCGACCGCCCTCTAGGCCCACCAGATCCTTCCCGTGCTTGCTCGGGACACGAATGGCCGTTGCGTCATTCGTGTCCCGTTGCGCCTGCATAGCCAACGGCCGCTGTACAGACGGAGAGCCCGATGGCCGCTCGAGCCACCACCGTGTGGTCGCCGCGCCACCGGTAACCGACCCACATGAGCTGTAGCGCGCACCGAAACGCAACGGGCCCCCTCACACCGATCGGCTTGCATGCGAAAGCGGGCCGGCCATGGGAGAGGTTCTGCATATCGCTAGCGCCGCGTTTGGCCGACGGGCAGTGCGGCCTGGAGCTGGCCCGGGCACTGGCACAGCGTGCCGACGAACACATTGTGGCCGAGGCACGCAGGCTGTTGGAGGACTGGCGGGGGGTTGCTCTGGTGGCCGTGGGCGGCTTTGGACGGTGCCAGCTTGCGCCCGGCTCTGACGTTGATCTCCTCTTGCTCCACGGCTACGCCGGCAGGCGGCGGGCCGAGCAGCTTGCGCGGGCCCTGGTGCCGACGCTCTGGGACAATGGGCTCAGCGTCGGCGTGGCGACAAGGACGGTGCGCGACTGCGAGCGTATGGCCCGCGCCGATCTGTCCTGCCTGACAAACGTGCTGTCGGCCAGGTATCTCCACGGCGACCGCTCGCTGTTCGCGCGCCTCCGTGGCCGCATCGGCCGTTGGCCGGGCAAGCGGTGGATCCGGCAGCAGCTGTACCGGCTTGCACAAGAGGTCCTCAACCGACCGAGCTATCCCCCGGTGCACATCCTGGTGCCCGACTTGAAGGAAGGGGCCGGCGGCCTACGCGACGTTCACCGCATTGGCTGGTTCCGCACCCTCGTGCACGGTACGCCGTTGGCCCAGGCACTGGACGAACAGGTGTTCGTGCAAGAGGATGCGCTGGCACTCGGCGAAGCCGAACGCCTCCTGTGGTCGCTGCGCTGGTGGCTGCATCTGCTGCGGGGATCGGCGACCAACCGACTCGACCGCGATGTCCAGGTGGCCATTGCCGAACGGCTCGGCTACCGCGACAGCGCCCAGAGCCGGGGGGTTGAGAAGCTGATGCGCGCCGTATACCGGTCGATGCATCAGGTTGCAAACGTTGTGCGTCGGGTGGCAGCGTTCCTGGCAGCCCCAACCCAGTCGGCCGTGCGGCCGCTGCCGGCTGTCGAGCTACCGCTCGGCGTGTACCGCAACCTGCTGGTCCCCACGCACCCTGCCGCGCTCCGCCAGGCTCGGGCCGACCTGACCGCGCAGGTGGAGCTGCTGAGGCTGGCCGCCGAGCAGCGGCTGGAGCTCGGGGCTGAGCTGCTGCGCGAACTGCTCCGCGCACCGACATTGCCTGACACCGACCGACTGCCTGGCCGGCGCGCGTTCTGGGCCCTGTTACGCGGTAACCGCGCGTTGGGGACGCTGCTCCGCCTGGCCAACGCGACCGGGGTTCTGTCGCGGCTGATGCCCGAGTGGGAGCACGTCCGTGGGCTTGTGCACTTTACCGAGTACCACGAGTACACAGTCGACGAGCACAGCATCGTGGCAGTGGAGCAGGCAGCGGCTCTGGCCAACGAGCAGTCTACAGTGGCCGACGTCTACCGGGCACTGCCACACAAGCAGCTCTTACACCTGGCGCTGCTCATCCATGACCTGGGCAAAGGCTATCGTGATGAGCACTGCGTCGTTGGAGGCGACATTGCCCGGGGCATCGCACACCGTTTCCAGTTGGGTCCCCATGAGACCGAGCTCCTGGTGTTCCTGGTCACACATCACTTGCTGCTGTCCCAGACGGCCTTTCGCCGGGACATTGAGCATCCGGCGACGTTGGCCGATGTCGCGCGAAAGGTTGGAACGGCCGAGCGGCTGGACCTGCTCTACGTGCTGACCGTCTGTGACATTCGCGCCGCCGGCCCGGGTCGGATGACCGAGTGGAAGATGGCCCTGCTGGAGCAGACCTACCGGCGGCTACGTGCCCTGCTTGCCGACGAGCTGACCATGTCCGGGCTGGTGCAGCGGCGGCGTCAGGAGCTCCTGGCCCTCGGCCGCGATCGTGGTGAGAAGTTCGTGCAGTGGGTGGCCAGCTTGCCGCCGTCATACCTACTGGGGACCACGCCCGAGAACGTGCTGGAGGATTACGTGCGGCTCGGCCAGTTGTCACGGCGGTCGGTCGAGGTGTTGGTTGAAGCGGTGCGGCCTCGGTTGCATCGGGTCACCGTCTACGCGTACAACCGACCACGCCTCTTTGCCGACATCGTCACCGGTCTGTACGTGGCGGGCACGTCGGTGATCGACGCACGCATTACCACGCTTCCAGATGGTAGCGTCGTGGATCGGTTCACGGTCTATGACCTTGTGGAGGACGTTACGCCGGTGCGTCAACGTCGGGTTCGCGGTGCCGTGTTGGCGGCAATCCATGAGGCGTCCGACCCGGAGCGACTCCTGAAGAACGCCCCGCTTGTGATGCGCCGCCGGAGCGCCGCGGCCGTCTTCGACCCAGAGGTCCGCATCGACACGACCGTGTCGCCCGAGCACACAGTGATCGATGTCTTCTTTCAGGACGCACCGGGCGTGCTGTATCGGCTTTCCAGGACGATCTACGCTCTAGGTCTGGAGATCATCTATGCCAAGATCGCGGCCTACGGTGAGCGAGTCGTAGACGTCTTCTACGTGGTCGAGCCGTCCGGCGAACCACCGCGAGACGCCGCCCGGTTACAACGTATCCGTCATGAGTTGCTTGCGACCTTGCGCGGCCTCCAGGCGGCCCGTCACTCGTGAGCCAGCGCGCGGACTGACACGCTCTTCAAGAAACGGTGTACTCCGCTCCCGTTACGGTCGATACAACCGGTAGAGTCGGAACGTGTCGCTAGTGCGCGGTCTTATCCTCCTGCTGTCACGTCCGTCCTCAACGGTCCGGTGCGTCGGGGGTACTGCAAGCTGTCGGCGTGCGTGGAGGTTAAGCGCTCAGTCGGGTGGAGCAGATGGTGTATAGCTGGCGCTCTCAGTTCGTAGTCGGACTCACGCTCCTGGCCGGTCTATGGACGGACGCAGCTGCTCAGATGCAGCGTGCGGAGCAGTCTGGGGCGGGTTCTGCGCGGCGAGCCGCGGTCCTGCTGGCGCCGTCGCAACGTGCTGCCCGCCTGATTCAACAAAGCCAACGTGCCGCGGCCGCCCGCCCCGCGCCTCGCTCCGGTGCCCAGGCACCCGAGCGCAAGGCCGTGGCGCGTGTCGGGCTGCTTGGTCCCCAGCAGCCTGCAGGCCAAGCCGGCGGCGCCGGTCAGCAGACTCAGCAGCCTGCGCCGGGACCTCGGCCCGGCGCGACGCTGCAAGGCAGGACGCAGGCCGAAGCCCCCTCGTTCGGTTCCGGAGTCGAAGTTGAAGCGATTGACGAGGCGGGTGTCATCATCCTGCGCGGGTCGCCCGAGGAGATCGAGAACCTGGTTGAGCTGATCCAGCGAATCGAGGAGGTTACTGCTACGGTCGAACCGTTCGTGCGCGTCTTCCAGCTACATCGTGCTTCGGCGACTCAGGTCCGAGACATCATCCAGCAGCTCTACGGCCAGCAAGCTCAGGCTGCCCCGGGACAGACCGGGCAAGCCGGTGCCGGACCGCAGCGGTTAACGGTCACCGCTGACGAGCGTTCCAATAAGCTGATCGTCCAGGCAAGCCCGTACCTGATGGAGGAGATCGCCGACCTGATCAAGCGACTTGACGTGGATCGCGCGCCGGTTGTCAACGAGGTGCGGGTGTTCCAGCTGCGGAACGCATCGGCCCAGGAAGTGGCCGACATTCTCAACAGCGCCCTGCAGGCAGCCGCCGCGCCAGCGGCTCCGGCGGCACCAGCCGTGCCCGGAGCCCAGCCGGTGACGACCGCGGGCGGCGAGGTGCAGATTGCCCGCCGGTTCGCGGTGCTCCGTTTCGTCCAAACGGACGGCAAGGAGCAGGTCATCGACTCCGGCATTCTGGACGAGATTCGGATCACGCCGCAAGTGCGAACCAATAGTGTTCTGGTGTCTGCCCCGTCCAGCAGCATGGAACTTCTGGCGGCGATCATCCGTGAGCTCGACCGACCCCCCACGATCGAGGCGGTCACCAAGGTGTTCTTCTTGCAAAACTCGGACGCGACCAATCTGCGGCAGACGCTGGCAGAGCTGTTCGACATCGAGGTGGCCGCCTCGGCCGGTGCACTTGGTGGTGCTGCCGCCTTGCAGGCTCAGGCGGGCCAACTGCAACGGCCAATTGCGGTGGCTCCGGGTGAGAACCCCCCGGTGGCGGTCCGCGTCGCGGTCGACGCCCGCACCAATGCGCTCCTTGTCTCGGGGCCACAGAGTGCGGTCGATGTCATCGAGGCGGTCATCCGCCGGCTGGATACCGTGGACATGCGGGCGCGGATCAATCGAGTCGTGCGGCTCAAGAACGTACGGGCCACCGACGTGGCCACCGCTCTGAACAACTTCTACAACCTGAAGCGGCAGATCGAATTCCAGCAGGCGCAGCTTGTGGGCCAGCAGCAGCTCATCGGCCCGTACCAGCGACTCGAACAAGAGGTCGTGGCGGTGCCACTTCAGGACGCTACCACGGGGCTGCCGGTCAACAACATGTTGCTCATCAGCGCATCGCCTCGTTACATCGACGAGGTGATGGAGATGATCCAGAAGATGGACGCGCTGCAGCCGCAGGTGATGATCCAGGTCATGATTGCCCAGCTCGACGTCACGGACGCGTTTGAGTTTGGCATCGAGTGGGGACTGCAGGACACCCGGTTGTTCCAGCGCAGTGAGATCGAGAACGGGGTGTTCGTCGACGGCCAGGGATTCCTGTTCAACAGCGGGCCGGGCGGGCAGGTCGGTTCGCTGGGCAACTCGGCCTCCGCGTCTGCTGTGGCCAACAGCGCGGATGTTGCTGGCCAGGCCCTCGCTAACTTTGTCGTCGGTCGCGTCAGTTCGCTGAGCGAGCTCGGCGGCGCCTCGGGCCTGCTGCTAACCGCCAGCTCACGCTCGGTAGCTGCCCTGTTACGCGCTCTGGAAGGCCAGGGCCGCCTGGAGGTAATCAGCCGGCCCCAGATCATGACGCTCGACGGCACCGGCGCACGTATCCTGGTCGGCGAACAGTTTCCGTTTGTCTCGGAGGTAACTGGGACGCAGACGACGACCACCGCCAGCGTTCAGTTCCAGGACATCGGCGTCTTCCTTGAGGTCACACCGATCATCAATCCCGACGGCCGTATCGTCATGCGGGTGGTGCCGACGGTGTCCGAGTTGCGGGAGCTGGTTACCGTTCAGACCGTCGTAACGCCCACCGGCACGATCCCGCAGCAGGCGCCGCGGATCGATACGACGACGGCCGAATCGGTCGTCAGCGTCATGGACGGCCAGACGATCGTCATCGGTGGGTTAATCCAGAAGCGCGACCAGGAGACGGTGCGCAAGATTCCCTGGCTGGGCGACCTGCCCTACCTGGGCAAGCTGTTCCGCTTCACGCAGCATCAGCAGCGTAAGCGCGAGCTGCTGATCATTCTCACCCCGCATATCGTCCGTGGTGTTGAGGAGGCCGAGCAGCTGAAGATGATCGAAGCGCAGCGTACCCAGTGGGTGCTGGAACACATCAGTGAACTTCAGGAGACGGGTGTGGTTCCGTTGCCGATGGAGGAGCCAGCTGAAGGACCGGTCTCGATTGGAGCCCCCGAGCAGCCCGACCCCATGCCAGAGCTGCCCCAGACGCAGCCGCCCGCACCGCAACCGCAGCCATGAGCCACACTCCCCACAGCGGCGGTCACATCACCTCTTCGGCGGAGCTTCGGCACCGGTCGGGGGTTCCGCTTCGTGAGGGTCACCGAACAGTTCCCGGATCAGCCACCGCTGCGGCGGGTGCGTCAGGAGGCTGACGATGACACCCAGCAGCAGCGATGCCAGCAGCCCCCACACGACGGCGTCCAGTCCCAGTGGCCGCAGCGGCACGATGTTGCCCCCCCGACCCTCGCCCAGGTAACGGTCGATCCACGCCGGCAGGTACATGGCCAGGTGAGTGGCCGTGCCACCGAGCATGGCGGCCAATGCACCGATGGCCGTGGCACGGCGCCAGTACAGGCCCAGCAGAACCGGCATCAGGAAGCAGGAGGCCAGACCGGATCCGGTAAAGACGATGATGTCCTGCAAGAATTGCGGCGGATCGATGGCCACCAGCATTGCGGCCAGGCCGATCAGGCCGGTCGCGCCGTAGCTGAGTGCCTTGACCGTGCGCGGGGACACGTCCGGTTTGAGCACCTTTTGCACAAGATCGCGGACGATGGCAGAGCTGGTCAGCAGCAGGAAGCTGTCGACTGTGCTCATGACGGCAGCGAACGGGGCCGCGATTAAGATGCCCGCAAGCCAGCCAGGTGCAACCGTGCGCGCCATGTACGGCATGATCTGGTCCTCTGGGACGGTGCCGAGCGGTACGATGGCACGAGCACATACGAAGATCACGACCAGGGGTAGGTAGATGCAGGAGTAGTAGACCATGACCGTGAAGATGCCGTAGCGCATCGTCCTGCTGTCTCGGAATGCCATCAGTCGGACCATCGTGCCCGGCTGACCCGTGCCGCTGATGGCCCACATCACCCAGAAAGAAACCGCCACCGGAAACGCCAGGAACTCACCGGGGCCGGGCAGGCTCACCAGGCTCGGATCCTGTGCCGCCACCTGGGCGGTAGCCGCCGTCAAGCCCCCGGCCTTGATCAATGCCAACGGCAACAGGATCAGCACGCCGGCACCCATGGCGACCCCTTGCAGGACGTCCGTCCAGACCACGGCGCGGAAGCCGCCATAGGTCGTGTAGCCGATGACCATGAGCGAAAAGACCAGCAGCCCGCCCCAGTAAGCGGGACCCAGCTCCGGCGCGTGCCGCGGGAACAGCTCGCCGAGCCAGCCCAGCGACGCGTTGACGAGCTGGCCGTAGCCGGGCACCGTTTCGAGCAACGTCTTCAGCACCAGCCCCCCCGCCTTGAACTGCGCCACAAGGTTGAAGGCGACGAACAGCAAGGTGATCAGTCCGCCGGCTACGCCGAGAGCCGGGCTCTGAAACCGCTCACGAAGCAGGTCCGGAATCGTGATGGCCTCCAGACGCCGGCCCAGTTCGTTGATCCGTTTCGCTAACAACCCGATCGTGCACACCGGTACAACCATGTAGCTGCCGATCCACAGTGCCAGCACCCAGCCATTGCGGTAGATCAACGAGGGGAATCCCATGAAGCTGCCGCCCGAAGCACTGGTTGCCGCAAACGTGAACGCAAACGCCCACACGCCCAGACCGCGACTGCCCAAAAAGTACTCCCCCAGGAACTCCTTCCGCTGCAGCAGCCGGTGTGAGGCGATGGCCAGCAGAAACACCAGTGCCAGGTAGAAGGCGAACGACACAAGCAGTGCCACGTCGTCGAGGGGCATGAGTAGCTTGTCCTCCTAGCTGGCCGAGTGCTGATCCCGGTGGGAATCACCCTGCTTGGGCGGCCGAACCGGGCGGACCTCCGACAGCGGCACGTCCTCAATAACACCGAAGCAAAGCACGAGGGTGATCACGTTGCAGACGGCCCAGGGAACAAAGACACCCCAGAAGGCCCAGTCCGGGATGCCCAGACCGAACGGGTACGTGATCTCCTCGGGCCGCTTGCCGTGGCCGAGCCAGAACGACACGGGCACGGCGTACAGACCGGCCGCGGCCCAAAGGCCCAGCACAAGCCACATTTCCACCAGCGATCGGCGATACCGACGCCACCGCTCGCGGTATGAATCGCGCTGCGACATCGCTGCCTCCTCGACGGCGCCTACGGCTAGCGAAGCTGGGCGCGCCAACGCGTGTATTCTTCCAGCACACGGCTTCGGTCACAACGGGGGAGTACGGCCAGCCGCATGCGGAAGCCGTAAGTCCGGTTCACGTCATACGACGGCACGATGAACTGGAAGTCCCAGGCCGGATTGCTGGTGCGATGGCTGCGGTTATAGCCGCCGCCGGTGGGCGAGTGGGTGAAGCGGATGCCTGCGGTCCGGTCGAACATGTAGATCACCGTGAACTCCTCAAAGCGGCCGTAGAAGAACGGCTCCTGATACCGCAGCCGCGAGTAGTACCGGAACAGGGCGTCACGATAATCCGGCGCGAACGTCAGCTGCAGTCGGTCCGAGTGGTGGAGCACGGTGCTTTCGTCGTTGTGGGCCTGCGTGCAGAGTTGCACCCATTGGACTGGCCCCCCGGTGCCATACGTGCCCAGGAAGTACATGCTCTTGTCTTCCGGAGCATTGATGTAGCTGGCCCAGAACAGCCCGATGTAACCGTTACGGAACACGTGCTGCCTGGGGCTGCAGCGGTAACTCATGTCGACGTAATACGGGGGCGTGAACCGGAACACCGTCCAGCTTTCCAGATGAAAGGTCGGGGTGGGCGGCTGGTGCAGTTGCCAGGTGTTTTCCGCGAGTCGGCGCAGTTCCATAGGGGCCACCCGCGGTTCGAAGAATACCTCGTGGCGATGGTTCTGCACGCCGTCGAAGATGTGTTCGTGATTCAGTCCGGCGTATGTCGGCACGAACAGCGATCGGGACATGCCCCGGTGTTGCAGGCGCCAGAGGCCGTTGTAGCCTGCCCGGTGCTCGCCGCTGGCGGCGTTATCACCGACGATTGCCACGAGGTCGCCCCATCGGACCTCCGCAAATGCCATCGTTGCCTCCTCCAGCTGGGTGAGTCCTCATAAAGTTAACAAACACGCGGCTGGCCAGGCCGGGAAGCAACAGGCTCGACGGCGATGAGCACATCCTACCCGCCAACCTACATTGTGGTGCATCCGAAGGAAAACCGGCGCAAGTGCAGCCTTTGGCCTCTGCGTGGTCGACCAGATCTGGTCTTCGTGCGTTTCCGGCCTGATCTATCGCTGGAGCTGCCCGGCTACGTGCGCCTCAGCGTGCACGGTCCGCCGCTGACCGAGCGAGATGCTCAATGCGGACTCTTGCTGCTGGACGGTACGTGGCGGTACGCCGAGCAGATGGAAAAGCACTTTGCCTCGGTGCCGCCCCGATCTCTTCCCGGGCTGCGCACCGCATACCCGCGCCGATCTAAGCTGTTCGAGGAACCCGCTGGCGGTCTCGCCTCCGTTGAGGCGCTCTATGCCGCGTATCGGCTACTGGGACGGCCCACCGATGGCCTGCTGGACCACTATCGCTGGGCCGAGGAGTTTCTTCGGGCCAATGGCTGGCTGGAGGACGCACGCCGTGGCGACTGAGCTGGCACCGGAGCTGGTTGAGCAGATCGAGCGATTGCAACAGAACGAGATCACCGAACATGAGGTGTATCGCCGGTTGGCGCAGCGTGTCGGCGGGCCGAACGGGGAGGTGCTCGACAGGATTGCCCAGGATGAGTTGAGCCACTACGAGCAGTGGGCGCGCTACACAGGCCGGCGACCCCGACCCGTGCGCTGGCGGGTGTGGCTCTATCTGTTGACGGCACGTCTGTTCGGCTTCACGTTTGCCGTGAAACTGATGGAGAAAGGGGAGGAGCGTGCGCAGCAGGGCTACGAGCAGATCCTCGAGGCGCTGCCTGAGACCGCTGCGATTATCGAGGACGAGAACCGACACGAGCGAATGCTGCTGGCGATGCTCGACGAAGAGCGGCTGCGGTACGTCGGGTCGATGGTGCTGGGGCTGAGCGATGCGCTGGTCGAGTTGGCAGGGGCGCTGGCCGGTCTGACGTTCGCCCTGCAGAACACACGCCTGGTAGCACTGGCAGCCCTGGTCACCGGTCTGGCCGCGTCGCTCTCGATGGCAGCCTCAGAGTACCTGTCGAAGAAGTCGGAACGGCCCGAAGGGGCCGCTACCGCCGATGCCGCTGGCCAGCATCCGGTCAAGGCTGCGGCGTACACGGGCGCCGCCTACGTGGTGACCGTCCTGGTGCTGGTTGCCCCGTACTTCCTGCTTGGCAACGCGTACGGGGCGCTCGCCATGAGCCTGTCGTTCAGCGTGGCTATCGTCTGCTGCTTCACGGCCTTCTTGGCCATCGTGCAGGACCGTCCGTTCGGCCGGACGTTCCTGGAGATGGCCGGGCTGACCCTGGGCGTTGCCGGCATTTCCTTTCTGATCGGAACGACGGCTCGTGCCGTGATCGGTGTCGATCACTAGCGGGCCGGAACTCTGCCTGGCGTAGTCGGCTCTGTTGGTTGTCGGTTGCTACGTAGGGAAGGTCCGGACGGTTGCGATTCGGACTGAGGAGTCCCCCCTGGCGCGGCCTCTGCAGCTTGCGCCGCGGTGGCGCCAACTCATCTTGCCCGGCCCCGTTCGATCCGGTATGCCTCTTGTGCTGTTCGGCACTGCACCTCAAGGCCAAGGGCGCCGGGCAACGGGTGAGGATCGACGTGAACCGATCGAACAGTCGACAGACGCGATGGCTCTGGCGGGGCGTAACCGCGCTGGTGGTCGTGCTAGCGACGCTCTGCTGCGCCGCCCCCACCCTGGCCCAGGTTGCTCGACCCGAAGACGAGGCCGGCTCGGTCATTGCTGAGGTTCGGGTAGTGGGCAACCGCAACGTCCCCACGGCCAAAGTGCTGGCCAAGATTCGCACGCGCGCCGGTGCCCCGCTCGATCTAGCGCAACTCCGCGAGGACCAACGGACCTTGGTCCGCACGAAGTGGTTCGAGGACGTCGGGGTCGAGCTGAAACGAGAACCACACGGGCTCGTCGTGATCTTCCGCGTCCTGGAGGGCAACAAGTTGTCGCGGGTCGAGATCGTGGGCAACGTGGTCTTCGATGACGAGCGTCTTCAGAAGGAAGCCGGCCTGGAACTGGCCGGCCCAATCGACGGCGCGTTTCTGCACGAAGCGGCCCGTCGGATCGAAGAGTTCTATCACCGTAACGGTTTCCCGTTCGCCGAAGCCCGCGTCGTCCAGGGGGTGCGGCCCGGTGAGCAGAAGGCGGTGATCCGGGTGGTGGAGGGCCCGCTGACGCGTGTCCGTAGCATCGATTTTGTCGGTAACGAGTCCGTCTCCGGCGCGCTGCTGCGCACCAAGATCGACAGTTCCCGGTCGATGCTTGGACTGGTCCGCGGCAAACTGAACCTGGAGATGATCGACAACGACGTCCATCGCATCGCAACCTACTACCGGTCGCTTGGCTACTTCGACGTGCAGGTCAGCCGCGAGGTGCGCTACAGCCCGGACCGGACGCGAGCGTACGTTACCTTCTACATCACTGAGGGACCACGCTACGTGGTGCGGTCGGTCAGGATCGAGGGCAACCGGCAGGTGAGTGCTGAGGAGTTGTTGCCCGAGCCGGCCTTGAAGGCCGGAGATTTCTACACCGAGCGGGCTGCGCGCCGGGATGCACGCCAGATCCGGCGTGCCCTTGGCGAGCGGGGATTCGTCGATGCGCAGGTCCGACCCGATCTACGATTCTCCGCCACCCCGGGCACCGTGGACGTTGTGTTCCGCGTGCATGAGGGCCAGGCATATCGCGTGGGCCGCATCGAAATCGAAGGAAACACGGTGACACGCGATCGGGTGATCCGGCGCCAGCTCCGCGTCTACCCGGGCGAAGTGCTTAACGCCGAATTGCTGGAAGAGAGTGAGCGCCGCTTGCGCAACACGCAACTGTTCCAGATCAACCCGGCCACAGGCCAGGGCCCCACGATTGACGTGCTCGGTGACGACAAGGGAGCGGCGGGCGAAGGCCCGAACCTGCGTGACCTGGTGGTGCGCGTGCAAGAGGGCCAGACGGGCCGAATCGTCTTCGGGCTTGGCTACAACACTGATGCCGGCCTGATCGGCAATATCCTCATCAGCGAGCGAAACTTTGACATCACACGATGGCCGACGAGCTGGGAGGATATCTGGAGCGGACGGGCATTCCGAGGAGGCGGACAAGAGTTCCGGCTGGAGTTGGCCCCCGGTACTGAACTCAGCCGTTACCTGTTCAGCTGGCGCGAGCCGATGATCTTCGACCTCCCGTACAGCTTTGGGATCACCGGCTACTACTACCAGCGGAACTACCGGGAATGGGACGAGCAGCGTGAAGGGGGTACGTTGACGCTCGGTCATGAGTTCAGCGACACGGTCCGCGGTAGCCTGGGACTGAGGATCGAAAACGTCAACATCAGCGATCCCGATGTCCCAACTCCCCCGGATCTACTCGCCGTGCTCGGCGATAACTTTCAGACAATCATCAGCGCCCAGATCCAGCATGACACTCGAGACAATGTGTTTCTGCCCAGCGGCGGCCACCTCTACCGGCTCATCTTCGAACAGGGGCTCGGTGATTACACATTCCCGAAAGTCACATTGGAGGGACGACACTACTGGACGCTGTGGGAACGGCCCGACGGCACAGGGAAGCAGGTTCTGTCGGCGCGAGGCATCCTGGGCATTGCCGGCGATGAGACCCCGATCTACGAGCGGTTCTTCGCGGGTGGCTACCGAAACTTCCGTGGGTTCGATTTCCGCGGAGTGGGCCCCAAAGTTTTCGACGTCCATGTTGGTGGCGAGTTCCTGATGGTCGGCAGCCTCGAGTACCTGTTTCCCATCACAGCGGACGAGACGCTCCGCGGCGTCATCTTCACCGACTTCGGCACTCTGGAAAGCGACGTGGAAATCACAGAGTTCCGGGTCACCGCCGGGGCGGGCGTACGGGTTGCTTTGCCATTCTTTGGCCCGATGCCAATCGCGATCGACTTTGCGTTCCCAATCAACAAGGCTGACGGGGACGACACGCAGGTGGTGAGCTTCTTCTTTGGCTTCTTCCGCTAGCGGCCTGCGACGACTCGTTCCTGGCGCGCCCGGGGAAGTCAGGTACATCCTCGCACGGCAGGATGTCCGCGAACCAGAAGCCATCCCGCAGCACCCTCTGGCCGACCCGCACCGTCAGCGGTCGGCGGAACATCGGCCCGGCGTAGCAAAACGTATGGAACTCGCCACGCTCCCCGCACGGGTCCACGCCGGCGGGCAGTTCCGCCAGAAGCCGCTCGTCATACGTTCGGCCGACCAATTCCCCCGACAACTGCGCAGGATCGACGCAGCTGACAATGGCCCGCAGACCGGAAGCGAGCATCTCTCGGGCAAGCCGTTCCGTATCCAACCCCCAGATCGGAAAGAGCGGATCGATTCCCGTGCCGTTCAGCTGGGTTTCCCGATAGTGGCGGACGTCCTCCAGGAACAGGTCGCCGAATGCAATGTGCGTCACCCCGGCGCGGCGGGCCCGAGCGATCGCCCGTTGCATGCGCGTCTCATACTCTCGGTTCGAGCACGGCCAGGGAAGCGGGACGATCCAAAGTGGCAGGCCGATGGCACGAGCCTGTGCCTGGAGCAGTTCGCGGCGAACGGCGTGCATGGCTACGCGGTCCGCGACCTCATTGACCGTTGTCAGCAGGCCTACTAGCTCCACGGACCGCTCAGCACGCAGCACGTGCAACGCCCACGCACTGTCCTTACCAGAACTCCATGACACGAGAACTCGCTTCCGCATCGGCTTTGGCCCCCGTGTGGCGCGGT
The DNA here is from genome assembly GCA_026991575.1 of Planctomycetota bacterium. GTDB lineage: Bacteria > Planctomycetota > Planctomycetia > JALXBF01 > JALXBF01 > JALXBF01. The sequence goes on along the minus strand of JALXBF010000100.1, from coordinate 13,372 downwards.
TCGATGCTCGCACGGTACCGGCGATCGCATCCGCTTGCGTGAAGACACGGCCTGGCGGAACGCCGGGCCACAGCCCGAAGCCTACGGTTCGGTGTTCGTGCGATCGGTCAGCGGCGCGGTCGCACGCTGCCGGGGGTGACGAGCGGGGGTGCAACAGGCATCCGCAGGTGGCGGCGGATGAAGGTGTTGTTCCGCTGAGTATCCCGGACGCAGTCGGCGAAGCTGTCATGGCGCGTCTCGTACACGAGCCAGCCCTCGTAGCCGATTTCGCTCAGCGCCGCAAGCGCGGCAGCCCAGTCCACCGGCCCTGGTTCCTCGAGCCGCTTGCGACCGTTCTTAACGTGCACCATGCAGATTCGCTCCTTACCAAGCAGCCGGATCCCATCAACCGCCTGATCGGCATGGCCGTAGTAAGCCATGTTGTACACGTCGTAGTAGACCTTCACCGCAGGGTGATCCACAAGGTCGACCAGCTTCTTGTTGTCTGCTGGGCTGAGCGAGTTCTCCAAACCGAGCGTGATCCCTGCATCAGCTGCTATCGGTGCCACCTTGCGGAACAGATCCACGACCGGTCCGTACGAGCTTTCGCGGGTCATGTCAGGCGCGTTCTTGCGGAAGAAGGCCACCAGGATGACGGAGGCCCCTAGAAGCTCGGCGGCGCGGAGCGACTTCACCAAACTGTCAAACGCCCGTGCGCTGTAGACGTTCACGCCAGGGTCCCAAACCCCGGAGAGCGAGGGAATGTGCATGGCCCAGCGATGCGCCTCCCGCTTGTAGGCCAAAACCACATCTGGATCGCGCAGGTTCCGTTTCCCTGCCGTTACCTGGAGCTCGATTCCGTCAATGCCGGGTACCGCTGCCGCTGCCTGGATCGCGCGAACGTCGCCGACCAGCCGAAGTGTCGTTTGCCGGATGCCGATCTTCAGCGGGATGCGCTGGTCAGGCTGGTGGGCGTCCGGGCTGGCGAGGGCCGGCCGACCGGCTAGCAGGCCGACGGTGGCGCTGGCCGCGAAGGCGCGACGACAGAAGGTTCGACGGGTCTGCTTCGTCTCCATGGGTCTGGCCTCCGATGATTTGAGCCTTTTTGGGTTCGAGTGGGCCACCGTTCATGCCAGTTCGGCGGCGCGTTTCGTGGCCGCTTCGACCGCGTTCATGACCGTACCCCGCAGCGCGCCCCGCTCCAGCTCATGCAACCCGGCGATCGTCGTGCCTCCAGGGCTGGCTACCTGGTCCTTGAGCTGAGCCGGATGCAGGGCTGTTTCGAGCACCATACGGGCGGCGCCGAGCACGGTCTGTGCGGCCAACTCGAGAGCCAGGGCACGGGGAAGCCCCATACGAACCCCGCCGTCGGCCAGAGCCTCGATGAACTGAAACACGTACGCAGGACCGCTACCGGAGAGGCCTGTAACGGCGTCCATGAGGTGCTCTTCGACGCGCACGGCGCGGCCAACCGCGCCGAGGAGCTGGCCGGCAAGCTCCGCATCCTCCTCTGTCGCAGCGCCAGCGGTGCAGTACGCCGCGGCACCGGCGCCGACCAGTGCCGGCGTGTTCGGCATCACGCGCACCAGCCGGACCTCTTTGCCCAAGGCGGCGAGGATCTTCTCGGTGCGAAGTCCGGCCGCGATCGAGATGAAAAGCTGCCCGGCCGTGACCAGCTCTCGGATCTCTTCACAAACGCGGGGTACGATGTGCGGGTAGACGGCAAAGATCACCACATCGGCCTGTCGCACCAGCTCGGCGTTGTTCGACGCCGCACGCACCCCGGTCTCGGTCACAAGCCGCTGCAGGGCCTCTGGCACCACATCGCTGACCATGATCTGTTCGGGCCTGGCCAGGCCGGCCTTCAGAATGCCCTTAACCAGGGCAGTGGCCATCTTGCCTGCGCCGATGAAGCCTAACGTCTTCTCCGCAAGACTCGCGCTCATGTGCTGTCCTCCATGTGCCCGGCCCTACTCACGATCGCCGACCGCGGGGCACAGGCAGCCCCATTTCCCGCATGAGCATTTGCAGATCAGCCCAGGCGTCGCGCTTGGCATTCGGGTTCCGTAGCAGGTAGGCCGGATGGTAGGTGACGATGACCTTGGCGCCGAGGTAGTGGAACAGTCGACCGCGCGCCTTGGAGAGAGCCGTGGCCGGGCCGAGGAGCCGCTTGGCGGCCACCGAGCCGAGAGCGCAGATGAACTCCGGCTGAATGATGTTGAGCTGCTCGTCCAGGAAGTCCGCGCAGTTGCGTACTTCGGTCAGGTCCGGCGTGCGGTTCTGAGGAGGCCGGCACTTGATGACGTTGCAGATGTAAACATCCGATCTTCTGAGGCCCATTGCTTCGATCATCTTGTTCAGCAGCTGGCCAGCCCGCCCCACGAACGGTTCACCAAGCCGGTCCTCATCGGCCCCTGGCGCTTCGCCCACGAAGCAAAGTCGCGCGTCTGGATTACCGACGCCAAAGACGGTCTGGGTGCGGGACTGGACCAGTACCGGGCACCGGGTACACGTGCTGACACGTTGTTGGAGCTCACGGAGCCGTGCCAGCTTCTGCTCCGTGCTCAGCTTCTCACCACTCCAGCCTTCGACTGCTTCGAGCACCGGCTTGACCCTCGGACGAGTCTGCTTGGGTTGTGCGCTGACGTCGACGTCTGGCAAGAGCAGGGCAACCCGCTCTGCGCGTCGTTGACCACCATCGCGACGGCGGCTGCGCGTTCCGCTATCGGTCGGCCGGGGCGCTGACGCAGCCTGAGGCACCGGCTCGGGGGCCTGGCCGGGCTGCTGCCCGTGACCGGCCGCCTGAACGTCCAGCCCGCGCTTCGGGACGCTCAGGTAGCTCACTCCTGCCCGTCGCAACGCCTGGAGCCGTTGGATCACGAGGCGTCTGGTATCAGACACGGCTTTGCCCTGGGACGTCTGCCTGGAACCATCACCGCGGACATTATCCGGTGGGTTGGTGGATTCCCAGATGAAGCGATTCTACACCGCTTAACCGGCCACCGCCCGGGCGATCCCCGCGACCACCACGTCGTCACCTCATCGCCGGCGGTCGGGCGACCGGTGGGTCGAGTGGATCGGGTTCAGGTGCCTGCTCGTGTGGGGGCGTGATCCGGACGCTGCGCCGTTGTATCGGTTGTGCTGCGTTGCTAGTCTGCGCACCGTACGCTAAACTGTCTGTAGTCGACGGGTTGGTGCCGTCCATTCGACGAGAGACTCCATCTACGTGTCGGGCCTGGAAGTGCCCTGTCGCCCAGACGCATAGAGCGCCTTGTGAGGTTCGCACCCATGCGCATAACCCCGTGCGTCGCTTTGGGATTTGTCTGGTTTCTCGGCGCGCACCTCAGCACCTACGCACAGACGCCGGTCCTACCGTCGGAGTCCGATCTGGCACGCGTTGGGCTGACCCGAGCCTGGTACGCAACGGTTCCTGCTGGGGGGTTGCAGGAACGGGTGCTTGCAGGCACGGTTGCCGAAGACCTCGTTGCGCTGCAGAGTAATCGTGCCACCACGTTCGTGCTCGAAGTGGAGACAGGGCGCCTGCGGGCCATCGTTCCGGGCCAGGCTACTGTACATGGCCGACCGGCGTTCGCGGTGAACTCGCAGGCGTTCTTCACGTTCAAAGGGGCACATCTGTACCGGTTCAACCGTGCCACGGGCATCGTGGACTGGCGAGAGCACGTCGATCAGTTGCCGAATACCCCGATGACGGCTAACGAGGAATTCGTGTACTTCGGCACGCTGCGTGGCCGGTTCTACGCCATACCCACGATGCCGGACGTTCCTGGGATCCGTAAGTGGTTCGTTCAGCTGTACACACCGCTGGCTGCTGCACCGCTAGCCCATGGGGAGTATGTGGTTGCGGGGGCGCTGGACGGCATCATTCACGTCTTCCCGACGGGCAGCGGACGGTTCCGCTTTCGGTATCGGTTGGATGACCGGTTCCGCTCGGATATGGTCGCTGACCAGTTCACGCTGTACGCGGCCTCGATGGGTAGCTTCATCTACGCCATTGACATCCGCAATGGCGATACGATGTGGCGGTACACGGCGGGCGCTCCGGTGAGCAAGCCGTTGCTGTTGGCGCGGGACGCAGACGGGAAGCTAGACCTGTTCGTGCTCAACGATCGCGGTGAGCTTCTGGCCATGGATGCAATCGAAGGGACTCTGAAGTGGCGCGTGGTCGGCGTGGCGGATGTGGCTGCGGTGAGTCCGCAGCGCGTGTACGCGTGGGACGAGTTCTCTCGACTGAAGGTGCTCAGTCGCAAGGACGGCGCGACGGTTGCTTCGCTTGCTTTACCCGGTTACACGGTGCATGTGTGGAACCGCTACTCTGATCGCGTTGTGCTGGCCAGTCCCAACGGCTTGATCGTCGGTCTGCGCGAGGCAGCGCTTAAGGAGCCGGTGTACCACATCTTCCCCAGTACGATGCGGGAGGCTGAAGAGGAGGAGGGTGAGCAAGGGGAGCAGGCCGAGGGGGCCGGGTCGCCGCAAGGTTAGGACTGCCCTGCGCAGGCCGAGCACACCATCTGCCCACCGCATGGCTTGCACGGCCGCCGGTGGAACGGGGACGACTCTCCAACTCAGCTGTCGCGCCCGCCGTGGCCGGGCATTTCGTACCGCATCGGTATGCCCGCCACGCGTCTTGTCAAGGAGCATGTCGCCTTTGGTGGCCCCTTCGCTAGAATTCTTCTTCCGGTTGTCGCGTTCGGCCGACGATTGTTGCACCGGCACTGAGAGGAGCGATGGGGGTGATCACGTGAGCCTCGTACGGGTGAAGCGTGCCCTGTTGAGCGTCAGCAACAAGCTGGGGCTGGTCAGTTTTGCCGAAGGTCTTCAAGCGGCCGGTGTGGAGTTGATTGCCACCGGACGCACGCATGCGGTGCTCGTGGACGCCGGCATTCGGGCCGTCGAGGTGGCAGAATACACCGGTTTTCCGGAGATCCTGGACGGCCGCGTCAAGACGCTCCATCCACGCGTGTTCGCCGGCATCTTGGCTCGACGAGACAACCCCGAGCACATGGCCACGCTTCAGAAGCTGGGCATAGCGCCAATCGACCTGGTGGCTGTGAACTTGTACCCGTTCGAGTGGACCGTTGCCCAACGCGGCGTGACCCTGGAGCAGGCGTTAGAGCAGATCGACATTGGCGGGCCCAGTCTGGTGCGTGCTGCGGCCAAGAACTTTCCGTTCGTGGTGGTTGTGACGGACCCGGACGACTATGCGGAAGTGCTCGGGGAGATTGAGCGGTACGGTGGTGTGACCGAAGCGTTGAGACGCAGGCTGGCCGTGAAAGCGTTCACACGCACGTCAGCGTACGACCAGGTGATCTCCGGTTATCTGGCCCGCGGTGCCGAGCAGAACTGGTGCCCCGAGAACTTCACCACCCGGTACAAGTTGCGCGCTGTGCTGCGCTACGGCGAAAACCCGCAGCAGAAAGGCGCGATGTACGCCATTGAAGGCTACGATGGGCCGTCGATTTGCACGGCACGTCAGGTTCATGGCAAGCACCTGTCCTACAACAATGCGCTCGACCTGGACGCCGGCCTGAGACTGGTTGCCGAGTTCGCCGAGCCGACGGCCGTGGTCATCAAGCATCAGAACCCGTGCGGCGTGGCCAGTGCTGCCGACCTGGCTACCGCCTTTGTGCGCGCTTATGAGGCCGATCCGGTCAGTGCTTACGGCTGCGTGCTTGCCTTGAACCGCAGCGTGGATCTGGCTACGGCCGAAGCCATCGCCGCAGAGGGCCGCTTTGTGGAAGCGATCGTTGCCCCGATGTTCGAACACGAGGCCGTGGATCTGCTGACCACCAGGCCGAGCTGGCGAAAGAACGTGCGGCTGATCGAGGTTGGCCCACTGGCTCAGGAGATCGACCCGGAGCAGGCCATCTACTGGGAGCTCCGTTCCGTGCTGGGGGGGCTGCTTGTGCAGACACCGGACGTGGCGACCGAGCTACGGGAGAACTGGCGGGTCGTTACCGAGCGGGAGCCGGACCAGAGGGAGTGGACGGATCTGGTGTTTGCCTGGACGGTGGTCAAGCATGTCAAGTCGAACGCGATCGTGCTGGCCAAGGATAAAGTGGCCGTGGGCATCGGCGCCGGCCAGATGAACCGGGCAGATGCAGTGGACATTGCGGTGAGAAAGGCGGCTCAGCGCGCAGAGGGCGCGGTGTTGGCCAGCGATGCGTTCTTCCCGTTCCGTGATGGTCCGGACCGGGCAGCCGCTGCGGGTGTGACAGCGATCATCCAGCCCGGCGGATCACGCCGTGACCAGGAGTCGATCGACGCATGCAATGAACATGGCATGGCGATGGTCTTTACCGGGCGGCGTCACTTCCGCCACTGAGCGGCATGCAGCGTGCATTGGTTGCTGCGACGGTAGCCAGTGCGGTCGACAGTCCCAGCGAGCGGGTACGTCGGCCGGCGGCGCTGGCGATGAGCTCCGCTGCGGCGACGGTTGTCGAGCATGGGGGCCGTGGCTACGGTTCGGGCGACCTGCGCCGGCGGAGGGATGGCTACGCTGGGCAACGGCCACGATTGCCAGCCGGGTTGATGCGACGTTGCCCTCCTGCGACGTAGAATGCGCGTAACTGTTGCCCGGAAGCGACGTCAACGAGCAGCGGTCCTATGGCTGAACCTCATGTGGTACTGGTAACGGGCGTTTCTGGCTCGGCGGCGCAACAGGCTGTGCGGCGGCTTGCGCAGCGTCATCCGGACCGGGTGCGCGTCTACAACGTCGGCGCGGTCATGGACCGGCTGGCACGCGAGGCAAAGCTGCATTACGACCATTCGAACATCCTGAATGCGCCCCGGGATGCCTTGACCGCCCTGCGCATGGCGGCGCTGGAGCGGATCATGCGCGAGATGGCCGAGCACGAGGCTCGCTGGCAGCAGCAACGGCGGGACAAGCTGGAGCAGAACGGCGAAGAGCTGCCTCGGCTACTGCATGTCGTCTTCTGCCACGCCACGTTTCTCTTGCGCACCGGCCTTCGCGAGGGCCTGAAACTGGCCGACCTTCGCCTGCTAAATCCGCGCATGCTAATCACCGTCATTGACGCGCCACAGGACATCCACACGCGTCTGACCGAACACCCCGGCGAGTACCTGCACCTGAATCTGGAATCGATCGTGAAATGGCAGGAGTTCGAAGTCTATGTCACCGACCTGTTCGCTCAGTTCTTGGCGGTACGTCATTTCGTGGTGCCGCAGCGTGAGACGGAGACTTTCGAGAGCCTGCTGTTCACGGACCGGCGTCCGGTGTACCTGAGCTACCCGATGACCCATTTGCCGCCGGAGGATCGACCGAAGATCGAGCAGTTTGCCCGTAAGCTGCGCGCGTACTTCACGGTCTTTGACCCGGCGGCGGTCGAGAGTGGTCGAAACCTGAAACCGCACTACACCCGGGCTGAACTCCAGGCACTGAACGACCACACCATCGTGCGCGACCTGGACTGGCTGATCGGTATCAACAGTGAATGGGTCATTGCGTACATGCCGCGTATCGTGTTCTCCAGCGGCATGAACGACGAGCTGCGTTACGGGTTCGAGGTTGGCAAGGAGACGTTCATCGTGCTGGACTGCCCACCTGAAGAAGGGCTGCCTAGTCTGAGCCCGTTTACGATGTACAAGAGCAGGGTGTTCTTCTCGCAGCGGGACTTCTTTTTCTTCCTCGAACTGGGCGAGGAGTTGCAGAATGCCTACCAGTGGATCGATCTGCACATGCAGGAATGGGTACGGAGAAGCAAGACGCTCGGCGAGGCTGGGACGTTCGAGGAGTTCTTGCGTGAGTGTGACGAGCTGTGCCGCTATCACCTCTCCGAAGATCACTATGCGCGGATCAAGGACGAGATCCCGCAGATTTGCAAGCGGGTCTTCGAGGGCTGGCTGCCGGCACTGACCCGGCCACCGGAGCGACAGGCAGTAGAGGATCGCTGAAGCTGCGCCACCTGGCGTCGGCCGCTGTCACAGCCAACTGCTACACCCGTCTATGTAACGGTGTGGGTCGAGTTGAGGGGTTGGGCAAATTGGGTAATCCGGAACAAGAGATGAGCGAGGCCAAGAGGTTCCGACTGCGACGCCGTCGAGACCGCAACCACGCCAGGCCCGGCTACCGCCAGGAGGTGACCCCGGCGGTGGTGCGCCGCATGGAGCGGCGCGTTCGCAAACGGAAACTGAGTTCCGAAGAACGCCGCGTGCTTGTCAGTGCCCGTCCGGTTGCCCTGTTGATCGACCAGATGCAGGACTGGAGCTACGAGCAGCTGGTCGAAGAGCTCCGCAGGCTCGAGTATGAACGGCGCGTTGCCGGGATCCATCCGCTGGACTGGTACCGTATCCAGGCTGTGCGAGCCTTAATCCAGCAACACGAGCTTGCCGCTTCGGGCTGCGCTGACGAGGACGAGGACGACGAAGACGAGCAGTAACGCTACCCCCTGCACCGGAAGCCCGTAAAGAGTAGAGGGGGGCACTGGCGGCCCCCCTTGGCATCATCGGCCAACCTAGTGGTGGTTTGCCGCTCGTTGCGGCTCACTCGTCTGGTGCCTCGTAGCACGGTCTGCCAGGCTGGCAGCGCAGCCGCGTCACCTCGTCCTTGTCCGGCCCAAGAACCTGGCCAGACTTCAAGCACCAGCAGTACCCGTCACCGGCAAACTCGTCATCACTGCCTGTCTCATCCAGCGTTGGCTCGGGGTCGATCCGGCCGTAGACGAACATCCCTTTCGACCGGAAGTGCTTGCATAGCGTTTGGTTCAAGACTCTCAGGTCTTCCGGGTTCATTGGCCTTCTCCGTTGCCTTCGACCGGCCAGGGTTACGCCAGGGAAGCCAGCGCACGCTTTACCGCAACCTGGGCCAGTTGCACCTTGTAACCGTTCCGGCTGAGTGGCCGGGCACCTTGGACCGCTGCCCGTGCGGCAGCTTCGATCCGCTGCTCGTTCAACTCCGCGCCGTTCAGCACCGCCTCGGCGCCCGTCGCACGGCGTGGTCGCGGGCCGACATGCCCGAGCACGACGCGGGCCGAAACCACCTTGCGGCCGGACAAACGCAGTGCCACGGACGCGGTCGCCAACGGCCAGTCCAGTAACTGGCGCTGCCGTACCTCGTAAGTGGCGTTCTTGACGCCGTTGGCCGGGATGGTAATCGCAGTGATGATCTCACGGGGGCCGAGGTTCAGTTCGCGCTCGTTGTTCGAGCCCGGAATCCGGTACAGTTCCTCGACCGGCAGCTCACGCGTGCCCTGCGGCCCGTGGATCTCTACGGTTGCTTCGAGGGCGATCAAGGCCGGAGCCAGGCTGGACGGGTGTACGTAGTATGCCTGGCCTTCCGGGAAGATCGCATGGTAGCGGTTGTCGCCCGCCGGCACGAGCGGTTCCCCGTCTGGTCCGGTGGCAAGGATGCCGAAACCGGCACGGAAATACCAGCAACGCGGTCGTTGACAGAGGTCGCCGGCGACGGTGCCCATGTTGCGAATCTGCGGGCTGGTGACACCGGCAGCCGCTTGCGTCAGCGACGGGAACCGCGCGGCGATCGTAGCATCGCGCAGCAGCTGTTCCAGAGTTACCGTTGCGCCGATCCGCACCACGTCGCCGATCAGCTCAATCCGGTCCAGCCCCCGGATCCGCTTGATGTTGACCAATCGCCTCGGGCTGACGATGCCGTCCTTCATCAGGCTGAGCAGGTCCGTGCCACCGGCAAGCACCGCGGAATCCTGCCAGCCAGGACCGAGCAACTCAACGGCTTCTTGCACCGTCTGTGGGCTGGCATACTCGAATGCGTTCATCAGGCCAACCCTCCTTTCCCTGCTAGGGCTGCGAGGACACGATCAGGGGTCAGAGGCAGTCGTGGGACACGCACACCGATGGCGTTAGCCACCGCGTTGGAAATCGCTGCGCCGGGCGAAATCACCGGCGGTTCGCCCAGACCGATCACTCCGGGTTCATCGTAATCGATCGTGATCTTGCGGCCGTCCGGTGCCGTGACCGTGACTTTGCCAACCATCATGTGTGCAATGATCTCGCCCACATCACCGATGCCGGGCAGCTTGTAGAACTCCATGTTCGGGTTCAAACGCCGGCCCGTGATCGGATCGTGCACGCACTCTTCGTAGAGCGCGTACGCGATACCCATGATGACGCCACCGTAGACTTGGCTCTTGGCGGTCTTCAGATCGATGATCAGGCCGCAGTCCTGGACCGCCACGAACCGCTTGATCCGGACCACTCCCGTGTCCTTGTCCACGACCACATGGGCCATCTGCACTCCGCCGACTCCCTGGGACGCTAGCGGCTGGTCCTCCGGGTCCGGCTGGCGCCCCTGGCCCGTAATGGGTTCCATGCCGATCGTGCGGCACGCGCGCTTCCAGGAAACAGACAGATCCGGTTTGGATTTCGACAGGATCCGTCCGTTGCGCGCGACCAGATCGGTAGGTTCCACACCCAGGGACGGGGCAACCTTTTCGAACAGCTGCTCCAGCGCGTCCACGGCCGCGCGTCGAGTGGAACTGCTCACCCCGCCGACGGTCGTCGATCCGCCCGACGCGCCGGATGGCGGATAGCGGCTGTCGCCGATCTGGACGGTGATCTGTTCGGGCTTCAGTCCAAGCGTCTCGGCGACGACGATAGCGATCACAGTACGGGTGCCGGTACCCAGATCCTGACTACCGAGCTGCACGTCGACCGATCCATCCGGGTAGATATGCACAAGCGCCTGGGAGTTGTGCGGCCGGCCACCCCAGGTATGCATCGAAATGCCTAGCCCCTCTACCAGCGGGCCGGAGCCCGACTCACCCCTCGGGTGCCAGTGCTTGCGCCACTCGATGAGGTCGGCGGCAATGAGCAGCTCCTGGGTGTAGACGTCCGGTCGGTCGGTGAGGTCCACGTTGTTCAGGAAGAACTGCAGCTCGTCCACGCCTAGCGCGGCGGCCGCGTCGGCCAGGGCTGTCATGGTCAGGGCAGCGCCCTGAGGATGGTTCGGAGCCCGCCACGCGCGCCGCGGTCCGACGTTGGCTCGGACGTTGTACGCCTCACGCCGTTGGTTCGGGATGCGCGTGAAGATGTAAGGTGTCACCGAGATCGAGGTGCCGCCGCCGCCAGGGCCACCGGTGCCCCATAGCGTCGACTCCCAAGCGACCACCTTCTTGGTCTTGCGGTCCACGCCGAGCTTGACCCGGGCGAAGCCCGAAGGGCGCGTGCCTGCACTGAGCAGCTCATGGTCGCGGTCAAGCATGATCTTGACCGGCCGGTTCAGCTCGCGAGCGATCTTGGCGGCCAAGATGCCCCAGCGGTCCGGACCGAACTTCGAGCCGAAACCGCCACCGATAAAGTGGCAGATCGTGCGGATGTTGCCGGCCGGGATTTTCAATGCGTTGGCCAGCTGTCCGCTGATGCCCGAGACGTTCTGGGTCGAGATCCACACGGTCAGCTCATCGTCGCCGGTCCACTCGGCCACGACACCGTGCGATTCCAGGCAGCAGTGAGTGATCATCGGGATGCCATACTGCCCCTCGATCGTAACGACTTCGGGGGATGCGAACGCTTCGTCGACGTTACCGGTGCGGCGCCGTCCGCCAGGGCGCCGGTTGCCACGCGGGATCTGGTCCAGATTCGTCTCGTCCACGACATGGTCAAGCACCTCGTACTCGACCTTGATCGCCCGCACGCCGTCGACGGCAAGCTCTTCGCTGTCGGCCACCACCAGGGCGATCTCATCGCCGTGGAAGACTATTTCTGACCCCTCGCCCTGAACGATCTCCACCTTGCGCACACCGGGGATTGCTTCGGCTTGGGAGGTGTCGATCCGCTTAATCCGCGCGTGCGCGTGGGGACAGATCAAGAACTTGCCCCACAGCATGTTTGGGCGATTGATGTCGTATGTGTATTTCGCCCGGCCGGAGGCCTTCGCGACGCCGTCGATGCGGTTGACTTCTTTGCCGATCCAGATCCGTTTGCCAGGTTCAGGCCAAGCGGTCTTGAGGAAATCTGCCTTAAGCATTGGCCGCTCCTCTCATCTTGCGCGCTGCCTCGACCACCGCCTCTCGAATGCCCACATAGGTGCCGCAACGGCAGATGTTGCCGCTGAGGCCGCGACAGACGTCCTCCTCGCTGCACTCGGGGTTCTGACGCGCGAACGCAACGGCTGCCATCACAAACCCCGGGGTGCAGAAACCGCATTGCAGACCGTCGTGGTCGACAAATGCCTGGATCATCGGGTGATCGGGGCTGAGCGCTTCGACGGTCTCGATTTTGTGCCCCTGAGCGTCAATGGCGAGCACGGAACAGGCATAAACCGGTGCCCCGTCCAGCAACACCGTGCAGGCGCCGCAGGTGCCGCGGTCACAGACCTTCTTGGCGCCGGTCAGGTCCAGATGGTTGCGCAGCGCGTCGAGCAGCGTCACGCGCGGCTCGAGTTTCAGGCGATGTGTCTGGCCGTTAACCGTCAGCGTCACGGGCACGGGACCGGGACCAACCACAGACGCGGCACCGGCCGGTGCGGCCGCGGCTTCCGTGGCGGTGCGGAGCGCCGTGGCCGCGGCCAACGCGCCGGACCCACGCAAGAAATCGCGGCGACTGATCCCGCTCCGCAACCGATCCGAGGCGCGACCTCGCTGCTTTTCTGCCATGGATCATCCTCCAACTGGTCATGCCGTCAGAGGGCCACAACGGCCTCTATACGGCCCAGTACGACACTAGGGCTCCGAACGTTGGGCGGGCAAATCGGTGAGTAGATAGCAGGCCATCTCACGGTCGTTCCTGACGTAGAGCCTGCCATTGGCATAGGCGGGATGATTCCAGGTCTTGCCTTCGATGGCCTGGAAGCGAGCCAGTTCGTGATGCCGTTCCGGGCTGGCTGCTACCTGGACTAGCTCGCCCCGTTCCGTCAGCACGATCACGCTGTCACCAACCAGAATCAGTTGGCCGAATCCGTAGCGCCCCCCCTTCCACATACGCTTACCCGTGGCCAGCTCTAGACAGGCCATGATCGGACCGTCCAGGCCATAGAGATAGCCGTTGTGGACCACGGAGCTGGAGAATTTCGCCTTCAGCCAGCGATTCCGCCACAGCTCTTCCACCTGGAACGTGCCGTTTTCCTGCCGGCTCACCTTCAGCATCGCACATCCGACGCCGTAGTCCGACGACACAAAGACGCGGCCGTCAGGGAAGACGATCGGCTGGTGCACATTGATCCCTTGCTGCGTACGCCACGGGTAGCTCCACAACGGTCGTCCGTCCTCCAGAGCGTAGCCTCCCACGCGCGTTGCGCTGAACAGCACGATCTGCTGCTGGCCGGCCAGCGTGGCCACGAGCGGGGAGCTATACCCTGGTTGGTCATCGCCATTGTGCCACCGCAACTCGCCGCTGTAGCGATCATATGCGGCCAGCAGCCAGTTACCCGGACCGCCCGGGG
>JALXBF010000099.1 GCA_026991575.1 Planctomycetota bacterium | reverse complement strand
ACGGGCATATCGTGCGCGCGACGAACTGGTTGTTATCTACCCCGACCTGGCCTCCGACGAGAAGCTGCTGGAACTGCTCAACAATGCCCAGCAACTCGATCTTGAGCGGTGCCGCTGGGAAAGCGCCCCGCTCAATCCCGTTCGCGAAGATCGCCAACAGCCTACCGGCTTAATCAGCGCAACCCCGATTGCCGGCTCGGGCCAAGGCCCCAGTGGCGTCGGCTATCAGCTTGCCGAGGGGGTGCTCTATGCCGTTTCAACCCGAGACGGCAAGCCGCTGTGGCGCCGCTCCTTGGGGGCGGACGCACGGCACCTGCCGCTAAAGCTGCCCAGCTCCGTGGGTGAGCGGATTGCCGTGCTCGCTCCCCAGCACCGCGAACTAGCCGTGCTCGATGCGACCACGGGGGCGTTGCAGTGGCGCGTGGTGTTTGACGAACCGCTGGATGCCCAACCCATCGTGCACCGTGGCAAGATCTACCTGGTCACCCGCGCAGGCAACCTCTACCGGATCGATCCGGGCAGTGGCCGTGTCGAGGGCCGGCTAAGCTTCGGAGACCAGGAGCTGACCGTGCCGCCGGTGCCGTCGGTCTCGGGCCGACACCTGTACGTTGTCGGCGAGCATTCGAACGTGTACATCGTGGCAGTCTCGCCGCGAGAACTGCAGGCGGTGGGAATCTTCTACCTAGGCCATCTGAAGAAGGCCGTCGCTGCAGCTCCCCTGCGCATGGGCCGCTACCTGATTGTCTGTGAGAATCGGCAACCGCGCGACTGCGTCCTGCGCGTCCTGCTTGCCGCGCCGGACGAACGGTCGTTTGAGGAGCTGCAGAAAGGGGAGATCCGACTGCCAGGGTGGGTTCTGTCCACGCCGGACAGCTACAGCAATTTGATCTATGTCGCAACGGATCGCGATACCGTGTATCTGTTCAGCGCGGGGGCACCCGAGCGGAAAGAGGGGCTTAAGCGGCTGACTGCAGCCCGCCCGTCAGCCGTGGTTGAGCCCAGCGGACCTGCCTACGCTGTGTTCGTCGATGAAGAGAACCTCATTGTCGCCGGCGGGACGGTTCGCCATTACCGAGTCTCGCTCGAACGCCAGACGCTGCGACCCGCGAGCACGGTGGACGACATCACCGGTGCCACCGTGCAGCCGGTGCAAAAAATTACCGACACCGTCTTCCTGATCGGCTGGAAGGCCAACGAAGATCCGGCCTACCGGCTCACGGCCGTGCGTTTCGTCGACGGCAGTTTCCAGCGGCTGTGGGAAACACGTTTTGCCCTCGGAACAGCCGCCCTCAGATCAGGGACCGATGCTGAGGTCTATCTGGTGACTGCCACCGCAGACCTGTTCCGACTTGCTGCCGCCAGCGGTGAGGCAGTCAACGGCGTGCGGTTCCTGACGAACGCGGTCGGTCGGATCGGCCTGGATGCCCGCCTGCTGCGGTCCGCTCGAGCGGTGCGCTTGTCGGACGGAGCGATCGTTTACATTCCCGAGTGGAACGCGACGGAGCTGTACGTGCGTGACGACATCACGGCCACGGAGGTTCGCCAGCTCAGGTTGCCCGCCGGGATTGCCTGCCCGCCGTGCGGTTTTGCTGGCGGCCTGCTGGTGCCCGCCACCGATCAACGGCTCTACCTGCTGAATATGGCCGACGGCAGCGAGCTGGCTGAGCCGTTCCAGCCGCCGGTCCAGTACGACGTCGAAAGGCGCTGGCGGATCGTGTTGCCCATCAGCAGCAGCTCCGTTCTGGCGGCGGACCAGACCGGTGCCGTGTTCCTGCTGGAGTTGCACCAGGACGAACGGCAGGGCACGACAGTACGCTACCTGGCTGCTGTGGCTGAGACCACCGTGGCTGACCCACTTCGCGAACCGGTCGCACTGGTGGACGATCAGACACTCGTATACGTCACCGATGGCGGTGAGGTCGTTTTTGCGGAGTTACCGCTTCCGAATGAACGGCACCGCTATCCAGTGCAGGTGCCACCGGCCGATGCCGTTCTGGTCACGCTGGGGGATGGGGTCGTGCTCAGCGACCGACGCGGCCGGCTGTTTTGCTTCGACGCGTCTGGTCAAGAACGGTGGGACCGTGACCTGGGGAGTCGGTTGGCGGGAGCGCCGGTTCCTTATCGTGGAGCGCTGTACTGCCCGCTGGCCAGCGGGGAAGTGGTGGTCGTGCGCCTGGCAGACGGCTCGTTGATCGGGAAGGTGGCGATCCAAGAGCCGTTGCGGGGTGACCCTGTTCGTGTGGCAGACCGTCTGTTCGTTCCCGCCTACGACGGGACCGTGCACGTAATGAGGCTTGCGGCGCAACCATGAAAGCGGTTGGAAACGCGCAATCTCAGCGACGCCTGCCGGGACAGCTTGGCCCGTCGGCCGGCGCCGCTCTCGTAGCCGTCGCACTCGGCTGCCTGATGCTAACCCGGTCGGCTACCGCCGGCGGCGGCACCTTGGGGGCCACAATCGGACAGGTGCCGGTCACAGCCGAGCTTGTTGCTGGCCAGGCTGGTAGCCGGGGCCAGGAACCGGGGGATGAAGAGGAAGTTGAACTGCCGCCGCCTGTTCGGTTCAAGCCCCACGACCTGCTCAAGATGCGTCCGTTCGACCGGGTGATCTTGCGCGAAACGGGGCAGATCGTCGACATCATGCCACTGGAAACCCGGCCATTGCCAAAGCCCTGGCCACGTCGCCTTATCGTCGAGCTCTACAACGGTGAGGGGCGCGAGTACGTGTTGGACATGACGCAAGTTGAGCGGATCAAGTACTTCGAGGATCTCCTCCTGGAACAGGGGGACAACTTTTTGAAACGGAGGATGTTCGAGAATGCGTGGGATTTCTACAGCCGGGTCGTCCAACTGAACTCGAAGTGGCCTGGCCTCCAGAAGCGGCTGCAAGATTTCCTGTTTCAGGAAGCGGAGTACCTGCTCAGTCGTCAGCAATTAGAGCGGGCACTGAACGATCTCCACGAACTTGCCCGGCTGAACCCAGACTACCCGGACTTGAGGAATGTCTACGGTCGGGCTATGGACTACGCGATGAATCAGGCATGGGACCGGAAAGACTACCGCCGGCTCCGGCTGCTGATCCGCACGCTTGAGGAGAGTTATCCTGACCACGAAGTGGCGCAGCGTTGGTCGGATCGGCTTTCGTCTCAGGCCCGCCAGCTTCTGGACGAGTCCCGCCTGGCTCGGCAACAGAACCGGTTGCGGGAAGCGTACTGGAGGGCCTATGAGGCGGTACGGCTGTGGCCGGCACTCGAGGGTCTTAGAGAGTATTTCGAGGACGTGGCCCGCAAGTATCCGGTGCTCTTTGTCGGGGTGCGGGACGTCGCGGAGGACTTCAACCCGTGGGCGAGCCCTGGCACGTCGGACGCACGGGTGGCGCAGCTGCTACACACGCCGCTGCTGCGCGTGGCAGATGTGGGCGAGAAGACGCGGTTCGAGGTAACGATTGCTGAGTGGGAGCTGGGCGAGCTGGGTCGGGAGATCAGGTTTCGCCTGCGCGATGGTCTCCGGTGGTCAGATGGTAAACCGATCACGGCGATAGACCTGGCGCGTTCGATCGGCGTGCGAATCGATCGAAGACTACCCAGCTACGACGCGGCACTCGCGTCAAACTACGCCGGCATGCGGGTCCACAACCTGAGCGAGTTCAGCGTCTACCTGAGGCGTACCGTATTGCGGCCGGAAGTGTTCTTCCTTTTCCCACTCGTTCCGGGCCACCAGCTCGAGTTTGCCATCCGACCGGGACGCCGCTCGCCGGACGAACTGCCCATCGGCTCCGGCCCCTACTACGCTTATGCTCACACGTTCCAGCAACAGACCAATATCGTCGCGAACCCGAACTACTACATCGAAGGCCGGCCGCTGATCCGTGAGATTGTGGAACGGGAGTTTGAACGGAGCCGGCTTGCCGTCGATGCGTTGCTGCGTGGCGAAGTGGATTTCGTTGAAAACGTGCATCCGGTGCAAGTTCTCCGGCTGCGGGAGCAAGAGGCGGACCGGGGCATTAAACTGCGGAAACGCCGCGTCACGGCGCTGCATGTGCTGTCGTTCGACTTCCGCAAGCCCGAGCTGCGCAGTCGCGAGCTCCGCCGCGCCATCGCCTACGCAATCAATCGGGAAGCTATCCTGCGCAAGGCGCTGCTCAATGGCAAGGACTACCTGGACGCCTGGGTGGCCGCCGGACCGTTTCCACGCGACAGCTATGCCTACGAGCGGTCGCTGCGGCCGTGGCCGTTCAAGCCCAGTACTGCCCGAGCGCTGGTGGAAGTGGTGCGAGCAACCAGAGGGGCGTTACCTGCCTTCCAGCTCATGTACCCAGGCACGGACGAGGCACGTGAGGCAGTCAAGTACATCGAACGATACCTCGAGACGGTCGGCCTAGACATCATCCCCGTGGAACGCTCGGCGGTTGAGATCGAGCGACAGGTGCGCGCAGGACAACCATTCGACATTGCGTATCGGGTGTTCTACATCCGCGATCCGGTGTTTGACGCAGCCAGTGTCCTGTGCCCTGGTCAGCTGATTGCTCCCGACGGTCAGGTGCTGCCGAACTGCTCGTCTGACTGGCTCCGGCATCTGCTGACCCGGTTAAGCCTGACGACGAACTGGCGTGAGGCCATCGAACTGCTGCGCCGCATCCAGCTCGATGCGCACGACGACGTCGCCGTGCTGCCACTGTGGGAGTTCTACGAGTACGACGCCTACCGACCGGGTGTCACGAACGTGCCCGAAGATCCGCTGTGGACGTACGACGAAGTGATCAACTGGCAAGTTGAGCCGTACTACCCGAAAGAATGAGCCTGACCGAACTGAGCCGAACACTCACGCGACGACCGCGCGCAGCCGTGGTGGTTCTGACAACGCTGCTGCTACTGGCCGTGTCGGCCGTCACGGTTGCCCTTGCCCAGAGCGCCCCGGGCGATTCAGCCGTGGCTGCGGAGCCGGACGGCGCCGAATACAGCTCCGAGTACTTGCTGCCGATCGAACAGACCCCGTACTCGATCAGCTTCCGCATCGCGTTCCAGGACGACCCGTTCTGCACCGATCGGTTCCGCGCCGATGTACTGGAACATCTGGAGTCGACGCTGTGGGCGACGATGAGCATCCAGTGGCGCTGCTCGGTGCAGGCGGCTGGCTCTGCAGAGGTCTCCGGCACCGCCTGGCTCGATGCCATCCGGCCGGCCGATTACGCGGACCTGCTCGAGGAGTACGATAAGATCGTCTTTTGCTACGTCTGGCGCGACATCGACCGGTGGCGTGTCGAACTGCGCGAGCTTGATCTGACGTTTCTCCAACTCGGTCCGGTCTTTCGCACCGCATGCCGCACTGCCGGCCAGCTGCCTCGCGTCATCACCGAAGCTGCGTTTCAAGCGTTCACGCCGCTTGCTGCCGTGGACCAGGTGAAGGGACGCCGCGTCGTGATCCGGCTAAAGGCGGGTCGGCTGAAGCTGTTTGACGGTCGTATGCGTCTGGTGCAGCCCGGTGCCGTGTTTCGGCCGTTCCGGGTGCGCGTCAATCCGGACACGGGCCAGGAAGAAGCTGTGCCCGTGCACTGGGCCTATCTGGTGGTGACCGAAGTGAGCGGGGCGCGGGCTGTCTGCCAGCTGGTCACTGCGGTACGTGGCGCGGTGCCGCCGCCCGCTCAAGACCCAACGATGGTGCAATTGCTTGGCGTGAAATCCAACGGCGAACCGTCCGTACTGACGGTGGTCGACCGGGAAACAGAGCAGCCGGTGGTGGCCCTGGAGGTCGAGTCGCGCACGCTGGCTGACCGATCGCGCCACCCGCTGGGAACGACCGATTTCGATGGCAGGATCGTCATCCCCCCGTCCAATAGCCTCCAGCTGCTGTACCTCCGGCAAGGCAAGCGGTTCCTGGCCATTCTGCCCGTGTTGCCCGGTTCCGGCACGTTGCCTGTGGCCCGCGTGCCGACGTTCGAAGAGCGGTTGGAGCTGGAAGGGAGGGCTGCGGCTCTGCAGGAGCAGGTCGTCGACTACGTGGTGGAACGCACCGTGCTGATCAACACCCTCAAGACGCTGGTGGAGGAGCAGAAGTGGGATAAGGCGGAGGAGGTGGCCAGACAGCTGCGAGCATTACCGCCCAAAGAATATTTCACAGAACAGCTCGAACAGCTTAAGAGCCTGGCCCAGCAGCTCGCGGGCGAAGACAGGCCTGTCCCGGTCAGTGTCAAGCGTATGATCGACGAAACGGAGAAGCTGATCGAACGCTACGTAGACCCCGCCGTTATCGAAGAGGCGATCGATGATTACCGCTCGCTGCGCGAAGGCCGGCCGGCCGGCGCGTAGAGCTACCGCTCACCACGGGAGGCTGCCCGACCGTGCGGTGGTTTGGCCGACACCGGCCGTGTGGTGCAAGCCCGTCTGGCGGAGGGGAGCGCGTGGGTGAGGGTCGGCGAAGCCGCCGCCGCTCGGACTTGCGGCTACTCGCCCTTGCCGTACTCGCTGCAGCTCTGGTCCGTGTCCACGGCATTCACTTCGGCTACGGGGCGTTGACTGCCCGACCGGACGAGGAACTGATCCGCACGGCAGCCTGGCACGCGTTGACCGGAGACCTCAACCCGCACTACGCCGTCTGGGGCCACCTGTTCCATTACCTTTACGTGGTGGCCGGTTACGTGCTCATCTGGAGTCAGCTCTTGCTCGGGGAGTCTCGCGATTGGTGGCATGCGGTGGCTTCAGCACTGGAGGACGGTTCCGCTCACTTCTTGCTGGGCCGCCTGATCTCGGCCACTGCGGGAACGGCGACCGTCGCCGCCGTGTATGGCCTGACCAAGGCGACGACACGCTCCCGGTTAGCAGCTCACGCATCGGCTTGGGTGATGGCCTTCCTCTTCTTGCACGTTCGCGACAGCCACTTTGCCACGTGCGACGTCCTTCTGACGCTGGCCTGCACGGTCGCGCTCTGGGCCGTGGCACGCGGGTGCGGGACCATGACGACCGCGTTTCTTTCGGCGGCCGCGCTGGCTGCTAAGCTGTCCGCAGCTCCAGTGGTTGTAGCCGCCAGTTTCGATTCACTGTTGTCGTTCCGGCAGCGGCAGGAGCATGCGTCCAGCCCTGGCACCCGTCGTGGTCTGGCTACCTATCTGATCATGACTGTGCTGTTCTGGGCCATCCTTCAGCCGTACCTGTGGCTCGACCTGCCACAGACTCACTTCGGGCTGTTCCGTGATCTGTTCAACCCTGAACGGCAACCGATGCGTGAAGGGATCCGCTGGCAGAATGCGTCGATCATCCTCCGTTACTATGTGCCCCAGGGCATCGGGTGGATGCCGGCCATAGCCGCTGCCGTTGGGCTGCTCTGGTTCTGCATCCGCGCGCGGCGCCGTCGGGACCGGGCGGTTCGGGCGGTCGTGCTCTGCTATGCTGCGGTGTCGCTAGGGGTGTTGCTCGTCGTCCGGCGTATCTTCCTACGCTACCTGGATCCGGTGCTGCCGATTGTGGCCCTGGCGGCCGGCACCGGAATTGCCGTTATCGCTACCGCGATTGGTCGCCGCACAGGGGGGCGCGGCACGCGGGTCGCGGCGGTGGCGGTCACGGTGTTGGTGGTTGCACCAGAGGCTCTGCGAGCCGTGCAGCTTGGGACCCTGCTGGGGCGGCCGGACACACGCCGGCTGGCACGCCAGTGGCTCTACCAGGAAGCCAAACGTCAGGGCCGTACGCTTACCGTTTACTGGGCAGGGTTCGGTCAGATTGCCGCCCATCTGACCGCTCCCTGGGTCGAGGCGCCGCCGGCGCATCGGGAACGTCTGCTGGAGGCCTGGCGGCAACGGGGCGAACCGCAGGGGCTACTGGAGGCGCTGTCCCGGAGCACAGGCCGGCACACCGTGGCTCTAGTGTTGTGGGAACCGAGCGGGGCGGCGATGCCGCCCACCGATAGCCTGCGCGCCTACGCGGGGCCCGATGTGCGGACGGAACTTCCGGGGCCGCTGGCCCGCTGGGACCGGTGGTTGCGCCAGGCTGGCGTGCTCCGGCCCTTTCAACCCAGGCTGTTCGTGGTTCGGCTGGCCGCTGTTGCGCGCTGTGCGGGACCGGCTACGACGGTGCTGCAGGGAAGCGATCCGCCTGCCGACCTGGTCGTCGTGACCGGGATGCCGTATGACGAGCAGGGCCGGAGGCTGGCAGAAGAGCTCAGCCGGCGTTACGAGCTGGCGGCTCAATTCACGCCGGGACCCGATGCTGCGCGGGCTACGTACGACATGGGAGATGCCTGGTGGGTGCCGAATCAGGGGCTAAACCACGTGGCGAATCCCGGGCCGGAGATCTGGATCTTTCGCGTCCGCCGCGAGGTACCGGCACGTTAGCGCGAGCTAGTGAGGTGACGCAGATCGAGCGAATGGCTGATCCGAAGCGCACGTACCTGGAACTGTTCCTGATCAGCGCAATGCTGCTATACCTGGAACTGGCCGCAATCCGTTGGTTTGCGGCCTACGTGATCACTTTGGCGTTCTTCACGAACTTCGTCCTCATGGCTGCCTTTGTCGGCATGTCGGTCGGCTGCCTGGCGGCTCAGGGCAGATCGTGGCTGCGCTGGTTCCCAGCCCTGGCGCATCTTTCCTGCATCCTTGCCCTGGGGCTTTTCCTGGTCACGGGGTTCTTCTGGCTGGCGACCATCGATGTTCAAGGGAAGGGGCCACCGGAGTTGGTTTACTTCGGGACGGAGCGTGTCGGCGAAGCGGCGTCCAAACCAGCTGTGCCGCTCGTGCTGATTCTGGCAGTCCTTTTCCTGATCGTTGCCCTCTGGTTCGTGGGCGTCGGCCAGGTGATGGGGCGGTGTTTCGAGGCGCTGCCGAACCGCGTGCTGGCGTACACGGTTAACGTTGCCGGCAGTTTAGCTGGAATCGTGGCGTTCGCGCTCAGCTCGTACTTCGCACTTGCCCCCCCAGTGTGGTTCGGACTGGCGTTTGTACTGGTGGCGTACTTCCTGCACCGCGAGCGAGCGCTGGGGCCGTCGGAGGCGACGTTGTTGTTCAGCACCTGGCTTGCGATCGCTGCAGCCAGCTGGGGCACGCCTGGCCAGCGGTTCTACTGGTCCCCCTACTACTGCATCCGGCTGGACCGCGACTCCCTGAACGTCTCGGTTAACGGCCTCCTGCATCAACGGATGCTACCCGCCGAAGCGGGGTTTGGACCGTATCGCTTCCCGCACGCACTGCAGAGGGTGGTAAACGGCCGGCCGGCGCAGCGGACGCTGATCATCGGCGCAGGGACCGGCAACGACGTGGCCGTCGCGCTGACCGAGGGGGTTAAGCACGTGGACGCCGTCGAGATCGATCCGGTCATCGCGTGGCTTGGTCGCCGCCACCACCCGAATCGGCCGTACGACGACCCTCGGGTTACGCTCCACGTGGACGACGGCCGTTCCTTCTTGCGCCGCACGGACAACCGCTACGACCTTATCCTGTACGGGCTGATCGACTCGCTGACGCTTCAGAGCACCTACAGCAGCATTCGATTGGAAACGTATCTGTTCACGCGCGAGGCGTTCGAGGCGGTGCGCGAACGGCTGGAGCCAAACGGCCTGTTCGTTGTGTACAACATCTTCCGCGAAGGATGGCTTGTGCACCGGATCGCAGGCCTCATGAGGGACGTGTTCGGCTCCGAGCCGCTGGTAGTGACCTTTCCGTCGAAACGAGAACTATCGGACCAGGAAACTGCTCAGCCATACGTGGCTGCCGTGGCGATCGCGCGGGACGGCTCGCTGAGTGGGCTTCTCGGGCCGAACGACACGCTCTGCCTGGACGGCCGGTTGAACGCGACCGACTGCGACGCCCGGGATCGGGTGTTTGCGGCGCGGCTGGTGGCGTCCAGGAGGTGGCGGCTACCTACCGATGACTGGCCGTTCCTGTACCTGCGGGACGCCACCATCCCACGGCACAATCTCTGGAACCTGGCGGCAATGATTGCCATCGGTCTCGGTATGATCGTGGCGTTCTCTCCGGAGAGACGCATTCACCTGGATCCGCGTTTTCTGTTTCTCGGCGCGGGTTTCATGCTGATCGAAACCAAAAGCGTTGTTCAGCTCGCCCAACTCTTCGGCTCCACCTGGCTGGTGAACACGTTCGTCTTCGGGGGGATCCTCGTGATGATCCTGGTGGCCAACCTGATCGTCCTGGCGGCACGCCGGATCCGTCTGACGCCGTGGTACGTGGCTCTCTTCGCCACGTTGGCCATTGGTTGGGCGGTACCTCTGGGCTGGCTACTGGGACTGCCTTCCTGGTTACAAGCGGTCGCGGCGATCCTGCTGTTGTTCTCGCCCATCCTGTGTGCCGGCGTCATCTTCGCAAGCTGCTTTGCGCGGAGCGCGCGACCGGCAGCCGCCTTCGGGGCGAATATCGCCGGGGCCGTGCTGGGCGGTGCGGCGGAGTACGTGTCGCTGATCGCCGGCTATCGCAACCTTGCAATCCTGGCTGCCGTGTTCTATCTTCTGTCGATGCTGCCCGGCTCGCGCCGGGCACGTTGAATGCTGAACGCAAACGAATCTGGCGGTGACCAGGGGCTGGACCGATGAGTGCCCAAGCCGAGAGGTACGTGGAGCAGAACCTGAGCCGTTTCATTCAGCAGCTCAGCGATTGGCTGCGCATTCCGAGCGTCAGCACGGATCCCGATCACAAGGAGGATGTACGCCGGGCGGCTGAGTTCGTGGCCGATGATCTGCGGGCATCGGGCCTAACGGTTGAACTTCACGAGACGGGGGGGCATCCGATCGTCTACGCCGAGTGGTGCGGTGCTGAAGGGGCGCCGACCGCGTTGGTCTACGGGCACTACGACGTGCAACCCCCCGACCCGCTGGAGGAGTGGGACAGCCCACCGTTCGAACCAACCGTGCGCGATGGCCGAATCTATGCCCGCGGCGCAACGGATGACAAGGGGCAGTGCTTCACGCACGTCAAGGCGGTGGAAGCGTGGCTGAAGACGGTCGGTAAGCTGCCGGTGAATGTGAAGTTCCTGATCGAGGGCGAAGAGGAAATCGGAAGCGTCCATCTGGACCCGTTCGTGCGGGAGAACATCGAGAAGCTCCGCTGCGACTACGTGGTCATCAGCGACACGGCCCAATTCGAC
This sequence comes from Planctomycetota bacterium, assembly GCA_026991575.1. GTDB lineage: Bacteria > Planctomycetota > Planctomycetia > JALXBF01 > JALXBF01 > JALXBF01. Next base: position 6,948 of record JALXBF010000099.1, on the reverse strand, counting down.
AAGGGTATCCCGGCTATCACCTACGCTCTGCGCGGGCTCGTTTACGCTGAGGTGATCCTGCGGGGGCCCAAGAGCGATCTGCATTCGGGAGTCTTCGGGGGCGCGGTCGCCAACCCGGCGAATAACCTGGCCGCCATTGTCGGCGATCTCGTCGACTCACACGGGCGCGTCCAACTACCGGGCTTCTACGACGACGTGCTGCCCTTGGAGGAGTGGGAACGGCAGGAGTTTGCCAAGCTGCCGTTTCGGGAAGATGCGTTCCGAGCGGCGGTTGGCACGGAGGCCTTGTGGGGCGAACCGGAATACAGTGTGCTGGAACGACGCTGGGCCAGGCCGACCTGTGACATCAACGGCCTGACCGCCGGATACCAGGGACAAGGTGCAAAGACGATCATCCCGGCTCGAGCCAGTGCCAAATTTAGCTGCCGCCTGGTGCCGAACCAGGATCCCCAGCGAGTGTTCCGTTCCATAGAGCATTTTGTTCGGGAGAGGGTCTGGCCCGGTATCCGCGTCGAGATCCTGAACCACGGCCTTGCCCCGGCTGTGCTCATGGATGTACACAGCCCGGGCATGACGGCCGCACGGCGCGCGATTCGACGGGCATTTGATCGTGAGCCGGTCCTGATTCGGGAAGGCGGCTCGATCCCGGTGGTTGCAACATTCAAGCAGGCACTCGGCGTTGACTCCCTCCTGTTGGGCTGGGGCCAAAACGACGACAACTTGCACGCGCCCAACGAGCGGTTCTCGCTAGAGGACTTCCGCCGAGGTATCCTCGCAAGCGTCGCCCTGTGGGAAGAGTTGCGACAGGCCGCTGCAGAGGCGCGGTAGCAGGCTCCACCGAGCGCAAGCTCCGACCAACCCGCGAGAAACGGGCGGACGCTGCCGCGATGGAAGACGAGGCCGCTTCGGGGCTCCCTCCGTGCCGCTGCCTAGCTCGCGCTGCGCTCCTCTCCACCGGCCAACGCTCACCTTGCAGCCAGCGCGGTAGAAACCTGCTGAGGCAGGCGGTACCGGCACGAGGCTGCTGTCCATCCGCGCTGGGGCGCTGGAGCAGATAGTCTGGCACCGCGCCGGTGGCCACGCGATCACGACGGTGGTGACTGCTGCTGACCGGGGTCGGTGCCCTGGCCGGTCGTTTCTTCGCTGGCGCTATCCGGCGCCGCAGCGGCCGGCTCAGCGGCAGAATCACCACTTCCGCCTGCCGTCGCGTCCGGCTGTGGCGAAGCTGGTTCGGGCGATGCTTCAGCGGCTGCAGCCCCGACCGCGCCCGCTTCACCAGCGGAGGCCGCCGTCTGTGGCGGTTCGGCCTCGGCAGTCGGTCCGGGCTGTTCCGCCGCTTCGCTCACAGCTGTCCCGGTACCGGCATCGGCGGCCTGTTGTTGGTGAGGCGGCTCGGCCACGGCTGTCTCAGTCGCCGGCGCCTCAGACGATACGGTCGAGGCAGACTGTTGTTCGCCGGCCTGCTCTTCAGAGGAAGCGGCTTCCGACGGTGCCGCGGCCGCTTCGGGAGCCGGTTGAGCGTCGGTTTCGGAAGACGATTCTGTTGCCGGCTCCTGAGATTCTTCAGGTAGCGCGAACTGGCTGGGATCGATCAACGGACCGCTACCTTCACCGAGGCCTCCGCGAAGCTGCTGTTGTGATGACGTGCCGGTGGCGGCTCCAGCCGCAGGAGCCTGAGCTGCGGCTTCTGCCTCTTCCTTGGCCCGTCGCAGGCTGAGTCGGATCTTGCGTTCCTTGGTATCGACCGATAGCACGACGACATCGATTTCATCGCCCGGCTGCACGATTTCGCGCGGGTCGTCGATCTTCTTGTCGGACATTTCCGAAATGTGCAACAGACCTTCCAGTTCGGGCTCCAGCTCGACGAACGCACCGAAGTTCGTCAGCTTGGTGACCTTGCCGCGGACGAGCTGTCCCTCGCGATACTTGCTGGGGATTTCCCGCTCCCACGGGTCCTCCTGGAGCTGTTTCAGCCCGAGGCCGATGCGGCGCCGTTCCATGTCCACGCTGAGCACGACGCACTCGATCTCCTGGCCCTTCTCGAGCATGTCGCTCGGGTGGTTCAGCTTCCGCGTCCAGCTCAGGTCGTTAATGTGCAGCAAGCCTTCGATGCCGGGCTCCAGCTCGACGAACGCGCCGTAGTTGGTGATGTTCCGCACGATGCCCTTGACCCGGGCGCCCTCCGGATACTTCTCCGGCACGGCATCCCACGGGTCCGGGGTCGCCTGCTTCATACCCAGCGAGATCTCTTTCTTCTCCGGGTTGATCCGCAGCACCACCACTTCGACCTCATCACCCGGTTGCACCAGCTCGTTCGGGTGACCGATGCGGCGCTGCCAGCTCATCTCGCTGATGTGGACCAGCCCCTCGACGCCCGGCTCCAGCTCGACGAACGCACCGTATTCGGTCACGCTGACGACCCGGCCCTTGACCTTGCTCCCGATCGGGTACTTCTCTTCGATGTTTTCCCACGGGCTCGGTGTGAGCTGTTTCAGACCGAGGGCGATTTTTTCGTTCTCGTAGTCGATGTGCAGAACCTTGACCTCGATCTCCTGGTCGACGCGAAGCATCTCGCTCGGATGCCCGATGCGACCCCAGCTCATGTCGGTGATGTGCAGCAGGCCGTCGATGCCGCCCAGGTCGATGAACGCGCCGAAGTTCGTCAGGTTCTTGACAACGCCCTTGACCACATCGCCGACCTGTAGCCGCTCCAGCAACTCACGCTTCGCGCGTTCACGCTGCTCTTCGATCAGCTTGCGCCGGCTGACGACGATGTTGCGTCGGCTCTGATCGATCCGCAGAATGACGCATTCGACCTCCCGGCCGATCCACTCACCCAGGTCCCCCGGTCGGCGGATATCAACCTGGCTGGACGGCAAGAAAGCCTGCACGCCGCCGATGTCGACGAGCAGTCCGCCCTTTGTCTTCCGCTTGACCACCCCCTTGACAACGTCGCCTTCCGTCTTCTCCTTGATCAGCCGTTCCCAGGTGCGGATCCGCTTGGCCTTCCGATACGAAAGCAGCAATTCGCCCAAGTCCTCGTCTAGCCCCTCGACGAGAACTTCGATCCGGTCACCCGGCTGCGGAACCTCCTCGTCCTCGAATTCGCTCAGCGGAATGCGGCCTTCGCTCTTGTGGTGCACGTCGACGACCACGAAGTCGTCCGTAACGCGGAGCACCACTCCTTCGACGATCTGCCCGGAGCGTAGCCGCGGGGTGGCCTCACGCACGAGATGGCTTAGCTGATCGTCCGGCGTAGCTGCTGCTTCCCTCAGCTCGTGAGCAATCTCGTCGTCCGATTCAAATTGCTGAACCAGATTCCAGTCGACCATATGAAGACCTAACGCCTCAGCCGTTCCTCCAGACTACTGTCCGCCGTCTGCTCGGGCAGGGACGGTCGGGCAGCGACCACGCATCGCTGCGAAACAACGCAAGATTATATGCCCGAGCCGGTTGGCCTTCTATGCCGATCGGCTGCCCCAACCAATGGCAACCGGCGGCGAAGATGTGCCCGAACGGACTCGACCTCTGAGCTGGCCCACTACTAGAGCGTCAGCGGGGCGGTCGGACTCAAGCGGGGCTGGCCACGCCAGCGGCGTTGGCACACCGCTGAAGGAAGTACTGGTGGACCGTAACGTCCTGAGACAGTTCCGGATGAAACGTTGCTCCCAGGACAGGTCCCTGTTCCACCGCCACGATCTCCTCCCCCAGGCGTGCCAGAATCCGAACGCCCGGGCCGACAGCACGGATCCGCGGCGCACGGATAAAGACGAGCTCGAGGGGCTGAGGCGTTGCGCCAGCCAGCCACGTACCAAATGCTTCGAAACTGTCGATCTGGCGGCCGTAAGCGTTGCGTTCGACCGTGACGTCCAGGAGGCCGAGAGACGGCTGCTGTGGCGAGAGCACCCGCTGCGCGAGCAGAATCAACCCGGCACAGGTCCCGAAGACGGGGATGCCGTCCCGAACCAGTTGCCGGATCGGCTCTTCCAGCCCTGTCCGTGCCAGAAGCTTCAGAAGTGTCGTGCTCTCTCCGCCGGGAATGATCAGACCGGCGATCCCGCGCAGGTCCTCGGGCATCCGGACGCGCCGCCAGCTTGCCCCGAGCTGCTCCAGGCGGCGTCCGTGTGCGGCAAAGTCGCCTTGTAAAGCGAGGACACCTATCTCCACCGCAACCCTCAATCTTGCCACGGGTTCAGTACATCCGATCGTCTTGATCGGTCCCCCTTCCGTTCGGGCGATCGTCCCCGATCGGCCGTTCCTGCCGCCGACCAGGAACGAAACCGGAGACAATCGGAATGCAAGAGCTTCATCGGACGCATTCGATCCAGGAGGCGACCATTTCCATGCTCTCCCGCTTGCGGTCGTCCGAATGGGAGAGCGGATCCGATTTCCGGTTCATCCGCCCTACCAGCCACGCGTCTGGAGCAGTTCCTGCTCTTCCAGCGCGTGGACGTCCACCCCGCGCATCGGTTCTCCCAGGCCCTCGCTGATACGCGCCAGCACGTCGGGGTTGTCGTAGTGCGTGACGGCCTGAACGATTGCGGCCGCTCGCTTAGGGGGATCTTCGCTCTTGAAGATTCCTGACCCGACGAAGACGGCCTCGGCACCGAGTTGCATCATGAGCGCAGCGTCAGCCGGCGTCGCAATCCCACCCGCTGCGAAGTTTGGCACGGGCAGTTTGCCTTCGCGGGCTACCAGGCGGACGAGTTCCAGGGGCGCACCGAGCTGTTTCGCGGCGCTGACCAGCTCTTCGTCTCCCATCACCCGCAGCTCGCGGATCTGCCGGTTGATCCGTCGGATGTGGCGAACCGCTTCGACGACGTTGCCGGTGCCCGCCTCTCCCTTGGTGCGGATCAGAGCGGCGCCTTCCGCGATACGGCGGAGAGCTTCGCCCAGGTCACGCGCACCGCACACAAAGGGCACTTTGAAACGGAACTTGTCGATATGGTGTTCTTCGTCTGCCGGCGTCAGGACTTCCGATTCATCCACGTAGTCAACGCCGAGTGCTTCCAGGATTTGCGCCTCGACGAAGTGGCCAATGCGGCACTTGGCCATCACGGGGATCGACACGGCCTCCATGATTTCGCGGATCTTTGCCGGGTCCGCCATGCGGGCCACGCCGCCACTCTTGCGGATGTCGGCGGGCACGCGTTCCAGGGCCATGACAGCCACCGCGCCGGCGTCCTCGGCAATCTTCGCCTGCTCGGCAGTTGTCACGTCCATGATCACACCGCCTTTGAGCATTTCGGCGAGCCCAGTTTTCAGGCGGAGTGTGCCGTGAACGATCCCTTTCGTGTCGCCAGCTTGTTCGCTAGCTGTCATGTTGACTCTCCGAACGCCTCAGCCACGGGTGCAACGCAGCTCCTGGCCAGATACAGTGGGGCCAATCCTCTCATTCGGATCCAATCCCGTCTGGCCGGTCGCCTCGACTAACGCCTCCACCTACTGGGCAGGAGCCCAGCTTGGGGCAATCTGAGCCCGCAGCGTGCTCGGAAGGATCCGATGCGAAAACTGAAACACGCCCCTGAGCCACCGTACCGTACTTCAACATTCTAGCGCGCTGCGGGCAGATCCGGGATGGCCACGTTCAGATGAAGCCCGGGAACTCATGCACGGCTTCGGCCCGACCAGGTGTCTTGATCCGACTCCACCGTGAGCCGGTTGCCCCAACCGAGAGTTCGGCGCACAGCGGCAGCGGGGCCAACCGGAGACGATCGGCAGGCGCGGAGTGTCCGGATGTGCCGGCAGAGAGGTTGAACTTTCCCCGGCACAGATTACCGCTCACAGATTCTGCTGAAGCGGGAGAGGCTTGGGCCTATGGGGCTCAAATGATGGGAACTGTGCTGCGACGCAGGAGCATCCGGATGGCGAACGTGACGCCAAGCGTGCCGATGTACCCGGTGGCCAACGCCCAGAGCCGCAGCACCGTCAGGTGCCCCAGGTACGCGAGAACTGCGCTGGGAAGGACCAGAACGCCTGCTGCGACGGCCAGGGTTGCGAGCAACACAAACCTGGTATCGCCCGCGCCGCGCAACGCACCGGCGAAGACGTTAACGCACAGGTCGAAAAGCGTGTACGCGGCGACGAACCGAAGCAGCGTGGCCGCCAGCTGTTCCAGGCGAGCGTAATCGCTCGGGGCCATCCCGACGGCGAACGGGGCCAGGAACAGCTGCGGGACGAAAAAGAACGCGGTGCAGACGGGCAGCAGCAGCAACGCCGCGGGCCACAGTGCCGACCATACGACCTGTCTGGCCGCTCGGGAGCTGCCCCGGCCGATCTGTTGCGCAACCAGCGTGGAGACGGCCAGGCTGAGCCCATTCAACGGGAATAGCACGATCGAGTTCACGTTGAACGCCATGTTGGTGGCGGCCAGTGCGACAACGCCGAGCCGACCAACGACCAGCTCAAACCACGTCCATGCGGCCAGGTCTGCCAGTACCATCATCCCTTCCGGACCGCCGTAGCGGAGCAACAGCCGCAGCAGCCGAGGCCGCCACATGCCCAGTGAGGACCGGATCGCGTAGCGGTCCGACCGGTCGAACCAGAGCATGAACACGATAAAGAGGGCGGCTTCGATCCAGGCTGCCAGCACGGTTGCCCATGCGGCGCCGACAATGCCGTATCCGGGCACGGGACCTAAGCCGAAGATGAGGAGGTAGTCGAGCGGGATGTAGATCAACGTCACGGCGGCGTTGACCCACAGGACAACCCACGTCCGCCCCAGGCCGCTGAAGAAGCAACTCGCTGCTGTGCCCAGCAGCGTTGGCAACCCACTGAAGAGGACAATCTGCCCGTAGACGGTTTCCAGCTCAAGCACGGATCTCTCGTGTCCCGCAGCCCGGAACACGGGGCCGACGAGCGGTACGAGCAGCAGTAGCAGCAGGCCCCCGGTGAGGGCAAGGTAGAATGCGTGCGCGATGGCCAACCCGACGCCGCGGCGCTGGCCTG
>JALXBF010000098.1 GCA_026991575.1 Planctomycetota bacterium | reverse complement strand
CCGTCTCACATGGACACGTTTGACATGAAGCCAGAGGCGCCCGAGCAGTACCGCGGTGAGTTCCGACCGATCCAGACAAAGGTTCCGGGTATCCAGATCTGCGAGCACTTGCCGAGGCTGGCAGCGGTGGCCGACAAGTACACGATTGTCCGCGGCGTGTCCCACACGGTGGCTGCCCACGCGCTGGGGACGCAGTACGTGGTGACCGGAAATCGACCGTTGGCGTCGCTTCGGTTCCCGGGCTTCGGGTCGGTGGTTTCCCGCGAGAAGCCTGCGCCACCGGATGTGCCTGCGTTCGTCGCGATCCCAAACACGCCGGAAACGGCCGGGTATCTGGGAGTGCGGTACAGCCCGTTCCAGACGAACCAGACGCCGCAACCGGGGCGGCCGTTCCGTGTACGCGGCATCAGCTTGGGCAACGGCCTGACGGTGGCCGATATCGAGCGGCGGCATAAGCTACTGCGCGATCTGGATCGAGCGTTCCGGTCCTTTGAACAGTCCAGCAGTCTGTTGAGCGGTCTAGATGCGTTCAGCAAGCAGGTCTACGCGATGCTCACGTCCCGGCGGTGCCGCGACGCGTTTGACCTGAGCAAGGAACCGGCGACCGTGACCGAACGCTTTGGCCAGCACGGCTTCGGCCAGAGCTGCTTGCTGGCGGTGAGGCTGGTTGAGGCGGGCGTTCGGTTCGTGACCGTTAGCAACGGTGGCTGGGACACCCACGCCACGAACTTCCAACGGTTGAAGGACCGGCTGCTGCCGCAGCTTGATGAAGCAGTCAGCGCGCTATTGGTGACGTTAGCCGAACGGGGCTTACTGAGGAAGACGGTTGTGATCGTGCTAGGCGAGTTCGGGCGCACGCCGAAGGTCAATCAGCGTGCCGGCCGTGACCACTGGCCGCGGGCAATGTTCGTGCTGCTGGCGGGTGGCCCGTTCGGTGGTGGCAAGGTCGTGGGCGCCAGCGACGAGAAGGGCCAAGGGCCGGCCGAGCGGGCGATCAGTCCGGATGACATTGCCGCGAGCCTGTACCACGCCCTCGGCATCGACCACACCAAGGAATATCACACGCCAACGGGGCGGCCTGTCATGATCGTGCGCTACGGGAACGTGATTCCGGAGTTGTTTGCCTGAAGCAGCGGCTGACCGAGTGGAGGTAGGACCATGCGATGCGCAAGACCAGTCCTGACTGCCTGTCTGGTGGCCCTAGCCGTGCTTGTCACCAGCATGGCGTGGGCTCAACAGCAGGAGCGCAAAGGGCGGCGGCGTCCGCCGCGCCCGCCCCGGCGCGTTGGTGGCCTGGTGGCGGTCATCGAGAAGAACATCGACTTGACCGAGCAGCAGAAGGCGAAGCTGAAGGAGATCAGCCTGAAGTACGCCAAAGCGATCCGAGAAGTGCGGGGGGCCCTGGGCAAGGTGCTGACGCCGGAGCAGCGGAAGGCTCGGGCAGAGCTGGCGCGGAAAGCACGCCGCGAAAAGAAACGGCTCAGCCGCGAGGAGATCGCCAAGGCGATCGGTTTGACCGCTGAACAGCAGCAGAAGCTTCTGGAGCTGCAGAAGAAGCTTCGCGAGTTGCAGCGGAAACTGCGCGACGAACTGCTGGCGGTATTGACCCCGGAACAACGGCAGAAGCTCCGCGAGCTGCGCAAGGTGCGCGCGGACGAAGCGAGGGCAGATGAGCGTCGTGGCAAGAAGCGACCGGCGCAAGGCACACGGCGGCCGCGGAAAAGCCGTCGGTCCGGCGGTGCTGACAACTGACGGCATTTCGTGACCGACCGGCCGGCGGAAGAAGCCGCGATCTGAACGGCCCCTGCCACGAGCCTGTACCCAGGTTATCCGTATTGCCCACCATACCCCGGTCCTCGACCGGGGCTTTTTCTTTGGCGCCAGCTACGTCACGGGGGGTCTTGGCTGGGGCGAGAGGGCGGCAGGTCCGTATGGAAGGTGGCATCGCGGATACCAGCGCGAAGCCGTAACGTTGCGGCGTGATCCTGCGTTCGAACACGCTAACACAGATCGCGCTTCGGGGATCTGGTGAGGCTGCCTAAGCACAACGGGGGAGGCGGCCAACACCCTGTATGGCTTCCACATTGGCCATGGCGCCTGGAGGTGCCCCAGGGCTGGGATGCCGTCCTGGACTCTGTGGGGGGATAGCGGCAGTGCAGGTGTGGTCGCATGGGGGGTAGGCGCCTATTCTTGCACGATGGGGCCTGGAACGAGGTTGTTTGGGAGGTTCTGTGATGGTGTTTGTTGCCGCACAGTTACTGACGGGTGCCTGGCTCGTTGTAGCCGCTACTGAGTACCCGATGTGGTCGGTGCAGTCCGTGTCGGCCGAAGCCTGGCCCGAGTCGGTCGGCGAACCACTCAGCCGGTCGGATCTCTGGCACCTGGCCAACTGCCGACCCGTCCCGCCCTATCTTTCGTTCACCGTTGGCTATCGCCTCGATGACGGTACGCTTTGGGTTGGCTCACGCGATGGCCTCATGCTGCTGACGCCTGGCGCGCAGCGGTGGCGCCTGTTCCATTCGCGCCGCTGGCTTCCCGATGACCACGTTCAGGCCCTGGCAGTCAGGGGGCCGGCAGACGTCTGGGTGCGCACCCCGAAAGGGGTCGTGCGGATTTTCCAAAAGAGGGACACGCTAGCCAACAAGATGCGCCGCATTCACGCTATGCTTCGCAAACACCACGTCCGCTACGGCCTCGTGGGGAAGATCCACCTGAAGCAACCCGGTACCGTGCGCGCCGGCTGGTTCCAGCCAGACGATGATAACGACGGCCTCTGGACCAGCCTTTACGTGGCTGCCGAGTCGTTTCGCTACGCGGTTACCGGTGATGAGCAGGCCCGGAGGAACGCGCGGCAGTCGTTGGAAGCATTGATGTTCCTGGAGCGGATTACCGGCAAGCCCGGATTCGTAGCCCGCAGCTTCGTGCCGTTGAGAATCAGCAAGGAGGGCATCTTTCCGTGGCACCGCTCAGCGGACGGCAAATGGTGGTGGAAGGGCGACACGTCCAGCGACGAATTGGATGGCCACTTCTTCGCCTACGCCATCTACTACGATCTGGTGGCGACCGATGAGGAAAAGCAGGAGATTCGCGCGGTCGTCGGTCGCATCATGGACCACATCATCGACCACGGCTACTACTACGTCGAGCCCAACGGCCGACGCACAAAGTGGGGCGTTTGGGCACCGGAAAAGCTGAACCGTGACCCGAACTGGCTGGAGGACCGCGGACTGAACTCGTTGGAGATTCTCTCCCACCTGAAGGTGGCCGAACACATCTGTGGCGATGCACGCTATCGAAGAGAAGCAGAAAAGCTGATCAACGAGCATGGCTACGCGATCAACACGATCCGACAAAAGATGGTTGCCCCGGTCGATGGCCCGGAGAACCACAGCGACGATGAGCTGGCGTTCCTCTCCTATTACCCGCTGCTGCGCTACGAGCGCAACCCGGAGCTTCGACGCATCTATCTCATGAGTCTGGAACGATCCTGGCTGGTGGAGCGCCCGGAAGGCAGTCCGCTGTTCAACTTCATCTACGCTGCCTGTAAGCAGGCGAACCACTGGAAGGACCCCAGCCGCCGTCCCGATCGGCCGTTCGTTCCCGCTGCGGCGTATGATCGGGACCGCTGCATTCAGTGGTTCGTGGACGTGCCGGAGGACATGATTGAGTGGACGATCATCAACAGCGACCGCCGTGACTTGGGGCCGCTGCGTGCTGATCGCTTCGGCAATCCATGCAGTCGGTTCGTGCTGCCCGTGTCGGAACGACCGCTGATGCGCTGGAACGGTAACCCGTACCGGGTGGACGGCGGCACCGGTGGTCGGCGACGCGACGACGGCACGTTCGTTCTGCTACCCTATTGGATGGGCCGTTATCATCGGTTCCTGCCGGACGAATAACCGTTCCGGCTGGCCGCCTCCTATGTGGTGCCGCCAGTGGAGCTAGCCCACCGTGTCCGGTACCGGGTGAAGGGGGCATGGCACGCGGCTGCGCGTCATGATCGCTCCCCGCGACATGCGGGCAACGGCGCGCTTCGCGAGGCAAGTGCCCTCCTGTTGCCGTGCTGATCACCTGCGGAGGAGCGGGGCTATGGCAGAGCGTGTGAGCCGACGGCTGTTCCTCGGGGCAGTGGCCTCCAGTCCACTCGTGGTCGGCGCCGCGACCGGCGGTGCCGACACACGGGCTGCCGAATTGCCGAAGCGTCCGTTGGGCAAGACCGGAGAGCGCGTTCCGATTCTTGGGCTTGGCACCGCGCCAGCCGGACATCGAGGCCGACGGGAGGCGGCGCGGTTCTTTGAGTACGCCGTCGAATGCGGTGTCACCTACCTGGACACCGCGCCAGCGTTTGCCGGTTATGGCGAGGCACAGCTCGCTGTCGGAGACGTGATCCGCGGAATCCGCGAGCAGGTGTTCGTGGTGACGAAGTGCTGGGAGCCGGACGGCGAGGCGGCGCTGCGGCTACTGCAACGGAACATGCGCGAACTGCGCGTCGACTACGTCGACCTCGTCTATGCTCATTCGCTTGGCTCCGACAGAATGCCCCCCGAGCGGGTACTGGCCCCGAATGGCGTGCTCGCCGCGTTGGAAAAGGCTCGTCGCGATGGCCTGATCCGCTACGTGGGGATCAGCGGTCACAACCGGCCGGACCGGTTCGTCCGCGTCTTGAATGAGTTCCCTGTCGATGTGATGATGACGGCGGTCAACTTCGTGATCCGACACGTCTACAACTTCGAGGAACGTGTCTGGCCTGTCGCTCGGCAAAAGGGTGTCGGACTGGTTGCCATGAAGGTTTTCGGTGGGATCGACCGCCGGGTGCCCGGGGCCAAAGGCGCGCGGGCGCGTGGCGAGAACTTGCGCCTGGCCCTGAAATACGCCTACAGCCTCGAGGGATTGAGTACCGCCGTGATCGGCTGCTATGACAGGCATGAGCTGGATCAAGTGCTGAGCTGGATCCGAGAAGGGCTGGAACTGACTCCCGAGGAGGCGGCGTACCTGGAGCGTCGCGGCAAGGCGCTGGCGGCAGATTGGGGCGAGCTGTACGGGCCAGTGGTCTGATGAGAGCGGCGAGAGCCGATCGAGCTGGTCGCCACCGGAAGGCGCAGGCCATAACGGTGCCGCGGAAAATCAACGCCGGGCAAGTTCCTGGGCGTCAGTTGCCGCGGTGCTCGCGCCCGGTGTGAACGTCCCCGGCGGACTCGACGACGCATGCGCGTCGTACTCCGGCTGGGGCACCTGTGCCGAGCTTATCAAGCACTGCATCCGATTCCGTACACCGAGGCGTTCTCCGTACGCGATGTTCTTGGGGCGATGGCCCGATCGGCGTCTTCCCCGTCCGCGCAGCTGACCGTTGCTGATGGGCGTTTTCGTTATCGGGAACGGCCGCGCGTACGTGAGTTGACATTGGGCAGAGCGCTGGATAGCTTTAGGAAGGACATGCGGGAGTGGCGGAACTGGTAGACGCGCCAGCTTGAGGGGCTGGTGGGCCTTAGGCCCGTGCAGGTTCGAGTCCTGTCTCCCGCACTCAGTTCCGATTCGCAGCGACCGGCAACTTGCCT
>JALXBF010000097.1 GCA_026991575.1 Planctomycetota bacterium | reverse complement strand
CAGGCCCGGAGGACGGGCACAGGGTTCGTCCTATTGCTGGTGGGAAGCCGGATAGGAGGCACAAGGTGATCTATTTGGAAGCGACGAAACCGGATGAAAAAGGCGGAGAGAGGACAGCAAGGTGAAACGGATACCATTTTTCGACTATCGCGCTCATTTCGGTAGGGACGAGGAGGGATTCCTCAAGGTCATCCGGGACGTGTGCGCGCGGGGCGCCTTCATCCTGCAGCGGGACCTCGAGGAGTTCGAGAGGCGGCTTGCGGAGTTCGTGGGTGTGCGCCACGCTATCGGTGTCGGCAATGGCACGGATGCCATCTGGATCGGGCTGATGGCTGTAGGGGTCGGCCCAGGAGACGAGGTGATCTTGCCTTCGCACACCTTCGTGGCTACGGCGGCGGCGGTGAAGCTCGTGGGGGCGACCCCGATTCTTGCTGACATCGGCCCGGATCGGATGGTGGACCCGGCCTCGGTGGAGGCGGCAATCACGCCGCGGACGAAGGCGATTCTGCCCGTGCAGCTTAACGGGCGTACCTGTGACATGGATGCGCTCCATGAGATCGCTGATAGGCACGGGCTCATGATCGTGGAGGATGCCGCGCAGGCGCTGGGTTCGCGGTTCCGGGGGCGTTGCGCGGGCACCTTTGGGCGTTTTGGGACAATCAGCTTCTATCCCGCGAAGCTGCTCGGGTGCTTCGGAGACGGCGGCGCGGTGCTGACGAACGACGATGAAGTGGCGGACAGGATCCATGCTCTGCGCGATCACGGCCGGTCGAGAAACGGTGAGGTGGTCAGCTGGGGATTCAATTCGCGCCTGGACAATTTGCAGGCGGCGCTCCTCAACTATCAACTACGGCGTTACCCGGATGTGATCGAACGGCGGCGCGCAATCGCGATGCGGTATCATGAGCGGCTGGCGGATGTGGCCGAATTGGGATTGCCGCCAGCACCGGACGCGGATCCGCGGCACTTCGATGTCTATCAGAACTACGAGATAGAGGCGGATCGCCGCGACGTGCTGAGGGATTACCTCGCGGAGCGCGGCGTGCAGACGCACATCCAGTGGGGAGGACGCCCCGTCCACGGGTATCGTGCATTGGGGTTCGATGGTGTGCGGCTTCCGCGGACGGAGGCCTTCTTCGAGCGCTGCTTGCTTTTGCCTATGAACCCCTTCCTAACGGATGACGACGTGGACTATGTGTGCGATTGTATCCGGGCGTTCTACGGGTACGGCTCATGAGCGTGCAGATGCATCTCGGGGTGTTGGCCGATCCCAGCCGGGGATCGGAGCCGGTGGACATTCGCGGCGAGGATCCGGGCGCGCTGCGAGCGTATCTGAGGAAGATGGTGCTGATCCGGCGTGCGGAGGAGATTATCGGAGACCGGGTAGCCTCGGGTGAGGTGCGCACTCCATGCCATCTGGCCATTGGGCAGGAGGCGATCGCGGTGGGTGTGTCCGCGTCGCTCCGTCCGACAGACAGGGTCTTCGGCGCGCACCGGTCGCACTCGCACTATCTGGCGCTTGGAGGCGACCTGGAGGCGTTGTTCGCGGAAGTGCTTGGGCGCGACAGCGGGTGTTCGCGGGGAATGGGGGGCTCGATGCACCTTTATGCGGGGCACGTCGGGTTTCTGGGTTCCGTCCCCATCGTTGCCGGCACCGTGCCATTGGCCGTAGGGGCTGCTTTGGCGGCCCGGAAGGATGGGCGGGGTGACATTGCGGTGGCCTACTTCGGCGACGGAGCAGCGGAGGAGGGCGCGGTTCACGAGTCATTCAACCTGGCTGCGCTGTGGAAACTGCCGGTGCTGTTCGTCTGCGAAAACAATCTTTTTTCCAGCCATCTTCACATCAGCCTGCGCCAGCCGGGGGACCGGGTGGCCCGCTTCGCGGAGGCTCACGGGATGGAGGCGCGCACGGTGGACGGAAACGACGTGGTCGCGGTGGCGAGGACGGTCCGCGAGCTCGTGGGCAGGCTGCGCCGGGGCGAGGGGCCAGCGATGATAGAGGCTGTCACCTACCGGTGGCGGGGGCACGTAGGGCCCCGGGAGGACGACGACGTGGGTGTGAACCGCAGCCGAGATCTCGTGCTCTGGCGACGCAGGGACCCGGTGCGGCGTCTAGCCGACGCCATGGCTTCCGCGAGGCTTCTGGACGAGGAGAGTTTCGCGGAGCTGCAGACGCAGGTCGCGGAAGAGGTGCGTGACGCGTGGGCTCGAGCGGAAAAGGCGCCGTGGCCGCCGCGGGAGGCGCTGCTCAGCCGTGTCTACTGGCACGGGAGGGGGCAATGAGACGCCTGCGTTACGGTGAGGCTATCCGGGAGGCCTTCATGTACCTCTTGGATCACGATCCGAAGGTGTTCGTGATCGGACAAGGACTTTGGAGCCCCTGGTACGTGGGGAGCTCGATGACTGATTTGGATAAGCTTTACGGGCCAGAGCGCATCATGGACTCGCCGGTTTCGGAGCTCGCGTGCACCGGCGCGGCAGTGGGGGCGGCTTTGTGCGGGTATCGCCCGATCGTCGTCCATCCAAGGATGGACTTCTTGCTCTATGCGATGGACTCCATAGTCAACCAGGCGGCCAAATGGGCGCACATGTTGGGCGGGCAGGCCCATCCAGCGGTGACTGTCCGTAGCATCATCAACCGGGGTGGTGAGCAGGGTGCGCAGCACAGCCAGGCGTTGCACGCGTGGTTTGCGCACGTACCGGGGCTTCGGGTGGTCATGCCGGCCACGCCGGAGGACGCACGAGACCTCCTGATAGCCGCGGTGTGGTGTGACGACCCAGTGCTGTACGTGGACGATCGGTGGCTATACGAGCTGGAGGAGGATGTCGGTGATGTGACGGTTCGCTCGCTGGCCGAGGAGAGTCCCAAGGTGAGGCGCCACGGGACGGACGTGACACTGGTAGGGGCCGGCTACTCGACACGGTTGTGCATGGAAGCTGCGAAGCAGCTCACTCTTGACGGCATCGAGGCGGAGGTCGTGGATTTGCGGGTACTTAATCCTCTTTCCATTGAGGTTCCGGCCGAGTCTGTGGCGCGGACTGGACGGCTTTGCGTAGTGGATGGTGGCTGGCGAACCTGTGGGCTCGCGGGAGAGGTGATGGCCTCTGTGCTGGAGCGGACCGGGCCGCGGGTGATGCGTGCTGCCCCCAAGAGAGTCACCTTGCCTGACGCTCCTGCACCGACGAGCCGTGTGCTTGAGGAGGCGTACTATCCGAATGTCGATACGGTGGTTAGGGCTGTCAAGGAACTGTTCTAGAAGCTATCTCAAAAATGGCGTGCGCCTATCGCAAGACCTAGAATGATAGGCATGATCAAGATGACCGACGCGCAGTGGGAACGCATCCGCCATCATTTTCCCGAGGAGAACCGTCCCTCGAACGCACGGGGTCGACCGCCTGTGCCGGCACGCGCCGTGCTGGAGGCGGTGCTGTGGGTGCTGGTCACAGGCGCCCAGTGGCACATGCCCCGCAGTGCTACCCCAACTACAAGACCGTGCACCGGCGCTTCCAGCAGTGGTGCCGCAGCGAGGTGATCCGCGAAATCCTGGTGGATCTGGCCAACGAGCTGCGCGATGCCGGCGTGCTGGACGAGCGCGAGGCCTTCATCGATGCCACTTTTGCCCCGGCCCGTGGTGGCGGGGCCGAGGTGGGCCTGACGAGGGTCGGGAAGGGCATGAAAATCATGGCGATAGTGGATCGCCACGGGCTGCCACTGTCGGTCTCGACGCATGCGGCGAATCATCACGAGGTGCGCCTGGTGCAGCTGTGCTTCGACTTCTATCTTGTCGAGGCGAAGCCGCACGACCTGATTGGCGATCGTGCCTACGACAGCGACGAGCTGGATGCGACGTTACGCGAGCAGGGCGTGGAGATGATCGCGCCGCACTGGAAGAACCGGCGCAAGCCGCCGACGCAGGACCGACGAAGGTTGCGACGTATTCTGAGGCGCTGGGTGGTGGAGCGGTTCTTTGCATGGATTGGAAACAAGCGTCGCGTTCTGATCCGCTGGGAGTTCCATCCCGAGAACTTTCTCGGCTTCGTCCAGCTCGCGTGCGTCACGATCCTGCTGAAGTATTTTTGAGATAGCCTCTACGAAGATGTGGGGGCGTCTCTGTGAAGATGGCAGACCAATGAGGAGCAAACGCATTCTGGATATCTTTGTAGCGTCGACAGGAGTGGTGTTGACGGCCCCGGTGCTTCTACCCGCACTGCTCCTGATATGGCTGCAGGACGGCCATTCACCCTTCTATGTAGCGCGGCGCATTGGCTTAGGTGGCCGTCCATTCCGGATGGTGAAGCTCCGCTCGATGGTTGTCGGGGCTGACCGAATGGGTGTCGATTCCACAGCATGCGATGATGCCCGCATCACACCGCTAGGTCGGTTCGTTCGCCGGTGGAAACTGGACGAGCTTCCCCAATTGTGGAACGTGCTGAAGGGCGATATGAGCCTCGTCGGTCCGCGTCCGAACGTGGAGCGTGAGACGGCGAGCTACACGGTCATCGAGCGTCGTCTGCTGACGGTTCGACCGGGGATCACGGATTTCGCTTCGATAGTGTTTGCCGACGAGGGGGAGATTCTCGCTGGGCATCCGGACCCCGATCTTGCATATAATCAGCTCATCCGTCCTTGGAAGAGCCGGTTGGGGCTCTTCTATATCGACCATGCCAGCCTGCTTCTCGATTTGCGGCTGATCTGGCTCACCGCCCTTGCCGTCGTTTCGCGTCCACGTGCGCTAAAGGCAGTTGCGCGTCTCCTCAAACGTCTGTGTGCCGATGAGGAGCTAGTCCGCATCGCACGGCGCTCAGAGCCCCTAGTGCCATATCCGCCGCCTGGCGCTGACGAGCCGGTGCGATCGCGGGGCACGGTGCTTGGATCGCGGACTGACCCAGCTACAGAGCGAGCGTAACGTTACGGGCGGCCAGCACGTGGGAGCAGTGGGCAGGGAACCACAGGGCGGACCTAGGGTGAGGGCGGGCGTCCATTGGCTGGATGGGCGGCGCTGGCCGCGGCGGGCGTGTCCGGATCTGTGGGTGACGCTAGCGCACTGTGCGGTGTGCCGGCTTCCCGGGGGCGGGCTGTCCGCTCGCCGGCCGGCGGCGATGAGGAGCGTTTCCCGTGGGTCCGGGGCGGCGGAGAGAGGGGGACGTGCACTGATGGAGGGGACGGCATGACGCGGTGGCTTGTGCGCCTGCAGAGCCGGGCGGGTGCCTTCGTCCACGACGTGATGGTGATCCCGGCCGCGTGGCTCGGGGCCTACTGGCTGCGCTTCAACCTGGATACGGTGCCGCCGGAGCTGCTGCGCGCCGGGCTGGGGGCGCTGGCGGTGGTGGTGCCCGTGCAGGCGGGGGCGTACTGGTGGTTCGGGCTTTACCGGGGGGTGTGGCGGTTTGCGTCGATTCCGGATCTGATGCGGATCCTGCGGGCGGTCGTCGTGGGCGCGGCGCTCTCGATGCTGGGGCTCTTCGCCCTGACGCGTCTCGGGGGGGTGCCGCGCTCGGTGCCGGTGCTCTACGGGCTGCTGCTGTTCGCGGGACTGTCGGGCCCGCGCTTCCTGTACCGGTGGTG
>JALXBF010000096.1 GCA_026991575.1 Planctomycetota bacterium | reverse complement strand
CATGCCGCCTGCCCCAACACGCCATCGGTCTGGCCGTACCCGGATCCCCCTCATGGCCAGTCGTCGGATGGATCGCCGCTGCAGTTTCTGCGGGGAAACGTCTGCCGACGCGTCGACGGAGCGTTCGAAGGTGTATGGGCTATCGAGCTGGATCGGTCCCTTAGACAGCCGGCACTCTGGCGTCGTACCTCGACCGGCGGACCGTTGGCCCGCTGCGCGACCAGATGGCACGCGCTCGACCGGCGCTCCGCAGCGTCGTTCCACCAGAGCGGATAGCTCTAGAGATCCTGTTCCCCTTCTTCTTCCTCTTCGGCCTCGACCCAGTCGGCAGTCACCGCTTTGACCTCCAGCAAACGTTGGATCTTACTGCGCACGAAGGGCAAAAACGGCACGTGGGGAATGCGAGCCAGCACCTTGTCGCCGCGGGAGTCGGCAATGATCACCTCACCGGCCAGAGCCAGGATGAATTCGAACAGGTCCGGATACGCAGTGCGCACCGTCTTGGCGCCGCGGGCGAATGACTTGTCGACCTTGCCCAGCGAGTAATGCTCAAACTCATTGTGCGTAAAACGCCACTTGTCGTTGACACGCGCCCAGAACAGCATGACCGCGTAGGGCACGGCCAGGAACACCGAGACTGCGAGTCCGGCACCAGGGCTGTACCGCGGCTCGATGTAGGAGAGTGCTGCCGTCAGTGGACGGGCAAAGTCGTATCCTTTAGCCTGCAGCCAGGCCGATCCAAACGCGATCGCTATCAGCGTGATGATCCAGAACACGGCCGCTTCGCGGTTGACGTCGATCCCCATTGTCAGGATGACGGTGGTCAGAACGATGACGTAGATCCAGCCAAGCGTTACTTCGGAGACCAGTTCCCAGTGAGCTAGCGGATAGAACAGCACTCCGAGCACGATCAACGGCCAGGCAAACAGCAGCTTCGGGTAGGAGTAGAAGACTACCTCGTGAACTTCGCGTGCCATTATTTCTCCCTGCCACGTCGGTTGAAGGTACTGTCACCCCGTCCCATACCGCTGAGATTGCCGGCGGGCAGTCCCACGTCGAACTGCCAACCGGTCTACAGCCCGCGTCGACGCCGGCCGCCGCGGCCGACTCCCCCGGAAGCGTGTCTCTCCGCCGGCTCGCGACAGGTCGGCCGGCGGCTGGTTACGACCGCGCCCTCTTCCGGATGCGGGCGTCGGCCGGGCCGTCGGCTAGGCACCGCTCGGGCATGCGGGCACTGCAGCGGCTAACGGCCTATTCGCCCGCCGCCCGGTCATCCTTGGGTCATAAGCTCATTGCCGACAGCCTGCCGGCCCGTGTCTGGCACAACGAAATCGTAGCGCCTTCCGGACACAACAGGTCTGCAGGCCGAACGTGCCGGCTCCCGGCGAGCCGGACCGGCAAGCTGGTGATCTCAGGCATAGTCCCCAGGGGGTAACGAGCCTGGCGACCTGGCGAGGTCCATGGCGCGTGGTACTGGGACCGTGCGGCTTTTTCAGCTCTTGTGGTTGCCTTCGTCGGTTGTCGTGACGACCGCGGTGTACTCCAGGATCCGCTGGATTCGGCGGCGGACCAGCGGCAGCAGGGGCACGTGCTCGATGCGGGCAAGCTCCTTCTCCCCCTTCGAATCGTAGATGATCAGTTCCCCTGCAAGGCAGAGCAGGAATTCGAACAGGTCGGGGTACGCGGTGCGCACGGTCTTGGCCCCGCGGGCCAACGCCCGATCCACCTTACCGAACGCATAATGCTCGAACTCGTTGTGCGTGATGCGCCAGCGATCGTTAAGCCGGGCCCAGACCAGCATCACGGCGTAGGGCACGGCAAGGAAGACGGAGACCGCCAGGCCGGTGCCGGGTGCATACACAGGGTGCATGTAGCCGAGCAGATGGACCAGTGGCTTGAAGAAATCAACCCCCTGCGTGCGCAGGTACGCGGACGCAGCAGCGATCGCGATCAGCGTGACGATCCAGAAGACGGCGACCTCGCGGTTCACGTCGATCCCCATCGTCAGGATCACGGTGACCAGGGTGATGACGTAGATCCAGCCCAGCAGCGTGCTGGAGACCAGTTCGTAAGCGGCCAGCGGATAGAAGAGGAACCCGAGCAGAATCACGGGCCAGGCAAACAGCAACTTGGGGTAGGTGTAGAAGACGACCTCGTGGGCTTCTCGTGCCATCGCTTGCCCTCGCTTCGCTGCAGGCCGGCAAACGGGGTCTGTAGAATAACCGACGAGTCGCGGGAAGAACAGTGTACAAGATCGTGCTGGCCGTTCGGACCGTCAGCCGGGATGTGCTGAGTGACCGAGCCGATCGCCGCGGCCCGCCGTCACCGCGTGCCAGGTTGGATGCCGGTTGGCTGCTCAGCTGCAGCTAGCTGCGTGTGCCTGTGCGATTGGAAGCCATGCCGGGTGTGCGGCCGCGGCATGCGTGGCCGGTCGTGATCGCCGCGACGGCTTCGGCCCCGGGAGATGTGGTCACAGCCACAGGAAGCTAGCGTACGGAGGAATGGCTTTGGACCTCTACAGCTACTGTCCTTGCGGTAGCGGCAAGAAGATCAAGTGGTGCTGCGTTGACCTGCTGCCGCAGGCTGGCAAGATCGTGCGGTTGTTGGAAGCTGAGCAGTACACCCACGCGGAGCGGGCGCTGAAGCAGGCGCTGCGTGAGCATCCGTACCACCCGCTGTTCTTGGCGCTGGCCCTGCAGGCCGTGATCGACCATCAGTGCAATCTTGATCTATCCGACGCCGAACTACTGAACTACGCTGCTGCGCTGGTGCGGAAGCGACCGTTCTCTGCCCATGCACATGAGTGTTTCGCGACGCTTCTGGCGCGAACGGGGTTGCTGAGTCAGATCCCTGCCGCATTGCAGGACTACATTGAGCAGGCACAGCGGAGCGGTTGGCCTCTGCACGTCCAGATCTTTACGGGCTATCTGAAACACCTCTTCGAGGACAATCCCCCCGACGCGCTCGCCTGGTTGTCCTTCACAGATATCGGCATGGTGCTACGGCACCTCCAGTCGGAGCATGGCGTGAGTGACTTCCTTCCGTTGCTGGACGCGGTGACGAGTAGCCTTCCGGGGATCAGCAACTGTCCCCCGTACCTGCCTCCGGGCAATCGGTTAACCGATGATCCGAGCTTCGCGGGGCGGATTGACGAGGCCGCAGATTGCTACAAGCGGTTCGAGCTCCGGAAGGCCCATCAGCTGCTCAGCGCGGTAGCAGCCGACCTACCGGAAGCCCACCTGCTGTTGGCGCTTACTGACGCGGCCATGGGCTGGCGTGGCACAGGGTCCTTGCTAGGACTGATGGTGCTAGTGCGCGATGAGAACCGCGCCAAGGAGATCAGGATGGCGGCAGCCATCATCGCCACCATGTGCATGGGCGTCTACCAAGGAACGTACCACGCCCTCCGGTTCCAACCCACGCGTGAAGATGGCGCGCGGGAACTGTACCGGATGATTCGTCAGTTCGTGGTACCGATTGGAAAGGTCGCGCCGAGCGGTTACCTCGGCGTGGTCCGCCGCGAATGGTCCAAAGACGGCGACCTGCCACTTGCCGGCCTGGTCTACTGGAGTGAGATCGGCCCCGAGCAGGTATCCTGGGTTGTGACGGGTAATTACGAGTCTGCCCGTGAGCTCATCAAGCCTCTCATCGGGCGCGAAGACTACGTGGTGCTCCCCCTTTTCGATCGCTACGAGCGCGTGCTGGCGCGCACGGTTGCCGATGCGCTGCGAACGGGCGAAGAGACGGGTGTGAGAGCAGCTAATGCGTTCCTCAGTTACGCGAAGCGTGAGCTGGTTCTCCTCCCACTGGTCGATCTCGCGGGAAACTGCACGGAGATCCGTCAGGCGTTCGCACTCGTCCTACAGCGCATGTACATCAGTAGCCATGGTCCGGTGGAGAAGGCAGGGATCTGGTTCGAGTGGTTTGAGGTACCGCCGCCAAAGTTCGCGCTAACCAAGGACTCGCTGGCCCCGCCCTGGCTTGCCGTACTTGACCTGGAGCGTTCCAATCCGGAAAGCCTGGCCAACGTCGTCGTGCTTAGTGGATATCCAGGCCACGACATTATGGCCGACCTGTTGGAATGGCTGCAGGCGCGATTTGACCAGCTAGACGCGTCGCTTCAGGAAAAATTCGCCCTTGCCGTCGCCTCGCACGTCAACGAGATGCAAGACCGGGTTGCCATTATCGAGCCTGCGCTCCAGGTGCTGCAACGGGCCGAGCGCGCCGGGGTCGTGCCCACGGTACTGCCGCGGTTGTGCCAGGCGGAGCTCGCCCTGCTGCGGTTCATGAGTGAGCCAACGGTGCAGAACAGCCGAGACGCGGCGAACCGGATTCAGCTCCTGGTGCGCGACCACGCCGGCAACGATCTCAAGTCGTTCGTGGAATACCTCGTCACTGCCCCCATGAAACTGGCCGGCGACAAGCAGTGCTCCAACCGGGTGATTGCCTGCATGGGCGTGCTCGGCAGCCGCATCCTGGACCTGTTCCTACGCATCGGGCTTGTGCGGCGGATCGAGAAGGACTGGTCACGGCGCGAGCTGGCACGGGCAGGGGTGGCCAACGTGGCACAACGGGAAGAGTCAGACGAAGACGAGTACTTGTTGGATTTCGGGCTGTTGCACCATTGGCTCAATTCGGCAGCAACCGGAGTCGTGGTCGTGCCCACAGGGCCACCCGAGCACCCCAAGCGCGAACTGTGGACACCCGACAGGACGAAAGACACGGCCGCACGGCGGCAAGAGAAGAAACTGTGGGTGCCCCCCAGCTAGCGACCATGTTTCCGCAAGGTGGGCTTGCCCGGAAGAGCACCGGGCCGCTACTCAGACGTCACGGGTGGGACTGACCGGAAGCACCATCAGTTGGCGATCGGTTGCACGGCTGTTCCGAGCGGCCAGCTCTCCGAGTCACGTGACTCAACGCCCGCCCCGCTCTGGCCGCCGTCAGGGCGGTTCGCCGTGGCAAGCAGCTAAGCCGAGAGCGTTAGCGGCTTAGAGCATCTTCCACCGCTTCCGCAGCGACCACTCCAGGGTCAGCAGCACTGCAAAGAGCAAGAGCATTGGCCACGTGTCCCACAGCGATACGGGCGGTTCCACCTCCAGTGGTACCTTGCGGCCCGTGGGCAGCGAGCGGAAGAGGGCTTCGTAGTCGGCGAGGCGGTGAAAGCTGCCACCGCTGATGCGGGCAGCCTGTTTCAACTCGGCCTCAGCCATCTCGACGCGCCGGAACTCATTCGGCGCCGCCTGCACCTGGAACGCTGCCCGCGGTGATTCTCCCTTCACCGGCGGGGTAACCAGCACAACCTGGTAACTGCCCTCGCCCGGCGGTACCCACCGGGTGCGGAACACCGCAGCGCCTCGGAGACTCTCGTCTCGCGTCAGCCGAAGCCGAACCGGCAACGACGCACCGGACTGGACCGTCACCGTGACGCCCTCGGACGCTAGCTCCAGCACCGAATCGTCCAGGATCCGCACGCGGATCCGGACCGGCTGGCCCAACAGGTAGCGACGCCGGTCCACGGTCAATTCAGCCTGCCGGGACAGACCAAGCAGACGGCTGCGGGTAACATACCGCAGCGTCTGCACCCAGAACCGACCAAAGTAACGATCCCGTGCCATGTCGCGCCAGCGCCAGGTGCTGTCGATCGCCAACGCCAGCACTTTACCCGCCCCGGCGTACTGGAGTGCAATCAGCGGCAGCGGCCCACCAACGCCGCGTTCCGTAGGATGCACCGCCAGTGCCATGGCTCCAGGCTTCAGCTTCGGGGCGCGTAGGTACCAGTAGTGGCCGGGCAACGACCGCCAGATTGAGCGGCTCTCTTGCAGCGTGCGGCCGAAGCTGAAAATCGGCAGGCTCTCCCCTTCGACCGTCAGTCGGATGCGGAACGGGTCGCGCAGCCCCGGCGACGGCTCAACCTCCTGGAGATCGAAAGGAATCAACGGGTCCAGGGGCGTGTCTCGCCAGCGCATCGGCATGAACTGGCGTCCGGCGATCAGCACCAGACCTCCGGCCTGTTCGAGTACGAACTGGGCCAGCATCTCGATCTGGCTGGGCTGGAAATACAGCGGGCTGACGTCGCCGAGGATCACGGCGTCGAACTGGTTCAGCTCCTCAGGCGACACGGGGAACGCCGCTAGCGCCGTACGGTCCTGCTCAGGATGTTGGGGGTCAGCGGCCACCAGCACCGTGCGTAGCTCTACAGTCCGGTCCCGTTCCAAGTAGTGCTTTAGAAACCGGTACTCAAGTCGGGGGAACGTGTCGACCAGCAGCACCTTCAGCTGCTGATCGCGCACGATCATGGCGTGGCGTATGCTGTTGTTGGCCGTATCCCGTTCGCGCGCGATCGGCTGCACCTGGATTACGAACGTCTGCTCTCCTTCCTTCTTGGGCTCGTATCGCAGCTGCACGTTCACGGGTCGGTCTGCCTCACGTAGCTGCACCCTCTGCTCGGCCAACGGCAGACCTTCTCCCTGGCGAAACAACTGCACGCGGACCTCGCGGGGTTCGCTCAGTCCCCTCGCCACCACCTTGGCCTCGAACCGCACGGTGTCCCCGACGAAGGCAACATCGTCGGCGACCAGGTCGCGCAGTTCCAGGTCCAGGGCTGCAGTCGGTTCGCCGATGCCCACAAAATGCAGTGGCACGCCCTTACGACGGGCGAGTCGGGCCGCCTCGTCCCATGGGGTGCCTTCGGTCAGCACCCCATCGGTTAGCACAATCAGGGCTGCTGGGGGCACACCACCAAGTTCGGAGAGTACCTTGCGCACCGCGTCGCCGAGCTTGGTCTCCGGACTATCCGCCTCGAGTCGGGCGAGGATCTCTCGCGCCTGGGGCACGGCCTGGCGGTCCTGGATCTCGGCCAGGAGCGTGGCGCTGGCCCCCGCCGCGTAGATGCGCAGCCGGTATTGTTCGGCCAACTGCAACAGCAGCTCGGCATCGTTCCGCAACAGAATGCCGCGCGCAATGGCCAGCCGCTGGGGCAAACCGCCCTCATCACGCCCGTCCGGGCCAGGAATACTGGCCAGTTCTTCGGCCCGCTGCCGCTCTTGCCGATCCAAATACCGATCCCCCAGCGACATGCTCTGCGAGTGATCCAGCATCACGAGCAGATAGGGCAGCCCACGCCGATCGACGACAAAGTCAAGCTCGAAGAGCATCAGCAGCAGGCTGGCCAAAGCCGACAGCCGCAACAGTGCCAGTAGCAACCGCCGCCACCGGCCCGCTTCCGCATGTTCGCGGCGATAGACGTACCAGACGAAGGCGACAGCGGCCAGCGTGGCAAGCAGAATCAGCCAAGCGGGCCAGGCCATCGGAAGCCGGAGCCGCAGCGAGACGTCCTCACCGGGCGCTGGGGCAGCAATGTCAAACCACTCTCTGAACCAACGTTCCATCACTTCCTCGCCGGCACACTCGCCGCGTCCGAAACGAGTCAATGCGGACGGTTCAGCCGCCAGGCCAACGCTAGCTCAATAACCAAGAGCATTAGGGCCGCGTACAGCAGCGGTCGATGCAACTCACTACCCTGCCGCGTCGGCTGTTGGCTGCCGTCCTCGTCGGTATCGAGGTCGCGCACGTAGCGAACGGGCAATCCCCCCAACAGCGCGCGCAGCTCGTCGGGATCGACCCGCGTCAGATCGCTCTCGGCACGCGGCGGATTGAACGCGTAGATCAGTTGCTTCGGATCGGGCGGTCCCAGATATAGCCGCACGATACCCGCCTGCCACGTTTCGCCCAGCTGAAGCTCGGAACGGTCCGCCTCCCAGAGCCGCTCCAGTCGGCTGCCATCGGGCATCTCTGCCGATACTCGGACCTGTCCCATCGTCGGCTGAGGTTCCAGCACAATCGGAGTCCCGACCTCTAGGTTCCACTGGCTCAGGTCCGGGGCCACCAGGTAGCGTGCCAGTTCCTGCATCACCGGCACGTAGCTGGGCCACACCGGCCAAGTCGTCCACTCGGTATCCGCGCTGGTAGTCACCACAGCGACCTTGCCCCGGCCAAAGCGGCCGGTTAGGATCGCCGGATCACCCGAGTCGTACCGCAGTGCGACGGCCAGACCAGCCGCCTCAGTGGCTTGCTCCAGCTCCACCCGCACGTAGGCATAAACCATCGTGCTCACCAGGCTGGCCGACGGCGCGCCTTCGAACGGCTTTACGACCGGATGGCTGTAATCGCCCGGATCGAGCCGAAAGACATCACTGCGTTGGACCGGATCGCCCACTCGATCCAGCAACCTGATTGGCAACAGGCCCTGTCCGTTCCGGAATAGTTGCTCGTTGTACGATGTCGCCTCAACCTGGTCTCCCAGGAAGATGAGCACGCTTCCGCCGTGCCGGACGTACTGCTCGATGCGGTTTGCCTCCGCTTCCGTCCACTGGCCGATATTGCACAGGCAGATCAGGTCGTACTGGTCTAGCTGTGTGTCGATCAGATCCGACTCGCTGATGACCTCGGTTTCAAAGGGCACGAGACCAGCCAGCTCACGGTCCGGTACGAGCGCTACCTTCAGGTAGGCGGTTTCCGCTTCAAAGCCGCCCGAAGCCGGCTCACCGTCCACCAGCAGCACTCGAATCCGATCTCGGGCCGGAAGTGCCAGCCAGCGACGATCGTCCAGTGGGAGCAAGTCCGCATCGATGCGGGCGACCAGGTGCTGGAATCCGCTCTCCGTGAACTGCACGGTGAACCGAACTTCCCGCTCCTGCCCCGGTTCAAGTCGAATGGCTTGCCTGCCGGCAGTGCGACCGTTGACCGACACTTCGACGCCGAGTCCGTCCAGCGGTCGGTCCCCGAAGTTCCGCACCCGGACGCGTACCTCAGCGGGCTGGGACGTGACGGCAAGCGGCTGTTCCATTGCCACGTCGGTCACAGCCGCGTTCGTGCGGGCATTCTCGCTACCGACGTCTACCACGACCACGGACACGTCCCGCCCGATGGCCTGGAGTTGTTCGGGGGTCAGCTGTTGGCTGGCCCAGGTGGCCCGCTGAAGATCGCTGATGACGTACACCTCCCGGCGCGGGTAGCGCGAGAGTTCGAACAGTTGGGCAGCCCGGGCAAACGCCTCGTTCAAGTCGGCCCCGCCGGAGGTCACCTTCAGGCTGGCCAGTTCGGCCATAACGGCATCGCGATTCGTATCCGGGCCGGGCACGACGGTACGGACGGGTCTGGCTACCAGCAAGACGCTGATCGCATCCCCGGGCCGGCTCATCCGCACGATCGACTCGGCCAGCTGCACGGCTCGGTCGAATCGGCTCGTCCCGGCCACGGCCACCCCCATGCTTAGCGAACCATCGAGCATGACGATGCGATGCGTGCGCACGGTGCTGAACACGGCCAGCTGGCCCTGCTCTGCCATGGGCCGAGCAACAGCCAGGGCGACGAGCAGGAGGATGAGCGTGCGGATCGCCAGCAGCAGGAGCTGTTCGAGCCGCATACGGCGGGCCGACTTCTTCACTGCTGCTAGAAGCCACTCCTGCGCAGCCCACCGCACTCGGCGGTACCGCCGCTTGCTCAACAGATGAATGATGATCGGAATACCTGCCAGCAGCAGGCCCCAGAGCAAACCGGGATGTAGGAAGCCAAGTGGGCCCATTGCGCCTCACCTGCGCAAGCGTTTGTTCCGATGGGCAAGGTAGCTGGACAGCGCAACGTCCAGCGGCTGGTCGGTACGGAGGCGGACGTAGTCGACCCGGCGGGCAAGACAGCCGCGTTCGAGCTGCTCGACGAACGCACCGAACTCGCGCTGGTACGCCGCGCGCAGTGCCCGGGGGTCGGTCAGCACGTCGGGCAGTTCCTCCATCCCTTCGAACAGGGTTGAGTCGCGGAACGGGAAGTCCAGTTCGGCACCGTCGAGCACTTGCATAGCGATCACGTCGTGTTTGCGATGTCGCAGATGCTGAAGCCCTTTCAGCAGGCTGTCGACGTCGCCGAAGAAGTCGCTGAGAATCACCACCAGGCTGCGACCCTCGACCCGCTCGGCCACATCATGTAGTGAGCTGCCCAGGGCAGTTTTACCCTGCGGCTGAGCCTGCTCCAGGATGTGCAACAGCTGCTTCAAGTGGCTGGGTTGGTTCGAGGCGCGAATGTACTGCTCCACCCTCTCGTCGAACACAACCAATCCCGCCGAGTCCTGTTGCTGGAGCACCAGGTAGCACAGGGCCGCAATCACATAGCGCGCGTAGTCGAACTTGGTCACCTCCCCGGACGCGTAGCTCATCGACTCAGACGCATCCAGCACAAAGTAGGCCCGCAGGTTGGTTTCTTCTTCATATTGTTTCAGGTAGTACTTGTCCGTGCGGCTCCACACTTTCCAGTCGACGTGCCGGATGTCGTCGCCCGGTACATACTCGCGGTGCTGCACAAACTCGACGCTAACCCCATGATACGGGCTGCGGTGCGTGCCGGAGAGGTACCCTTCGACGATGAGCCGTGCCTGGAGCCCAAGGCCAGAGATCCGGGCAATGGTCTTGGGATCGAGGTACTTTTTCAGTTGCGCGACGTATTCGTCCTGCTGGACCATGACTTGCTACGGTACCCGTCGGTGGGCTTGCGTTGCAGCTACTACGATGCTTTTTCTTTGGTGTCAACCACGTGTCCCATGCGACCGGCCACGACTTTGCTTTCCGACTCGACCGAGATCGTCTCGATCAGCCGCCGGATGATGTCGTCCGGACGCACACCTTCGGCCTCGGCGTTGAAGTTGGTAATGATGCGGTGGCGCAGCACCGGACCGGCCAGTGCTCGGATGTCATCGATTGTCGCATGCCAGCGGCCGTACAATGCCGCGCGCGCCTTTGCGGCCAGCACAAGGTACTGGCTGCCGCGTGGACCAGCCCCCCAGGTAACCCATTCCTTGATGAACCCGGGCGCGTCGGGCTGTTCTGGCCGCGTGGCCCGCACTAAGCGCAAGGCGTAGCGGATCACATGGTCGGCCACCGGCACGCGGCGCACGATATGCTGAAGATCAAGGATGTCGGACGCATTCAGCACCTTCGTCAGCTTCACCTCCCGATCGCCCGTCGTCAACCGAACAATCTCGAATTCCTCCTCCTCACTCGGGTAGCCGACATGGATCATGAACATGAACCGGTCCAGCTGAGCTTCGGGCAGCGGATAGGTGCCCTCTTGTTCAATCGGGTTCTGGGTGGCCAGCACGAAGAACGGTTCGGGCAATCGATGCCGCTCCCCGCCGACGGTCACAAAGTGCTCCTGCATCGCTTCCAACAGCGCGGCCTGGGTCTTGGGGGGCGTGCGGTTGATCTCGTCCGCCAGGATGACGTTTGCGAAGATGGGACCACGCAGAAAGCGGAACACGCGCTGGCCTGTCGCCTTGTCCTCCTGGACGATCTCCGTGCCGGTGATGTCGGCGGGCATCAGGTCCGGAGTGAACTGGATTCGGTTGAACGACAGGTTCAACGTGTCGGCCAGAGTGTGGATCATAAGCGTCTTGGCCAGGCCGGGCACGCCGACCAGCAAGCCGTGGCCACGTGAGATCATCGCGATCATGAGCTGCTCGATGACCTCGTGCTGGCCGACAATCACCCGGCTCAGCTCCGAGCGGATCTGCTCGTACGCCCTGGCCAACCGCTGAATCGCCTCCAGATCCTTGCCGCTCGCCGCCTGCGTATCAGCCGCTTCATTCCGCTCTACCGAACTCATACGGCTACTCCTCTGCAAGCTGAAACCATGCGTCGTCTCGGGCCACCAGCAGTACGGCGGTGGGCGAGCGAAGCAGCGCCACGGAGCCGGCCAGGGCAAGCTCCAGTTGGGCCCCCGTTGCCGTCAACGCCAGACGCTGCACGAGCTTTCCGCTGTCGGCCACGACAACCACCAAGGGCACCAGCGTCTGGGGCCGCTGCGCGCGGGCGGGGTAGGCCACAAGGTATTGGCCCGAGCGGGCAAGCCGCCACGCGGTGCGGCCATAGGCCGAAGTGCTGCCGCCGTATGCCCCCGTCAACAAGTATTGCCACAACAGCCGGCCATCGTCCAGGGATCGGGCACTCAGTGCGCCGGTGCGTGTCACGCAGTAAAAGCGATAGCGATCGATCAGCCAGACGTGATCGTCGCGTGCCAGCGGGGCATGCGCCAGTGTCACGCTCCAGAGCACATCGCCCGTCTCCGGATCAAGCCGCCGCAACTCCGCCCCCACAAGCAAACACAGCGTTCGGCCTGGGCCGACAATCACCCGTGGCGTGCGGCCCAGCAGCCCTGTAGCCGAGTACTCCCAGACGAGCTGTCCGGTATCGACGTCGATCAGCTGGGCGGTGCCCGAAGCAGTCACGGCACAGACTCGTCTACTATCGACCCAAACCGGATCGCGTGCCCACTGGCCACCGGCGCCGTCCAGCTCCCAGCGGACGCGGCCGTCGGAGTCAAGTACGAGGATCCGATTGGCAGCCACGTTCTGGACCACCACGAGCCGCGGGCTGACGGCCACGTGTTCGCCCAGCCGGCCGGTCGTGGGCCGAAATGCCCAAAGCTGAGTGCCCTTCGCGGCCGACAGCGCCACCAGCTCACCCCCGGGGCTCAACACATAGAGCCGATCATCGGCAAAACCGCAGACCCGCAAACTAGGTGGCTCGCCCGCAGCCCACTGCGCGCGGCCCGGTCGTGGACTTAGCCGAGCCTGTAAGCGGCGGTTGCCTGGGGCTTCATCCAGCTCATACCCCCTCGGCAACGGTCCTGCCACGGACCGTTCCGCCGCAAACTCATGGCTCCACGCCACGGTACCGTCGGCAACGGTCACGGCCACGACACGGCGATCATCGGTGACGACGAGCTTGTCGGCCACGAAACCGGCCCAGCGTACGGCCGTGGTCGTTGGCAGCCGCCACATTTCACTGGCGGTCAGCGCATCGACACAGGCCAGCGAGCGGGTTCGCTGGACGAAGAAGACCGGCTTCATGCCCACCGGAGGTGTCCCTTCGGCCAGCAGCACCTTCGCGCCCTGGCCCCAGTCCTGCTGCCACTTCACGCCCAGTGGCAGCATCAAGCCTTGCTCGCGGCGCAACGTCCATCGGAACGCATCCTCTTGTAGCTTTCGATCCACGTAAGCGGCTAAGGTTACGCCCCCCTCAGGGAGCTTGGCCTCCGGTGCAAGCTGTCGCGCCTCAATGAGCACGCGCGCCGCGGCCGGCCACAGCCGCTGCGCTTCCAACGCTTGTGCCAGTCCGATCAGCGCCGCCGCCCGCTCCTGCGGCTTGCGCCCGATGCTGCTCGCCATGCGGTACGCATCCGCCGCCTCACTCCAACGCTGCTGTTCCGCAAGTAGCCGGCCAAGGTCGAGCCACAGCCGGTAGCGCAGCGTGCTGTTCGGGTAACGAGCCAACAGCTTGCGCAGAAGCAGCGGGTTACGCTCTTCCAGCGCCTGCTGGTGGCCGCGTCTGACCTGCTCTTCGTAAACCGCGTACAGCTCCCGACCATGCTCACGCAGCAGTTGCTCGATCCGATCGTACACGACCACGTCGGCACGAACGGAGCGGTTTGTGGAGACCGCGTACGGCAGCGACCGAAGCCGCTGCTGGGCGAGAATCTCCTGGTACGCCGCCAGCGCCTCCTGCGGCTTGCCCGCCTTCTGCCAGACAGCAGCCAGCGTTAGCCGCCCTTCCAATTCGGCTCCCGCAGTCGGTGCGACCGCAACCGCCTCCTTCAACAGCTCGACGGCTCGAGCAGTTTGCTGTTGCCCGTCCTGCTCAACCAGCTGCTTCGCCTGCCGCAGCAGCAGGTGATAGAGCCGCTCGCGGCAGACGGCTGCCAGTTCGACGCCGTCGACCCGCTCGCCGGGGCGAGCGTGCTCCAGCGCGGCGCGGTACGCTTTGGCTGCGGCTTCGGCCTGCCCGGTGGCCTCCAGCGCGCGGGCCAGCTTCAGGTGCAGCGTTGCGGAGGTGGGCCGGCGGGCAAGCTGTTCGCGGTAACGTCTGATCAGCAGGCCGTACTCGCACAGCACGGCCAGCTTCTCGCCGGCCACGATCAGGTAGCCATCGGCAACGATCAAGTTGCCGGGCTGTTGATGGTGCTGGTTCACCAACTCAACCGCCGGCCGGTCGGGCCGACCGGTCTTCACGTCAAGCACGTAAATCTGCGTCTCGTCTGGTACGTAGAGCAGGTCACCGGCCAGTACACCGCGGCCGCGTGCCGCGAGCCGACCGCCTGCCGGCGGGAACTGCCATAGTTTGCGACCCGTAGTCGCTTCCAACGCCATGACCTGCTCGCCGCTGATAATGAGGCAGTCGTCGTGGATGCCGAGCATCTGGAAACTGCCCGTGGCATCTAGCGTCCCGGCCGTCACCTCCCACAGCACCCGGCCGCTGCTGGCGTCCAGGCAGCTGACGCGGTCCGCGTCGGCCGGCGCGACGAACAGGCGGCCCCTGTCGTAGATTGCTGCCCGGACCGTGGGCCGCCGTGCTTGCCGCGCGTAATAGCCCCCCTGCTTGCGCGGGTACGTCCAGATCCAGCGGATCTCGCCGGTTTCGGTATCGAGAGCCGCAACGGCACCAAGATTGGTCGCGTAGAACGCCAGTCCCTGGCCCACCGTGATCAGGCTCTGTGCCGTGTCCAGGCGATCGTAGTAGCGGCCCGACTGGGGGGATTCGCAGACGAGGCGTGACCAGAGCTTGCGGCCCGTGCGGGCGTCGAAGCAGTACACGGTTGAGCGGAGCATAGAGCCGCCGGTGCGCGCGGCAATGAAGACTCGATCGCCTGCCACAACCGGTGCCCCCTCGAAGACCGTGTCCGGCTCATCGATCCTGCGCTGCCAGAGAAGCTTGCCATCGGCCGACAGGCTCAGGCAGACGACGTAGCTCTCCAACGTCCGCCCCGCCTTCCGCAACGGCGCGGCCATCGGTGTCCCCAGACGAACGTAGAGGCGGTCCCCGGAGGCGGTCAGCGTGAACTGTGGCGGCGCCGTCACCCCGTAAGGCATGCGACCGAAGCCGGCGGCACCCGCAGTCCGCAGCTCATAAGTCCACGCGGGCCGCTCCGCCTCGCCCGGCCCCTCCTGCAACCGGTACGCTAGCACCTGGCTCTGATTGCACACGATCACGTAACCCTTCGCAACAATCGGGTGGTACGCAGCGCGGCCCGACGCCGGCGGAGTCGCCATCTGGCGACTGATGAATCCCCTAGGTGCCTGAACCACCGGCGGCAAGGTAACGCTCCACTGCACGCTACCAATGTCAACCGCCTCGGGCGCAACGCCGGTACGGGCTGGGGTACGCGCGAAGGTGGGCCAATCGCTGCTGCTCGGCTTCGTAGCGCGACCCAACTGCTTCAGCAACTTGCCCAGGTGCTGCACCCAGAGGTCCTCCTGACCGGCCAGCCGGCCCACGGCTTCCGGATAGCGCTCCCGGAACTGCCGGTATCGCGCGTACGCTTCCTCGAGATGACCACCAAAGGCCAGCGCAATCACCTGCTTGGCTGCCAGTTCGGCGCGGTTCAGGTCGGTGTCCGGGTAACAGAGCACGACGTGTGCGGTGTCGCCGTCGCCTGCTTCCGGCAGCAGCCGGCGCCACAGCGCAACCGCCTCGTCAAAACGACCAGCCTCAAATGCGTGCTCGGCCAGCAAGTCCAGCGCATCATCGCCGCGGCTACTGCAGAAGTACCGGTCGACCAGCGCGCGCAACAGTGCGACATCGTTCCGATCGATCGCGCGCCGGTACATCGCCTCGGCGCGAGCATCGACGCGGAGCCGGTAGGCGGCCAGCCCGTCCGGGCCGGAGCGCGCAACCAGCAGATGCGCATAGTCCCGCACGCTGATGTACAACCCGTCCTGCAGCGCAACAACCCGGTCCGGGTACCGGTCGATGACGTCCTCCAGCGCGGCCACGGCGTCGCCCCAACGGCCCTGTTCGATCAGCCGTTGTGCCACTTGTAGCTGTTCGGACGCCTGCTCACTGGTAGGCAAGTACGCGTTACGGGTTCGGCTCGTGCCGGCCGACTGTGCCCAGATCAACCCGGCCACAGCAACCGCGGTCAGCACGAACGCGGCGATGCGGGGCAGAAGCCCGCCTCTGCGGCTGATCATGACGTGCCCGGCTCTCTCCGTAAGCAACAACGTCGCACGGGTTGGAAAAACACCACTCCCATTCTAGCTACCGGCGTGGGCCGCCGCGGCCTGCGCCGCCTGACAGTGCGCAGCGCCAAGGCACCCGCCCTGGATGGACGGTCCGTGACGACACCCGATCGTCTTCAGAACCCTTTAGACCGTCAAGAGTTGTTTGCCGGCTGGACCGGCTCCGACAGCGCCTCGGCCTGCCCTGCAGTGCCCACCACGGCAGCGTAACTGCCGAAAAGAATCACGCCGAAGAATAGGTCCGCCAGCAACATCTGCCGCCAAAACGGGATCGCTGCAGCGTAGCAGGCCATCAACCCCTGTGCGGTCGCGGGATAGTAGCCGGCAAACCAGACACCGAAGTTGGAGACGAGAAAGAACCACGCGCTGCCTCCCAGCAGCGCCACGGCCGGGCCCAGCAGCCCAGCGCGCCGCGCCAGCCAGCGGCCAAGCAGCAGATAGCCGAACCAGCCCACGTACACAAACGGGGTCACGGTCGTCACGAGCGGGAAGCCGGCCGCCCGGTACCGCGTCAACCACAGGACCAGGTCGCTTGCAGCCATCGTCAGCAACACACCGGCTGTTGAACGCGCTAGACCCTGATGCGCCGCGGCAAAGGCCGCGGAGGCACCGAGGGGGGTCACATTCCACGGATGTGGTAGCACTCGGGCCACGAAGCTCACGGTGTAGCCGGTAACCGCCAGCGCGGTTGCCCAGCGGCTCGTTCGTGCAGGGCGCGACGCTTCTGCCATCGTTCTCCTCCGCTCCGGATCACTAGCGCGCGTGACGTTAGTCTGCCGGCTCAGGTACCGCTCAGTACTGGTCCCACAGCTCGTCGTCCGTACCGATGTCGAAGATATTGAATTCGTAACGGAGCCGGTCGGCCGGTTCGGGCCACCAGGCAGGCATCTTGCGGATCGTCGGCTTCAGCGGCCGGACATGCCCGTCCAGGAACAGCACGTTGGCCAGCCCGTCGTGGCGAAAGTGCACCGTGGAGTAATTGCTGCTGGGCGGGTCGAGGAAATAGTTTTCCTCAGCAACCGGTTCCTGCGGGCTTGCCCCGAATCCCCACCACCGCACGCGGGCACTGTCGGCAAAGGCGATCGTGTTCATCGTTTGACGAATTTGGGCACGGCGGACCGTAACCGGTCGCGTCAGCTGACCGGTGCGCCAGTCGCGCCAGATGCCCGGTCCCAGATAGATGTAGTTATACGCATAGCCGGCCGTGGCCCCTTGGAACCGCCACTGCAGCCGGGACGGTTGGAATTCCGGACACAGCATCACGCCCTTGTGCTTGCCAAGGTAGGGCCAGAGGAACCCCTCGCTGACGTCAACTCGCCGCTCGTTCGCCGGTACCCAGGGGGGATCCAAGACGAGCCCAAACCAGTAGCGCTGTTCCGACTTTGGATCCATCCAGTCCCAGGTGGAGACCGGCGGCAGGTGATCGTTCCACACCTGGGCGTAGCTATGGAGGGCGATGCCAAACTGATGCAGGTTGGATGCGCACTGAGCCCGCCGGGCAGCGCTCCGAGCGTGTTGAACGGCAGGCAACAGTAGAGCGGCCAGTACGGCGATGATGGCAATGACGACGAGTAATTCGATCAGCGTGATGCCGCATGCGCGACGAAGGCGGACAGTAGGTTTCACGGTCGCTTACCTCCTGTGCCGGCGCGGGCACGGCAGCCGCACCGGGCCTCCGGAAGGTAAGGACCTGGGCGCAGAGAGGCCGTGGCCGGAGCGTATCCGACCGGCCTGCAGCAGCGCATGCTCCTTGCCTCCGGGCGCCCGGCGCGAGACACCCCTGGAGACAACCGACCGAAGCGGGCAGGTCTTCTGGCTTACGGCTCAAGCGGTCCGAACCCGCCTTCCCAGGAGCGTGGCTCCCAGTGGCATCGTGGGCCGGACCTCGCCGAACACAGCGGCGGCCCCGCGACGGATTCTCACCGTCTTCCCTCTTAGCCCACCGGCCGCCGGAACGCGGCCGGCAGGAACCCGCTTCGGGCCACACCTACCAACAGCAACGACCGATTCTAGCACCCCCACTCCACCACTGTCAACCACCACCCCCCTGGCGTTTGTGCCGGTGGCAGAGCGGGCGAGAGAAGCGCCGACGCTGAAACCAGCAGCGACAACGCACTGGACCGAGCCACTAATGCCCCCCCACAAACGCTCGTCCTTCGCCACGTCCGCTGACATCACCCGGTCCCCGACCATCTGGCAACGCCCCCCGGACGGTTCCGCGCGCCCCCCGCAGGCTCCGACATCAAGCTCCGCTACCCTGCTCGCCAGACCCAGGCAGCGGGTTGTCACCCGCCGTACCGTACCGCAGCCTCTTGGATCCGTCCCCCCACTTTGCCTAGGTGTTCCGGCACGTGCAGACACAGGCCTACCCGTCCCCCAACGCCAAGGGGCGCCGACTGCGGACGCCGTGCGAGGAGTCAACGTCAATGCTGGCACGCCCATTGAAACGCAGTCCACGCAGCCGCTCAACACCGCCGCTTCTGGCAAGCCAGCCATCGCCGTGCGCGCAGAACCTGAACGGGCTCATCCTCCGACATCCCCCCGGGCAAGCGCGCCGCGCGAATTGGTATGCTGTACGCACGTCGCATGCCGCGACCAGGCAATGGCACGTGCCCGACACCGGCGCAGCCCGCCGGCATATGCGAAGCGTTGACACGTACTCGGAGCACCACGCTCATGACCCAGGAATACTTCCCTCGCCGCCAGTCACCTCAGCTCGATGTCCCCCTCAGCCCCCGTCAGGATCGTCGGCGGCTAGTCGTCGCCGCGCTTGCCGCTGCCGCCACCTGGGACCTGATCGTCCTCGTCGGCCTGGTTGCCATGTGGCGGTCGCTGCTGGCTGACCTGCTCCGCAACAGCGTCCTGGGCCTGGCGCTCCTCGCGCTGGCTGCCGTCGTATCGCTGGCGCTCGGCCCGGCGCTGGCCGTGTTCCTGGTTGCACGGCAAACGATGCTGGCGCGTATGTTTGGTCCCGCGAAGCTCGTTCTGTCCCGGCACCCGCTTCGTCCCGGTGACCGATTTCGCGCCGTCGCCGGCCAGGAACTCAGAAACACGCCGGCCATCTCTAAGGCCAGCCTGCGGCTCGTTGGCCGAGAGCTGGCAATCTACGCCAGCGGCAAGCACGTCCGTGTCGAAGACCACGTGTTCCACGAACAGGAACACGTGGAACCGAATCCTGCCCAGGATGGCAAACTGGTGCGAGTGATTGCGGAGCTAGAAATTCCCCCAAACGCTATGCACTCATTCCGCGGACAGCGGAGCCGGATCGAGTGGTTGCTGACCTACGAGGTCGCTGTGCCGGGCCGGCCGGACGTGCATGAAGAGTTCGAACTGACGGTTCTACCTGAGCGGCCACCCGGGTGCCCACTGCCAACAACGGCCACCATGCAGGAGCGTGTGCTCAGACCCTGGAGCGGCGGCGAGCTGGCAATCAAGCTAGAACCGGGCCGACTGGACCGGCCGTGCTACTACGTGGCCGGCGAGCCGATTGCCGGAGAGGTCGTGGTGGACGCAGTCGAGCCGGTCCAGGCCAGGGGCCTCCTGCTGGAGCTGCTCTGGTACACGAAGGGAAAGGCCGACCCAGAGCAACAGCAGCTCTGGCAGCGACGGCTGCATGAGGGGCCCATCCCGGCTGGCCCGCACCGCTACCGCTTCGAGTTGACCTTGCCAGACGGCCCGGCAAGCTATGAGGGACAACTGGTGAGCGTGGTTTGGGAATTCCGACTGTGGATCGACATGGCCCTGCGCCGCGACCCGGGCATAGCGCAGCCCATCTGGCTCCTGCCTGCCACAACCGCTTGATCGGCCACCTGGATCGGGGTGCTGCCCAGGACTCGAGGCTGCTGTTACCCGGCGCGGCGCGTTGGGCGTTCGGCCGGCGAAAGCTCTGCCCCCCTGGCGACGCGGCTACACTTCTTAGCCCGGGACCCCGCTCGCCGCCTCCCGGGACAAGCCGTCCGTCGGACCCGCAGACAGACAGCGGGTTGCTGAACGCGGCGCGACTCTGCTATAGTGCAGGGGTCTGTCACGTGGTGCCTCCACCGGAGCTTGTTCGGGGCCGTCTGGACGTGGTTGCGCAGGGGATACCGCCGTCAGGCGACGACTTCCGCTTGTTGGTCGCCCGATCCGAGCAGGGTGACGGTGCAGCCTTACTCGAGCTGTATCAACTCGTCCACCGCCACATCGAGAACAGCTGTCAGCCACCGGAAAACGACCCGGAATACGTGTCTGACGCAGCCAACCACGTTCTGCTACAGATCTGGCTGGGCAAGCTGCCCGCCAACGTCAGGCGCTCCGCCGACGATGCCAAAGGCTGGATCGTAACCGTGGCCCAAAACCGGATGCGCACCCAGCTGCGACAGCGTAGCAGGGGCGGCAAACGCACCAGGCGAATGTCCGAACTGGGCAACGGTAACGTGCCACCCGAGGTTGCCCTCGCCCGCTGTTCCGTCATACCCGACGCCGAACACGAGCCGCCGGCGGCCGCGTCTGCCCGATGGCGGCAACTGGTGCGCCAACTGACGCACTGCCACCGCTGGGCAGCCACTCAACTTAGCGAACGGCGGGGACGTGCCATCGATTACGTCGCCGTCTACTGGCTGTTCTTCCGTACCCGACTTTACCAGATGCTGCTCAGCGGTTGCCAGCGGGAAACCGTCCTTCATGCCGACATCGGCCAAACGGTGGCAGACGCCGTACCGTGGGACAGCACCGTCGAGGCCCTTCGGCCCAAGGACGGCTGGCCCCAACTTGCCACGGTCTGGAGGGCTTGGCAAGGGTACTGCTGTCGGCAGGGACGGGTGGGCCAGCGCACGGTAACCGCGGTGGTCACGCAACTGGTCCCCGAAGCAAAGGCGTCGCCGGCCACCTGGTATCAATGGATACGCAGGATGCGCCAGGCGCTGGCCGAGACTGTGAACGAAGACTTCCCTCCGGATGAGCTCCGGGACGCTGCGTCGGCAATGGCTTGGACGTTCTGGTACCATGTGGTCTTTCGCGATGAACTCCCGGCACCACCTTAGCGACACTCGCCATGCCGCGCGGCTCTGAACCTCCCCTGACCATGAGAGCCCTAGCGCTTTCTGACATGACATTGTCCTGGGTCAACTTGCGACGCGTATCCGGCAACGAAGCGGGCGGGGGGCCGGTTGGCTTAACGGGCAGCACATGTGCGTTGCTAACCGCAGCGGGAAGCACATGGAGGCCGAGTCATCAGCCAATCCGAGTAGCGTCTTCCGTGCGCGCCCGAGTCGGGTCACCAGGCCCATACCGTTGCGTACCGACGTGGACCGGTGTTACCCGCACGTGTTCACCGGCCCGGTTACGGTGGCGTGGCGGCCGCCTGCTTCGGTGCCCCCCCGTCGTATGCTGTCTGGCACAGACATTAGGGCGCACGCACCGTGTGGTCGGGACAGGCGAGGAAACCTAAACTGTAGGTGAACAGGGGTGGCAGACGAGCCGGTGCGCGCGAGCATCTGCAGCGGCGCGCGGCAACGTCCTCGCCTGGTCCTGAGACACGCCTTCCGGCATCGAGGGTTGCTTTTCGGCACGGTCGCATCGCTCCCGAACGTTCTCCCCCGCCCGTTCCGTCAGAAAAAATCCGGACGCTGTGTCCTTTTCGTAGCAGGACACCGGGCGGGACCGTTGCCTCTGAGGGCTCTGCGGCGCCCGGCGCGTCCGGCCCGCAGGGCGACCGTATCCGCCAAGGTCGCACCCGCTGCGCCAGGCTTCACGGGACCGACACGGCGCGATCGAGCACGGCATCGCCTGTAGCCCGTCGCTCGATCGTTCGGCAGGCTGCGGCCTGATGGTTGTGGAATGGCCATGCCGCCGGCCGCCAGGTGGTAACCAGGGAAGGCAGACTCAGCAGAGACGACAGCGATGGACACGAAAACGATCGCCGAAAGGCTGCAGCGTGTGCTTCGGCAGTTGGCCGAACTCTCTGAACCGGTCGATCCGCTGCCGCTGGTTGCAGAATGGGCCGACTGGTTCTTCGAATTGCTGCCCGCTGCTGACACCTCGGATCCGCAAGTGGCCTACGAGCTGCTCGCAGCCTGGGCCCGGCTCAGGCGCACGCGTGACGAGTACATAGCAGCGGCCTTCGGCACGTCTGTACCGAAGCATGGTTTTGAGTGGTTCAGCGACGCGGCCAAGGAGGCCGGCTTGCGTCGGTGCGAAGAAACCATGCATGAGCGCCTGGGCGAACTGGCCACCATGGCGCTGGACGTGATGCGGCCGACCGGCTGGCTGCGGGAATGGCAAGAGTGGCACGAGCAGGCGGTCGAGCAAGGCGAAGCGGACGCGCACTGGGCAATGACACTGCTTGATGACCTGGACGATGCCGAGCTGGTCTTGGCTGTAGCTCGGTCGGCCCCAGGTGGGGGAGGTCGAGAGCTTGCGGCCGTGGAGCAGCCCCTGGAGCTGGCGCGGCACGCACTAACTGAATCGTCCGACCTATTCCTGCCGCTGGAACGCTATGTCCGCGCGGTTGTTGAAGCGTCCGACCCCAACCGGGACGAACTGGTCGGTACACTGGGCAAGTTCGTACCGCTGCTGGAAGAGGTCGTGCGCTGCGAACGTTTCCTTTCCGGACCGCCCCCCCCGCCGCCGGCGCACCTGCTGGTTGGCTCGCCCCTGTGGGAGCAAAGGGTCGTCGTACAGCGGTTGCAGGAGCTGGTGGCCGCGTACCAGGCTGCGGCAGAGCAGGCTCGCAGCAGGCCCCCTGAGGGAGTTGCGCTGGCCGCGGCGCCCGCCGGTACGCCGCAGGTCATGGAAGGAGTCAAGTGGGCCAGCCCGGACCGCCAGTATGTGGCGATTGTCCAATGGCGCGACGACCTGGCGCGGCTCGGGCGGGGACTGCCGCTGGAGCTGCGCAGGGTCGCGCTTGCCATAGCCCTGGATTCCAGCCCCGTTGCCGAGGAGCTGGTCACCCCGGGGGATCCCGCACCGGAGCTGGTCGGTATGCCGGTCCGGCTGGCCGAGGTGGAAGCGTATGTCGGCGAGCAAGGGGTCGCGTACGTCCCGCTTGAGCTCCTCTCCGCCGCGCTGGCGCGTGGCCGCCGTCCCATCCTGGAAGCTCCCGACAAGACCGGCCAGTGGAAGCCCTGGGACCCCGTCCGCTAGCGAACAGCAATAACGTCCGGGCAACCCGCTCCGCAGGCCGTAGCCTTCCGGACGACGCCCCTGTCCGAACGCATCCGTCCATGTTCCATAAGACCAGCCGGCCAGATCCTGCCCTCAGCAGGTCAGGACGACGACGGGCTCGCCTTTCGCTGGGCTGCCGGATTTTCTCGTCAAGCTGTCAGGTTTCCACCCCCAGGACAGTAAATCAAATAGGACTGCCACCTCAAGAGCAGGCACCGCAGCCAGCCGAGAGAAACGGTCGGATCGTCACCAGAAGGAGCCAGCGCCGATGGTTACGGTCTCACTGTTTGAGGAAAGGGTTAGACCGGTTACTCGCAGCAACGTGAAAGAGGACCTTACTGACCTGCAGCGCGAAATCTTCTTGAAGACCAACTACGGCCGTCGTCCTGCCAAGTACATGATGGCCCGGTTGACGGACCGCAGGAACCTGCTAGCTGCCTGGGACCGCGTCGCACGCTCCGACGGCGCCGACACTCCCGGCCCTGACGGGCAGACGTGCGCGAAGCTAGCGTCACGGATCGGGATCGTGCTGGAGGAGTTAGCAGAGCAGCTCGTGCGGGGTGAATACCGCCCCGGCCCGTACCGTCAGTTCGACGTGCCGAAAGACGATGGCACCGGTGGCATCCGCACGCTTACGTTGCTGAACGTGCGTGATCGAATCGTGCATGCGGCGCTGAAGCAGGTGCTGGAACCGGTGCTTGAGCCGACCTTCGATCGGCGTAGCTTCGGGTACCGCCCGGGCCAGGGGGTAGCCCGAGCCGCTGCGATGGTGTGCCGTGCGCTGGCCGATCGTAACCTCTCGCCTGCTAACGTTGCCTGGGTCGCCAAGGTTGACGTGCGGGACTGCTTTGGCTCGATCGACGTTGACCTCCTGCTTGGAATGCTCGGCGATCGCGTCTCAGATGGTCGCTTCCTGGCACTAGTGAAGACCGTCCTATACGCCGGGGCGAAGCGAATCGGGTGGCTCTCCCCTCGTCACGTCGGCATTCTGCAGGGAAGCCCGCTGTCGCCTTTGCTGTGCAATCTGTACCTGCATCCGATGGACGAAGCATTGGGCCAGCTGGCCGCCTCGGAAGGCACCGTCAGTTTCTTCCGGTACGCTGACGATCTCCTGCTCATCGCAGGCACGCGACGGTCAATGTGGCGGGCATTGCACACCGTGCACCGGGCTGCGCGGAAGCTACGGCTCAGAACGACGGCGCGGTGGTGGCGGTACAGCCGGGCGGATAACGGATTCGAGTGGCTCGGGCTGCGGTTCGTGCCGCGGCGGAAACCGTGGTTTGAGGGCACGCGATACGCGTGCGAGGTTCCCGAGCAGCGGGTCCTGGAACTGATCGAACAGATTGACGAGATGACCATGCCTCCGAGCGAACGGATCGAGGCCAGTGCGTTTGATCTGGGGCAATGGATCAAGTCGCTTAACACGACGCTAAAGCAGTGGGCTGGTGTGTACCGTACGACGCTGAACGCTCATGAGGTCTTCCTGGACGTGGATGATCACGTGTTCGGCCGCGTGGAGCGTCTGCTGCGCACGGTGCTCGGCCTCAGCAGGGCCGAGCTGCGGAAACGCCATCTGGTACGACTTCCGGGCGGGTTCCGCACCTGGGAGGTCGACGGCGTGCAGCTTACGGTGTTAGGAACGCTGCGACCACACCGCTACGAGAACGTGGTCGTGAAACCGGCCTGGATGGTCCCCGAGCAGGTGACGGCGGATGGGTCGCTTGCCGAGCCACGGCAGGAAGACGACGACCTCGGCGTGGCCGCGTTACTGCCGCCGTCCCCGCCAGAAGCCACGATGCCGGCCGGTCCAGCCGTACCGGATCCGGTGATCCGTTACGTACCGGCGTCGCGGCAGCGGAAACCGGAATCGCCGGCGTTGATGCGACCGGATCAGGAGGAGGCCGCCGACACGAAGCGGAATGAAGGCACAGGGGCACGGCACAACGGGTCGCGGCGTAAGCGGGAGCGCCGCAATCGGTGGAAGAAGCGGCAACGCCAGGAACAGTCGGGTACGGGCCATGAGAGCACGGGAAACGCAGAGCGGTCCGAGGCGTCGGCCGAAGGTGGTAGCAACACCCGTCGCGCACTTGGTCGGTCCGGGCACGCTGAAGGTGATTAACGGTCGGGTAGCGTTTGCGACGGCAGAGGGAGTGCAGCTTGCGCTCGATCTGCGTCCGCTGGAGCTGGTGCTCTGCTACGGCCGTGTCGGGGTAACGGACGCAGCGGTGCATGAACTGTTGTTGAACGACGTTC
Organism: Planctomycetota bacterium; assembly: GCA_026991575.1. Taxonomy (GTDB): domain Bacteria; phylum Planctomycetota; class Planctomycetia; order JALXBF01; family JALXBF01; genus JALXBF01. The sequence continues at coordinate 32,802 of JALXBF010000096.1, read as the reverse complement.
TGGTAGCGTTCCTTTCCTACCGCGGCGTTCGGCTTCGTGGTCTATTGGCGCCCCCGGTAGACGGTAGCGTCACGATCAGGCTGATGCAGTACCGAGTGCTCGGCCGTCCGGAGGCGAAGTTCGTGCTTGCTCAGGACGTCGTCGTCCGCAAGATCGCTTCACAGCTGGAGGCGGCACGCTACTTCCAACGCCACGGGGGCGTAACCGGGGCGTTGGTCGGCGAGTTACGGCGGTTCCGTCAGGCAGCCGACCGGGCCACGAGTCATGGTGAACTGCTGGGGATCGAGGGATCGGCGGCGGCGGTCTGGTTTCGGATCTTGGGCGAGCGGCTCCAGCGGCCATGGTCGTTCCACGGGCGGAATCGCCGGCCGCCGCGGGACCCCGTAAACGCCCTGCTGAGCCTTGGGTACACGCTGCTGACGTCGCGTCTGGTCGCACGCTGTCGCGCGGCGGGCCTGGAGGTAGCTCTGGGCGCCTTGCACGAGCCGCGACCTGGCCGTCCCGCACTGGCCTGTGACCTGATCGAACCGCTCCGGGTGCGCATCGTGGATCGCTGGGTCTTGAGGCTATGCAACACCGGCATCGTGGCCCCGGGTGATTTTCGCCGAGGGCCCGAGGGCGGCGTAATCCTAAGTCCGGCCGCGTTCTCTCGAGTCCTAGCCCAATGGGAAGCAGCCTGGAGTCGCGACGACCACAGTCGGCGTGTTAACAACGAGATCGAAAGGTTTTTCCAACTTCTCCGTCACCTCGACCGCCGCCCGCCGGCACGGTCGGCACGGGGCCCAGATTCTCAGCCGGCTCAGTCGTGACAGAGACCACCGGTCAACAGCACGGAGACAAGCGGATGGCAATGTTCGTGGTTGCCTATGACATCGCCGATCCCAGGCGGTTGCAGCGGGTTGCCCGTGTGATGGAGCGGTACGCGTTGCGCACGCAGCGGTCGGTGTTCTTGTTCCGCGGCACGGTACGTGAGCTGGAAGCGCTGTTGGACAGTGCTGCCGCGGTGATGGACCTGAGAGCCGATGTCGTGCAAGCGTGGCAGCTGCGTTCGGAAGAAACCTTTCTCGGACGATGCCGCGGTCTGCCGGGCTGGCTCTGCCCGGACGCCGCCATAGCGTCGGCCGGGGCTGACGGCCTGCGGCTCGTCCCCGGTCGCTCGGCTTCACGTGCCAGCACCGATGAGGAGGATCGCTGAGCGGGTGGTTGCGCGCGATGCTGCGCCCCGGACCAAACGGATGCCTGCTGGGCATCCGCAGCTCCTCTTCGCGGCGGCACGCCCGCCCCGGCTGCTCCCGCCTCTTGGCAGCTCTGTCCCGGCCCCCGTCGCACGGCTTGAGCGACCGCGCTTCTGAGACCTCGGACCTCCTTGTCGCTACCCGCGGCACTAGCTAGGATGGGTGGAGGCTGCAGGTGCGGCATCTTGTCCGGACAAGTGATCCTGTGTGCGTTGTCGCCGTCCGGCCTTGTCCTGCCGCTGGCTGGCCGGCCGGCGCCCTGTTGCCCGCACCTCTGGCGCGGCCGAAAATGGCCCACCTGCGGGCAACCGCAACCAGTTGTTTGGCAATAGGATGCGACGGCGCCCGCGCGCAGCCGGCGCTCTCGCAGCGGCTGGTTCGCGAGCTCCGGGCAAAACCGATCACAACCGATTGCTACGTCGCCAGTTGCGCTGAGGTGCCTCGCACCGACCAATCGAACCACGATGGGATTGAAACCTAGGCGCCCCAAACACTATTACTGGCTTCTCCTCCTCGCACCGACCAATCGAACCACGATGGGATTGAAACTCCTAGGCAATCCAAATATAACTACAGGTTTTTCGTTCTCGCACCGACCAATCGAACCACGATGGGATTGAAACGCCCGTTCGGAGCTTAATCTCCGCCACCCCGCTTCCCCCTCGCACCGACCAATCGAACCACGATGGGATTGAAACGTAACTAACAATCTCTTGTGTGAAACATTGTAGACATCTCGCACCGACCAATCGAACCACGATGGGATTGAAACGAATATACTTTCGAGCTTCATAGCACTCCTCCAAAAACTCGCACCGACCAATCGAACCACGATGGGATTGAAACCGCCGGCACCCTCGAGCTCGTCGAGCACCTTCTCAAGCTCGCACCGACCAATCGAACCACGATGGGATTGAAACCAATACAAATCCTCTCCAAAACCAAAGTTTTCATGAAGCTCGCACCGACCAATCGAACCACGATGGGATTGAAACCCCGACCGGCCGTCGAATTGGTACACCACAACGTTGAGCCCGTACCCACCTATCGAACGAGAGTGGTAGCGGAGGACAGGCTGCACGATCGGAACGCTTCACGCCACGGACCTGGAAGCAGCAGGTCGGTGCAACAGGATCGGCGAACTACCCGGGCAGAGCAATGGGACGCGGCTCTACGGGCGATCAGCGCGCCCTGTCAGTGTGTGCTGAAGGAGTGTCCACAGGAAAAAACCAAGAGCGACGTGGACAGGGCACACAACCTGAGGCCGGCGATTGGGTGGCGTCTAGCGTGTCCGGCCACCGGACAGAGAGATGCGACGACGAGACAAGGGACTGGCGCCAGTCGGCCCACCAGGTCGATAGGGCTAACGATACCAGGTCCGCTGCTATGGACCGGGTGCCAGTGGCAGGTGTGATGGCGCCGCGTTGGGTTCAGAGGCGGTTAGCGCTGCAGCCAGAGCTCCGAGGCGGGGGGCGAATCTACGGACACGTCTGTGTGACACCCGGCAGCCTCTCGACGCGGCCGGCATCCATCCTGGCGCCGCCGCTAAAGCTGTTGGGTGGCACCACCGGCGGCCACAACACGCTCCGCTGCGGTGCGGGTCGGCGTACCTGCGTTGCAGTGACCAGTCCCTCCTGCACAGGATCCGTGCTGGGCCAGGCAATCCAGCGGATGCGAACCCCCCAATGCGGTAGCTCCGGCTTCTTTCCAGCGGGTCATTGCACCTGGTCCTCCGCAAGCACGGTAAACGCATCCGCTGGCTTCAACAGTTCGGCCTGCGCAGCCGGGGACCGTTCCGGCGGGCTACCCCCGAACTGGCCACCGGGGGACCCGCCAGAACCAGCTCCAGCAGGCTGCACCTCAGTGCGCGCAGCATGTCGGTCAGCGGTTGGTCGTCTGCGCAGCCCCGTGTGGCACGGTCGCCGCCGCTCACGCGTGTGCGACGAACGTACCGATGGGCAGAGGGTGGTCGCCGGAGGCCGCCCGCCGGCGTGCGGCACGCTCGGCTAGCGGCATGAGTCCCCCGGTGGAGGGATCCGGGTCGTCGTCTGTCATGAATAGCCGCTCCCAGAGCACGTCGCGTCGGAGGGCTTGCCACGGCTCCCATTGGGCCGCAGCCCTTCGAACCGCGATTAGTTCAGGCCAGCGGTCTGCTCCAACCAGCGCGCAGCCGACCCGAGCCAGCGGTCCAAGGGAGTGGTCCTCAAGGTCCGGCCCTGCGGCCACATCCGCACTTCGTCCCGCTGGCACGTCCTCAGTGTCCTTGAGGCCTGAGATCACCAGGTCGAGGGCCACCAGCAGCTCGGCGGTAGCGCGGCGATCCTCTCCGTCCAGCAGCACCTCCCCCTCGAACGCTGCCTCGGTCCACTCACCGAAGCCCATCCCGGCCTCCAACGCCTCGCTGCGTGCCAGGCTGACCAGCGCCGTCAGCGAGGCACGGTCCCGCTCTTCTAGAGCCTCTTCCGACCGGGTGGACGCCTTCACGGCCAGGGCAGCGAGCCGCACGAGCAACTTGGCCCGCTCAACGGGGTCGTCACCGGCCAGTGGGGCAAGCACCTCAACCGGCGCGCAACGTACCGGCTCCGGCACCGACTCTGTATGTTCAGCGCTCGGACGACCAGCAAGCGACTTTAGCCAACACACCAGACGGCCCAACATCACCGATACAGCTCCACGGGTAGCAAGTAAACGTTCAGAAAACCAGCAGCGAAAGGAATCCGGGAAGAGCAAGGCGTAGCGGCTGCAGGTCGGCTCAGTCAGCCGCGGCGGCCGAAGGCCACGCTGGGAAGGCGCCGGCGGCGGCACGAGCACGCGTGACCGTCGGCTGGGCCGTGTGAGAAGGGCACTGGTTGGTGCGAAGTAAGCGACGTACCATCGCGCTGTCCGGAACGATCCCGTACGTCGACCCTGTGCTTTATTGGAAAGACGCACAGCTCCCAGATTTGTTCCCGCGGTCCCCGCACGAAGCACCGGCCCGGCGTGCCTGCATCGGCCCACGAACCGTCAGTCCGCCAATGGGAGGCGGACGGACCACGGCCCGCAGACCGTTCAGAAGCCCCCCGGCGCGGCGCAAGGCAGCTGAGGACATGCCTCGCGTTATCCAGTGGCGTCGCTTGGTCATTGGCAGCGCTGCTGGCATCGTGCGTAAGCTTGCGCGGCTAGCGTGGATAGAGGTCCACACGCGTTAATGCCGGCTCTCCGCCGGGATGGGCGATTGAGGAGATCACCGGCCTCCGGCCCGAAGGGTCGGCCGGACAGCACGGGCGGCCTGGCAAGAGCTCATATCGACCGCGCGCGCTGGCTGGACCGCTCTACGAGCCGCACGGCCGGCAAACGAACCGACAGCGAGCTAGCAGTGCGTGTGACACGTACCCCAAGGCACATTGCCACGTGGCACAAACCGTGCAGAGAGACCCTGATTTCGTCTCGCCTCGGCCTCGCTGGCTGGGTTGAGCACGGACGTTGTTACACCGTGGGCCGCGTTGGTGGCGGGCGCAAACGACCAGGTTACGCCGGCACCCTCTGGCAGGACGCTATGGCGTGGTTCAGTGCCGCGCCGGGCACCGCCCGCACGCTCTACGCGGGTTGGGGGCTGCGTTTACTGGCTAGAAGTTCGGCTGACGAGCATCTTCAGGTAGCCGATGTAATGGCGTGGTCCCATCGCAATGTAGTTGTCGTAGATCTGGGGCTCTCCGCTCGGCTTCAGCAACACGGCATACCTCCTGCCAACTCCCCAACGCGATGCCGCTTCAGCCAGCTTGCCGCCTGCACCAGGAGCCGCCCCCGTCTTCGCCTCCACAAAGACGAACTTCCCATTGGGCATTGGCACCACGACGTCGAACTCGCAAGCAGCTTCGCCGCCCGCGCCATTGATCACGACCCGCCCTAACGGCTCCGGCAGCTCACGACAGCGGACGCGGTGCACAAGCCACGCCCCGATCAGAGCAAACAGTTCCAGCCATCGTCCCGTGAAGTAGGACCGAGTTTGGACGTGCGCGATCGGTCGGACACGCCAACCCTCCTGCCTGAACCGGATCGGCTGCTTGGACATCAGCCGGGCCTGTCGGGCACGCACCAGCAGCTGGAAGGCCTGCGCCACCTGCTCACGCGGGTAGCGGGCTGGGCGAATGACGATCTCCGCGTTTGGATCTGATGCATGCGGTGCGAGCAAGCGCCAGGCATACAGCAGATCCTGGAGCAGCTTGTTCTGTTCGTACCCGATGCTTAGCCGACAGGTTACCGAGACGGCTGCGCGGTTGCTGGGATTCAACCGCCAGGCCTCCGAGACGGACAACTGCCCCAACTGCAGTCGCCGACACAGCGGGTGCTCGTACGGAACCCGCTCGATCAACCCATACTCTCGCTGTCCTGCCACGGCGTACCTCGACAGTCGCACACTTACTTCCCACGCCATACGACACCCTATCAACGCGCTCCGATCGCAAACTCTGACAATCGGTGGCTGCATCAGCACGCCGCAGGCGTCGGCCCGGGACCGGTGAGACCGCCACGCGCTCACCCCGATCCCAGGCGGCCACCGTCGGCCACCAACCCCTCGTTCGCCTCGGAACGGACCAACAAACGACGGATTGATCAGGGTGTGGTCAGAACAGTTCGCAGATGCAGGACATAGGCGCGCGGTCCCATAACGATGTACTGATCGTGTATGCGGGTCCTCCCCCCCGGCTGCAGTAACACCGCATGCGATCGCTTCAGCCGCCAGCGCGTCGCCGCGTCGCTAAGCTGTCTGTCCCCCTCATCGTTGAACCCCGCCTTGGCCTCCACAATCAGGAGCTTGCCATCCGGAAGGGGCACGACAACGTCCAGCTCACGCACCGCGTTGCCGAGCTCGTCGGCCACGACGACCCGAGTGAGCGGCTCGGGTAACCCAGGGCAGCGAGCACGTACTAGCCGGGAAGCGACGATTAGTGCAAACAGCTCGAGCCACTGCCCGAGGAAGTAGCGTCGGCTCGCGCAATCGCGCAGCGCCCGGACTATCCAGCCGCTGGGGCGCATCTCGACGGCATAAGCACCAAGAAGCCCCGCCCGCTGAGCACGCAGAAGCAGCTCTGCCGTACGCCGCACCTGCTGGTCCGGGTAGCGGCTTATGACCACCTGGTAGCCAACGTCCGGATGACACGACATGGGGAGCCGCCAGGCGTAAAACACTTCCTGAAGCAGCTGATTCCTTGCGTACTCGGTACCGATGCGGCAGGTGACCCACACCGCATCTCGGTTCCTGGGCAACAGATGCTGGGCCACGGCCACCCTCAAACCGCCCATCTGAATCCGCCGACAAAGCGGATGGTTTGGTGCCACCGCTTCCAACAACCCATACTGGCAGCGACCTGCTGTGATCGTCATGCTTGCCTCCGGCACGGTTTAGCTGGTCACTCCATACGACCTACGCCTGAGCAGCCGGTTTCCTGACACACGGTCGGTCATGCGGCAACGCCCAATGGTCGCGGTGCGCAGGCTCTTGACGCCCGGTCTGGTCGGCGGGGTCTAGAGCGCATGAACCGCTCCGATCTGCGGCGAACGATCACGGGGTAGCTTGTTGAAGTGAGCAGAAGGACCACCGGGGCGCAGTTGCCCGGCAAGCTCACCAAGATCCGGGTCGCCCGAACAACGTTCGTAAGCAGGTAGGATGGGTGGCGCAGTTACGGCCGGACACGCGTGCACCTGAGTTAGCCCCCCCTGTGTTTCCTCAACGAAGCCGGACGAGTGGCGCATGGTCCGTTGGCAGCCTTCCCTGCAACGAGCCGGGCCGGCCGTAATTCCGGATCGGACCTCAAAGGACGCGTATGGACTTCTCGATCAAACCACCGGGAGGTGGAACAGCGTTCCTTTGGCGGTCGATCTGTGCAGACCGGTACGGCAAACGAGCTGAGGGTTCGATCCGTCCCAACCGTCGCGAGTTGGCTGCGTTATGACGCAAAGCAGCCGGTTGTCCGAAGGCCGCCAGGTAGCAGGAGATGCTAATGTTTGAAGAGATCGCGTACGAGGCCATACACGTTCGTAGCGCTAACGACACAGTTGGGCAGTTTGCGGTACCGGCCGTTGATGCACTCGTAGATGCCATACCGGCGGAAGTACGCGATTGCCTCGCGTACCATCCGCGCGGCCAGCGCCGGGTCCCGCCGCGCGACGACGGGGGCGACCCAGGCAACCGGCACCGCCCAGTACGCGCCGTTGTGATACGTGCCCGGCCGCACCGGCTTGGGCGTCAGGAAGCGATGCCAGTACTCGTCGGGTGGCAGGTGGCGGACGTGGCCGTGCTGGATGATTCCTTTGTAGTGCCGGACCAGATAACTGGCGATCCGATCCGCCTGGGCTCGTCGAGCGCAGCCAACGGTCACAGCAAGGGCACTGCCCCAGATGTCGATCTGCTTGCAGTGCTGGTCAGCGGCCCAGAACATGCCCGCCTGCTTGTCCCACAGGATGCGGACGTTGCGGCGAATCAACGCAGCTCGTCGCTCGTATTCGTCCGGGTCGCCACAGCTGGCCGCACGACACAGGCGGGCAAGACGGCGGCAGGCGTCGTAATACAGCAAAGAGGAAAACAAGAGGTGCCCTGTCTTAGCAACGGTGTCGGTAAAGCCGTATGGGCACTGCGGGTCATCCGGTGGATTGTAGACCAGGCCGTTGTCTGCACGGCGGACGAAGTCCAGCGCGCGGCGCAGCGCCGGCTGCCACCGGCGAAACGAATCCAGATCGCCCGTCTTCTCAACGTAAGCGGACACGAGAATCGCCATGAACGGTCCGTTGTCCAACGCGTGGTCGGCAAGCGGCCCGTTGGGCGGCCCGGGGCTGTAGATCGGTCTCCCTGCCGGGTCGACCCGATCCGGGATACAGCCATCGGCCCGTTGGCCAGCCAGCAGGTACTCAATACAGGCCAGGGCGTCGGCCGCCGGAATCAGCTCCCCGGCGTACAGCATCATGTAGGCAAAATCCCGCGTCCAGAGCGCCCGGTAGTGTCCACGACCGTCAGGCGTATAGACCCAAATGCCCCCCTTTGCCCGGACTTGGCAGCCGTTCAACTGCTTGATCGTCGCATGACGCAGCCAGCGGACGTCGTCCGGCGTCAGTGCCCGGCGCAACGCGTCACGGAAACTGGCTGCAATCGCGGGCGGCCCTGGCGCAACGCCTGGCCCCCAGGCCGGTTCGGCCGCGGCCAGAGCCGTAAGCGTCGCGTGGATGGACGCCACCGCAACAATAGCTTCCAGCCCATTCAGCCGTTTCATCCGTCCGGCTCCTCCCCAGAGTCACTTTGCAATTACGAGCCCGGCGAACCAGTGGCTGAGTGATTCCAGTTCGGACGTTCCGCCCTGCGTCGACCAGCGTGGCCGTAGGTCACCCCGACACCAGCATCGGCGGAGGGACAGGCAAGCTGCTCCTGAAGTAGGCGACGGACGACTATTCTCTGCCAGATTTTCGGGCCTCGACTGCTCGCTGAGTGCTAACGAGCTCGTCGGCAAGCCGATGAGCGATACCGATGGAGCTAGCTCTGAGGCCCCACGGTGTCGCTCACCAGCTCGACCATACCTCAGTTCCGCTGGTAGGTGGTCGCGTACGCTGGTGTCGCGCATTTGCTGATTATTGCCGCCTGCAGGCACCAGATCGCCGCTCCTGGCGGTCAAGACCGGCTGATGCACCGCTACCGGCGTGGCTGCCGTTCGATCTTGGCCGCGTTGGTACCAAGCTGGCGCGGCCGCTCAACGTACTGGCGTGCCCGCCCCCCTTCGCTGAGAGCGGCACTCGCGGGTTGCCGAAGAGCACATGTCCATTGCACGCTCGTAGCAGTGCCGCGCGCACAGAAGGCGGAGGCGGTCAACGATTGGCCGGTTCCCCACTGCACGACGACTCGACCGGAGCGAGAAACCGGATGCGAATTGCTGGCGCACACCACGCCCGTTCGCTCTGCCAAGTCCCCGAGCCACCATGATAGCCTAGCCGGGGGGTGGCGGGCCCTGTTCGGAGACGCAACACTTGTTGGCGGCCAAACGGTGCGTCGATGGCACGCTTCGCCGGGGATCGTCGCCGGGTCTGTCCTCCGCACGCGCACGGCAACCGGCCCGATCCCCTTGCCACGCATCTGGCTAGCTAAGAGCGCGACCGCGGCACGTTGCCGCAGGGACGGTAGCAGTAGAGCGATCCCCGGGCTCGGGCCAGCCGCCTGGTTCGGTTCAGACGACCCACGCGCGAGCAGCCGGCGATCCTGCGAACGGTTGTCCGTCAATTCGGCAGGGGGTTTGATAGAACCTTGGCGTCAGCCGGCCGTGGCAGTCAACTCGTGTTGCGACGGAGTGGACTGCACCGTATCGCCTCGCGACTGGATGGCGGGGCGACTCATCGAGGTCGCTTGCGTACCGTGGGTGTGCCATTCGCCGTTGCGTAGCAGCGTGTCGATTTCTTGAGCGGCGTCCGCAAGCCGTGCGGCCGCTTTGAGAACGCTCTCCGTCGCCTGGCTAGTGCTCTCGGCCAATTCGGCAACGGAAGCAGAGTGAGTGGCAACCTCACTCGTTCCGGCCGCTGCCTGGCTGACGTTCTGGCTAATCTCTTCGACCGTGGCACTCTGCTCTTCGACAGCGCTGGCAATGGTCACCAGAGCATCGTTCACGCGGCGGATAACGCTGCAGATCCGGTCCATCGCGTGCACGGTTCCCTGCGCGGCCTGTTGGATACCGTGCACTTTTTCACCGATCTTCTCGGTCGCCTCAGCAGTCTCCTTCGCAAGCTCCTTGACCTCCGTGGCCACCACGGCAAAGCCCTTTCCAGCCTCGCCAGCACGGGCAGCCTCGATGGTGGCGTTCAGCGCCAGCAGGCTCGTCTGTTGCGCGATCGACGTGATTAACCGGACCACCTCTCCGATCTCACCGCTGGACTGTCCCAGTCGTGAGACGGTCTGGGCCGTTTGTTCGACCACTTCCACGGCCTCTTTGGCCACCTCCGTGGACTCGTTCGCGCTGCGTGCCACTTCGCCGATACTGGTGCGCATCTCCTCAACGGCCGCGGCCACGGCATCCGTGCTGGCGCTGATTTCTTGCGCGGAACTCGACAGAAGAGCCGCCTGTTCCGAGGTCTTGGCAGCATTGTCGGACATCTGGCGGCTGACCGCCCCCAATTCTTCGGTCGTCATGTGTGCCAGATGCGCGATTCGTTCCAACACTTGCCCGAGCGTCTGCCGGTACTGTTCGGCCCGCACCTCCTCAGTAGCAAGTCGCCAGATCGACACGTAGCCGGCCACGCGGCCGAGGGAGTCGTACAGGGGATGTACCGTCTGCGCGATGATCTCGTCGCCGATCTTGAACTGAGTAGAGTATGGCAGATTCGCCGGGTCGCCCAGGATCCGGCGCACCCGAGCCGGGTCTCGATGGAAGACATCGATCGTCGTGCCCACCATCCGTTCCGGCGGAACTGGCAGCAGGTGGCGGATCTGGTCAAAGGCTCTCAGCGCAGCGGGGTTCAAGTATCGCAGCCGAAACTTGGTATCGGCAATCATGACGTTGACGGGCAGGAACTCAAGAATCTGGCAGGCAAACTTACGCAGCGCACGACCACAGAGGCTGGATTGAGCTTGGCGGCCGCGCGCAGTGGACACATGCTTCGGGGTGGCTTTCACGACTGTTCCTCCGCCGGCTTGTCAAGGGAACCCAACGTATCGGAAGGCGAACGATTCACCCTCTCAGCAGCCGAGATCAGTAGCGCATCCGGGCGCCGTCCCCAGGGGAGCGTTTCCGGGCAAGCTACTCGTGCTACCAGACGTGCGGTCGCGGAACGGTCGGGCGGGCAGGTTCACGCCGCCTCGCCACATCGCGTGCACGGATCCACGGCCAGCGAGATCGCCGGCCTGTCCCCGCAGCTACAGCGTCTGGCGGCAGCTGGCAGTTGGCCCGTCTGTTTACTGGCGCCCGGTCGGGCCACCACCTCGAACCAAGCAACCGTAGCATCCACTTGGCCCAAAGGCAAACGCAGCCTGTTACGGCAAGGCACGTTGCGAATAGCGTCCCGGCTCCGGCCGCGGCCTTACCGCGCACCCAATCGATGTGCAGATACGGGCCAGGAATGGTGAAGCTGTTGTTCGATCCGGCAGGAAATGGCTGGACCGTCGCGTTAGTCAGCAGCGCCGAACAAGAAGCCTTGCCCGGGCCGCATCGAAGGCGGACTCGAACAGATTGCCTGCACTCACCGCGACGCGTCTCGAGGCTGGATGAACAGGGCCACGACCGCAATCGTGAACAAGGCGATCCGCTGGGCTGCAGCGACGACAAGTCCTGCTTCAAGCGGTGCCCCGGCCCATCGCCCCATGTACGCGTAGGCGCTCTCGAGAATGCCTGCCGCTCCGGGGACTGGCGCAAGCATGCCGATGAGGCGAGCCACACTGACCCATGACCACAATGTGGCAGCTGGCGCATCGGGCATGACGGCCGCTGCCACCACCCCCAGGCTAAAGGTGCACGCAGCGTGGTGCACAACGGAGGCGACCGCAGCCAGTGTTGCCAACAGGAACGCTTTGCCGCGGCCTAAGCCGGGTGCGCGCGTCAATAGCACCAGAAGCACCGGCAAGGCTAGCACCGAGCCAAGCGACAGGGCAACCAACGGGCCCCGCGCACCTACCGGCAGGAACACCAACGCCGGGCAGGCTACTGCGGCAGCCCCCGCCAGGCTGAAGACACGCTGGTAGAGCGAGATCCGCAGACCAGACGAAAGACTGGCGCCGAGGCGTCGCGTGACTACAAGCCGGTACGCATCCCCTCCGACGGACGCCGGCGTCACAGCGCCGAATCCGATACTGACGTAAAAGCATCGGACAAGCTCTAATGGTGCCGGGCTTGATGCACCCGCTGCGCGGAAGCAGAAGTGCCAGGCGACGGCCCCTAGCGCCTGGGCCAGAACCAGCGCGGCGGATGCAGCCAGGCACCTGGACAGATCGACACGCCTTACGGTATCGATTGCCCTTCCCGGCCGCAGCTGCACCAGGAGGGTCAACACGGCCACAACGCACAACAACCTTAGAAAGGGCCTTCCCCACTTCCACCCGTTCCCCCCGCAGCGGACGGTGGCAGCACCGTTTTCCTCGCTTGGCGGTTGGGCCGCCTGGCGCGGTGGGGTCTGAGCGGCTCGGCTCCGGCCACGGTCGAGCCGGTGCAATGGAAGCCCACATTGTCGGGCCGACAGCTCCGACGGCACGGTTACCGATACCCCCACAGCGCCGCGAGGTCGCGCTTAAGCAGTTCAGAGGTTGCGGCAACGAGGTCCCCGATCCGCGTGGCAAACGCGCTTGCCACCTCGGCGACCGCCAGCTGCTCGCGTTGCCTGGTGCGGTCGTCGACCGGTCGCGTAAGCAGTCGCGATGCCCACGCCCACACGACGTCGTATGCTGTGGGCGGCACCAGCTGGCGCACCATCGCACGCACCCGCGGTCGCAGCAGCAGCCGTGCCCAGCGTGCCGGCCGTCGGGCTGCGTACGTGTTCACCGGACGGTGACCGTGGTCCAGACGCAGCTCCGGAAGCCCCAGCCATGCCAGGAGCCGGCGCACGGTGCAAGCGTTCTCACCGGCAAACTCCTCCTGGATGACCACGTACACACGGTCCGGACCAACTGCGTCCATCCAGCGCTGGATCTGCGCCGGCCAGTCGACCCACGCCCAATAGTCGAGCCATGCGGGGAACGGGGCAGCCTCCGATGCCTGCTCTCCTCTGGCTCTGATCGACGATGCTTCAATCGCCGCTATCGGCTCCGGGATCGACTCATAGCCGTCTCTTAAGAACTCCTTATGCAGTGATACGAGTACCCGTTTTGGATCGCGCAGGCAGATGATAACCCGGGCGTCCGGGCATCGCTCCGCGACCAACACCGGGGCGCGCTCCGAACGCAGGTACGACGTGCTGCTATCCAGTGCCAGCCGCTCGGGCCCCAGGGCGCGAAAACATGCCATGTATTGGTCCCACCGCCGGACGGAGAAAAAGACGCGGTCGCCGTGGTAGTCGTCGCTTAGCCGGTGGAAGTCCACGCACCAGTAGTGTGGCTCCTTCGGGCGGGAGCCATCGATAAGAGGATGTCGCGAAAGAAGCGTGTGCAGGGCGGTAGTGCCGCACTTTGGGCATCCGACAATGAACAACCACCGGACGCTTGCCGCACGGTTGCATGTGGCAACGACGGAACGGTCCCCGTCCATGGCCTGCTCCTGGTGTGGATCCTCCCTTGCCCGGCTACAGAGCCACCTGATCGAACGGCCATCTACGCGCCTGTCGCTCGAGTGGGCTGGCGAGCGGGCCGGCAACAGGCCCTACCCCTGTCCCGGATACTCGCGTCGGAGCACGAGTGCCAGAGTGCCGAAGGGGCCCGTCCTTTCCAGTCAATGCCCGCAGGTCTGCACAGGGCCTACCCCCGCAGCGACCCGCACACACCCATGTGCCGGAGCTTGGTGGCCCACCCGGGCGACCTGGCACAGGCAACGTGTCCGAACAAGTAACACGGACGCCACCATCGGCCGTCTCCGGTGATGCGCACACGCGTTGCGACTCAATGGCTACTTCCACGCCACCACGACAAACGCCTTTGCGATCGCCCACAACATGGGAAAGCGTTTCAGTAACCGCGCGCCGATTCGGTAATGCCACGGCCCACCAGCCATCGTGCACTGCAGCGTCGATTCACCAGGGATGACATACTCCCATCTGCGGAAACCCGTGGTCTGAAGCAGGCGTTCCAGCCGCCAGTACGTTGGCGCATAGGATGCGTCGGAGTAGTCGTAGCCTCGGCCCGTGAGCCGAAGATAGGCATTCGCCAGGGGGAGCGGCAGGTACGACAGGAATGGCAGCCGATAGTGCACCTCAATCGGCCAGAGCCGATTGGGCACGATGATCAGCAGCACACCGTCGGAACGCAACGCGCGCCGTAGCGCTCGCAGGGATTCTTCCTGGTTCGGGATATGCTCCAGCACATTATCGAGCAGCACGAGGTCGTAGCGGTCCCGGTCCGGCACCTGGTCTGCAGAGCAGACGAGAAAGTCGGCGTTGGCCACCCCTGCGGCTCGCTGCAACCTGCGTGCTTCCTCAACCATTGACGCGCACGGGTCGCAACCGACCACGTGGGCACATAGGCGAGCCAGTCCCAGTGTGGTCTGGCCGTAGCCACAGCCGCAGTCGAGCACGATGCACTGTGACCGTGGCCGTGGAAGGTAGGGGTTAGCAATCGAGATCGCAAGCCGGGCCAGGTTGGCGCCGAGCCTGAGACGCTCCCGCCGCATCCTGCCGGTCGCTGCCTCGTAGCGGGGCAGCTCCCCCTGCGACGATTCGCCTCTTGCCTGTGGCACCGGAACAGCATTCATGACCGGTCAACACTCTGTATCAGGCCTGCATCAATAGCTCTTCTCGGGACGCGGCCCCGCGGGCGTCGGTTCTACGTGCGGTTCCGAGCCCGTCTGTGTCTCGGTGCACTCTCCCCGGCTGGACCACCATCGTGGCAATCGCTTCGTGCGCACGCAGTGTTCCGAAACGAACACTCGGACGCAAGCCCGAAGCAGCCGCAGTTCCACCTGGCCGCCGCCAATCCGCCGCTAGAGCGCCCGGTTACCAGGCCGTGCCCAAGGAACCGGTTCCGCTGCGGCGCCGGTTCTCAGAGCCGGGCCCGCGGCGGCTTTTCCGCTGGACAACAGTCGGCCAAGCCGGCACAACAGGCCTTGGGTCCCCGGCGCGCGCCAGGCACCGCCTGGCCAATGCTTCGGGTGCGGCAGTGCTCACGCGCGGTAGCAACCCGGTACCTCCCCGGGGCAACAACATGGCACCCACCGTCTCCGTCTTGCTGCCTGTATGGCGTCCCAATCTGGAGTGGCTGCGGGAGGCAGTCGCCAGCATCGTGAACCAGTCGTTTCCCGACTGGGAGCTTGTTGTTGTCGAGCGGCCGTCGCACGTCGCAGTCGACGCCCTGCTGCGCTCGTTCCAGGACAGCAGAATCCGGCACTACACGACACCGGATGCGACATGCCTTGCCGAGCAGCTCAACTTCGGACTGGAACGGTGCCAGGCTCCCGTGGTGGCACGCCAGGATGCCGATGACGTGAGCCTGCCGGACCGGATCGAACGACAGTTGGGATTCCTAGACGAGCACCGGTCGGTGGCGGTCGTCGGCTCGTGGCTTGAGATCATCGACGCCTGTGGGCAATCGCGCGGTTTCCGTCGTTATCCGACGGAACCTGAGCAAGTTCGCCGCACTCTCCGATACTACAACCCGATCGCCCACCCTACGGCCATGTTCCGTCGGGAGGTTGCGATGGCGCTGGGCGGCTACGTGGATACCCCCGTGGGACTGGGCGCGGAGGACTACTGGCTGTGGTGCCGCGTCGCGCTGGCCGGCTACTCGCTTGCCAACGTGCCGGTACCTTTGGTGCGGTACCGTTTGCACGATAGCTCGGTAAAAAGCAACCGGGTCCGCTCAACCCTCCGGGCCACCACTTGGATCAAGCGGCAGTTGCCGGGCCAACGGCCGCGCGGCGCATCGGTCCGGTGCCTGGTAGAAACGGCAGCCCAGGCCGCGCCGCCACGACTTGTGTACTGGCTGTGGAAGAGAACCACCTTGCGCAACGGGCCCAGCAATCCGTGAAGGCCAATAGCATGAGCAGGGCGCTATCTGAGAAGCAGGCTGCTTCCGTCACGCGGTCCGCCGGGTGGTTCGTAGGCTCAAGCCTCCCGCTCTTTGCTCAAGCTTCACCCCACAGCACGCTCGCGACTGCTTGACCCTGCCAGCCTCCGCCCGCTTGTAGCCGTTCCCCTTGCACGGTCCGGTGGCGCAATGGGCACGCGGCAGTAGCCGGCAAGCGTTGGAGCATGTCTACGCAGCCGTCCGCCGTGCCGGCCCGCCGAGGTGCTGTCCGCCCGATGGCCCCGCAGCCGCACCCGGCGACCGATCACCCGAGGCGTCTTTCCTGGGTCGGTTGTCTCTGGCACAGTGTGCCGGGTTGGCCGGTGCCAGCAGGATGCCAGCGGCCATGATCCAGAAGGGCAGGAAGTGTACGACGTAGCGACGGTTTGCCAGGGGCAAGACGGGCAAAGCGGTCAGCACGCAGCAGGCAAGGAGGGCAAGTCGTATCGGGTCACGGAAGGCACGTGTGAGCAATACGGCCAACGCACAGCGGGCGGTAACGGCCACGGCCGTCATGGCCGATACGACCGCCCACAGGGCAACAAACAGCGTGATACTGGTTGTGCCGCGCCGGCCCCAGGTGTGCCAGAACGCCAGTAACCGACCGTGTCGCTCCTCGCCAAGAAGACGTCGCGCTGGATCGGCAATGTGACGCACCCCCACGAGTTTACGTCCTACAGCCTTCAGGGCAAATCGAATAGACGCGGGCCAGTGCCGCCGCAGCCAGTCCTTGCCGCATACTCTGAGCTGATCGGAAAAGTCGAACACGTTCCGAGGTCGATCGAAGAGCCGATCCGCATACTGACGGAGCAGTTCGCGCACCCCGGTGCGCAGCCGTCCGTCGCCGTACCAGTCGGCCCATGCCGGCGCGGCGAGCGAATAGAACAGCAAGCCCCCTCCCGATGGAGCCACGGCAAAGCGGCCAAAATGGTACCAGTTTCTGGTCGCCCACGAGACGAGGACCGCACCGCTTAACAGCACCGGCAGGACGGCCCAAGCCAACGCAGCGGCACTTCGGCGGCGCAGCCGGGCAACGTACACCGCAGCAACCACCACGGAAAGAAGCACGAACTGTGGGCGGATGAGTACGGCGCACGCAAGTGCCATGGCAGCAACCGCAAGCACGTGCCAGCGCGCTTCGAATGCCAGCACTGCAACGACCGCAGCTAACGCAAGCCCCACGGAGAAGCTCTCCGTCAGCACTTCGTTGGCCACCGTCACGGCTGGCAAATACGCAACCCAGGCATAATGGAGCCACGATGGCGCTCGTGGCGCGTAGCAGCGGATCGCGACGCTGATCAGCGCAGCGGTCAGCGCATCGATCAAACACTGCAGCAGCGTGACAGCGGCAATTGCCGCTGACGGCAGGAGCCAGTAGGCCGCCGCGAGAATTAGCGGGTATCCAGGTGCCGGGTAGGCCGCCTTCATGCTGGGCAGCGCCGTAGCTCGGACGGTTCCCAGTCCAGAGCCGTGGCAAAGCCAATTGCGAAAGCGCGAGAAATCGACGGCGTCGCCCAGTTCAGTTACCGTTTCAATCGCACCCTCGGGACGCGCATGCCAGAGTAGGTGGAGTTGCACAGGGTGTTGGTCCGGCCGAACCTGCCGGCAGATCCAGACGAACCCGTTGCCGTTTGCGAGCGATCGACCAAGAAGGTCGTAACAGTAGCTGTCCGCCCCCGGCTTGCCCAGGCGATTAGCCCCGAGCGTAGCCACTGCAGCCCAGAATGCGACACGAATCGCCAGGGCAAGGAGGAACACGCGACCCACGGGGTGCCGCGCGCGCTTTCCCAGGGCTCGTATGGCGCCGTACGGGCGCTTGCGACTCATGCGTGTCTAGCCTCCTGTGTTCGATCCATCGCGGTCAACCACTCCAACAGACCGCGCTGTGTTTGGCCGTGTACAGGTTGGGCGTGACCCATCACGCAAGAACCAGTGCGCGTCTTCGCCGCTCGTCACGCGAATTCCACGATTGAGGGCAATCGGCCGCATCATCGAGGTCTCTGCCGATGGGCCTGGCTGGCGTACACACGGATCAGGCAATTCCGCGGGTCGATATGCTGTCGGGTACCCGAAGTTGCCAGTCGTCCTACCTACGGCGCATCGCCTCAGGCTGACTTTCGCGCCTGGGGCTGAGCGTCGCGAGCAACCTGACCTCCGAAGCGTGCCCTTTCCAGAGCCAACTCGCGGACCAACGCCGTGTGCACTTGCTCCAGGTAACGGTAGCGGGCATACGACCAGCGAAGTGCCAGGATGAGCAACACAGCTGTGCTGTACAGGACCAGGTCGGCACCACGTCCGATGCCAAGCCAGTGGGCAAGCTGGTTCGGGATGCCAGGTCTGCCGACACATACCGCTATGGCGCCGAACACAGACGCCCACACCATGCCCGGCACCAGTCGCGCGCGCTGGCGGAACGCGATGCGGACCTGGTATACCGCGAGCAAGGTCGCCAGTGGAACGACAATCCATTGGAACACGGTCATGTTGCCAGGCGATCCCCCAGGATAGCCGCTGCGATGGCCAGAGCGTGCCGGTTGCGCTGGCCCTTAGAGAGGGTCTCCAAGCTGTAGCGGACCGTCACCGGCACTTCCACGTAGCGCAGGCCCGATTGAGCGATCTGGTCCAGGATCTCGCTAGCGTGGGCCATGCGGTTCAACGTGATCCGGATCCGCTCAGCCCCTCTTCGCGTGAACATCCTGATACCGTTGTGTGTGTCGGTTACTTTGATGCCGGAGACCAGGCGTGTGAACCACACGCCCGCGCGAAGCACAAGGCGACGCGATCGCGGTATGCCGGGAGACGCGCCGATGAAACGGGAGCCAAGTGCAAAGTCGGCGTCGTTGTCGATAAGAGCGCGATAGAGCCGTGGTAGATCCCTCGGATCGTGCTGGCCGTCCGCATCGAATGTTGCAACGTACTTAGCTCCCTGCCGAAGTGCGAAATGTATACCTGTCTGCAGCGCGGCCCCTTGGCCCAGGTTCAGCACATGCCGCAGTACCCAGACTGGAAACCGCAGCGCAACGTCGGACGTCCCATCATCCGATCCGTCGTCAACGACGACAACGTTGGAAGCCACCGTCAGCAGTTCATTCAGGACCGGGCCTAATCGCTCCGCTTCCCGAAAGGCGGCAACCACGACCCAGACTGTCTCCGGCAGTCGTGTGGGACTGACTACGGACGACTTGTCCTGGGGGCCACGTACGAGTCGCACGACACTGTCTCACGTACGTTCCCTGCCCCTGATGGCCGCTTCAACAACCGTCAGCAACGGGCTTAAGGCAACCGTGGAGTCGCGTTGGCGTCGCCGCCAGCTGGATTGGAGACATTGACTTAGAAGCCGTCAAGACCAGTCCGTTCGATGCGGCCAGAGTCGATCCTGACGGACGGTAGAATCGATCGGGGGCCAGGCGCGTGAGAGGCAGGCGATGGCTGTGGTCTGGGCTGTCAGGCAGCACAGGGCCCATTTGCGGCGACCCCGCGTGCTCCTGTCACTGCTGGCCTTTGCGCTCATGATACCGGCAGCCGGCTGCGCCCCGATCTGGACGGGACCGGAGCCGGAAATCAAGGTGCCACCAGCCCTGGTTGGCGGCGACCGGCCGTTCGTTGTCGAGGCTACGACCGTTATCACCAACCCTTCCGACGAGCCGCTCGACGTAGCTGAAGTCGCCCCCGTGCTTGGCTACGTCACGGCCACGGTCTCCCCGACCAAGCTGGCGCCGCGCGGAGAGGCAACCCTGCGGGTGCAGTTCCGGTGGGACTTCCCGGAACCGGCCGACATCAGGCACACGGTTCCGGTGGTGCTGATCGGCAAGCGCGAGCACCTGTTGCGGTACACGTTTCGTGTCCGAGCAGCACCTCGCCTGAGCATCGCGCCCCGCTCCCTCAATCTGGGAACCGTACCGCTTTCGACCGAGCTCCAGGCGCAGGTTCGGGTCGTAATCCGCGAGCAGGCACACCGGCGCCCTAGCCTGAGAGTAACCGCGGCCCGTTCCCTCAGCAATCGGGTATCCGTCGTGCTTGGCAAGCCGCGCCGGACGGGTCGCTGGCATGCTTTCGTAGAGTGGACCACGCCGGTGAACGTGTTGGTGCGAACCGGCCCGACGCCGGGCTCCCGATCCGACACGATTTCCATTACTTTTAGTAGACCCGTGCGTCTGACCCACTGGGATTCCCCTTCTCGACACGTCTACGTCCGCGTCTCCTGGCACGCTATAGCACCCTGGCGCGCCAAGCCGAGAGCCGCTGTGCTGATACCCGGTAGGCACGTCGACATCGAATTGCTCAGTGCAAATCGAGACTCCAGACCGCCCGTGCGGTCCGTCGTCGTCGATCGGCAGCCTCCGGGGCTGCTGGTCGAACGTTCCCTGTCCGACACCCCGCCCCGTGTTCGCCTGACCTGGTCCCCGGCGCCTGAGTCCGCTCGTTCCGACCAGCTGGTCCAGGTCGTATTCCGGTTGGACCATCCTCGTCAGCCGACCGTCAGTGCTACGGTCCTGTTACGCGGCGTCATCAGCGAAACGCACCAGCGCGGCAGCAGGACGGGCCAGAGCGGAACCGCGCCGTGACGCTCGTGTCACGCTTGACCATTTGCGGCGGTCCGCCGGCGCCGGTCGGGGATAGTCACAGGCCGCACAGCCACCAACAGGAGACGCGAGCAGGGGCGACGAAGAGGGGATGCTTCTACCATTCGGCCTACGGGGCGGTTACGAAGCGCGTGATTCGGCTAGAATTAGGCGGCGCGTCACGTTCGCGCGTTGGCGGCAAGTCTCGGGTCGAGGAGGACAATGGCCCTGGAAGTGGTAGAACCCGGGTGGCTGTTGTTAGTCCTCGTGCTTTTGCCCTGGGTCGGCCTCTGGTTCTGGCGCAGCCTTTCGGATTTTTCCTTGGCCCAGCGCATCGCTTCGGCCGTGGTTCGCGCCTTGATCCTGCTGCTGGTGACCGCCGCCCTTGCGCGCGTCGTGCTGCTCCGTAGCAACACGCAACAGTTTGTCCTGTTTCTGGTGGATGCCAGCCAGAGTGTCGGACAACGTGCCACCGAGGAAGCAGAAACGTTCGTGCGCGAGGCACTGAAACAGAAAGGTTCGCACCGTGCGGCCATCATGTTCTTCGCCGCCCGCGCCGGCGACACAATGACCGAGTGGCCTGCCAGGGAGCCGTTGGGTGAAGCGGACCAGAAGGACACGGACATTGAACAAGCGTTGCTCACCGCGAGAGCCCGGATCCCGCCCGGCTACGTGCCGCGGATCGTGCTGCTGAGTGACGGCCGCCAGACACGGGGCCGTGCGCGCCAGGCTGCGGCATCGCTTGGTATTCCCGTCGACACACTCACCTTGCCCGGACGCGACGAACCGGAGGTACAGGTTGCTGCAGTATCTGGCCCGACGCAGGTTCCCCCGGAGGAACCCTTTTACGTTGACGTCGAAGTGACGGCCAATCGCCAGATGCCGGCTACGGTGCGACTGTACCGGAACGGTCTGAAGGTCGCCGAACGCCGTCTCACGTTGAAGCCGGGCACCGAACGCCTGCGCTTTCGCGATCGGCTCAACGATGAGAAGTTCGCACGGTACGAAGCAGCCGTCCGCGCGGAGCACGACACGTTTCTGGATAACAATCAGCTCGGCACGATCGTCTATAGCCGAGGCCGCCCGCGTGTGCTCATCGTCGAGCAACGTGTCGATCTCGGCCGTCATCTGGCCCGGGCTTTACGGCGGAACGGCATGAATGTCGAGGTTCGGCCCCCTCGCGGTCTACCGGACACCCTGGCAGAGCTGCTGGAATTCGATGCTGTCGTCCTGTCGAACGTGCCCGCGACGATGCTGAGCACGCGACAGATGGAACAGCTTCGCACGTACGTGGAACGGTTTGGCGGCGGGCTGGTGATGGTTGGCGGCGATGAGTCGTTCGGGTTAGGAGGCTACTATCGGACGGTGCTCGAGCAATTGCTACCCGTGCGTTGCGACATCCAGCGCGAGCGGGACCGACCCGTAACGGCCATGGTGCTGATCATCGACAAGTCCGGCTCGATGGGGGGCATCAAGATCGAGATGGCCAAGGAGGCGGCACGGAACGCTATCGAACTGCTAGGGCCACGTGACCTGGTAGGTGTGATCGCTTTCGAGAGTGAATACTTCTGGATTGCAGAGCTGCAGTCGGCCGCAAATCGTGCGTTCCTGATAGATGCGGTTGCGCGGCTGGAGGCCGGGGGTGGCACGGCGATGTACCCACCGATGGTTGCCGCCTATGAGCAGCTCAGCAGAACGCCTGCGAAAGTCAAGCACGTTATTCTGCTGACCGATGGCATCTCTGCACCGGGTGACTTCGAGGGAATCACCACCCAGATGGCAGCTGAGCGGATTACCGTCTCCACGGTCGGTGTCGGCCCCGACCATGACGCCGGATTGCTGCAGCGCATCGCGGAACTGGGACGCGGCCGCTACTACCGCACCGACGACCCGACGGTCCTGCCACAGATCTTCGCGAAGGAAACGGCTCAGGCCACTAAGTCCGCACTGAACGAAGAACCCACTCTGATTGATGTCGTTCGGCCATCACCGATGACCGAAGGCATCGATTTCGAGGCCGCCCCCTTGTTGCTCGGCTACGTGATCACGCGGCCGAAACCCACTGCAGAGGTGGTCCTGACGGCCGGTCCCGGCCATCCGCTTTTGGCCTACTGGCGGTTCGGCCTGGGGATCACCGTGGCCTTCACGTCGGATGTGCACAGCCGGTGGGCCGCGGAGTGGCTGCAGTGGCCGGAGTTCGGCGCGTTCTGGGCTCAGGTGCTCCGCTTTGCCATGCGTCAATCGGAAGCACTAGGAACAAGCCTCTCCTTGCACCTGGACGAGCAGACGGTTACCGTGCGCATGGATGCCCTGACCACCAACGGCGAATTCGTCAACGAGGCCGACACCGAGCTCTTGGTCCTCGCACCTGACGGTAGCAGCCGGCAGGTGGACATGGTCCCGAAAGCACCGGGACGCTTCGAGGCGACGTTTGAAGCCAGTGAACCGGGCAGCTATCAGTTGCGCGTGCGTCAACGGCTGGCGGATGGGACCGAACGTGTCCTGAGCCGGGTCCTGACCAGAGGCTACCCTGAGGAGCTTCGCGTTGGTCCACCGGACCAGCAGCTCATGCAAGCCATTGCGCGACTGTCCGGAGGCAGGGCCGGACTACGGCCTGAAGAAGCGTTTCGCGCTGACGGTCGTACAGCCCAGCGTCCCGTGGCACTCTGGCCCTGGTTGCTAGCAGCAGCGATGGTGCTTCTGGTTCTGGACGTGGCACTGCGTCGGATCGAATGGGGCAGGGGGCGATGACGCCCAGAGGAGAACCTGACATGAGCAGCCACGGTCTCGCTTCACCACTAACACGTCGGCTGCAGCGGCTGGCACGCCGCGTCCGCTGGCAGAACGCGGTTCGAGCCGGTTGTTGGGGCATGACCATCGGAGCCGTCGTGGCGGCCTTCTTGATCGGTACCGAAACCGTCGTCGGTGACACGCTGCGACCGCTTGCCGTGCTCGCATTCTCCAGCATCACCCTCGCGTGGATCATCGCCGGACTGATCCGCGACCCGGACTTGCCCGCGCTTGCGCGTACCGTGGACGAACGGGCTGGTCTGAAGGACCGCACGATCAGTGCGCTGGCATTCGCGCGCAAGAAGCAGCGCACACCATG
This sequence comes from Planctomycetota bacterium, assembly GCA_026991575.1. GTDB lineage: Bacteria > Planctomycetota > Planctomycetia > JALXBF01 > JALXBF01 > JALXBF01. The sequence goes on along the minus strand of JALXBF010000096.1, from coordinate 9,252 downwards.
CGAAGAGCTGGAGCTGGCCGATGCGGTAACGGCACTGGAACAGGTTGTTGCCCGGCAAGTGCTGCCGTTTCGACTGCCCCGCATAGCCCCACTGTCCTTCGCGGCCACAGTGGCGTTCCTGACATTGCTGTCACTTTCGTCACGCACGGAGCAGGCCTCGGCCAAGTCCGAGCCGCCACCACCGGAGGTGATCCGAGCAGCCGCCGATGTCCATACCGAACTCCATAAGCTCTGGCGCGCTGCCAGGGAATACCGTGAACGAGAACTGGAGGAACTGATCGATGAGCTCCGAGCCCGAGTTGACCGGTTGCAGCGACCCGGCGTCGACCTCCGTACAGCCCTGGCAACGCTGAGCGAACTGCAGCAAGCCCTGGCCAAGCAGCGTGCCCGGTATGTGCAGAAGCTAGCAGAACCGGTTCTGGCAGAGCTAGCCGAGGCCGTTGGCGATATGCCCCAGTTTCAGGCAGCCGCGGCAGCGTTGAAGAACAAGGACTACGAGCGGGCTGCCCGCGAATTCGACAAGCAGACGCAGCCTCCTCAGCACGGACGTCGCCAGCTGGCGAAGCGGCTGCGCAGGGTCGCCTCATCAGCTGCTGAGCAAGGCGCCGTCGACCTAGAAGGGGCCCTGACAGAGCTTTCCGAATCGCTGCTCGACACGGCCTCAACCGATAACGAAGCCTTCTGTTCTGCCTGCAAGCGGCTGGGCAAGGCTCTCAGGCGACGCGCCGCGCTGAGCCGGCTGTGTTCGGCGCTGTCCGCTGCCCAGCGGGCCATTGGGCTATGTAAGTCGAACTGTTCAGGAAAAGGGGGCGGCGGCCAGACGCAGCGTGGCGGAAAAAGCGACAGGCCGTCCAGTTCGTGGGGTCGGGGCGTCGCCGGAAACACGCTAGGCGATCCCACCGCACTGGATGCCGCCAAACAGCTGGAGTTACTCACGGGCATGCAAGCAGAAGGGCCGTCACAGCGGGAGCTGACCAGCAGCCCGGAAGGTCGACAGAAGGCGACGCGCAGCTACGGTGAGGTGTACGAGCAGTACCTTCGGCTGTCCCAAGAAGTGCTGGAATCCGAACCGATCCCACTGGGCCAGCGTGAACTGATTCGTCGTTACTTCGAGCTAATCAGACCGCCGGCTCCGGCCAGCCAGCCTCGGGACTAACTCAGCACGCACGCGCACAACCGAGCGGACCGAGTGCGTGTGACCGTCCTCGGCTACGGGTATCGGTGCGATCGAGACCATCCGGCGCACGCCTTCTCTAAGAGATTGTCCGGTCCCGCCGGGCAATTGCAATCGCACCGGACGCTTGATAAGCTATCCGGGCAGGTTACGTGAGGGGCCACCAGTCGCCAGCCGCCAGAATCCACCGGGGACGGGAGGCGTAGTGAAATGATTGCGCGCGTGCTCCGCCTCGTGCTGCTGACAGTACCCGCCGGCCTCGCTGTTTCACTATCCGTTTTCCGCTTCGGCAGCCCATTGCCTGCCTATGCCCAGCAGCAGCAGCGGTTGCTTGAGCGGTACGAGCGTGTCCTGCTGCGGAACCCCGTACCCGGCGCTGCCTTCGACCGCTACGTTCAGGCGTACGCCGACGAAGGGCGCATCGGTGAGCTGCGTGCCCGGTTGAGCAAATTGCGTCAGGATGAGCGATCACGCTGGGCAGCCACCGTGCTTCTGGCCTACGTCGAGAGCCGGTACGGCAGCGCGGCACGGGCCGTAGAAGCGGCAAACGAAGCAGTTCGCTCTGAGCCGAACCGCTGGCACGGATGGCTTGCGCTGGCAACGGTCATGGACAGGCAGCGGCGGTACCAGAAGGCGGCCGATGCATACCGCAAGCTGCTGTCCTTGCCCGACGTCCCCCCGCTACAGCAGGAACGAGCGTACCGGCGGCTCGGCGCTCTGCTGGCAGCGCTGGGTCGGTTGGACGACGCGCGTGCCCTGTGGCTAGAGTTCGCCAGGCAGTACGCTCAGGATCGGCTCGTACAGGAGGAAGTTGCCGAGGAGCTGGCTGCGCTGGGCTACGCCGATGATGCCCTCCGGCTTTATGACATCCTGTTACAGGACGCCAGGTCTGCCTATCAAAAGCTACGCGCTGCCGTCGGCAAAGCACATCTCCTGGCCAATAGCGATCGGCTGAGCGAGGCTGTCGATGTATTGGCCAAGTTACTCGAGGAGCTCGCGCCCGGCAGCTGGTATCGGCAGGAGGCGCTACGCGAGATCCTAACGCTGTACCAGGCTCGCGGTGAAGCGAAACAGATCAACACATTCTTGGAACGCTGGCGCAAAGAGCACCCCGACGACCTTGACGTCGCTACAACCGCAGCCGATGTACTGGCGGCCAGCGGAGCCATTGCCGAAGCGATTCGGCAGTATGAATCGCTCCGTGAGCGGGCTCCGGACGAGCCGCGCATCGCTCGCCGCCTCGCCCAGCTCTATGAACAGGAAGGCCGCTACCGTGAAGCCCGCCAACTGTATGCGGCACTGGCCGAGCGAGAACCGCGCAATGCCGAACTGTGGGAAGCCGTCGGACGCTGCTATTGGCTCGATTCGTCCCTGAGCGAGGAAGAACGCCGTCGTCAGGCGGTAGATGCCTGGGCGAATATCTACACCAGACAGTCCGAGGACCCGCTGCGCGCTGTTCGCCTGGCGGACCTACTGGCAACCCGGCAGCTTTACGAAGAAGCCGAGCGCTACTACCGCCTGGCTGCGGCAAAGAGTGACGCGTTCGAGTACGTCGAGTACTTGGCGCGGTTCTTGCACGATCGCGGCCGCAAGCAGGAGGCGGTAGCACTGCTACTGGACCGGTTGAACCGCGACGTCAACCTTGCCGACGGTCGCCGCATTGCTGAATTGCTGGCGTCCTTTGGAGCGCGTGATGCGCTGGGTCGCGTGGTGGATGAGCTGGTGGCACGCTACCAGCCCGAGCCGGCCGTCCGGTGGGAACTGCGCTGGCTGGAGCTGGAAGCAGCCGCAGAACAAGAGGACTGGCAGGCCGTACGGGACCACCTTGACGAACTCCGCGCATTGCTTCCGGAGGTCGACACCGCTCAGCGCATTGCCTGGCTGGAGGCACTGGTCCGCCACGGCTCGCGGATGGGCGTCCTGGAAGAGGAGCTTCGCCGCTGGCAGCAACAGCTCCAGCAGTCCCCCTCGGAACTGGCCTTCGCCGTCGTCGCCACCATTCAGCTACAGCTCAACGAATACGACGCGATGAGCCAGACACTGGAGCTCGCGCAGCAGCGCTACCCTCAGTCCGTCTGGTTGGTGCAGCTCAGTGTCCAGCTTTACCGAACCGTGGGCCGTTACGATCTTGCCGCTCAGGCAGCGGGACGCGTGGCGGAACTTCGTCCCGGTGAAGCCTCCGGCTGGTTGGCAGAGCAGGTCAGGCTGTTGCGGCGCATCGGCGAGTATGAGAAAGCCTTAGCAGTTGCCCGACGATGGCGAGCCCTAAGACCTGCGGACGGACAGGCACACCGAGCCGTGATCGACTTGCTGCAACGGCTTGGCCGGCTCGATGAGCTCGATATGGCCTATGCGGCCGCTATCCGGCAAGTAGAGGACGATCCCCTGCTTCGCCTGGATTACGGGAAACACCTTGCGCTGACCGGCCGCCGGATCGAAGCTATCGAACAGCTCTGGCAGGCCTTCGTCCAGCAAGAGGATGATCAGCAGCATGCGGCCCTCGCAGCGGTGTATCGTGCTTTCGTCGAGGCGGGCGTCGAGGATGAGTTCGTGCGCCGCCTGGAGCAGTGGCGCGCGGATCCGGAACGGCGAATCCCAGGGACACTGGCGCTAGCACGCGTCTATGAGGCGCAGCAGCGACTGGAGCTGGCTGAACGTGAGTATCGCCGCGTCCTGCTGGACGAGCCGCGTAACCAAGTCGCCCTCGAACGGCTTGTCGCAATCCATCTGGATCGCGGCCGCTACGCTCAGGCGCAGGCCTACGCCGAACAGTTGCTACGACTCCGACCGGGCGACGTGTCCCTGGAAGCACGTATCGCGGAGATTCTCCTACAACAGGGCCGCGTTGACCAGGCCCAGGCGCGATGGGAGGCCATCGTTGCGCGCGCCGGCGAACGGGCAAGCCAAGCGACTCTGACCCTGGCCGGCCAGCTGCTCCGGCGCGGTTACGAATCGAACGCACTGGCCCTCTTGGAGGCCCGGCTCCGCCGCGATCCGACCGACTGGCGGGCCCGGCTACTGGCTGCCACGATCCTGACCCGCCAGCAACGCGACCAGGAAGCACTTGCCCATCTTGAACCTCTGCTGAACCTTCCCTGGCGCCCGAAAGCGCAACGTCGATCGAGCCAAGGCCCCCCTGTTCGGAATCAACCCCCAGACGATTACTCATATTGGGAAACGCTTTCCACGGCGCGCGACCGATGGCTGGGTCAGTTGCAGGCAGGGACCGGCGGCCAGGTGATCTACGCGGGTTCCTTCGTGTACTCCGGCATGGTCTACAGCGGCAGCAGCCCGACCGTGCCGGACGATCCCCGCGAAGGCCTTGCCTGCGCTCTGACAGCACGGCTGCTTGTGGCCGAGCGAAACGGCCAGTTGGCCGACTATGTTCAGAGCCTGGCGCGGGCTGCCGGCATCCAGCTGCAGATCGAAACGGATAAGGCTCCTCCGGTGCAGGTGCGCAGCGTGGATGCGCGGAAGTTCGCGGCCGATCCGGCGGCCGCTCGACTCGCCATGCTGGCACTGACGCTCCTCGGTCAAGAACAGGCCCTTCTGCAGTTGGCCCGCCAGCTCGGTCAGCAAACCCCTCCCCAGCTAGCCTGGTTGGCGTGCCACATCACCGCAACGTTCCTGTTGCGGCCGGAACCCACAGTAGCCGACACCGCAGCTAGCATCAGGAAAGAGCTCGCGAAGCTTGCAAGAAGCTGCATCGCAGACGGAACATACGAGCGGTGGCTGCAGATCCTGCGGCACTCGGCCCACCCTGAAACGGCCGCTCCCTTTGCCATCGACCTGGCCGTCTACCTGCTCGACGCGAAACAGCAGGCCGTTGCCAGACGTCTTCTGCGTGCGGCGCTGGAGGGCCCTGCTCGGCCGCGCGACCAGCTCAACGCCGCCGTGTGCGTGCTGGCCAACGCGGAACAGCTGCCCGATGAGCTCGTTGACCTGGCTGCAACCGCGGTGAAGTCAACCAGCGATGAACTCCGTCGCAAGCTGAGCTCGGGCGTCAGCACCATGAGCCTGACGCCGTCGCGGCTGACTACGTCCGAGTACACCAACGAACTGCTGCGTGCCGTGGAAGCCCTGTTACGGGCGGGTCGCATGGATGAGGCGGCCGAGTTGAGCGCCATGTTGATCGAGCTCACCCTGAGACCCTGCTGGATAACCTCCCGCACCTCGGCTTGGGTCCTGTCCTATCCGGACCGAAGCATCGCCGTGTTCCTGATCGGATCGGACCCGATACCGCCTTTTCCCCAGCGGCTACCGTTGCGTCGTTACCCGCATATTCCCACCTTGCGGCTGGTATGGCAAGCCTTTAGCGATGAGTCAAACAGGAAGCGACTGGATGAGCACCTGGCACGAGTGGGACGAGAGAACCTGGCCAGTCTGCCGTACCTGGCGCTGGCGCGAGCGATCCGGGCTGCCGAGGGGGGCAATCTGGAGGCGGCCGCAGAGATCCTGCGCGAAGCGGTGCACCAGAGCGGCGATAACGGGCTCCGCTTATGCCTGGTCCAGGTGCTGGCCAACCTTGGTCGACACCGTGAAGCGCTCGAGGCAGCGGCCCAGATCGGTGCTGCATGGGGGGCCATGTACGGGCTCAAGTGGCGTGCGATCCTGCGGCTGGCGTTGCTCCTTGACGATGAGGACACCGCACGCGGGGCCGCCCAGCGGCTGGTGCGCACGACGGTCACAGCCGACGTGGAAGTGGAGGCGCTGGCCGCGATTCTTGTGCGACTCGGTTTGCGGCGTGAGCTCGCCACGCTGGCACGTCGCCCCAGCACCGCGTACTTCCGCCCTCTCTTCGCCGGCACCGTAGCCGGTCAAGGTGCCAGGCGAGCTCAGCAACTGCTGGCTGAAGGCAAACGCGACGCGGCTCTGGCCGTGGCCCGGCGGGAACTGGCCAGGCTTGCCCGTAGCCCCCTGGGGCGCGAGCAGCGGGCGCGCGGTGTAGTCAGCGTGCTGAAGAACCTCGGTGTCCTCGAGCAAGAGATCGCCCGACTACAACAACGGCTTCGCGAACAGCCGGGCGATCGTCATGCCTTCGGAAAGTTGTACCTGATCTACGCCGGTAGCGGTCAGCAGACACAGGCAGAGCAGCTTGTCCGCGAAATCCTACAACGGCGTCCCTATGACTACGGTCTGCGCTACGCCTACGCCGTCAGCCTGGCCAACCAACGGCGCTGGCAAGAAGCTGCTAGCGAATTCGCTGTTCTCCTGCGGTCCGCTCCCCAAGCCATCCGCAACGGGCAGGCCGTGCTGGACGCGTTCCGCAACGCAGGCAAGCTTACCGAGTTCCGCAAGCTGGTCACGAATGCCGCGCAGCGGACTCAGTTCTCCATCATTTCCACGTCCAGCTCACTGGGTTGGCTCCCCGACGCCGCGTCGACGCTGTCCGTGCGCGACCCAGAAGCTGCCCTGGAACTGTACCGCCTCGCATTGCAGGCCGGCAGCTTCTACCCCTGGATGCGGACCCAAATGCTGGTGGTCGCAGTTAGAACGGGTAAGCCCAAGGAGGTAGAAGCCGAGTTGCGATCGTGGGTGCTGTGGCTGCTCGACAACGAGCTCGACAAGGAGAACCGCGCGCTGGTGGAGAGGGTGTTCCTAGTGGAAGAAACGCCCAGCAGACAGGGGCGCTATGCTGGACGGCTCGGGCGAGAGGTGATCCTGTTCCCCGACTACGAGACGCTCACCGGTCGCATGTTCACACTGCTGCACGACGCCGGCACCGCGCCCCGCGTCGAGCCGTTGCTCGAGCGCCTGCGACAGGCAGACGACCCACGTACGCAACTCGTCGGCCGGCTGTTGTACGCATACTGGCTGGCCCAAGACGGCACCCGACAGAGCCGTTCGGCCGCGATCAATCTAATGAGGAACGCCCTGAAGGAAGTGTCGGCAGCGGAAGTTGGCGACCGCAGGCTGGTGCTCCTGGCGGCATGCGGCCTGCTGGAAGAACTCATCGACGCGCGCGACCTCCACACGGAGGTCAGCGAAGACCTGTACCGCCTGGCGAAACTCTGCCAGGAAATGTTCCAAGCGGTCGAGTTGCGATTCCGTTACAGGCAACAAGCCGTGGTGTATGCCGTACTGGGCCGCTACCACGCTCGCCGCGGGGACCGCAAGCTGGCACTGGAGCACTACAGGGCGCTTGCCTCGATCCGCCATGACAGCGTCAGCGCGTACGCGTCGACGCTGCGCACGATTGGCTCGTTCTTGCAATGGGCGGCCGAGGACGGCATCGTCGAGCCGGTCGTGGACAGGCTCTTGGAAGAAATCACCGGCGCGGGATCGCGCAGCGCTAGTCGGATGGCCGACTACGCCAACCAGCTGCTGCAGCTTGTGGCGACCAAACCCGAGAACCGCGCGGCCGTTGAAGCCGTCGCCGAGCGCATGTGGCAACGGCTGCAGCAGACAAGACAGCTACAGGGACCGCAGGTCGACGCGCTGCGCGCACTGCTAATCGCCCTAGCCGATACCGACCGACTGCAGCGGCTGGTGCGAACTGCCGCCGAGAACCCGGCCTTTGTCGTGAGTGCAGATAACTTGCGGCTTTACACGAACGTGCTCTTGGCCGCCGGCGAAGACGACCTCGCGGCGGACCTGTACGTGCGCACCCTCCAGACGCTGTCGGCACGGGCCATCCGCTGGCCAACTAGCCCGCCGCCACGCACCCCCTACTTCTACCGCAAGCTCAGCACGCTCATCCGGGAGCGCGCGGCGCTGCTGCCGGTGCTGAGCACCTTTGGCGGCTCATGGATACTCGATCGCTGGTTGGCGCCGACCGGCCGGAGACTGTTATGGACCCCGGAATACACTCGCAAAGTGCTGGAGACGTTTGAGACGGTTCTCGCTGCAGGCAGCTCCGCCGGCACCATGGCCGGCCCGAGACCCGGGCCGTCTCTTTCGGCCCTGGCTGCCATGGAACAGGTGCACGCGCTCCTGTGGCTTGGCCGGCGGCACGAAGCGTTACAGAGGGCGTTCGAGCTGATCGGCTCGACCCGAGCGGGACGCACCCTTAACGCCGCGGCGCTGCTCGAGTTCCGACACGGCACCCCATTCCTGGCAACGGTCGCGGCGCACGCCGCGTACGATGGTCGCCTGGAAGAACTGCTCGAGATCCTGCACCGGCGCAGCCAGAGCGACCCGCTGCTGAACCCGACAAAACGCTACGCGCGCTTCGCTGCAGCCCTGGCCCACGGTGACCGGGACACGGCGGAACGCGAGCTGCGCAGCTTGCTTGAAGAGACTGCCAAGCTGCCGGCCGTCGCTCAGTCGTTCTGGCGTTCCGTCGTGGCGGCAGCCCCCCTTCTCAGGAAAGACTTCCTGCGCACGCTCAACGTCGCCCAGCCGTCGCTCCCACGCACGCTAACCGTGTACGTCGCAGGCAGGTACATGACAAGCTGGGTCGATGAAGCAGCCGCCCTGGCAGGAGACGTGGCGACGCTGCAGTCGCTCCGCACCGCCCAGCAGCAGAGCCGTCCGCCCGCTCTCTACAGCTACGTCCCGGTAATCGGCCCCATCGAGCGTCTGGACTATCTGCTGGCGTACAGCGAACTGGAAGCCAGAAACAATCCAGCCGCAGCCATTGACCACTTTCGCCGCGCGCTTCGTTGGCCGTCGGCCGGAGCCAGCGGACGGTTCGACGGCATGCTGCTGAGATTCCGCCCGATGGAACTCTACCTGGAGGCGATCGACGCGCTTCGGCGCGCGGGGAAATTGGCTGAACTGGAGCAAACGCTGCTCCAGGAACTTGAAGCAGGCCGCGACCAAAATCAGGTAGATGCTGAACCTGCCCTGACCCTCGCACTCATCTACCTGCGCACCGACCGGGCTCCTGAAGCGGTCAAGCTTCTGCGATCCCTTCCGGAGGAGTGCACGCCAGCTAGCCCGTTCGCGCTGCTTGTTGCCGCAGCACATGTGCCGAACCGAGCGGCGCTGGCCTGTGTCGAAGAGTGCTACCTGCGCTGGCCATGGGCATTCGTAGGATCGACCGATGCCGTGGTGGCGCTCTACGACCTGTGTAACCAACCGCTACCGATCACAAGCGAGCGATTCCGCCGAACCCTGGCGCACTGGCACGAGCT
>JALXBF010000095.1 GCA_026991575.1 Planctomycetota bacterium | reverse complement strand
CTGGTGATCGCCCCGGGCGATTGCGCAGGCATTCGCCGCGCAAACGTGCTTAACCTGATCAATGCCTACCGCCAGCTCGGCAGCGACCTGACAGTGCCCGTATACCGGGGCCGGCGGGGGCACCCCCTGCTACTGGCGTGGCGCGTCCGCCACGCACTCTTTCGGTTACCGCCCGACGCGGGGCTCAACCGGCTGTTTCGCATGCCGGAACTGTCGGTTACCGAGGTAAGTTGTTTGCTGCCCGAGCAAGAGGATGCTGATACGCCCGAGGAATTCGAACAGCTCAGACGGCAGGACGCCCCCGAATAATGGCAGTGGAGCCTTCCGCGGACGGACGACGAGAACTCGCCATGAAGCTCCGCTCCCGAGCCATCCTGTCAATATCGTGCGGCGCGCTTTGCCTGCTTGTAACCCGGGCTGTGGCACATGACGTGCCGAACCGCTTCTTCGACCGCGCCGTGCAAGTTGCTGTCGAGCCGGGAGCGATCCATGTGCTCTACGACCTGAGCGTTTCCGAATTGACGCTCGCGGAGGAGCTGATGGCGTTGGTCGGCCCGGACGGGCTGGCACAGCTTCCGGCGGACCGCTGGCTGGAACGGTTCGCTCAGGAGATGGCCGACCTGCTTGCCGGCGGCGTGCTTGTGGAAGCCAACGGTGCCGAAGTCCCTCTGAAGCCGATCGGGTTCAACTACGACACGTTCGAAGGGCATCCTCGCTTCCGGTTCCGGTTCGATGGAAAGCTACCTGAGCTGGCCGAGGGCGAGGAGCTGTTCATTCAGGTTGAAGATACGAACTTTTTCCTCGAACGGGGCGCTGTCCGAATGGCCCTGTGTCCACTTGACGGCACAGAACTACTGCGAAGCAGCGCGCCGTGGACGGTGGACGAGGTACGGGTGCGCCCGGGGTGGCAGATGACCCCGGAGGAGGCCGACGCAGCGCGGCGCATTGATGCGACGCTGCGCATCGTCACGCCCGGACTGCGTGCCTCCAACGGCACCGACCAGATTGTTGACCGAATGCTAACCGGGGCCGAGCGGCAGAGTGAACCCCGCGGGCCGGCGGGTCAGAGCCCCGCATCCACGGCCCGGCGCGTTCGACTCCGCGAACTACTCGCCCCTGAAGGCCCGGTGGCCATGGTCCTGGCACTGCTGGCTGCCTTCGGTGTGGGCGCCGCCCATGCCCTCACGCCCGGCCACGGCAAGACCGTCGCCGCCGCTTTCCTGGTGGCTCAGCGTGGTTCGCTTGCCCACGCCCTTGGCCTGGCCGCAACGATCGTGGTCACCCACACAGGCGCTGTCTTCGCCGCTGCCGCCGTGCTGGCCATCATCGATCCGGCACTCGATCGGACACTAGGCCGGACTCTGGCGCTGGTTTCTGGTCTGTTGGTCGTCGTCGTCGGCAGCCTACTGCTGGCAGGACGGATTGCTGCGGCACGTCGCGGCGATCGGCGTGCGGTCAACGACGCGCCGCGTAGCCGTCGCAGACTCGGCTGGCTTGGCGTCGCAAGCATCGGTGCCGCTGCCGGTATGGTGCCTTGCTGGGACGGCGTCGCGCTGCTGCTGTGGGCCGTGGCCGTCGGACGAACCGGCTGGGGCCTGGTCCTGCTGACGGCCTTTACGCTCGGGCTAGCCGCTGTGCTCGTGGGCATTGCGGTAATGGTGGTAAAGATCCCGCGGCTGTTGGGACTATGGTCCGATGCCGGGGAACGGCTCGGCCGATACCTCTCTATAGCGGCAGCCCTGGTGATCGTGGCCGTCGGCTGCATCCTCACCTGGAACGCTTGGGTGAGCTAACACGCCGCTTCCTCCCGGAAACGGACACGCGCATGGCACCCCTGAAGCTACTGCGAATCTACCACGTGGCCATTCCCCTGTTGAAGAAGGTCCAGCATGCTTCGGCCACGCACGAGACAAGCGAGAATCTTGTGGTCGAAGCGGTGCTGGCCGACGGCACAAGCGGCTTTGGTGAGGGCGTGCCGCGCGCGTACGTAACGGGTGAGACGATGGCCACCGCTACGGAAGAGCTGTGCCGGGTGGACTTGAGCGCGTTCGTGCACGCACCTCGGTCATTCGAAGACGTCGTCCAACGGTGTCGGGAGCTGGTGATGCCCGGCAGCGAGCGGGATCCGAGGCGCGCGTTTGGGAACGCTGCCCGCTGTGCGCTGGAAACCGCGCTGCTGGATGCCTACGGACGTGCCTTCAATACGCCGATGACTGCCGTGTTCGATTGCCTGCCCGAGGCGCGGCCTATCAGGCAGCACCGCCGCTGGGTTCGCTACGGCCACGTCATCACCGTGGGCAGCCGCAAGAAGGAGTTTCTCCGCGCGCTGCGTACCCGGCTTTACGGCTTTAAGGACTGCAAGGTGAAAGTCGGGGTGGACGGCAGCACCGACGACGTGACTCGGTTGCGCAGGATCCGCCGCGTGCTGGGATGGCAGATCGACCTGCGCATCGACGCGAATGAAGGGTGGGAGCCTGGCGAGGTACGGCAGCGTATTGAGGAGCTCCTGGAGTTTCGGATTTCGTCGGTGGAGCAGCCGGTGCGGCACGAGCACGTGGCTGCTCTGGCCAGCGTGCGCGGCTCAGTCCCCGTGGCGCTCATGCATGACGAGTCGCTCTGCAGTCTGGAGGACGCACGCCGGACCGTGCAGGATGGCACCGCCGATCTGCTCAATATCCGTATCTCCAAGTGTGGCGGCCTCATCAACGCCACGCTCATCGCTGCTTACGCTCACCGCCACGGCATCGGCTATCAACTGGGTTGTCAGGTCGGCGAGACCGGCATCCTCTCGGCCGTCGGCCGCCACTTCGCGACCAACCTGGCCGGCATTCGATACCTGGAGGGATCCTATGACCGACATTTGCTTAAGGAGCGGCTCACGGTCGAAGATCTGACATTCGGCTTCGGGGGCTGGGCACCAGCCATCGAAGGCCCAGGCTTGGGGGTAAGCATCGATCGCGAGGCGTTGGCCCGTGTGACCAGGCACGTACAGGAACGAAGCGTTGAGTAACTGCAGTCCCAGACTGGCAACCTACTCGGCACAGGACGGATACCTGCTGCACTACCGCCACTGGCGGCCCGATGGCCCGCTGCGCGGACGATTGGTCTGCATTCACGGCATTCAAAGCCACAGCGGCTGGTACCTGCACTCCTCCGGGCGTCTCTGCAGCGCGGGCTATGAGGTCTTCTACCTGGATCGCCGCGGATCCGGGTTGAACGATTACCAGCGCGGCCACGCTCGGAACTTTCAGGTGCTGATTGACGATCTGGTGTTGTTCCTGAGCCGAGTGCGAGTCATGGAACCGCGGCGGCCAGTGGTGCTCACCGCGGTTAGCTGGGGAGGGAAGCTAGCGGTGGCCATCGCGAAAGACCACCCGCAGCTCATCGATGGCCTCGTGCTGCTGTGCCCAGGCCTGTTCCCAAAAGTTTCCCCCCCCTGGTACCAGAAGCTGCTAATTGGCCTGAGTCGCTTGTTTGCACCACATCGGAGGTTCCCGATCCCGCTGAACGACCCGGAGCTGTTTACGGCGAATCCTCGCTGGCTGGAGTTCCTCCGCAACGATCCCCTCGCGTTACATGAGGCCACCGCCTCGATGCTGGTGGCCAGCGCGCGGCTGGACTGGTACCTGCGTGACGCTCCCGAGCAAATCCACACACCAACGCTCCTGCTGTTGGCCGGCAAAGACAGGATCATCGACAACGAAAGAACCAAGGCATATGTGTCCCGGTTCGCAACGGATCAGAAGAGGATCATCGAGTACCCTGAAGCCCACCACACGCTGGAGTTCGAACCAGATCCGGAGCCGTTCATTCGAGACCTGATTGACTGGCTCGATCGGCTCGTCTTAACGGCCGCCAGTACGGACTAAGATGACGGACAGCTGACCAGATCGGGGTCGGATCACGCGGCGCTAGAGCGGTTGGCTTATGGCCAGGCAGCGGATCGTCATCACGGGCGGCTCAGGCTTTCTCGGCCGGAACCTGACCCGGTACCTACAGGATAGGTACGACATCGTGATCGTCTCCCGGCACCAGCCGAGCCTTGAGGGGAAGTTCGAGTGGTTGTGCTGGGACGGACGGACAGTCGGCGACTGGGCGCGTGCCCTTGACGGAGCCAGGGCGATCGTGAACCTGGCCGGGCGCTCGGTCGACTGCATCAAGACCCCGGATCATTGCGATGAGATCCTGCGCTCGCGGGTGGAGTCGACCAGGGCCATTGGCCGAGCACTGCAAACGGTGCAGACGCCGCCTCCGGTGTGGGTACAGATGTCGACTGCCCACTGCTATGGCGATCCTCCAGAGGTGGTCTGCGACGAGGATTCGCCGTTCGGCTACGGGTTGGCACCGTTTGTAGCCCACGCCTGGGAACAGGCATACCGCGAATCGGTGCTACCGGGCATGCGGCAGGTGGTGCTACGTACGACATTCGTGCTGGGCCGCGGCGGCGGTGCGTTGCGGAGACTGGAGAAACTGGCACGCTGGGGCCTCGGTGGACGAGTGGGGCACGGTCGCCAGGGAGTCAGCTGGATCCACGAGCATGACATGAATCGATTGTTCGAACGGGCGATTGAGGAGGATCAGATGGAGGGCGTCTACGTAGCGACGGCACCGAATCCGGTGTCGAATGCAGAATTCATGCGTGAACTGCGTCGGGCCGTAGGTATGCCGATCGGTCTACCTAGCCCGGCGTGGCTGGTGCGCATCGCCGCCCCACTGCTCCTGCGCACGGACCCAGAGCTGGCGATCTACGGCCGTTACTGCGTGTCGCGGCGGTTAGCGGAGGAGGGCTTTGAATTCCGGTTCCCGACCCTGCGTGACGCGTTGCAAGACCTGTACAGGCGTTCCGGCTGAGTGGACACGAGTGCCGTGTGCCCATCAGTCTCGCCGCTTGGGCGTTGTCTTCAGCGGTTTGTCCGTGCGGATCTTGGGCAACCCATACGGGCCGATCTCCTCCGCCCAGACTTCCCATTGCTGCATCAGCTTGATGCGCTCAGCACGCTTCAGTACGTTACGGCGTTTTCCGTAACGGGTTCCCGCCTTCAGGCTCTTGTCGAGCGACATCGTTCCCACCTCTGGCGAAGGTTCCCTACTTGGTGCTGTTCATTCTATGGACCGGGCGCAGCCAGCCAAGCCCGCCGCGGGGCGAGTCCTGTTGAACTGTCATGCACGCGCCGCCTGGGAAGTCGCCCTTGGGCCGGGAGGTGGCAGCAGCATGCAGCCCGCTTTCTGGCCGGTCGGTCCGAGCAGGTTGCTCCGCGCAGCCCCGCCACGCCAGCGGCCGGGGGCTGTTGCCTCGGTCGCGACGATGATCGGCCAGCACTGGCGACCCGATGTCGCTCTTGCTGTCCGTCTGAGACGCCATGGCGCCCGAGGCGCCACGCCCAGCGGCCGGCGTTCGGGGGATGATCGGCCGGCGCCCGTCCCCTTACGTGCGGTGTAATATCCGGATCTTTCGCACGGCACGCGCGGGCTCATGTGGGTCGGCATGTGCCGCGTGCAGCTCCGCGCTACCGCCGCGATGCACTCGTCGGCACGACCGAGCCGGGGAGGAACGGGCTTTCGGGGCGGCCGGTGCCAGCTGAACAATCTCGTGTCCAGGGGAGGTGAAGAGCCTCTCCGGCCCCCGTTCCGGCAAGCTCGTGTACCAAAGCGTGCCTCTGCGTTCCCGGTGGAGAAACCACTCTGACCCGGGGCCCTGGCAACAGCGACAACGCCGTCGCAAACCACTAACCGCAATTACAGCCCCCAGGAGGCCAGCTGCCTTGGCACTGCGGCAAAGCCGGTGCAGGCACGTCGGCGGCGCGAGCGGGACACAAGCACGAAAGCACCTTGCGCCGGATCGCTCGGTTTGCCATTCCAGCGGGCGCGCCCGCACAGCAACAGATTCGTCGAAGGAATCGAATTTGCGTGGCATCTGCCGTGGACCGATCGGGATGGGTCTCGCCGGGACAGGGATCCATGGGGCGGCTGGTTGCCGCTGGCGCAGGCTCCTAGGATTGAAGTTGAATACGTCGCGCTGACGGCACACGTAGCTGGAGCCTGCACAGCGATGAAAATTGTGCCACTTGGCGATAACGTGATCGTCCGCGAAGTCGAGCGGCCCGCTCAAACCGCTAGCGGCATCGCCCTGCCAGAGACGGTACGCGAAGAAACCGTCGAAGGTAAAGTGCTCAGCGTCGGCGACGGACACCGGTTGCCAAATGGCAAAATCGTGCCGCTGGAAGTGCACGAGGGGGACCGTGTGCTGTTCAACCGGTGGGCCGGCCAGGAAATCGAGTTGGACGGGGAGAAGTTGAGGATCCTACGTGAAGAGGAGATCCTGGCGCGGATTGAGTAATCTACGCTTTGGAGGAGGCTGCATGCACGTATCTCGGCGACAGTTCTTCACGATTGCGTCCGCTGCCGCAACGGCAAGCCTACTGAACTACGTCCGGTTGTTTGCCGGCGAGACAGACCCTGATCCGGTGCTCTACGACCGGCTCGTTTCCAGAGGCCTGCATTTTCTGCGCACTTCGCAGTCGGCCAACGGAGCCTGGAGCCCACATCTGGAGCCCGGCGTGACGGCTGTGGTGGTAACTGGCGTGCTGAAGACCGGCCGCGTTTCGCCGGATGAACCCTGGGTGCGCAAGGCGCTGGGCTACCTTGAGCAGTACGTCCAACCCGATGGTGGCATCTACCCGAAGCGCCACGCGGCCTACACGACGTCCGTAGCCCTGATGGCCTTCCATGAAGCCAACAAGGATGGCCGCTACGACAGCCTCATCCGCGCCGCCCAGCAATTCCTGAAAGAGCTGCAGGCCGACGAGGGCGAAGGGTACGATCCGTCCCATCCGTACTACGGGGGCATTGGCTATGATTCGAAGAAGCGGCCGGATCTCTCCAACACACAGCTAGCCATCGAGGCCCTCCACACCACAGGCCTTCCCAGCGACGATCCGGCTTTTCGCAAGGCACTGATTTTCCTGTCGCGGTGCCAGAACCTGGCCAGCGAGTACAACACGCTGCCGTTCGCAGCCAAGGTCAACGACGGGGGCTTCATCTACACGCCGGTGCTCGGCGGCGAGAGTAAGGCAGGCAAGACCGAGTCCAGTGGCTGGCGCTCCTACGGCTCGATGACATACGCCGGTCTGAAGAGCATGATCTACTGCGGCGTGGATCGCAACGATCCGCGCATCCGTGCCGCGGTGGACTGGATTCGCAAGAACTACACCACCGAACGGAATCCGGGCATGCCAAAAGGTAAGGAGCTACAGGGCTTGTACTACTACTACCAGACCATGGCCAAGGCGCTCTACGCCCTGGGCGAGGATCCGTTCGTGGACGCTGCAGGCAACAAGCACCCGTGGCGTGTTGAGCTTGTCGACGCGCTCGCCCGCCGACAGCGCGCGGACGGCTCCTGGGTAAACACAGCGAAACGCTGGTACGAGGGGGATCCGAATCTTTGTACCGGCTACGCGCTCATCGCACTCCACTTTGCTCGCCCCTGAGTGCGGCCCATCTGGCCGGGACGGTGTTGAGCGGGTCAATGGGCGCGGTCGCTTGATGACAGATCCGCTGCAAATCGGGCTGGCCCCCCTACCCGGTGGCAGCCCGTTCGGTCAATGGGGAACCGACGGGGGCTACTTCGGCAATAGCGCGGAACTGGTTGGCAAAGTCCAGGGTGGCCGCGATGCAAGGATGTTTGTACTGCTCGAGCGTTCCGCCTCTTTCGGACAGCTTTCGATCCCGAAGCCGTTGCCAGGATCCGTTCGGGATCAGGCGCACACGCACGGGCCCCAACCGCAAGCTCTCCCGCTTGTAGTCGTACTCGGCATTCAGCCTCCGCAGAGCCTGGTCGACCTCGGCCGCCAGCTTCGCGGCAGCTGCATGGTCGCTCAGGTCACGGTGCTCGACAAGCAGCGCGTAGTAGGGGACTCGGTCCCAGACGGGGGCTAGCGTGTAGGTTCGACATCGCAGGCTGAGCCGGCTGACCGCTTGCTCGACAGCCGTCACGACCTGATGCTCGGTCAGCTTTTCGCCGGTCATGTTCGCGATGTGAGCCCCCTTATGCAGGAACTCCAACACCGGCGTGTTGTGGTACCAGCCGACGCAGCGGACCACATCGCGAATGTCGTATCGGTACAGTCCGCTCGAGGTGGTGATGAGGATGTAGTAGTTCTTGCCTTCTTGCAGCTCGTGCGCCAGCAATACTGTTGGGTTCGCTGATTCGATCTCCTCCTCCGGGATAAACTCAAAGAACCCGTGCACGATATCCAACACGCCGGCAGGGGTGCCGTCTTCCACTGGCACGGTCATGCGGCCTTCGCTGGCGATCAGCCCGATGTCACGAACCGGGACATCGCCGAAGTATTCCGGGTAGTCACGCAGGTATGCGCGAACGGTGCCGCCGGTCCAGTTGGCCAGCAGGGTGAGTCGTGGCCAGTAGTGCTTTGGGTACAGGTGCCCTTCCCGCTCGACGATCCGTTCCATGTCTCGCACGAAGCTGCGCCATCGCTTACGGATCCGTGGCCGTAGCGCGTCGCGCACGTGGCCTGGGATGTCGAACCGGGAGCTGAGTGTGCCGTCGGCCAGGTCGCGGAGCAGTGACTCCTTGTATTCGTCCCCGAGCCGCGCCAGCGTGATCAGCGTACTGGGATTCGGTGCGACGGCCATCGCGATCGGCGCAGGCAGCGCGAGCCTGAGAGCGGTGTAGTAGCGGGCGAGGCTGTCTTTGATCTTGACGATGATCGGCGGCAAGCAGTAGCGGCGACGGATAATCCAGCCGTGCATGGCGGCGGTCAAGCCGCTGACCGAGCCGCACGGAATCCCTCCTTCGGTACGGAACTCCTCCCAATCGCTGGCCAGCTGCAGGGTTTGGGAGTCGGCCGAGAAGATGGTTCGATGCTGGTCGAAGACGTGCAGGCCCCAGAGCATCCAGCCGCGCTTGTACTCTTTCAGCGCGACGTCGGTGATCGGAATGTACTTCTGTCGGGCGGTGGTACCGCTGGTGAGTGCGAACATCAGCAGCTTTTGGCCGCTGCCGAACATGGCGCGCACTTCACCGCGTTTGAGGCGTTCGATGTACGGTTCGTAGTAGTCGTACGTCGTGATCGGCACGGCACGACGGAAGTCTTCGATGCTGGCAATCGACTGGAAGTGGTGCGCCTGGCCGAAGTCGCTTTCTGCATTTCGTGCGATCTTCTCGAGCACAACCCGCTGCTGAGTTTCGCGGCAGTGGGCTGCCGCCTGTTTGAAGGCGGCGACTGCGCGACGTGCTTTCCAGATGACAACACGGCCGATGGTCTTGCGCAGGATCCAGACTAGGGGAGTGGTGAGCTTCATGGCAGGGTGCTCGCCGTCTGTCAGCCAGGCGTGCGGGGAGGGCGGCCGCTAGCGGGCCTCAGTCGACCCACTTTCTGCATTTTCCCTCTCGTCACAGTATGTTAATCGACCCAGCTGCAGCGTTTCCAGCAGGAAGGCTCGCACGCGCCGGCTGTATTCTTCCGGTTCAGTCCGGTGGCACTGATTGTGGCGCGCGCCGGGCACGAGCCAGAGCTCTTTTGGGCATCGGGCCAGTTCGTAGAGCTGACGGGCAATCCTGGGAGGGATGTAGCTGTCCTTGGCGCCGTGGATCATCAGCCAGCCGGAGACGGCCAAACGCCGGGCAGCCCGCTCAATGGACGGTAACCAGCACCGGTTCCGCCAGGCAACGATGCAGCGGGTCAGGAAGCAGAGGAAGCTGTAGTACCACAGAGGGATCCGCTTGTAGATGAACGGGAGATTGGCGTAGATTCCCACCCAACGCAGCATGAATGCCAGTTGCATGCCGTGGGTGGGAAAGGCCCCATCGGTGATCAAGCCGAGTACGTCGCGGTCGCGGCTGGCCGCAACCAGCGCCGCCCCTCCCCCTCGACTGATGCCGAACAGGACGATTCGCTCCGGCAGGCCACGGTCCTGCTGGCGTGCGCGCACGTGGGCCAGGGCTGCCTCGACGTCGCGGACCTCGCGTGTGGTCACCCACTGCATCGGCCGATAGCCTTCCTCAGCATCGCTCTCACCCTGGTTGCGGAATTCGTACGTGAATAGATCCAGCCCCAGATCGCGCACGTCGTCCAGGTACTCCAGCGCCGTCCAGCGATCCATCTTGAACCCAGGGCAGAAGACAACCACCCCCTCGCTCTCGCCACGCGCGGGTAGCCAGGCCCCCTGGAGCCAGAGGCCATCGGCGGTGCGGAACCGCACCTCCTCGGCATCCTCGGCCGGCTCGTGCCGCTTGGGCAGCAGCAGCGGCTCCTCTTCAAAGACGCGGACGATGTGCGGCATGTACACCACGCAGATGATCAGCGTGGCCACGACCAGCAGTGTGACAAGGCCAATCGCTACCGCTAGTGCGATAAGAAAAACTGTGCCCAGGAGTTCGGTACCCAAGGTCACCGTCTCTGGCAGGGTTCCGTGATGGGTCAACCGTCAAATCGACGCACGATCAGGCAGGCGTTCTGGCCACCGAACCCGAAGCTGTTCGACAGCGCGATGCGCACGTCTGCTGCGCGCGCCTCATTGGGCACATAATCCAGATCGCACTCCGGGTCCGGTGTCTCCAGATTGATCGTTGGCGGGATGATGCCGTCGCGGATGGCCAACAAGCACAGGATGAACTCGACCACCCCGGCAGCCGCAATCAGATGTCCCATCATGCTCTTGGTCGAGCTAACCGGGACCTTGTAGGCATAGTCCCCGAAGACTTTCTTAATTGCCAGGGTCTCGACGGCATCGCCTTCACGCGTGCTTGTGCCGTGAGCGTTGATGTAATCGATGTCTTCGGGCCGCAGCCCCGCATCGCGGAGCGCGTGGACCATTGCTTGCACCGCGCCCCGACCGTCCTCGTGCGGATCGGTCAACCGGAACGCATCGGCACTGAGCCCGTACCCGATTACTTCGCCGTGGATCGTCGCGCCCCGCCGCAGCGCGTGCTCAAGCTCCTCCAGCACCACCATGCCGGCTCCTTCTCCGAGCACGAACCCGTCACGGCCCAGGTCGAACGGTCGCGATGCCTTCGTCGGCTCATCATTCCGTGTGCTCAGCGCAGTCAGGAGGTTGAAGCCCGTCACGCCCAGCGGATGGATCATGCTGTGCGCCCCGCCGCTGAGCATCACGTCAGCCACTCCGGAGCGCACCAGCTGCACAGCCTCCCCGATTGCCTGGTTCGATGCGGCGCAAGCGGTCAGGCAGTTGGAGTTCGGTCCGCGAGCCCCGGCGAAGCCGGCAACGTGCACGGCCGCCATGTTTGGGCTTTGCTCCAGCTCGTTCACGGGATCCAGCTCCGCCACTGCTCCGGCGTTGAACACCGGCGTCTCGATGCGGCCGTCCTGATACGCCCGCCGTAGCAACCGCATGAACGTCACCAGATCCTGGTGCCCTTCCCCGGCGCCCAGGTAGACCCCGACGCGGTACGGGTCCAGCCGGCTGATGTCCAGGCGGGCTGATTCCAAGAGCATGGCGGTGGCGGCCAGGGCAAGCTGGGCGTTCAGTCCGGCAGATCCGTAGCGCTCGTGCCCGTCGGGGATGTAGTTTGCCAGCGAGAAGTTCTTCACCTCCGCTGCGATGCGTGTCGGGAACGTACTGGCATCGAAGCGGGTGATGTAGTCGACCCCGCTACGGCCTTCTTTGGCAGCCTGCCACGTACGCTCCAGGTCCCCGCCCAGCGGGGTGACCATGGCCATGCCGGTTACGACAACACGCCGTCTGCTTTCTGCCATTGCTGTCCAAACGGTGCTTTGTGGTGTGCTGTGAGCCGAACGGATCAACCGGTTCCAGGCCGATCGGACACCGTTGCGCCCGCGGGCGGGTAGCGGTCAATCGCCGACGGCTCGCACGAACAGCGCTGCGCACTGACCGACGCGATCGAAGTTGACCGACAAGAAACTGCGTACGGCGAGCGGCCGTGGTTCCCCGTGCACCACGTCCAGTCCGCACTCCGGATCCGGCTCGCGGTACGCAGCCGACGGTGGCGCCTGGCCGTGCTGCAGGCCAAGCACCCCGGCCACGAACTCCAGCGCGCCGCAGGCGGTACCGGCCGACCCGAAGTGGCTCTTAAACGGCACCACGGGCACGCCGCCGGCCTTCGAGCCGAGTGCCTCGCGCAGCGCCGCCGCCTCAACCCGATCGGCCACCACCGACCCGTTGCCATGCGCGTTGTAGAAGCCGATGTCCTCCGGGTCAGCTCCGGCTGACGCCAGTGCGCGGCGGATCACTTCGGCAATCGCTTCAACCGCTACCTGCCAGCTACGGTCGGCATTGGCGACGCAGGTGGCCGCCTCGCCGGACAGCTCCGCGTACACGCGTGCCCCGCGGCGGCGTGCATGCTCTTCGGACTCCAACACGACAACGGCGGCGCCTTCGCCTGCGACCAACCCGCAATGGTCCCGGTCGAACGGCCGGCAGGCACCGGCTGGGTCGTCGTTCCGCGTGCTGATGTCACCCAGCAGGCAGAGCCGCGCCATGCGTAGCGGATGAACGTTCGACTCGGCGCCACCGGCCAGCATCACGTCGGCATCGCCTCGCTGGATGATCCGCATCGCTTCGGCGAAGGCCAGATTGCTGGCCGCCTCTTCCATAGTGATCGTGTTGTTCGGCCCCTGAAGGTCGTACAGGATGGACACATGACAGGCCGGCATGTTGGGCAGGTACTTCAACATCCAGAGCGGGGGCATGGTGGGAATGGACCGTTCACCCCACAACTTCAAGCTGAACTGCCCCTGTTCGTCGTGGCAGGCGACAGCCGCCTCGGCCAGCTCCTCCAACTCGGAGCTCATCATCGTGGCTCCAAAGACCACCCCCGTACGCTCCCGGTCCAGGCCGGCCCACTCCAGTAGGCCGGCGTCCTCCAGGGCCATGCGTGCTGCGCCGATGGCCAGCAGCGTGTCGCGGCACATGACCTTCAACGCCTTGCGCTGCTGCCGATCGACGTACTTGCGCGCGCTGTAGCCGATCACCTCGCCAGCGATCTGACTGGGCAGGCCCTCGGGATCGAACGCCTCGATCCTGCGAATACCGGAGCGTCCGGCACTGAGTTGCTCCCAGACGCTCTGCAGGTCGCAACCCAGTGGGGAGACGATCCCGAGACCGGTGATGAGCACTCGTCGGCCTTGGTCACTCATGCAGCTACTGGATTCGAAGCTCCGAGAATCGTCGCTGTAGGGGCCGGGGACGGTGTTGTTGCCGAGGCCATATTCTGGCGGTTGCGGCCAGCCACTGCCAGTGGTGCCAGCGTAGCTCAGGAGGTACCGGCCGGCTCAGAGTTGCTTGCCGTGCTTGTGGTCTGAGAGATCCGGATCATGTCGAGCATGTCCTGGCGGAAGTTCGAATAGCGGTTGCCGACGATGGCTGCCGCTTTCTGGGCATCCATCTGGGCGAACACGATCTCGGCTTCGGCAAGCAGTTTTTCGCCCACCCGGGCCGTGCCTTCCACGACGGCCCCCTCGGGCCGCAGCTCCTTGAGCCTGACCTCATAGGTGATCTGGTCGCCGGGCAGAGCGTAGTCGTGGAACGTGACGCGCGACAGTTTGGCTAGCACGACCAGTCCCCCGAAACCGCTTGCCTCACCGACCAGCAAGCCACCGGTCTGGGCCAGGCCCTCCACGATCAACGAGGTTGGCATGACCGGGTAGCCGGGAAAGTGGTCATGCAGGTGCTCTTCGGCAAGCGTCACGTTCTTTACCGACCGCGCGTACTCCCGACTTCGGAACTCTTCGATGCGGTCGATCCAGATCCATCGCATCCTGCGTCTCCTCGGCCGCAACACCAGGTCGGCAAGCGGGGCCGGCTGACCCCGCTCGCCCCCGGGCCTCGGCTCGCCGCCACGATCAGTTCTGGCTGGCCGCCATCTGGTTCAGCTTGCTTTCGATGAAGCTGACGATCATGTCCACCGTGAACAGGTCCTGGATCTCCAGACCTTCACGGATGTGGTCCGCGGCCCACGGCATCCGCCGCTTCAGCTCCTCGGCGCCCTCGGCCGTCAGCTTGCCGTCGGCCACATACTTCGGGTCATCGAGGACCTCTTCCGGGAACAGATCGCCGCGCGGGATCTTGATGTTGAACGCTTTTTCCAGGCGGAAGACGATGTCCAGGAAGTCGATCGACTCGGCGCCAAGATCCCCCGTCAGGGTCGCTTCCCGAGTAACCTCCTCGGGCTCGACCACCAGCGCATCGACCAGGGTCTCCTGGACCTTCTGGAAAATCTCTTCGCGCGTCGGCATCACAACCCTCCGCTAGTACCAAGGGCTAGGACCAACGAGACACACCACAACCTTGGCCCAAGGCGGACATCGTCCGGTTCGGCTTGCGCCGTTGTACGCAAGCCAGCCGCTTGCTGCAAGGCGGACCACTCCCCAGTCTTCCGCCCCGGCAGCTAACGGATTCCGCCCAGGCTCAGGCCACCGTCTATCGTGAATACCTGTCCGGTAATGTAGTCGGCGGCCGGGGAGGCCAGAAACACAGCCAGCTCAGCTACCTCTTCTGGCTTGCCCGCCCGCCTCATCGGCACAATCTTTCGAATCTCGTTGCCCAGCAAATTCCGGACCGCCTCGCTCATCTCCGTTTCGATCAGACCGGGAGCGATGGCGTTCACGGTTATACTACGCGGTGCCAGTTCTGCGGCCAGGGCCCTGGTGAAGGCGTTCAACCCGCCCTTGCTCGCCGCATAGTTCACCTGCCCCTTGCCGCCGTAGGCACCGGCCACACTCGAGACGTTGATGATCCGGCCACTGCGCTGTTTCAGCATCACCTCGGCCGCCAGCCGGGAGAAGTTGAACGCGCCGATTAGGTTTGTCTCGATCACATCGCGCCAGTCTGCCTCATCCATCTGCAGGAACAGCTTGTCACGGATGATGCCTGCGTTGTTGACCAGCACATCCAACCGCTGCCAGCGGTCGAGCACCTCCTGGAATGCCCGTTTGCACTGGGCAAAGTCGCGCACGTCGGCCTGAATGGCCACGGCCTCCCGGCCCAGCTGCTCGATGTCCCGGACCACCGCACCGGCAGCCTCCGCGTTGCGCGCGTACACGATCGCCACGTGCGCGCCATGGCGCGCGAACGCCAGCGCGATCGCGCGGCCAATACCGCGACTACCTCCGGTGATCAACGTAATCTTGCCGTCCAGTGTCATTCGCGCCGTTCCTCCACGCTGCCGGAAACGCCCGCTCCCGGAAGCGGCGACGCCTCCTCCGGACTGGCCTCGCCCACAACCCTCGCGCCCCGCATGAGCGTCGCCCGCAGCTGGCGCAACGCCTGGATCACCTTCGCGTCCAGCCGCGCCAACTCAGCGTTCCGCTCCGCCAGATTGAACCGCACCAGCGTCAGACGGCCGCTGACAACGGTGCTGCCTTCGATCGTCCCTTTTGCCTTGAAACTCGTCTCGCGCCCCTCCTCACGCACCACGTCCGCTTCCAGGATCAGCTGTTTGCCCGGCTCGACGAAGTTAGCATATCTTACCCCACGAGCCGACTTTAGCAAGATGATCGAATGGGCAAAATCCTCGCTGAGCCGAATCAGCCACGCGCCGGCCTGCGTCATCGCCTCCAACATCAACACGCCAGGCATGATCGGGAAGCCAGGGAAGTGGTCCGCCAGGTATTCCTCCGCCGCTGAGAGGTTCTTCACCGCCACGATCCGGCGACCGGGCTCAATTTCCAAGATGCGGTCAATCAAGTGGTAACGCATCGTCTCGCTTCACCGTAGGTTCCAGACGCTACGCGCGGCGGCAGGACAGCAAAAAGGGGAGGCGGGACTAAGGAGAGCAAGCGATCCGTGGGCTGGCAGTGGTCAGGGCTTGCCCGAAGCGCCGAATCACCCCAATCTTACGTCCCGCCGTCGGCGGCATCAACCAAGCGGCACGCAGGCCACACGGTCCCGTCCGCGCCAACCCGTCCGGCAGGTCGCCGCCCACCGGGCCCCAACGGCCACAGCGCAGCCGGCCCTGCCATTGCAATCCGGGCACGCGCCACCTACTATCGGACTAGAGTGCTGAGGCCGTCGACTTTTCATCCCTCGTTCTGCGGTCAGCTAGTGCGGCTGAGAGTACCAGAGCAGGCAAGCCGAAGGATCGGGTTGGCGCGATTGTGCCCGACCGTAGCGACTGTGCTGCTAGCCTGTGCCGCCGTCTGGCCCGGTACCCACGCCACGCGCCAGCAGCCACCGCCTGCGCCGTTGCCGATCGCATTCACCCTGGCCGAACCCGACCCCGCCGAGCTGTTCCCGATCGGATGGTGGGCCGCCGCCGACAAGAACCGCCTCGTGCCCGCATTCGAGCCCGTCCAGTCCTCCCTGTGGTGGCTCCCGGAGCCTGAAGCGACCGTGCCGCTGTTGGCCCTCCGCCAACCGGGCGTGCTCTCCATGCCTGCCACGACGGCGGATGCATCCAACCTGGTCGTCGCCGCTTACCAAGAAACCCCCGAAGAAGCCACAGTCACCCTGCTTGCCGTCTCGCTCAGCGAAGACGACGAACCGGCTAAGCTCTTGTACCGACAGCCCGTCGGACACGCTGACCTGGATCTGAACCTCTTCGCAGCTCAAGCCGTCACCATCGCCCCCCACGGGCGCTATTACACCCTGCCCAGCGTTCAGCCGCCGGGAACTGCCGTGGTTCGTGCCGACGGCACGTTGCTGACCATCTACCGCAACGCGTTCGATCCGAGCTGGTCCCCCGACGGTCGGTATCTGGTCATGCGTCAGGAAGGGCCGACCGGATCAGGGATCCGGATCGTAACGCCTGACGAGCCCGGCCCCGGCCGGCTGATTGCGGAACAGCCGTCTCACCAACCGGCAGTCTGGTCCAGGACACCAAGACTGTTCTGGCAACTCATCTGGCACCGGCGTCAGCAGGCAAACCGGTTCATCATGACGCCGGTCCTGGCACTGTGCTCGACGCAGGTTGAAGCAACCCGCATGGTACACACGCTCTGGCCTCTCTGGTTACCCGAGAAGCAGGCGCGCGACTCGGTCTGGTTCATCACGCGACCGTCGCGCGAGCGGGTGACCGTACTGGTTTGCGGCACGGACGGAACCGGTTCGATCTGGGTGTGGGACTCCTCCAGCAGACGCCCCATGCAACGCGTCGTGCAACTGCCGATTCCGCTCGTGCGCCGCGCGCCCACGCTGCGTGCCGACGGCAGTTTTCTGGCCTGGGTCGGCAGCGCGCCCGGGGTTCCCCTGTTGTGGCACCGTGGCAGCTGGATCGACGCATACTCACCGCTGCTGCCCACCGCTGCGGCCAAGCTCGTGCTACTGCACGGTGCGGCCGCTCGCGTCCAGGGCCTTCTGCACGGGGCACCAGCTCAGCGGGCGCGGTCCTTGACCCCCCTGCTGCCCTGGCCCTGGCCGAGCGCAACCGGCTCAGAGCTGACACGGCGGCCCGAGCCTTCCAGGTGGCAGACCGCTCGTCATCTCGCACGCGAGGCACTGGCACTGGCTGGCACCATCCCAGAGGCCGCGCTCGCGCCTGCGGCCCGCCGTGGCCTGCTGGAAGCCATTATGTTTCTGAGCTATGTCGCCGGAGCCTACGACCGGGCGCTAGCAGCAGCTGACGCGCTCGATTCGCTGGAGCCGCCCACGGAACGTGAACGCCTGATCCTCGTGCGTTTGTACTGCCTGGCCGGCGCGGGCCGGTACCAGCAGGCCTTGGCAGCACTGGAGAGCCTGACCGAACTGGTTGGGGATTCACCCCGGTCAGGGCCCAACAAGAATGCCGATAGGTCGGTCCAGATGAGCCCGCAGCTGCGCACCTGGTTGCTCGGCGACGAAATGGACCAGGCACTGACTCGAATCGAGCAGCGGCTCCATCAAGCATTGACAGCCGATTGATGGGCATCGATCCGCCAAGCACGGTCACAACTCCACGCGTCCGTACATGGCCCATGCACCTGGCGGCCATCGCTCTCTTCGCCGCGCTCGCCTGCAGCCTGTTCCCCACCTGGCTTCTCCCCTACCGCCTACCCCAGCGCGGCGGGCCCGACGAGCCGTTCCGAGCCGGTGATCTGACCCCCCTCTTCTACGTCTGGAACACCATCCTGTACCGGACTATCCGCCAGCAGCATGAAATGCCGTTGTGGACGGATCACATCTACTGCGGTGAGCCCTTCTTGCCCAAGGCCCAAATCGGCGTCTTCTCGCTCACGACTGCCCTTCTCCTCCTGCTCCCCCCGGAACTGGTCAGCACCTGGACCTTCCTGCTCCATCTTGCTCTGGCCGGTGCAGCTACCTATGCAGCCGCCCTCTGGCTACTTGATCCGACCGGGTTGCCGCTGACCGCTCGCTGGATCGCAGCCCTGGCGGCCGGTGCCTTCTATGAAACGAGCGCAATTCTTGTCGAACACACAGTCCAGGGCCACGGGCCGATCGTCGTCGCCGCCTGCTTCACGCCACTCGTACTGGCCTCCGCGATCAAGGCGTTTAGCCGGCACGGGGCAATCGTAGGGCCGGTACTGCTCAGCGGCGGGCTGGTGGCGATCCAGTTCCTTGCCGGCGGAGCTACCGCCACACTCTACAGCGGCGTAGGCGTGGCCACGTTGCTGGCCACCGCAGCACTCTGCCCCCCTCGGGTCCCCCGCCATCGCCGAGTCCGCGCGGTCGTGGCGTGTGGGGCCATGGCCGCCGTCGCCCTGGCTGGCGCAGCGGTCAAGCTGCTCCCGGCCTTGGCCCTGATGCCGGTTTCCAACCGAGCCGGCGGACTGGAGCCCTGGACGGCCGCAGCTCCGATCATCGAATTCCCCCCTCCCCTGGTCGCCTGGCCACTGGACCCCACGGCGGCAGCGACCGCCGGCTGCTGGCTGCTGTTGCCGCTTGCCCTGGCTGCCATCGGGGTCACGAACCCCGCGCTCTCTCGGCAAGGCCGCATCGGACTGCTGTTCGTGGCTGTCGTCGGCCTGGTGGTTGCGGTCAGGCCGGAGGCATTCGTCGCGCTGTGGTACACGTTTCCGGGATTCCGCTACCAGCGGATCCCCCAGCGGGCCTTGATGCTGTTCTACGCAGCCGTTGCGCTATTGCTGGCCGGGGGCATCAGCCATCTGCTACGGTGGCTCGGGCTCGCGCAGCGGCTCGGTCGTGCCCGCTTGCTGGCGGCCTTTCTGGCCGTGGCAGCGGTCATGGCCGCGATCGGCGAAAACCTCGCATGGCGTTCGCCGCCAAGTCCGGTTAGAGATATCCGCACCGAGCAACGGGCCAACGCGCTCTGGCAGTCAGTTGCCCGCAGCGAGAGCCGTCACCGCGTGCACGTGCTCGAGTCGCGCGACAGGAACTGGGGGATCGAGCACATCACAGCCCCCCTCGGTTTGGAAACCATGGTCGGCTGGGACCATATGTGGCTGCTCGACTACCTGGGTGCCGAGGGCAGGTACGGCCGGGATATCCCCCCTTTCGTAGAAGCCTCCTACCGGGCACGCCATCCGGAGCGGTTCTGGGCGCTGGCTTCTGTGCGATGGGTCAGTAGCAGCCGACCTGAACCGATCGTCACCGGGCCTGACTGGCATGGCCGGCTGTTGCGACGGCTGGTGCCGCTCGAGCTTCGCGGCACGTTTCCCGAAAGCCCTTACGCCCAGCCGCACTGGAGCGACGGCCCGTACCTGTTCGAGAATCCGCTTGCGCAGCCCCGCGCCTGGTTCGCCCATCGGGCAATCGTCGTCCTCGGTAGTCGACGGGCCGCACGTCGACTGGCTGTCTACCGGCTCATCGACGAACTACCTTTCGACCCGGAAGCATGGGTGTTCGTTGAACTGGGCGCAAGCGAGCTGGCTCTCTTGGGCGAACTGCCCAACGTCCTGGCGGTCGTGAACGTCGGCGCTACGGCGCTAGCTGATGCCATTGCCTGGGACCCGTACCGCGAGCCCGTACCGAGGGCGCTGAGAAAGCGGCTGGAGCGAGTCGTCAGGCACCCTGTGCGAGCGATCCCGGTCCGGTATCGCCGCAAGGCGAATCACACCCGAGAGCTCGCCGTCGCCAACTGTCCCCCAGGCTACGTGGTTCTGGCCGAGAAGTTCGCGCACTTTCCCGGCTGGACGGCTCATGCGTCGGGCCACACTCGTCAAGTCCCGCTGCTGTCGGCCAACGGGGTCTTCACCGCCTTGCCCATCCACGGGTCGTCACCGTTGGATGTCACCCTGCGCTATCGCCCGCCAGGATTCGCGCTCGGCGCCGTCCTGTCGAGCTTGACCTGGTTAGCTCTCGCGGGCTATACGCTGCGAGCAGCGTTCCGGTCGCCGGGGCTGGGAACGGCAGGCGGCCGGGCAGACTCTGAGTCCGTCGCGTCGTCGTCGCCGCCGTCGCCACCCACGTAGCGGAGGGCGACCGCCCCAAGGATCACGGTACCGCCGACAACCGTGCTCGCTGCCGGTACCTCGCCCACCGTCAAGAACGTGATGATGGGATTAAGCACTGGCTCCAACAACGTCAAGATACCAGCTTCCTGCGGCGTGACCCGCTTCATGGCCATGGAAAAAATCACGTACGGCAGCGCCATCTGCACGCCACCGTAGAGGACCAAACCGAACAGATCGTCTCCTGCGACGCGGACCGGACCCAGGGACGGGACAGCCCACAGCAGCGCAAGACCAATCAGACCGGCGGCTGCGTGATTGAGGAACGTGAGCCAGAACGGGTCATGGTCGCGCAGAAGCCGCAGGAACAGGACCACTCCGGCGTAGAAGAACCCGGCTATCAGACCTAACACGATACCGAGCGTATCAGCCGGATCACGCCCCACGAGAATGATCACCACGCCAGCCATCCCAAGCGCCAGGGCCACCAGGCTACGGCGCTCCATTGGCTCGCCTAGCCAGAACACGCTACCCAGGAACATCCAGATCGGCGCGGTGTACTGCAAGATGATCGCGTTCGCGGCAGTGGTCTTGGTGATGGCCGTGACGTAGGTGAGATTCATCGCGATGAAACAGCATGCCATCGCGAGCATGGCGGGACGGAAGCTAGGACGGGCCCCACGCAGCCACAGGAACGGTAGCAGCGCAAGCGCGGCGAACAGTGCGCGGTAACATGCCATGGTAGGGCCCGGCAGGGCAATCCACTTGGCCAGCGCCCCGCCGATACTCCATAACGCAGCCGCTGCGAGCAACAGCAGTTGTCCTTTGCGGTGGTCACTCATCAGCCCGGGAAGTTCCCATGGCAGCGTTCGATGTTCGTAGGGGCCGGTGGCCGACCAGCAGCACCAGGCCGTTGGTACCGCCGATCATGCCCAGCGTGGTCTACCGTGCCGACGACACAGACCACCTGGATCGGGTGTATCGCGGAGAAGTCGACGGCTTCACCTACGGGCGAGAGGGCAATCCGAACGCGGTTCGGATCGCCGAACGGGTCGCCCGGCTGGAGGGTGCTGCTGCCGGCTGTGCTGCGTCGTCGGGCATGGGAATTATCGCCGCTGTGTTATTGACGCTGCTGGACCGCACGAGCCACTGGATCGCCTCGGACCAACTCTACGGCCGCACGCTGCGGCTGGCGCGGGAGGCATTCCCCCGGCTGGGAATCGCGACCACCGTCGTGCCAGCCGCGGATCTGGACGCGTTCCGGTCAGCCATCCGGTCCAACACCAGGCTCGTCCTGGTGGAAGTGGTCAGCAATCCGCTGATCCAGGTGGTCGACATCGTCGCGTTGGCAGAACTGTGCCGCAAACACGGAATCCTGTTGGTTGTGGACAACACGTTCCCCACCCCGATCGGGTGCAATCCGTTGGAGCTCGGTGCGGACCTCGTCGTCCATTCAGCTACGAAGATGCTCGCCGGCCACAGCGACTGCATGGTGGGCATCGCCTGTGGCCCCAGGGACCTGATCGAGCAAGTCGCGGACACGATTGCCACGTGGGGCATGAATGCCAGTCCGTTCGACTGTTGGCTTTTGGACCGTGGGCTGGAGACGCTGCGACTGCGCTACCGCCAGGCCGAACGGAATGCCCAAACCCTGGCACGGGCGCTCAGAGAGCATCCGCGGGTGCGCCGGGTCTTCTACCCGGCGCTGCCCGAGCACCCGAGCCATAGCGTTGCCCAGCGCGTGCTCGGAGAGCACCCGGGAACAATGCTGGCGTTCGAACTGGCAGGCAACCGGACCGAGGTCGATCGTTTCCTGCGTGCGATCGGGGATGCCGTTCCATTCGCGCCCACGCTCGGCGACGTCTGCACGCTGCTGACGCATCCGCTCTCGAGCTCGCACAGGCGGCTCACAGCCGAGCAGGCAGCACGGGCAGGCATCGCCGAAGGACTGCTGCGCGTTTCGTGTGGCGTGGAAGAAACCGAGCCGTTGGTCGAGGCGTTCCGGCACGCGTTGGATTCGCTTGGCTGAGCCGGCCCCGACCGTCGCCCGACACCGTCATGCTGACGCTTCCAGCACCGCAAACCGTTGCCCCTTCCAGCGCGACCGCCTGCGGCGGTGCAAGGCTCCCCAGGCTCAAGCGCACACCGCCCGGGCCACTACCAGTCGCCATTCCTATGACGTCCGGACCGCGTCGGCGCGGACACCGTGGCCGGCGCACCGTCGTTGCCGTTCTGATCGGGGCATCCGCCTGGGTGATCGCGTTGGTGACGTGGGTGCGTGCCCAGGAGAAACAACAGGCACTGGAGGCGCGATGCCGGGCGGTGGAACGTCTGGCCGGGAAGTTCGTGGACCAAGCACCGCGCTGGCCGGACCCGATCGACATCGTGCAGTTCGAGCGCCGACGCCGGCCCCGACAAATCCGTTTGGGCTTTCCGACTGCGGTCCGTGCCCTAGAACCAGAGCAGCGGGGCCCCCTGCTGGAAAGCGCGGAGTACGGTCCGATCAGCTGGCACGTGGCATACGAAGAGCTACTGCTGACACGGGCCTACCGTGCGCTGCGTGCGGGGAAGCTGGACGAGGCGGACGCTGTTCTGCACGAGCTCAACCGGCTTGCTCACCGCTGGGAGCTAGCTGCCTACTTATCGCACCGGGTACGCATGGCGCGTGCCCAGCGTGCGCTGGAGACCGGAGCGTACGACCAAGTCGAAGCGCTCGCTAGCCCGTTGTGCGAGAGCAGCTTTCCTGACGTACGGCAGCTTGCTCGCCGGCTCCGCGCCATAGCCTGGGCCCATCAGGCCGTCGATGCGTTGGACCAGGGGCAGCTGGACCGAGCACGCGATCTGCTGGAGCGTGCGCTGCGAATGGATCCGCAGGCGCACGCGGTGCGTGAGGCTCGTGGCACGCTCCGCCGGGCGGCGCGCGATGCGCTGGCTCAAGCCGCCCAAGCAGCCGATAATGGACAGCTCCTGCGGGCATGGTCGCTTCTGGAACGGGCCGAACGCCTCTGGCCAGAGACCCCTGGCCTGGATTCGATCCGCGCCCGGTTGCAGTACGAGCCGATCACCGCGCTCATCGAAGTGCCTCGCCTTCCGGATCTCGGCCCCCTCAGCTGCAACCGGCCCATCGCCTACCTGGACTGTTTGCTCCGTTACCTGAGCGAACGACCACTGCGCCGTATCCGTTCACTTTCGTACAGTGAGCCCGGAACGGCCGTCGACGATTGGCGTCTATCCCCGGGGGGAAACACCCTGTTGCTCTGGCTAGCCGGCAATGGCTCGGCGGGTGCAGACTCGGCCTCTGCTGAGGTAGTGGCAAACGCAGTGCGGCACTATGTGGCACAGTGCAACGCTCATCCCGTGCGGGTGACCGCGACAGCAGCAAACCGCCTCAGCCTCCACGTTCCCATGGGACCGCCACTCTGGTACCTTCCTCCGTGGCCGTCGTACGCTGCGTCCGTTGGGGGGCAGAGCGGGCACGCGGCAAGAGAGCAAACTGGCCGGCACTACCTGGAGGTGACGTTCCCCAAGAGCGGAAGCATAGCCGGCTTTCGCAGAGCGCAGCTCGTAGCGACGAAGGGACCTCTTGCCGAAGCGCTCCAACGGCTGGCCCGCGGCCAGCGGCATGTGCTGATCGTGTCACCGACGCCACGGCAGGTCGACCCATGGGGTGCGGTTCGACGTGTTCCGGTGCAGACGCCGGTTACCGCGTTCCTTGCGTTTAACATGGCTCGCCCGGCCGCAGCGGCCCCCCTGGTGCGTGAGATAGTCGCCGTAAGGGCCCAGGAAGCAGCCAGGCGGATTGCCGCGCGCTACAGTGGCCTCAGACCAGTTGGCCGTTTGTTCGACCTCCAGCTACCGCACCACCGCGTGGCGGCACGCTCGGCCACTCCTCCCCGCTCCCTCCCGGTCCTGGCGGCACACGGCCCGGCCGAGACGATCCGGTTCGGCTATCCCGCCTGGCTCGCGGGGGATCACATCGCGACGCTGGCAGACGCGTTGCGTCGGATGGCGGTCGCCGACGGCCTAAGCATCCAGCCCGTACCGATAGCCAGGGACCAGTGGCAGACGGCGTCGGCGGAGTGCGACCTCTTGTACTGGGAGTACTCGTGGAGCCTGGGGGAACTGCCGTTTCTAGCGTCCATTGGTCGCGACGCCATGCCGTTATACGGGCTGCCACCGCTTGGGCCGGCAGAGGACAGCTACCAACAGCTGGCCGCGCTGGTTCGCACCACGCGCGACCCGGTGCTATGGCAGCAGGCAGTCGGCACTCTGGAACGACTGCTGACCCAGCACCATTACGTTGTGCCTCTGTGGACCATCCAACCACGGGTGTACGTCTGGGAGCCGCTGCTACGTAGCACCGCAATCGCCTCGCGCGGCGAACCACCAAGTGCCGAGGAATTCCTTGAGTCGCTGCCAACACTGACGCTCCGGTCGGAAGCCACACGACGGCTGTCTGCACAGGGACAGCGGCCCCGGAACGACTGATGCGTACCGCGTGCCTGAGAAACTCGCTCCTGATCGCACTGGCGCTCAGCGCGCCCGCGGGTGGGCTCTGTGGCGATGCGCCTCCCGTTACGCTGGCCAGAGAGGGCGTCCGTATCGTCGTATCGGGGCCCGATGAAGGCAGTCTCCGCAAGGCTGCCGTGGATGCGGTGCGGAGCTGGCTGACACTCTGGAATGGGGTGGTCGATCCCGGGGCGAGGAAAGCGGTCCTCGGTAGCGAAGAACTTTCCGTGCGCGTTGTCGCCGCAGCCTCCGGGATTGAGCTGCATGTCTCCTGGACGGCGCCGGGCTTTCTCACGGTCCGGTGCACGAGGAGAATCGGTCATCCGGCAAGGGCCTCCGAGGAGTTGCAGCGCCTGCTTTGGCAGGTGCTCCCGTGGCCGGCGCGCTGGCAAGCGGAAGCCGATGCCGAACTCGAGGGGGGCAATGTCCCAGGCCTGGGACTTGTTGGCCTACGCGACCGGAAGCAGGACTGGTGCGGCCTCCTGGTGGACTGCCCGCGTACCGTCATCCCGTTGAACCGGGCGGCCGGGGCCCCGCGAGCATGGCTGCTGGTTGGCTGGGAGGGAGACGGCGGCAGGTGTTTGCCCGTGCGGTTCTGGAACGATCAGTCAGTAGGGATGCCACGTGCCGGGGAGGCATTGGTCGTTCTGCCCCAGGGGAGCGTGGTAGTGACGCTGGCTGCGCGGGGGCGCCGCAAGCGACCGCTGCCTGCCGCAGGCATCACGCTGCTGTACGGCAGCATCGCCGGTGGCGAGGTGTCGCTTTCGCCGGCTCAGCGGCTAAGCGCCGACGGCATCGGCCAGGCGCAGCTTAGCGTCAGGCTCGATCGAGTGCCCGTCGTCGAAGTGCGGTATGCCGGAATTGCTCAGCGTCAGCCTCTGGGGATCAGGGCTGATACCGGCGATGTCGTTCTGCCCGTCGCCCGATCCCACGTGCTGGCCTACGCACGCTGCCGAGAGCTTCTGCGTGAGGCGACGGCGTATCGACAGTGGCAGCTCGACCTGCTCCGGCGCCTGAAGGAAGCAACCGATCGCAAGGATCTCGAAGCGGTTCAGCGCCTGTTGGATGTGGCGGGCCGGGCAGCCCCGCCGGTGACAACGTGGCGCGGCGAACTGGCCGACATCCGCCAGCAGGCGCAGCTATCGGCCCCCACCGGCTGGAAGCTTCTGGAACGCACGGCCAAGGCGATCGACGCCGCCGCAACGCCGATGAACCTGGAACCGTTTCATCGCTGGCTGGCCGTGGTCAAGAAGCAGCAGGAAGTCGAGCGGCTGCGGAACCAGCTGTCCAGGCAACTGGACGCGTTCGATTGGCTCGGGGCACACCGCACGCTGCAGCAACTTGCGAGACTGGTGCCCGACGACCCCCGGATACGGAAGCGGCTAGCCCGGTTGGAGCGGCTCCTGAAACCTCACGATGATGAGCATGCCACGGCGCGCGCATGGCTTCAGCAATTGATGGCACAGGCCGATTACGAGACGCTGGCTGATCAAGCCGACCTCATCGAGCTTCAATTGGAGGTACTAATCCGCGTGCGGGACGTGCTGACCTTGCTTCAGTTCCAACGCGCAGCGGAACGCTGGACGGAGGCCATCGCTACCCGACGACGCCAGCTGGCCGGTGCGAGGTCGGCCGACGAAGAGCAGCGCACGGAGCTGGCCCGACTCGTTGAGCTAGCCGATCGGCTGTCGAAAATGCTTCAGCGCGCCGCGGCGGTGACGCGGGGCTTTCGCTTGTAGTCAGCTCAGCCGCGATCGTGACCGTTGTCGTCGGCGTCAGCCTGGTCGTCCCCAGCTGAAGCCGGGGGCGCGAACCGTCTGTTGAACGCTTCTGGATCGAAGGGATCGCGGCTGGTCGCCGCTGGCCGCTGACGCTCTGGGCTTGGGCGCAGCTGCTCAGGAAGTTCGCGTGGGGCTTCATGCTGGGGTTCCGTGCCCGAGCCGGTCTCAGGTTCGGGAGCTACCTCCGGAGGCACCGGCACGGCTGCGTCAGCCGGGTTGTCACGGCCAGCTGCGCCGCTCGGGCGGGTAAGGGTCTCCACCCAGCGGTGAAGCCAGGCGATTGCCTTCGCCTGCCTCGGCCGCTGAAGCGGTGCGAAGCGGGCGCCGCCGTGTGCGATCGTGGCCATGCGCAGGAGTGGGCTGTCGGCCGGTGAGCTGTAGTTGACGTATTTCATGAGCTGGCGCGCGTTGTAGTGTGTCACAGCAGGCGCCGGGGTGATGCTCGGCCAAAGAGGGAAGGTCCGCGTGGTCGTAGGACCGTGGCAGGAAGCCGCAGCGCAGCGGCGTGTGATCATCGGCTGGATGCGAGCCGCAAACAGCCGTACCGCCTCCGGGGGGATCGGCCTGCCACCGGTATCAGCCAGGCGTGCTTCAGCCGACGCGGCCAGAAGGCTTCGGGTGGCCGGCACCGGACGGGCTGCCATTTCGCGGAGCTTCCGCACCTGACGCGCAAGACGTCGGATCCGGTCGTTGCCCGGGTCAAGTTCCAGCGCCTCGCGAACGCAGTCCTCCGCCTCATCGAACAGCCGATACTTGAGGCACCAATAGGCCAGCTCGACATATTCGGACGCTTCGCCACCATTCAGTTGCCGACGGCGGTAGCGATAGGCAGCCTTCATGTCGGGGAAGACCCGCTCGACCTTCTCGGCCGGGATCGTGATCCGTCCGTACGCCCGGACCACACTGTAGCCGTTGGTTACCGGTTCGACCCGGCCGACCAGAACGCGGCCGTCGGTCAGTAGCAGCACGCTTTCCGTGCGAGTCGGCATGTCTTGCTGTTGCCCGGCGAGGGCAACACTCAGGACAAGGAGTACGATAGGCGATTGGCACATGGTCTCTCCCCGCCGCGCGTCGCAGGACTTGTGCGTTCACGCGTCTGGTGGTACCCGATGGGTTAGGTCCGGTCAAGGCGAGCTGGTCACTGGGGCGCACGCAGCCGATGCGCACCGCAGCCGGCCCACGTCCCCCTCGGCCGGTCCGCGTGACTGGAGACGACCATCCCTGGCCAGCTTGCATGACGGGAAAACGATCGCGGGGCGGACCGTTCCAGCGACTATGCGGCTATAGAGGTGCCGGTCACGGCTGGAACGGACAGTGCGAAAGGCGCCGGGACAATGGGCCGGATCAGGTAGCAAACCCCAGGGTACGGCGGATCAGCCGCCAGGCGCGCCAGGCGAGAGTGGTCGGTTCAACGTGGATCTTGGCAATGCCACGTTGGCCAGGCGCGACGTACTCAGGCAGCTGATCGCGGTCCAGGGGAACGACGGCAACGTAGAGGGTCTCCAACGGCACTTCCTCCCCGGTGGTAGGATCCGTTTTGGTGGGAATCTCACCGCCCCCCTTGTTGGACAGCTCGGTCGGCAGCGTGGCAGTATTGACTTTGGACACCGCGGCGATCCGGCTCTCAAGCGTCTCATCCGCTCGGCTGTACAGCTTGATCTCCACCTCCTGGCCGACCCGGACCAGGCTGACGTAGCCCTGGCTGATGTAGAGTCGCGCTTCGAGCTCGTCCGGATCGCCCACCTGGCAGAATAACGTACCCTGCTCAAAGAACGCTCCGATCATCTCAGGGTCTGGCACGCCCATCACGACGCCGTCCCGCTCGGCACGCAGCTCCAGCAGGCTGAGTTCGCGCCTCAAGTTGTTGACCAGCTTCTCCAGCTCGGCAGCCTGTTGCCGGGCTCGAACCGCTTCGGCCCGCTTCCTCGGGTCCTGGTGCAACTCGAGTGCTCGGGCCAGCAACCGCTGCTGGCGCAAGTTCGCCTCGGCCTGCAACAGCTCGGTCTGTTTCTCGTAGTTGACTAGCCGGGCAATCAGATCACCGCGACGTACACGGCCACCGTCGCGGACAAACAGTTCGGCCAGTACACCAGGCACTTCGACCCAGACCTGCTGTGGCTGAGCCGGCTGAATGTGAGCCATGGCGCGAACGGTGTACGGCAGCGGCACCAGGAAGAACGCCGACAGGAGGCCGGCCACAACGACCAGTGTGGCTGACAGCCGCCACCAGCTGATGGTCGACACCTTGCGAGCCTGCATCAGGTACCTCCCGACCTGGTAGAACGGCATGGCGACCAGCGTGCCCAGCGAAGCTGCCGCGAGCATGGCACTGATCACGCCCAGCTTGTACG
The DNA here is from genome assembly GCA_026991575.1 of Planctomycetota bacterium. GTDB lineage: Bacteria > Planctomycetota > Planctomycetia > JALXBF01 > JALXBF01 > JALXBF01. The sequence continues at coordinate 29,890 of JALXBF010000095.1, read as the reverse complement.
GCCGCAGGAATCGGTAGAGAAACAGCAGGATGACGATCGCGATGAACCAGCGGTACAGGTAGCTGGCAATGGCGTAGATCACAAAGAAGACGCGCCGACTGCGTGGCAGCAGCGGGTCGAGTTCGGCGGGCAATCCCAGGCAGACCTTGGCAAACAGCCTCATGAAGAACTCCTGCGACTTCTGCCGCAGGTTCGGTACTTCCATGATGTCCATCAGGATGTAGTAACCGTCGAAGCGAAGCAGCGGGTTGCCGTTGAACAGAACGGTGTTGACGCTGCAGAGAAACATCACCGACAGTGCCAGCGTGTTGACCAGTCCCTCTGGTGTCATCCACCAGACAAACGTGGCCAATGCTGCCAGCGTTAGCTCGACGTAGATCCCCGCAGCATCGATGGCAACACGATGCCACTTGTTCTTCAACAGCCACGAGTCCGACACGTCGCAGTACATGCAGGGAGCCAGCACCAGGAACAGCAGCCCCATCTCGTGACACTCGCCGCCGAAATACTTGCACGTGAGGCCGTGGCCGAACTCGTGGATCACCTTCACGACGGCGAGCACGAGCCACATGTAGAAGATGTTCCGCCAGTTGAAGAACGCGTGGAAGGTCGGCAGCCGTGCCTGGAACTCGTCATAGTGCCCCAGCACCCAGAATGCTGCCACGAACCAGCTCAGCACGGTCAGGAAGACGACCGGGCGGGCGTACAGCCAGCGGAAGTAAGGCAGCATGCGGCTAAGCAGCCGCTCCGGGTCGATGATCGGAATCTTGATGTAGAGGATGTTGGTCCAGGTAGCCAGCCGCTTACGGAACCGTTGCTTGCGATACCGCTTGTACAGCACGCTGCCCTGGCCCGGGGTATCCACCACCACGAGCCCGGACTCAACCAACTGGCCAACGAAGCGTGCGATGTCCTCGATCTCAAGCCGTTGATCCGGGAATTGGACCTCGAAGAGTTCCTTCAGTTCTTCCAGGCTGCGGCGACCGTCGAGGTGTTCGAGCAGGAAGTACTCGTACGGCCCGAACCGGAAGTAGCGCATGCCGACCGGGTCTTTGACCACGTACTGGGTCTGCCCCTCGTAGACCTGAGTTTGCACCACGAGGTCCGGTCGCATGCGGACCCGTACGGCTTGTTGTTCCGCTACGGTGCTCATCGGTAGCTGCCAGGTCCTGCCGGCAACCGAACTTGCCTCGGCTGGCTGCCGGTCAGGATCGACAATCGCCCGACCATATGTGCCTCCAGGAGACGGCCCTCGTTGCGGATGTCTGCCCAGATTTCACGCGTGCCGTCTACCGGATCGATCTGTCCCAGGAAGGTAACCTTGCCGTGGAAGACTTTCCTTGCCAGGTCGGTATCGCGCAGCGAGGGCATGTCGACTTGGAACTGCACGGGCTGCCCCCGGCGTACCTGGAGCGTGTCAGCCAGCGGTACCCGGGCCACGGCCCGCAGCACGTCAACGTTGACGATACGGAACAGCCGCATGCCGTTCTCGCCGGTCCGATCAATGAAGGCCCCCCGGCGGTAGAACACCCGCACGACGCGACCATTGATCGGGCTGTGGATCGAGTGCATCTGCAGCAGCAACTCCGCCTGAGCCAGGGCGACGGTTGCCTGTTCCAGATCGCGCTCGGCCGCCACGACCCGCTGCTGTTGCACCTGGACGCGGACCTCGGACTGGCGGTACTCTTCCTGGCTGATGGCGTTCTTGCGTCTCAGGTAAGCGTTGGCCTCCAGCTGCGCCCGCGACTCTTCAAGCAGCGCTTTCTGCAAGGCCACCTCCGCCTTGGCCCGCTCAACGGCTGCCTTTCGCTCAGCCACCGCCAGCCTCGCCTCCGCGTCGTCCAGTCGAGCCAGCAGGTCGCCGGCGCTGACCAGATCACCCTCGTCCACGCGGAGTTCGACCAGCTGGCGGTCGAAGCGTGCCGCAAGGGTGATGTCCTGCTTCCAGCTAAGCACCACGCCGTCGTACGGGCCGAGTACGCCCGGCTCATCGGCCAGCGGTGGCTCGGCACGCGACCAGCCGCCGCTGGCCAGGGCAACCACCAGGCCAGCGATCCCGCTTATCGCAAGAACCAGCCGGGCTGGTACTTTGGCAAGTTGCCTCATCAGATCGCTCCAGAATCGCGCTTAGCTGTCCCGGTTCAGAACAGAATGGTGTGCACCAGCTCGATCACTTCGTGGAAGAGAGCGTAACCGAGCGAGGTTGTGCCGCAGTCGATCTTGGCACGCACCTCCGCCCCCGGAGTCATCCGCAGTTGACGGCCGTCGCTAAACGTCAGGATCACCTCGCGCACCTTGACCACGTCTCCTTCGCGAATCCGCTCCACCTCGACCTTCTCGACCCCATCCAGTGCAACCGTCACCAGGTGGACATGCTCCTGGCGTTCCTTGTCAAACTGAGCCTGTGGGGCGATCTTCTTCACGTAGCCCCGGAAGACCTGCTCCGGGTGGCTGGCCAGCATGAACGACGCACGCAACGGGCCAAGTTGCTCCCGCTCGTGCCGCTCCGCCGCCTCCAGCACGTGTCCCATCTGATCCTCTGGCATGCGGACCTCCAGCTCCCAAGTCCGCTCGTCGACGTCGGCAACCGTCACGAGCATGTCGCCGCGTTTCACCGGCCGCTGGAACAGGTTGCGCCGAACGTCCCAGGAAGCGATCATGCCCGCTAGCGGCGCACGGACCTGGAGCGATGCGATCCGCTGGTCGAACAGCTCCAGCTGCTTGGTCAGGCTGTCGATCTCCGCCTCAATCTGCGTCCGTAGGCCCGGCCCCTGATCATCCCTTCTCCGTTCGGCTGCCATCATGGCCACCAGTTGCCGCAGACGGGTTTGGGCATCGAGCAACTGACGGCGCACGTCCTGCCGCTGACGCACCAGTTCCGGATTATCCAGCCGCAGGATAAGCTGTCCCTGCTCCACCAGTTGCCCATCGTCGATCAATACTTCCGCAACGATGCCGTCCTCGGGGGCGAAAACAATCTGGCGGTGTTCTGGTAGGATCTCTCCGCGCCCCTCGATACGCAGCTCCTTGGGCACGAAAACCAGCGCAGCCGTCACCCCAACGACCACGGTCAGGACGACCATGAGTTTTACGAGCTTCTTGCCGCGCATCCATTCCCGGGCTTTGCCGATCGTGCGCCACACCGGCAGCAGGAAGATCTGCTCGTACTCCAGCGCGTTGTTGACCGCGCGCGAAGCATGCTCGGCCAGTACCTCTGCTTGCTGGCGCAACTGCTCGACGCCACGACTGTCGTGTAGCTTCTCGACGATCAGTGCTCCGATCGGCTCGCCCTGCTCCTGCTTCTTCTCATCTGAGCCGGCCTGACGCCGCACCGGCTTACGCAACAGGACCACCGCCAGAGCCTTGCTACCGCTCTCGTGCACGAAGGCATCCACGCAGTCTCGCACCGCCGGCGGCCAGTTCTCGTCCGGTAAGCCTGCAAAGCTAATGTTGTCATTGCTCTTGATGACGGCGCGGGCTAGCCTGGACATCTGCTGCACAAGATTGCTCTTGCGTTCGACGGTATCCTGACCGCTTACGGCATACACCGCAGCCTTGCGGCCACGCATCAGCGCGATGCTGACCCGGTCACAGCCCAGCACCCGTTTGGCCTCGTTGACGACGTGGTAGCACGTCTCGCGCAGGTCGAGGGTGGAGTGGATGTGCTTGATGAAATCGTCCAGCTGCCGCCACAGCTCCTGCTGGCCAGCTAGCTCCTTCAACTCCATGCGTCGGATGTACTGACCAATGATCGTGCTAAGCCGCTGGACGAACTCCACCGCGTTGGCCAGCGCCTGGGGCCGCCGGTCCGTCTGCAGCAGAACCTCAACCACACCGACGCGCTGCCTTTCGACAATCACCGGCACGGCAACCAGGTTGAAATCGGAGGGATTCGCGTCCGGGAACTGAAGCGCGTGCTTTTCGGGCCCAGCGTGCGGCCGCAGCAGGCTCGGCTCGCCTTCATCCAGCAAGAAGGCAAGAAACGCCCCGTGGCCTGTGCTGCTGCGATCCTGGGTCCAGTCGGCCTTGTCCAGGTAGGCCAACTCGCACGCAAGCTGGATCTGACCGGACGGCGTCCGCAGCCAGATGGCTCCCCCGACAGCAGCAAGCGCCTTGATCAGCCGTGTCAAGTACTCCGCGAAGAAAGTGCCGGGCGGGAGATCCTGCTCGGCCAGGGCCTGCATCTGTCGGATCAGCTGGCGGATCTCCTCCTTCGTGCGTTCGAGCTGTTTCGGGTCTAGCTGCTGCTGAGCCATGCCGCAACTCCATGGCCTGGCCTGCTTGCTCACGGCAGACAACGCCCGCAAACGACATGCAAAAACTCGGTCAATTCTACGCCGCGCGCCAGCCGGTGGCCCGTTCGTCATACCGGCTGCGGGCCGAATTGTCCAGAGAAAACGGTTTCGCAGGCAGGCTAATGAGGACACCACCCCGCTGCCTTGGCCAGACAACGCACGGAATCGTCGTCCGACCCGCTCCAGCCTGCCTGCGAAACCACGCCCTCGGTCACCGAACTAACGGCCCAGTGACCGTAGCGCATGCAAAGCCAGCGCAGCAAGGCTCGATGCCTCGGCCGTCACATCCACCGCCACTTCGCTCACCCGGCGGCTACCATCGATGGCTCGAACAACTGATTCGTACAACAGGGCCCCGCGGCTCAAGTGGCCGGAGAGTTGTTCCTTGACCTGCGCCAAGCTTTCGTGCACCTCTCCCCATTCCGGCTGGCCTGGTTGCAGCCGTACGAGCAGCTGCTCGAGGTGCTCGAGAGCGGCCGCCAGCCGACTACCCGCTCCGAGAAACGCGTGGCTCATGTCCTGCAGAGTCGCCAACTCACCACAAAGGCTATCGCCCTCGGCACGGGCAAACCGAGCCGTGGTTTCGGCGTTGGCCTGGACGGCATCAAGCTGGGCCAGGAGATCCTGGGCGGTCTCCCGCGATGAAGCGGGACTATGTCTGGGGGTGGCATCATCCGACATCGTCACGTTCCTTGCAGCTGGGGTGGCGGGATCAAAGGAACGAACGGCCCACGTCGCGAGGACCAGCCCAGGGTTCTCCGGGCTCAGCCAAGCTGCGACCACTTCCAACAGCGCGTTCGAGTCCAGCGGGGCCTTCAACGTAACCGGGCTCCGCGCTGCGGGATGCTCCTTGCGTGCACAGTTCTGCTTGTCCGGACAACTGCGGGCCCACGGACACAGGTAGCCGACGGCACGTCGCACCTGGGGCAATGCCTCATGGAGATTTGCCCGGGCAGCGCTGTTGGCGTAGCAGACCTGACCGCTACATTCCAGCACGGCGATGGGCACCGGCAGCTGATCCACAAAACTCGCTAAGGCAGGAAGCTGGGCTACAGGCACACGGAACCAACGCTCCAAGACACGCCCGTCAAGCAACTCGTCATTGCAGGGCATCGCATACCCCTTTCTGCGCGCTCCGCTGTCTCGTCTGAGCGATCGTCCGTTCAGTCCAGCGCCCTGTGAGACTTTGAGGCCTGCCGGGCGACCTCCCAAGCCTATGTCATAACTCGGCCATATGCAAACGGATTATCACCGGTTCTCGCCGACCGCGCCCCCGCCGTTCCAGTGGTACCCATTGAGCCGGCATCACCGGTCGTGTCGGTGAGCCGGATCAGTGCTGTTGCTGGCTCCGTCGCAAACAGGCTGGCCAGGTCCCGGGGGCAAGCAGCGCCCGGCAAGCTCGCACGGTTACAATGAGCAACATCCCAGGAGGAAACAGACCATGGCCACGCTGGACTCGGGCAAGCCACGTGACGCCGTCGAAGGCGGTCCTGCGGATGAGCTGCCGATCATTCGAGAGCCGACCGTTTACCTCGTGGGCCGCTCGTCGATCGAGCCAGCCGAAATCGAACGCTTCCTGCGGGAGCACGGCGTTCAGTGGCAGACGGACACGGCAGTCGGGGCCGAACAACTGGTGGAGATGGCCGGACGGCTCTGCTACATGTCCTATGGCAAAGGCCGAAAGACCAACCGGGAGTACATCGGCCATCTGATCGAAATGGGCCACGGCAGTGTGCTGGAACACGCCGTCTGGAACTTCGTCATCGTCGGCGTCAGCCGCTCGTTCACGCACGAGCTGGTGCGGCACCGGGCCGGCTTCGGTTACTCGCAGCTGAGCCAGCGGTACGTGGACGAATCGGAGGCAGGCTTCATTGAACCGGACTGCATCGCCGAAGACCCGGAGCTGCACGAGATCTGGTGCCATGCCGTGCGCACCGCCCGCGATGCTTACCGTGCGCTCGTACGCCGCTTGCAGGAAAAGTTCCAGGATGTGCCGGACCGGACCATGCGGCGCAAGCTGGCACGGCAAGCCGCCCGTAGCGTACTGCCAAACGCCACCGAAACGAAGATCTTCGTCACGGCCAATGCGCGCGCCTGGCGGCACTTCATCGAAATGCGTGCCAGTGAGCATGCCGAGGTGGAGATCCGCAAGGTGGCCGTGAAGATCCTACGGATCCTCCAGCAAGAAGCGCCGAACATCTTCGGCGACTATGAACTGGTGCCTCTGCCCGACGGAACCTACGCCGCCCGGACCGCTCACCGCAAGGTCTAGCCCACCCTGCCCTGAGAGCATCGAGTGGGCTAAACTAGTGGATGAGTCACCTGCAGGCAACATCGACCGCCAGGAACCCAAAGCAGGGAGAGGCAGACAATGACGGTCGAGCGCAGGCACATCCGCAGCGTTGTCGCGGGCCCGATCCGGATCGTGCTCGAGTATGCCCGCGAGCTGGATGATGAAGGGCCAGTCATCTCGGTATGGCGTCATGGCGGCCCGAGTGAGGCACGCCTCTTGGAGTTTTACTGCTTCGCGCACGATCCCCGCTACGTCTACGCTCCTGAAGGCAAGAACGAAGTGCACCATGCCAAGGACGAAGAGATTGGCGACATGCTCGAATGGACACTCCACCGGCTGCAGCGCGACCTGCCGGACATGCTGCGGCGGGCTGGTTTCGGCGAGCTAGCCGCTCAGGTGGACCAGCAGGCCGTAGCCAGGCAACTGGCCACACTGCACGAGGCCCTCACTTCCCTGGAACGCTGAACTGCTCGGGCAAGGAGACGAACAGGTGCCGCTGCAAGTGGGAGTCATCGGCCTGGGCCAGAGCTGGCACGAACGGATTCGCCCCGTTCTTGACCGCCTCTCGAACCTCTTTCTCGTCGTCAGCCTGCACGACCCGGTCGCGCACCGCGCACGACGCCAGGCAGTCGAGTTGGGTTGCGATGTCACCGAGGGCTTTCGTGTACTGATCAGCCGTTGCGACGTGCAAGCCATCCTGCTGGTCAGCCCGACCTGGTACGGGCCGCTGCCATTGTTGGCCTGCTGCGAGCTGAACAAGCCGGTTCTGGTGAACTACCCGCTCCCGGCGGACGAACTGGCCGATGCCCAGACGGCACAGCGGCTGGCCTCGTGCCGGGCACCCGTGGAGCTGGCGTTGAGTTGGTCGTGGGCTCCGGCAACGGCACGGTTAGCCCGGCTCTGTCGTGACCGACTGGGAACGCCAAAACAAGTTGAGTTCACGGTCGGCACGGACCGGGTTGACACTGGCGGTAGCGCCGACGCCGCTCTGCAGCAAGCGATCTACTGGATCAGCACGATCCGTGATCGCCAAGCAGTCCGGCTTGAGTCGCTGACAAGCACGGGCACCGGTTGGTCCGGCACGGTCGGCGGAATTCCGTTTACGGTGGCGTTCACCACGCAAGCCGATCAAGGTCACGACGACGCCCGCTCCCATGCGGTGCTCATCCGGGTAACCGCAGAGCGTGGCACGGCGACGGTGCGACTTCCCGAGACGATCGAATGGTCTGATGGGGGCGAAGTTCACCGCGAGCAGCTGACGGCAGAACCGGCCGCCGAAGAACGCGCGCTGAGGCATTTCTACGACGTGGTCATCGAGGGAGCCACACCGATCCTGGATCTGGCCGGGGGCATTGAGCTTGCTCGCGCAGCTGCCGACGTCACACGGAGTCGCGGCGACGCTTCCCAAGCATCAACGTCATAGCCCCGAGCACCAACCACGCCCCCACACCGATCCCGAACCCGGCCACGACGCTGGCCGGCCGATACCGCCAGCTCACCAGGTGAACGCCGGCGGGAACCACGACCGCGCGTAGGGCGTGGTTTGCTTGCAGAGGCCGGGCCGGGATGCCATCGATGCTCACGCGCCAGCCCGGGTCCCAGCCATCGGCCAGGACCACGACCCCGGGACGTTCCATCCTCACTTCAATGTCCACCGCGCACGGCTCGTCCCGCACCAGTCGGGCACTGCCCCGGTACGGGCCCGGTGGCAGCGTCACATTCTCCGAAATCAACACCATCTCCCGGGGGTGGACGGTTCCAGAGCCAAGTTCGCGGAGTCGCCTCTCAGGCAGCGGCTCCACCCGGGCACGAGCCGGGACGTAGACGCGTGGCATTGCGTCCAGGTTCTCGTAGAGCCACAGGTCAGCGAACCGGCCGTGCTCATACCAGTGATCCGTGCGCAACCTGACCGGGCTGACCACCCAGCGCACGGCGAGGGCGTCGAGGATCGGGTGAGGGCCAGACCAGTAACGTAGCGTCACTGCGTAGGAGCGGGCAGGACTCTTGGGGTTGGCCGCCGCCAGCAGTTCCACGTATGGCAACGGATCCACCGCATCGTAGCCACGCACGTCCCTCAGCCCGTACATCATGCCGATGTTCGGTGCTAACGCACCGGCAAGGCCGAGTACCCGGCTGTCCCGATCCACCAGCCGGCGAAGCTCGGCCGTGAGGGCAGTCTCTGGATAGTAGGTTGCCGGCGACACCTGCGGATTGTAGCCGCCGGCATGATAGCAGAGCTCCACCAGCAGCAGCAAAGCCAGGGCTAGTACGAGGACCGTAACGATGCGGCCGCGACGTAAAGTCGGCGCGGCGGCGGCATGCCAGGCAACCACACCGCACAGAACACCACCGATAAGCACCACGGCCGCAGCCGCAGCGAAATACACTCGGAACCACGGCCACGCCTCTGCGGTAAACAGGTGCACGACCCGCGGGGGCGGTGCCATAACGACCAGCAGGCCGAAAATTCCCACCGCCGTACCAACCGCCGCAACCAGCCAGCAGACCGCCTGCACGTTCCGGTCGCGGGCAAGCACCGCTTCCAGGCCAAGCGCAGCCAGGCTCAGCACAGCCCAGCCGGTCACCAGCAACCAGCGGGCATTGTTCATGGCATTCAGAGGCGGCAGCTGTTCGACGGCCCGCAACACGGGCAGGCGAAGTGCCGGCGCAGCTGCAATGAGCCCGGCAATCGCAAGGGCCAGTGCATACCGACGTCGGCGCCGTTGGGCCAGGCCAAGTGGAGCCAGAATCAGCAGCGCCGTCGCGCCAACATATCCGTTGACTCCGCCCTCGTTGAAACAGATCTCGACCAGCTCGTGGCTCCCGCGCTGGCGCGAGCCGAACGCATAGGGTTCGATCATCCGAAGGACTTCGGTCCACCGGTGCGGCTCCCTGAGCCCTTGCTCGATGAGTCGTTCGGCACGCAGCGCGACGCGCTGGCTCCGAAGCAGGTATTCGGCAGTGGGCAGGATCTGGGGTGCCGCTGCAGCAAGTCCGAGCCCGTAGCCTGCTGCGAGCGACAGCCCTGCAACCAGTACTGCTCTGGCAGGCCGGCCGCGCACGCAGCACACGAGTGCCAGCGCGAGAGCGTAGAGGCCCGAGCCAAGTAGGATCTGTGCGGCGGTCTCCAGGTGTCCGGCCAGGCAACACAGAGCCGTGGCAGCGGCCAACCCCAGAGAGGCTTTCACGTCAGGTCGCACCACGCAACGGTGGGTTGTCACAAAGACCCACGGCAGCCAGACGGCCGTGTCGCTGAGCGGATACAGCAACCAGGCGAAGTGGAAACCGGCCAACGGATAGGCTGCCCCGAGCAGCATGGCAAGCCAGCGGCGCACGCCAAGCGCCACCAGTGCCACACAGGCACCGGCAGCCGCCACCGCAGCTTTCGGAAGCTGGAGCCAGGCCAGTGTCCCGGGCACAGGCACGGCGAAGAAGAGCCACCGGAACGGCGAGAACAAGGCGGATTGGTTCGCTGCCAGGAAGGGGGCCCCACAGAAGATGTAAGGGTTCCACAGCGGCAGCCTACCGTGGTGGAGTTCGTCGGCCGCAAAGTGCATCCACGGCAGGAAAACCAGGACAGGATCGAAGAGCAGTTCGTTCGCCGCCCTGTCGACGCGCTGTTGCCAACTGGGACTGGCGCCGACCAGTCCGGCACTGATCAGCATGTCCGTCGGCGCCAGCACCGCACGACCGGTCAGCGACGGGGCGAGTAGCGCGGCGTACAACAGCACGGCGAGTGCGGCCGCCGCCACCGCCGGGTGCCGCATCGGCAGACGCCGCGCCGTCCTCATAACCGACACCGCCGCAACAGGCGGCCGTACGGGCACGGAGCAGTCGGTGAGGCTACCCGGTCGATGCATAGGACGTCTCCCCGAACGGACGAGCCGCATCGCGTCCGCCTAAGCCGCTTGTAGCAAACGCAGCCAGACGCGACAACGGCAGCTGCCGGGGGTAACGCGTCAGGGGGGTATCTGATGGGGACCCATCCTGACCTTGCGGAGTTTTGCAAAAACTGCAAGAGTCACGCTGTGTCGTGCCGAGTGTCCTGAAGCGATGGTTCGCAAGCGATAGCCATGCGTTTGTTGCAGCGGTACGTGCTCTTTGACGTGATCCGCGCCTTCCTGCTGACCCTGGCCGGGGTGACCGTGCTGTTTCTGGGGGCGGGCCTGGCAGCGGAAGCCGTGCGTCGCGGCCTGACGCCGGGCCAGATTGTCCGGATCGTGCCGTATGTCCTTCCCAGTACGTTGCCGTACACGATTCCGGCGACGCTGCTATTTGGGGTCGTGCTGGTCTTTGGCCGGATGGCAGCCGACAGCGAGATCACGGCATGCAAGGCGGCGGGCATTCACGTGTTGCGGTTGGTTGCCCCGGTGGTGGCCCTGGCCCTGCTGTGCAGCGGTCTGACCTGGTGGGCGCTGAATGATGTCATCCCGCCGGCGGTTGCCAGGATCACCCAGGTGGTAGCTGAGCACCTGGAGGAAACGGTCTACAACATCTTGCGGCGCGAACGCGCGATCACCAGCAACCGGCTCCCGTGCTCCATCTACGTGCGGGACGTACAGGGCCGGACCCTGATCGGCGCAACCTTCCAACGAATCGACCAGCAGAGCGGCGAGTTGATTACCGCGTACGCGGAACGCGCCACGCTGGAATTCGACCTCGCCAACCGCCGGATCATCGTGCGCATGTTCGACGCAGACGTGCAGGTCGGCTCCAGCATCGTCAAGGTGGGGGACGAGCACGTGTTCCCAATCCCATTGCCGGACATGGCACTGACCGCAAGCGACTCGCCCCGCCAAATGACGCTGCGCGAACTGCGGGACGCAATCAGGAAGCTGCGTGAGCGGCTTTCCGCACAGGCCCAGCAGCAAAAAGAGCCGGACCCGTACACTCTGCGCCGGTACCGTCGGCTGCGCTCGGAGCTGCACATGCGCGCTGCCCTGGCGTTCGGCAGCGTGCTGTTCGTGCTGATCGGCTGCCCGGTTGCGATCATCCAGCAACGGGGCGAGTTCCTTGGCGCGTTCGTCTCCTGCTTCCTGCCGATCGTGGTCACCTACTATCCGCTGTTGTTGCTGGGCATGAACATGAGCAAGGAGGGCATCACACACCCGGGGATCGCCCTCTGGACGGCCAACGCAGTGCTGGGCGTTGCCGCCGTGCCGCTGCTGCGACGGGTCATCCGCTACTGATCCGGACAAAGGAGGACTCGGGCCCAGCGCCGGGGCGAGCCGTCACGACCGGCCGCTCTGTCTCGTGTGAAGGACGCGTAGCACATGATGTCACTGGCCAGCTGGATCGGACTGACAACGTTCGACCGCTACCTGATCCGCCGCTTCCTGACGGCGTACGTCATCTGCTTCGTGTCGCTGGTGGCGCTGTACGTTGTCATCGACGCGTTCAACAATTTTGACGAGTTCTCCGAAATCAGCCGGTCCGCGTTCGACCTGGTGCGCTACATGGCGCTCTACTATGGCACGCGCAGCGTGCTGTTCTTTGACCGACTGGCCGCCGTCATCAATCTGCTGGCGGTGATCTTCGTTTTCGGGTGGCTGCGCCGCCAGAATGAGCTGATCCCGTTCCTGTCGGCCGGCGTCCCGACGTGGCGCGTCATCCTGGGTGGCCTGTTGGCCACAGTAGCAGTCAACGGTCTCGTGGTCGTGAACCAGGAATGGGTGATTCCTGCCATCGGAGATCGGCTGTTGCGCAGCCCGGACGATCCGTACGGCGAGAAGACCGTCGGAGCCGAAGGCGCTTACGACAGCAATGGCATCCTGATCGCCGGCCAACGGATCGACCGCAAGAACGCGACGTTACGTCGTGTCACCGTCGTGCTGCCTCGTTCGGTAGCGGGCCGTCTGATCACGATTCACGCCGAGCGGGCTGTCTATCAGGCCCCGGGGCGTGACGGGGAACTGGGACGATGGATCCTGTATGAGGCGGAACCAAGAGACCTGGAGGTTTCTTTCACCGCTCTGCGAAAAGGTCCCGAGCCGGGAACGTACGTGCTGCTATCGGACGTGTCCCTGCAAGATGTCTATCGCGGCGAACGCTGGTACCATCTGGAGTCCACTGGCCGGTTGCTGAAGCGGCTGCAGAACCCGCGTACGATTCACCGCGCAGAGATCGCGGTGCTGGTGCACTCCAGGCTCACGCGACCGTTGCTGAACACGCTCCTCGTCTTCCTGGCGTTGCCGTTGGTTCTGGGTGCTGGAGACCGGAAGCTGTTCTGGAGCCTGGGCAGTTGCATCCTGTTGTCAGCGGTGGTGCATGGCGTGGTGTACGTTTCCCACGGCTTGGGGAATCACGAACTGATTGCTCCGTCGCTGGCGGCCTGGCTGCCGGTGCTCATCTTTGGGCCGGTAGCGGTAGCGGTGTACGACCTGGTCCAAACCTAAGCCGCGGTGGAGCAGCCTGGTTCACGCGACGTCCAGCACTTCCAGCGCCGGTAGCTGACCGCCTTCAAGGTACTTCAGGAACGCGCCGCCGCCGGTCGAAACATGGGTCATGCGGTCGGCCAGGCCGAACATGCGCACCGCCTCTGCCGTCTCACCCCCGCCGACGACAGTCACCCCCTGGCACTCGGCCATTGCTTCGGCCACGGCGCGCGTGCCAGCCCGGAATGGTTCGTCCTCGAACTTACCCATGGGACCGTTCCACACGGCCGTGCCGGCTTCGCGGATGATCGCCGCAAAACGCGCACGCGTTGCCGGTCCAATATCCATGCCGTACCAGCCGTCGGGGAAGTCGGCCTCGACTACCTGGATCGCCGCATCGGGCTCGGGCCGTTCCGCAACGACGTGATCGGTAGCAAGCACCAGTTTGTCGCCCGCTTCGCGCAGCAACCGTCGGGCCTCGTCGATCCAGTCCAACTCGACCAACGAGGCGCCCACCTTGAGGCCGCGAGCAAGACGTAGCGTGTAGACCATCGCGCCGCCGATCAGCAACTTATCGACTCGCTGCAGCAGGGATCGGATCACGCGCACCTTGTCGGAGACCTTGGCGCCCCCCATCACCGCGACATACGGCCGCTGCGGCTCGCCGGTAAGCTGTTCGAGGATCTCCAGCTCACGTGCCAGCAACAAGCCAGCGACCCGGTTGCCCGCAGGGAATTGCAGCGGGACGGCGACCATTGATGCATCACGACGGTGACACGTGCCGAAGGCGTCATTGCAGTAGACATCTGCCAGGGCGGCCAGCTCACGAGCAAACTGCTCATCTCCTGCCTTCTCGCCGGGATGGAACCGGAGGTTCTCCAGCAAGAGCACGCCGCCCGGTTGGAGCTGGCCGGCCTTGGTCCGAGCATCCGGACCGATGACGTCGTCGGCCTTCAGCACGGGCTGTCCGAGCCGTTGGCTCAACCGCCGGGCAACGGCATCCATGCGGAGCCGCCGGTCTGCTTCTGGATCGCCTGTCGGCCGGCCCAGGTGGCTGGCAAGGATGATGCGGGCCGACTGGTCCAGCAAATACCGGATCGTGGGTAGCGCGGCTTCAATCCGCCAGTCGTCAGCCACCGAACCGTCCTCGCGCAGCGGCACGTTAAAGTCGACGCGCACGAGGACACGACGGTCACGTACGTCGATATCGCGGACAGTCCTGTAGCGCGGCACGATACTCCCCCGCTGGCTCTCCCGGTCAGCTTCCCGTGTGGTCGGCTCTGTGAGTCTAGCCCAGTTGGGCTACCTTCTCGATCAGCTCAGCAATGCGGCACGAATAGCCCCACTCGTTGTCGTACCAGCCAACCACCTTGACCAGGTTCCTGCCCTCCGTGTCCACCACGCGCGTCCAATCGGCAACGAAGATGCACGAGTGAGGATTGCCGACGATGTCGCTGGAAACGAGCGGATCCTCGGAGTACTGCAGGATTCCCTTGAGCTTGCCTTCGGCAGCTTCGCGCATCGCAGCGTTGACGGCCTGCACCGTCACCGGCCGCTTGAGCCAGGCGACCAGGTCGGTAACGCTGCCGCACGGTACCGGGACGCGGAATGCGATCCCGGTGATGCGTCCTTCGAGTTCGGGAATTGCCTTGGTGACCGCCTCGGCTGCGCCGGTGGTGCTGGGCACAATGTTGATCGCTGCCGCACGTGCTCGGTATGGGTCCTTGTGAGCAAGATCCAGGAGGCGCTGGTCGTTGGTGTAAGCGTGCACCGTGGTCATGAGTGCCTTTTCGATACCGAACGTCTCATGAAGCACCTTCACCATCGGTGCCAGGCAATTCGTCGTGCAGCTTGCGTTCGAAATACAGCGATGCTCTGGCCTCAACTGGTCGTCGTTGACGCCGATGACGACCGTGATGTCGATCGCATCGCGCGCCGGAGCCGAGAGGATCACGCGTTTGGCCCCCGCGTCGAGATGATCCTCGTAGCCCCCCTTCTCCGAGCGCCGTGACCGGAAAATTCCCGTGCTCTCCAGCGCAATGTCAACGCCCAGGTCCTTCCAAGGCAGTTCCTTCGGGGAGCGAACGCCAAGCACTTGGATGGACCGGCCGTTGACGATCAGCTTGTCACCATCGGCAGCCACGTCGCCAGGAAACGGCCCATGCACGCTGTCATACTTCAGCAACTGTGCCAGCGCATCGGCGCCGAGCAGATCGTTGACCGCCACGACTTCGATCGTCTCCCGCAACGCCATGGCCCGGAAAGCCAGCCGGCCAATCCGGCCAAATCCATTAATGCCCACACGAATCGCCATGGGACCCTCCTCAGCAGCTTACCGCACCGTCATACTCTTTGGTTCCACCTGCACGGCAGCAGCAGCAAACCGACGCCAATTCTATCGCAGCCTCAAGCAAATCAAGCCAAGAACCGGTCAGGCACGACGACGATCTTGCCCATCAGCGTTCCTGCCTTGCGTAACGTGTTCTCCTCCTGGAGCCGATGGGCCTCTGCTGCTTGCGAGAGCGGGAACGTGCGTCCGATGAGCGGCTTGAGCTGGCCGCTGGCAAGCCATCGGTTGATATCCTCCGCGCAGACCCGCTGCTCGTCGGGCGAGGCGTTGAACATGGCAAAGCCGTACATGGTCAAGTCCTTGACGTAGAACGGGCCGACGGGAAAGTGAGGCCGCGCCTCACGGCCGGCCATGATCACGATCCGACCGCGCAGGCGGGTGCAGTGGACGATGCGATCAAAGAGCGGTTCACGCTGGGTCTCATACCAGACATGCACGCCCTGCCCATCGGTGAACCGCAGCACTTCGGTCTCAATATCGTCGTGCTTGTAGTTCAGCACCAAGTCCGCGCCCCACTCGGAACAGATCCGTGCTTTTTCCTCCGTACCAACAGTCGTGATGACCTTCGCCCCAATGATCTTGCCCATCTGGACAACCATGGACCCGACACCGCCGGTGCCGCCATTGACGTAGAGTACCTCCTCGGCGCGTAGTCCCGCGCAGCGGAACAGCCCCAGATGGGCGGTGATACCGACCAGGGCCGCCGCAGCCGCCTGCTCGAACGAAACTCCCTCCGGTATCGGGTACAACCATTCCTCGCGCACGGCGGCATACTCGGCCAGCGTGCCCTGCCGACCCAGCAACCCCTGGTTCGAGCCCCACACGCGGTCGCCCTCGCGAAAGCGACGGCAGCCCGGTCCGACACGGCGGACAACGCCGGCAAGGTCACAGCCGGGAATGAACGGTTTGGGCATCGGCATGTTGATCATGCCAGAGCGGATGTAGGTGTCGACCGGGTTGATCGACGCCGCGTGCACTTCGACCAGCACTTCACCCTCAGACGGCTCCGGATCGGGCAGCTCACCGTAGCGGATCACATCCGGGCCACCGGTTTCTTCGATGTAAGCGGCCTTCATCCGGCTCCTCCACAGGTCGGGCACCACAATTCGTCACGCAGACGCACCCTAATGCTAGCCGCGCAACGCACACGGTTACCAGCGACTGCTGCCAAAAAAGCGTCGGCCCGCGCCTCCTGCGCCGGGCCGACGCCAGGCTCTTCGTCTTCCGTCGGTCGCTCGTCACAAAGACCAGCCCTTACGGAACTCGGGCCGGACGATCACGTTCGTCTCTGGAGCATTCTTAGAACACATGCTCTTGGCATCCCACTCGACCTTCTTGCCTGCCCATATGGCCAGATTGCCCAGCAGGACGGTCTCCGTCAACCGGGCCGCGTAATCGAAGTTCGACAGCGCCTCGCCCTCTCCCTTGCACGCCAGAATCCATTCGCGGTGGTGCCCGGGAGAAACGGGCAGCTTCATTTCGGGCGGCTCAAAGCCCTCGAACTCTTTTTCCGGCAGCAGCTTGTACTTGCCACCGTACGCATCCAGCGTCACCAGCGTGCCCTTGGTGCCGACCAGGATCGTACCGTTCTTCGGCAGCTTCACCCCCGGCGCCAGCTCAGGCGCGGGCATCTTGCCCCCGTCATACCAAACGAGCTTGCAAGGCGGCAGGTCACCTCGCTTCGGAAACTGATACGTGATGATGGACCACTTCGGGAACGTCTCCGGCTTGTGGTTGTCGGAAACCTCCGCCTCGACACTCACCGGGTCCACCAGATTTAGCGCCCAGAAGGCGACGTCCAGAATGTGGCAGGCCATGTCGCCAAGCGCACCGGTGCCAAAATCCCACCAGCCGCGCCACTTGAACGGAACGTACGCGGGATGGTACGGCCGGTACGGGGCGGGGCCAAGCCAGAGATCCCAGTCCAGCGTTTTCGGGACAGGCGGTTCATCCTTGGGACGATCGATGCCTTGCGGCCATATCGGTCGATCCGTCCATGCATGCACTTCCAGCACATCACCGATGACACCGCTACGGATCACCTCCACGGCCCGACGCGCAGCGGTGTTCGCGTGGCCCTGATTGCCCATTTGCGTGACCACCCCCTGCTCGCGGGCCACTTCACGCATGACCCGCGCCTCATAAATCGAACGCGTCAACGGCTTCTCGCAGTAGACATGCTTGCCCAGCTTCATGGCGGCCACGGAAGCCACCGCATGCGTATGGTCGGGCGTGCTGACCACGACCGCGTCGATCTGGGCGTGCATCTCGTCGAGCATCTTGCGGAAGTCGCGGTACTTCTTGGCCTTGGGGAACCGATCGTAGGCCGCTGCCGCACGCCGCTCGTCCACGTCACAGAGGGCAACGATGTTCTCACTGGCCACTGCGCTGAGGTTGCCGGCACCGCGGCCCCCCGCCCCAATGATCGCAATGTTCAGTTTCGAGTTCGGGGAACGATCGCGCGCGATCGCGAAGCGTGGCACAACAAAGGCTGCCGACGCTGCGGCCGCAGCCGTCTTCAGAAAGGAGCGTCTGGTCTGGGCCATGCGGTTCACCTCCTTCAGCGTAGCGTCTCGAATGCCCGCCGCCACGGGCGGAAACCAGCAAGGAAAGGCTCAACTCGGTGGGCCAGCTCACGTCACTTTATCACAACCACGGCAGCATGTCGAGTGACCGAACGTTTGCGGCCCCAACCACGCCCTGTCGGTCACCGGATGTCAGAGCTCAGCAAAGGGGGAACGAACGCAACCCCAGTCCCGCAACACTGAGACTCACCGCTAGGACGAGCCATGCGCTTGCTGGCTGGAAGCATGAGCAAGCTCCTCAGCGATGCTTGCCACCAGCCGACGCACGCCCTCCTCAAGCTGCTCCGTGGGACAGTGGCCATAGGCCAACCGCAAGGTGTTCCTGGCACTACCGAGCGGTGTATCGGGCTGCAGCGCACGAATGCCCAGGAAGCAGTACTCGCCAGGCACGTACAGCACACCATTGGCCACACAGCGATGGAAAAGACCGGCAGCGCTGCGTGTGTCTAACTCCGGCGGCGCGATCAGCCAGACGTACAGGCCCCCCGAGGGCTTCGTCCACCGCAGTGTGACCTGGTACTCGTCACAGTAGCGTTCCAGCGCTCCGATTAGCCGGCGCCGCTTCTGGCTGTACTGCCGGCGCAGCAAGGCGGCCTGCCGGTGGTACGCGCCGCTGCGCAGGAGGGTAGCGATCAGGTATTGAACCAGGTTGGCCGACCCGAAGTCGTGGTTACTCTTCTCACGCAGAATCGGTTCAACCAGGTCCTCGGGCAAGTAGGCATAACCGCACTTAAGTCCCGGAGCAAATGGCTTGGAGAACGTCTGGCACAGAATCACTCTCTGGTTGCTGTCGTCGTACGACACGAAGCTCGGGGCCGGCGGCACATCATCTTCCCCGAGCTCCCGGTACGCCGCATCCTCCAGAAGCAGAATTGGACCGTAGCGGGACCACCGCTCCAACGTTTCCAGGATGGCGGCTCGCCGTTCGGCCGCCGTGCACACCCCCGTGGGATTGTGGTAGTAGCTAACACAGTAAAGGAATTTCACCCGCCACAGATCGCCCTGACGGTCCAGATAGCGAAGCAACTCGTCCAGCGCCTCCGGGATCACGCCGTGCTCGTCCATGGGCACCCCCCAGAGCTCCGCGCCGGCGCTCTCCAGGGTAGCCACGTAGACGAAGTAGTCGGGAGCGGTGGTCAACACGATGTCGTCAGGATCGAGCAGCGTCTGGGCGATCAGATATAGAAGCTGCTGCGACCCTGTACCAACAACGATGCGTGCCGGGTCGTACTGCTGCGTCGCGCCGCTGGTACGATCGAGCTGCTCGAGATGCGCTGCCAGCAGTTCGCGCAGTTCGGGTAACCCTTGCGTCGTCCCGTACTGCAGCGCGCGGCGTCCCAGGTGCGCATCCGCCAGCACCTCGTGGCACGCGGCCAGGGTCTCGGCCACCGGTAGCGTCTCCTCATCGACCAGGCCCGGCGCAAGCGAAATGAGGCCTTCGTGGCGCAGGGCCATTTCGATCAATCGGGAGATGGCAGGTTCAGCCGTCCGCAACGCTTTGCGACTGAGCCGAATGGGACCTTGTCTCCGCACGTGTTCTTGGTCCGGTGCCATGTGACCTCCGCGTGAGTTGCGCGTGCTGGTCCGTCGTACCGGTACCGCCGGGGCGCTCGGCCAGCATCGTCGACTGAACCGCACGGCCGAATCCCGCGACCACCCGCATCGTACCGGTGACCGCTTCGTTGTTGTGGCCAGCGTTGGCTGCGGCCCGGAAACAGGGCACACGCAGGCAACCGGCGACAACTTCAATTCTAAGCCCCATCAGCGCACTCGGATCACCGGAACCGGCTCGCCCGGGGGGCAGCGTTCCCTGCCAATCTGCCCGCTTGCATCTACGGCTAGAATCCATGTGACACCACGGGCGGCACGCGATTCGTGGCAACAAGCTGTGGCCCACCTGATCAACGCCTCCGCACAATCCGCCCACGCGCCCTTACGCCGCTCTGTCTACGATCGCTCGTTCTGGCTTGCGTACGCGGCCAACGGGTGCGCTGTAACCGCGTTCGCGTTGCACTTCCGGTTCGCCGACTTCGTGGACTTCCTTGGCGGAAGTGCCACTGCAACCGGGACCATCTGGGGCGTCGGCATGCTGGGCGCCGTACTGGCACGCATCCTTACCGGATGGCAGGCCGATCATCGCGGCTTGCGGTGGCCCTGGGTCGCCGGCGCCGTGCTCTATGCGGCAGCGTCAGTCGGTTTCCTGCTCGTGGAGCGGGTGGGCCCGCTGATCTACGTCCTGCGTGTGGCCTTCTCCGTGGCACTGGCAGCGATGTTCTGTTGCGCCGTGGGCTTCGTCTGGCGCGGCGTTCCGACGCCACGCCGGGCAGAAGCAGTCGGTCTGATGGGGACGTCGGGGTTCCTGGGTATGGTCCTCGGCCCGCAGCTTGCCGACGCCGTGTTTCGTTTACCACTCAGTCCCTGGTGGCAGTACAAGGCACTCTTCGGGCTCGCCGCCGCGCTGGCATTTCTGGAACTGGCCATCGTGCTTGTCGCCGTCGCCCAACCGTCGGCAGCCTGGCACACGCGCCGCCCCGAGCTCCCGCTGGTGAACGTGCTGCTTCGCTTCTTCCCGAGTACGGTCGTCCCGGTGACGCTGCTGATGGGAGCTGCCCAGTCCGTGGTCTTCACGTTTCTGACCCGGTTCGTGGCGGCCCGCGGCTTACAAGGCATCGGGCCGTTCTTCGCGATCTACGCCCTCTGGGCGCTGTGCGTGAGGGTGATCGGCCGCCGCGTGCCGGAGCGGCTCGGCCTGGAACGGGCCATCCTGATCGCTTGCTTGCTATATGGCGTTACCGGATTGGCGTTCCTCTGGGTCGACTCTTACGTGGCGCTTGCACTCGTTGCGTTGATCGGTGGTACGGGACACGCGATTATGTTCCCATGCGTGACGGCCCTGGGCGCCGGACATTTTCCACAGGACTACACGGTTACGGGAGTTGCCGTGACGCTGGGGCTGGTTGACCTGGCCAACTTTATCATGGCTCCCACGCTCGGCTGGATCATCGATCAGTACGGGTTCACCGCGATGTTCCTGGCATACGCCGCTCTGGCCGCCGCCGTCTCCCTGAGCTTCACGGTGCTGTGTTGGCGGCGCAACGCGGTCGCTGCATCGATGACAGATTCGGCCCGGCCGGTAGTCGGCGGCGGCCGCCTTCGACGGTTCGCACCCGTGCTGTGGCGGCTGGCCAGTCGGAGAACTGATGCGCCGCTCGTGCCAACCCAGGCTGAGCAGACCCGTCCCGACATCACCGACTAACCCGCCGATCCGACCGTCCGCAGGCCCACGAGTCAGCCGATCCGGCGCACGACGGTCGAACACCAGGGTTCGTGCGCGCACGGTGCGAAGTCCGGATCGCGGATGGCGGCGCGAGGATCCACCTACCGGCATGCGTCGCTCCGTGTAGAATCTAGCTGAAGACAGACGTGACTTGCTATGCTCATGAACGTCGGACCAGACCAGCCGGAGCGACATGTCCAACGACAGGGCAACGTCGTCAAGGAGTCAGTGGCCGTCGAAGCGAGGCATCCCTGAAGGTCTCTGGGTGCGGTGTCCGTCGTGCCGCACGACGATCTTTCGCAAAGAGGCCGAGCGACGGCTGGGCGTGTGTCCGGAATGCAACTATCACTTCTATGTGCCGGCGCGGAAACGGATCGCTCAGCTGCTCGACGAGGGCAGCTTCGAGGAGTGGTTCGCTGACCTGTGGCCGACTGATCCGCTGGGTTTCGTCGACCGAAAGCCGTACGTCCAGCGGCTTTACGATGAGCAGCGCAAGAGCGGGCTGCCGGAGGCGGCCATTGTCGGCCGTGGGTACATCCGTGGCCGCCCCTGTGTGATTGGCGTCACGGACTCGGCTTTCATCATGGGCAGCATGGCGTCGGTGGTCGGGGAGAAGCTTACGCGGGCAATCGAGGAGGCGATGCGGCAGGAGTTGCCGCTCGTGATCGTTTCCGGCTCCGGGGGCGGCGCGCGGATGCACGAAGGGATCCTGTCTCTGATGCAGATGGCGAAAGTCTCTGCGGCGCTAGCCCGCTTCGACGCGGCTGGCGGCCTGTTCATCTCGGTGCTGACCAACCCGACCATGGGCGGCGTGGCCGCGAGTTTTGCTTCGCTCGGCGATGTCATCCTGGCCGAGCCGAAGGCACTGATCGGGTTTGCCGGTCCACGCACCATCTGGGCGACGGTGCGGATCGAGTTGCCCGAGGGATTCCAGACGAGTGAGTTCTTGCTAAAGCATGGCTTCGTGGATCGCATCGTCGAGCGGCAGAATCTGCGGACCGAGATTGCAAACATCATCGATTACTGCGGCAAGTAGTGGCAGTGGTTGCTGACCAACCACGCACGGGAACGACGGGCAAATGCTTCAGAAACTGCGCGAGTTTCTGTCCAGAGGTAAGAAGGTCGAGCTGAACAAGCGGTTCGCCAGTCTCGTGCGCATCGGCCAGGGC
This sequence comes from Planctomycetota bacterium, assembly GCA_026991575.1. Classification (GTDB taxonomy): domain Bacteria; phylum Planctomycetota; class Planctomycetia; order JALXBF01; family JALXBF01; genus JALXBF01. Next base: position 7,547 of record JALXBF010000095.1, on the reverse strand, counting down.
AGCATGTCCAAGCTGTACAAGGCACACGACCTACAGCTCGGCCGCACCGTCGCGTTGAAAATTCTCGACAAGGAAAAAACCGAACGACTCATGGCCCGCGTCTTTCAGGGCAAGAAGAAGCCGCCAGAGGGTGAGATCGCCGTCTCGCTTCGGCATCCGTACGTGGTCACCACATACGATCATGGTGTGCTAACCACTGATGAGCAGTTCCTCGTGATGGAGTACGTCGACGGCGTTGGACTCAACGTGCTCATCCACACGAACGATCCCAGCCTGGACGGGCGGAGAATCGAGATTCTGACCAAGGCCGGCGAGGGGCTGGCGTACATTCATGAGGCCGGCTACATCCATCGCGATTTCAACCCGCGCAACATCCTCGTGACCCGTGACGGGGGGCTCAAGATCATCGACTTCGGGCTGGCCGTGCCGAATACGCCGGAGTTTCGTGCTCCGGGCAATCGCACGGGCTCAAAGGAGTACATGGCCCCGGAGCTGATCCGCCGGCACCCGACGGACGAGCGGATCGATATCTTCTCGTTTGCAGTCACCGCCTACGAATTGCTCACCGGACACCTGCCCTGGGAAGCCCACGATTCGCAGCAAGCGCTGCTAGCGCGGATCAATCTGCCACCACGCGACCCGCGCGAGTACAGGCCCGACCTGGACGACGACATTGTGCGGCTCCTGATGCGCGGAATGGCATCGAACCCGCAGCGGCGAATCCGCAGTATGAAGGAGTTCGTGCGCGCGCTGCAGGCGCTGCCGAAACAAGACTACTAGAGATGGGCCGTGCGGCCCCGGGTGGCGGCCATGAGCAGCAGACGATGCCCGTCCTGCGGTGCAGTTCTGGGCACCTCGGCCGACTGTGCGCACTGCCGCGACCACGTACGCCGGCGCGATGACCTCGAAGAACTTGCCTACGCCTGGCTGTACGGCGACGAGTCGGAACTGCCCCCCGCGCAGCTCCCCAAGGAGTGGCTCTGCCCCGACGGTACGCCGGCACAAGCAGAACGGGCAGAACGAACGGCTGGGCAGCAGCAACGGACCCCAGCGAACCAGCACCCTGGCGCGACCACGCCGGCAAGCGGTATGGACCAGCAATCGCCGCCTGCTCGGCGCACCGCCTGGTCTTCTGCCAGGCGGGCACGTGCCAAGGCGACCGCAGACCGCCAGCCCACCGGGTCCGCCCCCTCCTGCGCTGTAGCACGCAACGCCTTTGCCACGGCCGGCTCGCGCCAACAGGAGGCGGCGTATCAACAGCGGCAGCCAAGTGGTTCGGCACGGCCTGAGTGCCCTGAACCGCCTTCGGCAGCCGTAGCACTCGTGTCGGAGCGGCCACCCCGACAACCCGGCATCCCTACGCAACGGATCCGCTGGCTGGCCTACGGCCTGGCCCTGGGCGCCCTGATCGGCACAGTGCTCGGTGCAGCCTGGGTGCAACACCGCAATGACCGACAGTTCACGCAACTTCGCCACCTGTTGCGGACGCAAGCGAAGTGGCTACAGACCGAGACGGCGCGGCGGATCGCGTTGGAGCTGCAGCTTGCGAGCCGAGAAGACGCTGCTTCCGGCCGCTAGCACCGCCGCCCAAGCCGGCGCGCATCACGCTCCCTTACGACCCTCCGCCAGCCATCTCGCCCTCACAGCACAGCATCCTACGCCATCTTGACCACGTACGGCGGAACCGCTACCACGGCGCCGCACACGAACGCTGCCTCCATTCCCCACAGGGACACGCTGACAGCAATTGCGATGGCGGGGAAACCGGCACCAACCAGCCAAGCGACTGTTCTGACAGTGGCCGGCGACGCAAGCCGTCGTCGCCGCCTACTGTGGCTCGTCGCCGCCTTCGCGGCCGGGATCGGTGTTGCTGCAGTCGCCTACTTCGACAAAGCAGCAGATCACCGCAGTGCGTTCATCCGTTGGATCCGCCTGATTCAGGGGCTAGTGGCCGGGGAAAACGTCTACACCGTCGCCGCTTATCCCAACCCACCGTTGATGGCACTTGTGCTCTACCCGTTGACACTTCTGCCCCCGGTTGCCGGCGCCATGGTGTGGTTCTTCCTGAAAGCGTGCATGGCACTGGGGTGCCTGGCCGCCGCGATCCGCTTCGCGGTCGGCAAGGGCCAGCAGCTGCCGCTTACAGCGATCGCTGTCGTTGGGATCGTGAGCATCAGACCGCTGCTCGGCGACTTACAGCATGGCAACGTGAACATCCTGGTCGTGTTCGTCGTGTTGGCCAGTCTCTGGTGCTATCGCCACCGCTGGGACATGCTGGCAGGCGTTGGTATCGCGCTGGCAACCACCTTCAAAGTCACCCCGGCCTTGTTCATTCCTTACTTTGCATGGAAACGGCAGTGGCGCGTCGTAGCTGGCTCGATGATCGGCCTGCTCCTGTTCCTGATCGTTATCCCCGGCACGGTGCTTGGGATGAAACACAACCTCGTCCTGCTCCGCTCATGGGTCCGGTTGATGGTCGAACCGTACGTGCTTCGCGGTGAGGTGGAAACCAGACAGGTGAACCAGTCTCTGCCGGGGGTTCTGTACCGGTTGACCACGCCCAGCCCTGGGATCGAGTTCGAAGACGACCGGATTGTTCAAGCCAACGTCCTGAACCTCAGCAAACGCCAGGCATGGTGGTTGCTGCGGGCGCTGGTCGCCGGCATTCTCCTGTGGCTGGCCTACATATGCCGGACACCCACCGAGGACCGCACAGACTGGCGGCTCGGTGCCGAATTCGCGCTCATCTTACTGGCGATGCTGTTTCTTTCTGAACGCAGCTGGAAGCACCACTACGTCAGCATCTGCGTCCCGGTGGCAGTGGTGACTGCCCATTTGTGGCTCCGCGCACGCAGTCGGCTCGAACGCGTGCTACTGGCCGGCGCGCTAAGCGTGACGTTCCTACTGATGGCGTTGACCAGCCCCGAGCTGGCTGGTTGGATCGGTCCGGGCGGCTACGGACACAAGTACATGCAAGCCGGGGGAGCATTCTTCTGGGCAGGCGTTGTACTCTTCTGTGCAAACTCCGCGCTGCTGCTGCAGGCACGGCGTGTGTCGGGAGCAGCCGGTGCTGGTCCGGGTGAAACAGTTGCTCGCTGTGAGAGGGACCTGGGGAAGGCTGCCTAGGCCACAAGCCGATCCGCGACTCAATGGCACCTCTCACCGGCCATCAGCTCCTCGGTGCCGTCTCGCGCCTTCTGCTTCTCGGCCCAACGTTCCAGCGCCCATCGTGCGGCGTCGCGCACGACCTCAGAGCGGTGTGCAAGCGCCCGCTTCAACGCTCGCTCGGCACGGCCGTCGCGACGCTGCGCCAACAAGAGCGCAGCGTTGCGTTTCAGCCCCTCGACGCCGGCCCGTTCCAGTGGCGTTTCGCGGATCAGTTGGTCCAACGATTCGTCATCCAGTTCAAGGACCGCGACCGGGTCGGTAAGCCGGTCCAAGCGTGCGTCCCGCGGTAGCAGATCTACTCGCGGACTGAGCGCCCGGCGGTTCCACGGACACACTTCCTGACAGAGGTCGCAGCCGAAGAGCCAACCGTGCAGCCGGTCGCGATCCTCCGGAGCCAGCGCACCCCTAAGTTCGATGGTCAGATACGAGATGCAGCGACGCGCATCCAGCACATACGGTTCCAGCAGCGCATCGGTCGGACACACGTCCAGACAGCGGGTGCACGTACCACAATGGTCCGTGGGGAACGGATCGTCGGGTTCGATGTCGGCGGTCGTCAGCAGTGCGCCGATGAACACCCAGCTGCCCAACTTTCGGTGGATCAACATCGTGTTCTTGCCGATCCAGCCGAGCCCTGCGAGCCAGCCGTAGTCGCGTTCTAGCAGCGGCGCCGTGTCCACGACAGCACGGCACTGTGCTTCGGGCACCAGCCGGCGCAGCTCGTCGCCCAGCCGGCGGAGCAGTCCCTTGAGCACACGATGGTAGTCTGGCCGGCGTGCGTAGCGGCTGATGCGCGCGTCAGCCCAGGCGTCGGACTCGTCCCGCTGCTGATCGTTGTATGACTTGAGCACGACCACCACGGAGCGAGTGCCCGGCAGGACGCGGTCTAGCTGACCACGGGCGTCGGCCCACCGAGCCATGTACTGCATCTGCCCGTGGTAGCCGTGCTGCAACCAGCGCCGAAAGAAGTCGTAGTGGGGAGGCGGAACGGCCGGAGCGATCCCCACCGCGTCAAAGCCCAGCTGCAGCGCGGCTTCTTTGAGTTGTTGCTTCAGGTCCGCTGGTTCGGCCACGCGCTCGGCAACCTACCGTGGGTTACTGCCCGGGAAGGGCAACTCGCGCTGGGGATCCTGCCGGATCCCCAACTCCTTGAACAGGAGCGACGGCTGGATGTCGTCGCTGTCCTGGTATTTGTCGCTACTGTATTCTTCGATCTCGCCTTGGACCGTGTGATAGTAGATCTGACACACCGGCACAAACGGGTAGATGCGTACTGGATGGATGGCGAACATTTCCAGCGTCCAGTAGCCGCGAAAGCCCACGTCGCCAAAACCGGCGGTCACGTGCACAAAGAGGCCAAGTCTACCAACGGATGAGCGCCCCTCGATCATGGGCACGAACCCGTGGGTCTCGGTGCGTTCCAAGGTGCGGCCGAGGTAGAGCTGATTGGGATGGAGGACCAGGCCTTCGGGCGGAATCTTGATACGGCGCACCCGGTTGGGTCGCTTCATGTCGAGCACGACCTCTTCGTACACGAGCAGCTCGTCGTGCAGCCTGAGGTTGTAGCTGTTCGGGTTCAGCAACGACTCGTCAAACGGCTCGATGATGATCTTGCTGCCCAGATGCTTGCGTATCTCAGCAGCCGTTAGTATCATGCTCGTGTCCCGCCGCCCTGGTCGTCGGCCTACTTGACGCCCACCTTGGGACACACATCCGACAGGATGCACTGATCGCACTTCGGCTTCCGCGCCGTGCACACGTACCGCCCGTGGAGCACGAGGCTCATCCCGAAGTGGATCCACTCGGACCGCGGCACCAGCTGCATCAGATCCTGCTCGATCTTGTCCGGATCCTTCTGCCGGGTCAGCCCCAAGCGGCGTGCCACGCGGTGCACGTGCGTGTCGACCACAATGCCGCTGGCAACCCCCATGGCCGCCCCGAGCACCACATTGGCCGTCTTTCGGCCAACCCCCGGCAATCTGGTCATCTCCTCGATCGTTCGGGGCACCTCGCCGCCGAACTGCTCAACCAGTGCACGGGCCATCTGCTGAATCAGCTCTGCCTTGCGCCGATAGAAGCCCGTCGGTTTGATCTCCTCTTCGAGCTGCTTGCGATCTGCCTTAGCATAGTCCTCGGCAGAGCGGTACTTCTTGAAAAGGCTCTCCGTCACGCGGTTCACCCGCTCGTCTGTGCACTGGGCAGACAGAACGGTCGCCACCAGCAGCTCCAACGGGTTGCTGAACCGCAACTCCGGTCGGGCATCCGGATAGGCTTTCTTCAGGCGGCGGATAATGGTGCGGACGCGCTTCTTGAGCTCCTTGAGCTCCTCGGCGCTCGCCGTCGCCGCCTGCGGCTGCTGCCGAGGCGCCCGCTTCTGAGCTCTGGCAGCGGTCTTCGTCCCGGTTGCCCGGCCGGCGCGTGTGCTACGTTTCTTCGCCATGGCCCATCCCGTTGCCGTGCCAAACAGCCCCGCCGCCCCCCAACGTACCAGGTGAACAATTGTACGAAACCGCAGCCGGCGCCCTGCGGCCGGCCGGCCCGCCGCGCCCCCGGAGTACGAACCGGACGATGACCAACCTCAACCACCGAGGTCTCCTGGCCACGACCCCCAGCCCCGCCGAGCGGCGTGCGATCCAGGCATCGTTGGCCGCCAGCGTCCTGCTGTCGCTGCTGAAGTGGACAGCGTTCGTAGTGACCGGCTCGGTAGCGGTCTTGTCCGATGCTGTCGAGAGCGTCGTTCACCTGGCAGCCGTCGCATTCGCGGCGTGGAGCCTGGCACTGGCGCGAAAGCCACCAGACCGCGAACACCTCTACGGCCACGACAAGATCACGTTCTTTTCGGCAGGCGTTGAAGGTTCGCTGATCGTGGTAGCCGGCCTGGGCGTGCTGTACACGGCGGCCGAACACCTGCTGAGTGGGTACACGCCGAGCATGTTGCACGTCGGCGCCGCCCTCTGTGGCGTCGTCGCCGCTGTGAACTCGATCCTCGGTACCACCCTCATACGCGTCGGCAGGCGGCATGACAACCTGGTGCTCATTGCCAACGGCAAACACGTGCTGTCGGACGCACTCACCAGCGGCGGCGTCCTGGCAACGTTGGTCGTGGTGTCGCTGACCGGCTGGTCGATATTGGACCCTGTCGTCGGATTGCTAATAGCCACCTTGCTGGTCTGCTCTGGGGTAGCGCTCGTCCGGCGAGCAACGTCCGGGCTGATGGACGAGAGTGACCCGGAGTTGGACCGCCGCCTTCGGCAGCTACTGGACCACTGGGTGCGCGGCCACCAGGCAAGCTACCACGGCCTCAGGCACCGGCGCAGTGGCCACCTGGTCTGGGTCGACGTGCACGTGCTACTGCCCGGGGCACTGAGCCTCGAGGAGGCTCATCGGCGCGTGACCGAGCTTGAGGAGCAAATCTACCGGCTCATCGATGGCCCGGCGATCGTGCTAACCCACCTGGAGCCTATCGAAGCTCACGATGGCCACCATCCCACCGGTGATCCGGCTCGGGGACACCTCGGTCAGATCGAGCAGCGCAGAGCCGACTGATTCCGGCCGTGACCACCATAACCACGCACCCTGTCCGTCCGCGTAACCGTCCCGGTCACGCGGCCCGCCCCCCCGAGGTGATCGCGCGTGCAGGCTCCGGTATCCCGCTACAAGCAGCAAGGCCGAGGGGAGCACTGGACTCCTGGTAGATCGACACTGGCCCGGGGACTGGTCGGACGTGGTCGGCATGGATGGAGCCGGTTAAGATTGGGAGGATGAGCGGGCCTAGCGCAGGAGGATCTGCATGCGAGCGACTCAGTTGCGTCGTGGACAGGTGATCCGAGTCGATGGGCAACTGTACACCGTCCTGGAGGCCGTGCATGTTACGCCGGGTAAAGGCGTGCCATGCATGCAAACCAAACTGCGTAACCTCGACACCGGACTGACCACGGAGCGACGCTTCCGCAGCACGGAGGACGTCGAACAGGTCTACGTAGAACAGAAGCCAATGGAATACCTGTACTCCTCGGGCGACGAGCACTACTTCATGGACCTGGAAACGTACGACCAGATCTCGTTCCGCACCGAGATGATCGAGGACATCTTGCCGTTCTTGAAGCCAAACACGGAGGTCACGGTGTTGTACTGCGACGACCGCCCGGTGGCGGTGGAACCCCCGAGGACCGTCGACCTGAAGATCGTCGAGACACCGCCGCCGCTGAAAGGCGCGACGGTTACCGCGCAGTACAAGGAGGCCGTTCTGGAAACCGGCCTGAAGGTACAAGTCCCGCCGTACTTGAGGCCCGGTGAGGTGGTACGCATCGACACGGCGACGAAGAAATTCGTCGAACGAGTCTCCGAGCAGGAATCCTCCTAGGAGAGGCAGGCCGCTT
>JALXBF010000094.1 GCA_026991575.1 Planctomycetota bacterium | reverse complement strand
GGTGGTCTGGTCTTATCGGAGCGCGAGTGGCAATCGTGATCCAGCCCGGTGGTCCCTGGATAGAAGCGACCAGCTCCGGTTCGATGTCGAGCACAATGACGGAGACATGCTCCTGGCTTGGCGGCGCCGCGCCCCCGGGTTCAAAGGCGAAGCGATACTTAAAGACGCGTAGCGCAGGGTCTACCTCGAGCAACGATGGCCTCCCTCGAGCCTCTGCCCGCGACGCAAGTGGGTAGAGGCTGTTGAGTTCGCGCTTGTCGATGGCGTTTAGCGTGCGGTTGCGACTGCTCTGGCGATGCCTGCTAACGGACCCGTTCGGTTCGTCTCGGAACCCAAACACGTGTACCATCTCGTGTTCGGCAAGGTTCCGGATGAATACCTTGTCGTCAGGCCTACTGGCCCTTAGCGGCAGCCGCCGGCGCACGTAGACGATCGCGCTTTCGATCTGCCCCATTCCTCCGGGTGTGTTCGGAAAGTTCGCAACAGCCTCCGTTACCGCGCTCTCTTCGTTGGGGCCTGGCCCCAGGACGTGCCTCTCGTCAATTCGGCCGTCTGCCCGCCATTGGAAATCGACGACGTTCTTTGCGCCGGCCGGTGGATTGGCTATCTTGACCTTGATGGTAATGCCGCGCGGCTTCATGCGGCTTATCCAGCGCTCGACACCTTCTTTCAGCAGCCGGTCCCTGCCCTTCCCGAAAGGGTCTGGCCTGATGTACACATTGATGGTGCTGCCGCGCGGCCACCTGGCGGGGGTTGGCACCTTGAATCTCGTGCCATCGCTGCGAGTGAACTCCAGCTCATACAGCATGGGGCCGGCGTAGGCCAGGGTCTGTAGCAGCAGCGCGCTGGCCAGGATGCCTGAGCAACTTGCGCGGGCTGCCCGGGCAATCGCAGAGGCAAGAGTCCGTCGCGTGCGAGCAACCATGAGAGACCTCCCCGGGGACGTGGCTGACGCGCCCCGTTGGGTGAAACCGTTAGAGCCGCTGGAAACTCGCGTGCCGATTGCTCGAGGTGGCATGCGTACCGAGCAGTCTTAGCCGGCGGAAGCGGCTGGGTTGAAAACCCAGCGTCCGCTCGGTCACGCAGGCAAATGGCGTTCAGCGGGCTAGCCCACGGCTGGAAGCAATCCGCGTGGCAGCGACAGGACTGCTCCCGGCAACGCTCCTCGTGCCACAGTGGTATCGTGCGCTCAGAAGGGCCACGCGCGTCGCCCACGGGCCGAGTACGTTCGCGGCGCGGGCTGGCCATGGTTCCGCTCCCTGTGTGCCCACACAACAGAGGCAGGCCGAGGGCCGCACTTGCTCATGCGTTGCCGCCAGGCAACGCAGAGCCGAAGGGCCAACCGCGGCGCCGGCGCCCGTAGGCCGTTGGAGGAGTGGGCTTCGACAGGCTGTGCCGCAGCGACCACCGATTCAGCATCCCTAGTCTATCTCGGGCCCACACCGGGCCGCAACCATCGGACCCGTTGCGACGGAGGGCACGTTTCAGCTTTTGGGCCCAGCCTGGCACGGAAGATGGCTCGCTGTATTTGCTGGCGAGACGGTGGTCGAGACCCTTGCCGTGTCAGCGGAGCATTTCCCGGGCAGGAGGCTGATAGCTCCGGCCGCTTCGTCGAACGCGCCGGTGGGCGCGGCTATACGCTCCCCACCCGCAACGTTGATGGAATAGCCCGCCCGACGCAAAAAGGCCCCTTGCCAGGCCGTGCTGCGGGCGCGTACCGCCCGCGGCACGGGTCGGGACACCGCCCAGCCGCCGCGGTCCGCAACCGCGGCCGGAGGGCAAGAAAAGGTTCAAGTAGACATCCCCGGCGCGACCCAGTGAACCCTCGGCCGGGGGGCCTAAAGCCCCCCCTGGCCCGTTTGAACGGAAGCTGCCCGGTCCGCCGGCCCCCGAATCGTCTGCCACCAATACCATGCCGGGCACCACCGCAACTGATGGCACGGCGCGAGACCGTAGCACCGCCTCCGCGTGCCCGGGTGTGCTGCAAACCCTGAAACGCACCGTGCCACCGAACCGTCGTTGACACGGTCGGACCGCTGGCCTAGCGTGCCGGTGTGTCGGACAGCAATCATGCGCAGGAGGCGAGGTCTACGTTGACCATGGCCGAGAACTGGCGAAGCGTTCGATACGATCATCTCGATTACGCCCGCACGGTCCTGGAAACGGAAGCTGAGGCCCTGCTCGCCGTGCGCGACCGGCTGGATGAAGCATTCGAGCGGGCCGTGGAAACCATCCTCCGCTGCCGCGGTTCGGTGATTGTCACCGGCATGGGTAAGGCGGGGCTGGTTGGCCAGAAGATTGCCGCCACGCTAGCGTCCACCGGTACGCGGGCCCACCCGCTGCATCCGGCTGAGGCGCTGCACGGTGACCTGGGGCGGATCAGCCGGGAGGACGTCGTGCTGGCTTTGTCCTACAGTGGCGAGACTGAGGAGGTGGTACGGCTGATCGAGCCGATCCGACGGCTCGGTGCCCCGCTGATCGCCATCACCGGCCGGGGACAGTCTCAGCTGGCTCGCGGCGCGGACATCGCGATCGTCCTCGGCACGCTGGCCGAAGCCTGCCCGCTCGGCCTGGCCCCCAGCACGTCGACGACCGCGATGATGGCAGTCGGCGACGCGCTGGCTTTTGCGCTGAGTAAAGCCAGGCGATTTGCCCCCGAGCAGTTCGCCGCGTTCCACCCGGCTGGCAGCCTCGGCAAGCTCTCTTCATCGGTGCGCACCATCATGCGGACCGGGAACGCCATGCGGATCGCTCACACGGGCCGGTCTGTTCGCGAGGCGATCATCGAAGCCCATCGCCCCGGTCGGCGCACGGGCGCGATCCTGATCGTCGACGGCTCCGGCCGCCTGCGCGGCATCTTCACCGACGGTGACCTGGTCCGGCTGCTCGGCCAGCAGCACGACGATCCGCTGGGGCTGCCAATTGATGCGGTGATGACCAGGTCCCCCAGGACAATCCACTGTTCCGCGACCGTGCGCGACGCTGTGGAGCTGCTGTCAGCAGGCAAGTACAGCCAACTACCGGTGCTGGACGACGATGGCAAGCCCGTGGGCATCGTCGACATCACGGATGTGATCAGCCTGATTCCCGACGAGATCCGGCAGGCCGCTTGAGCAGCGCGGTACCTTGCAGGGGGGACGGAACGATGTCCGACCTCACCGAACGTGCGCGGCGGATCGAGCTACTGGTGATGGACGTCGACGGCGTCCTGACCACCGGCGCGATCACCATAGGTCCGGACGGTCGCGAGTGGAAGACCTTTTACGTACGCGACGGGGCCGCCCTGGCTTACTGGCACCGCTGCGGCAAGCGGTCAGCGATCTTGAGTGGCCGCACCGCCGAGCCGGTTTTCCACCGCGCAGCGGAACTGTCCGTGCACCACGTCGTGCAAGGTCGGCTTGACAAAGCACGGGCAATCCGCGAGCTAATGGCCACGGAGAAGGTCTCGTCGGAGCAGACCTGCTTTATCGGCGACGACCTGCCCGATTTGACAGCCATGCGCGAGGTCGGACTGGCCGTTGCGGTCGCGGACGCTGTCGGCGAAGTGCGTGCAGCCGCCCACCTGGTGACCAACAGCCCCGGCGGTCGGGGGGCCGTCCGCGAACTGGTTGAGTTCCTGCTCCGTGCCCAGGGCCTCTGGGACAAGGTGATGGAAATCTACGACGCCTAGCCCCGGAGACTGGTCGGCTAAGTACTGGGCCGCTAGGGTCCACGGGATGATCCGCCGAATCGTTCTCGCCGTTATTGCATTCAGCGCGCTGATGTTCTGCTACGCCCTCTACGTCGCTGCCTTCAAGCGACTGTGGGGATTGCCAGAACTGAGCCCCGAGCTCTTGCCCAACCCGGCCCAATCGGCCCACTGGCGCCGGCTGGCCGAAAACACCGACGTTGCGCACCGAGTCGCTGTGGACACGTTCGGCGAGGACTCCTGGCAAGCCAATGCGGTCATCAGCCTTTACTGGGCCGACCAGGACATCTTCCTGTACGCAAACGAGTACCGGTTCCCCACGAAGAAGAGCATGGTGCTGGCCCCGGTGAGTATCGTCCGGTTGGTCGAGCATGACAGCGACTCGATCGAGTCCTACGTGCTCTCAGCCGGCAAAGCCCGGCTCCAGTTCGAGCGGCCTATCAGCCTGGCCAGCTTCTCGGAGATGCGACCGGTCATCGCCCGCGCCGAGCAGAACGTTCGCATTGCGTGGAACCGCGGCACCACCGACCCGGCCGACGACGTGTACGTGCACCTGGAAAACGTCACGTACCATCGCAAACGACGGCTCGTCTGGTCAACCGGCAAGATCCGCATTACCGTGGACCAGATCGTTCTCGAGGGGGAGGACGGCCGGGTAACGCTCACGGAAGCCGACGACCGACTGCGTGTCGAGTCCCTACAGCTTGCGCGCAACGTCCGAGTCGACGCTCTGGTCAGCCAGGTCGCCCAGGCCGTGCTCGGCAAACAGCCCGAGGAGCAGGCCGGCAAACAGGCGGTCCGCGTAACGTGCATCGGCCCACTGGTCGTAGACGCCGCCGAGTTCACCGCGGCATTCCACAAGCAGGTCCGGGTGACGATGCAGGTGCCCGACGCCCCGCCCGATGTCCTCACCGCAGATGAGCTCCGCCTGAAGTTCCAGAAAGGCACCGCACCTGCCGACCGACCGCGTCGGCGCAGCGGCCAACAGCCGCCGGCAGTCACGCTCCAGCAAGTCATCGCAAGCGGGCAGCCGGTCACGGTCCTCTCACCCAGCCGTAATCTCCAGGCCATCGCTACCCGGCTCGTCTACGATCACCAGGCGAAGCGGGTGCAGCTTACCGGCGACAGCGAAGTTGCTGCCCGTTACGGGCGGTTCCAGCTGTTCGTCCCCACGTTGGACCTGGCGTTCCTGCCGGAGAAGCGGTTTCGAGCGCATGCCCCCGGCGCCGGCCGCCTCGTGACGGCCGACGGCAACGACCAGGGCACCACTGCATCATGGCAGCAGGAGGCCGTCCTGGACACGGAAGGGAACCGGCAGATCGCGGTACTGAAAGGAAACGTCCGCGTGCAGCAGGGCAGCCGCGGTGAGTTGACAGCAACGAGAGCCGTGCGCCTCTGGTTCGATTCAACCGCCGCCCCCCCGGACAGCACGGACCAGCACGGCACGTTGCCGAGCCGAATCGAAGCGTCGGGCGAGGTCGTGTTGAGCGCCCCTACCCTGACGCTCCGGACCACGCTGCTGACGGCCATTGTCGAGAAACCCGCTGCCGCACCCCAGCCCCGACAGAGCCGCCTCCCCGGACTGTGGCAATTTGCCGTCTGGCGCGATGGCCCTGCCGTCCGCGTCAAGGGCATACGCCCGGCCGTCGCGGATGACGAGCCGGAGGCCGGAACACCACCACTGGCACCGCCAGGACAGCAACCAGGACGAATCTCCGAACCGAAGCCCGGCAAGCACGTGGCTATTGATGCCGGCCAGATTCGCGTGACCCTGGCAGTGCGAGGCGAGAGGACCGAGGCCCGCGAGATCTGGGCGCAGGAAGCGGTGCGTGTGGTGCAGAGCACCGACGGGGAGCAGGTTACCGAAATCACAGCCGATACGGTTCACGTCAAGACTCTGCAGCGTGGCCACTTCTTCGAAGTCAACGGCAAACCGGCCACCATCATCGCCCACGGCCTGACCATCCGAGGCGAAACGATCGGTTTTGACCAGCCCACTCAGGTCGCCTGGGTTCAAGGCGCCGGCGAAATGGAGCTGACCGCCTCCGTCCAGCTGGCTACCAGCCAGGCCTCTGACAAGCAGCAAACGCCGGTCCAGATCGGATGGCAGCGTGAGATGTTCTTCGATGGCCTGGTCGCCGAGTTCGTCGGCGATGTCAGCGTTCGCCAGGGCGAGATGGCCATCGGCTGCAACAAGCTGGAAGTCTTCCTGTCGGAACGGGTGGCTCTAACCGGCAGCGACAGCCGCAAGCGGAACGTGCAGCTGGCCAAGCTAGTGGCTACACGGTCTGTGGAACTCACCACTGAGTCGGACACTAGCCGCACCGTCATTGAATGTCCCCGCCTGGTGTATGACCAGAAGGAACGGCGCATCGTGATCGCCGGGCCGGGTAAGTTCTGGCTGGCCAACTTCGGGCCGGCCTCACCGCTGACCGTTCCACAGCAGACCGACCATTCCGCGGCGCTGCAATGGACCGGGACACTGGCACTGTTTGACCGCATGATGGAAATCGAGCAAGGCGCGAAGCGACTGGTGCGATTCGTGGGTCGGGTTCGCGTCTGGCACGCCCAGATAGCCGGTCGGGATGCGAAGTTCACCCATCTGAAGCCGCCCGCGGGAGCGGTGTTCGTGGCGTGTGAGCAACTGGAGCTGCTCAGCGGCGGAGGCCCGGCCAGGGCCGGGAACGACACCAGTGGTCTGACCGGGATTGGTCAGATTCTCCAGTTCCTCGCACGCGGCAACGCACGTGTGGAGGGCAACGGTTTCTACGCCCACGCCGACGTGCTCAAATACGATGCAACAACCGCTGAGCCGAAGCTGGTGGCAGAGGCGACCGGGACCGGGTTTGCAACCTTCTACCGCCAGACCGCCCCGGGGCGGCGCCCGGACGTGCTGCGGGCACGCAAAGTGTACTACTGGCCACGCACCGGCGAGTTCCGGCAGGAAGGCGGCATCATGCTCGACGTGCGTGGAAACCCGTCGCTGCCACAGCGACGCTAGAGGGCCGGGAGCGGACGACGACGATGGCATCCTTTCTGCAATTGCTGAAGCTGGCCGTCCGTCAGAGTATCGGGCCGCAGCGTGCCCCCCGTGTGCCGGAACCCTCAGCGGCTATGGAGCAACAGCAACAGGTACGCGACTACGACCGAGCCGGCGAAAGCAAGCTGGCACTCAGTTACCAGGCGGTCCTATGGTTCTTGAGCCGCCTGCCGGCTGACTGGCACAACGGCCGGGCACTGGATGTGTGCTGCGGGCCGGGTCACTTCACCTGTGCGTTGGCCAAGCACTTCCCGATGCGTGAGGTTGTTGGCATGGATCTGTCGGCGCCGATGCTCCAGGCCGCGGAACGGCGCGTCTGCACCGAGGGGCTGAATGACCGGGTCCACCTGATTCGAGCAAACGCGTTGGAGATCGACCGGCTTTTCCGACCACACAGCTTTCGCCTGATCACGTCCAACAATGCCCTGCACCACTTCGAGAACCTGCGTCAGATTCGCGCGCTGCTCTGCGCGTTTGAACAGCTGGTACAACCGGGAGGGTGGATCGTCCTTTCGGACCTGGTCCGGCTGCGCACACCGGAACTGAACGATCGTTACGTCGACGTGCTTGCCGGTGACTATCCGCAGCAGGGTCTCGGCCAGCTCATGGCCGACTTCCGGGCCTCGATGCACGCCGCCTGGCTTCCCGAGGAGCTGGCCGAAACATTGCCCGCGGGGGGAAGCCACCGGTGGGAAATCATCGTTCCGCGCTTCCTGCCCACGATTCAGCTCATCGTCGCGCGCCCATTGGCCACACAGACCGGTAGCGGCCAGGCAGTGACCCCACCGGACCTCGGCGCATCGGGTCTGGAGTGGCACCTGTTGAAGCTGTCGCTTCTGACCGCTCGGCGGCTCGGCCCGCTCGGCTAGCTCCCGGCGTGCAAGGCTCCTGCCATCGGCGGGCCGACCGACAGGAACCATGCGACGCCGTCAGCCGGCCGACCTGTGCCTCAGGCACGAACCGTGTGACACGTGCCCCCCCTTCACCGGCCCCCATCAGCCGTTCACCCGCGTCCGGTTCGTACTAGCTCAGAGCCTGCCCACCCCGCCTGGGACGGAGACCTACCGTACGAAACGGCGATCTAGCGACAAGTAGGCTCGAGGCTCGTTGCGTTGTTACGGCGACGGTTCGCGGCTCTGGGTTGGGCGTGCGCTACGCGCATGTAGCCGCTTGATGGCATCCAGAAGCAGCTTCTCCGCGCCAGGCGCGACCCAGCAGTACCCACCGCCTGCAGCGAATCCTTCCGCCCGCGCCTTCTCGGTTGGGATGTATCCCGGTGCGCATTCTCCGTAGGCTGAGACGACGGTGTTACCGTCTTGCCAAAGCCGATGAACCGCGAGCTGAAAAGCAACGAACGCTTCGGCAGGCAGCAACAGAAAGCGTGCCGCAGCCCCGAACTCAAGCAACCACACCGGCACCGGTCGACCGGCACGGCACCGCCGGAACCAGCTGAGCGTTAGCGCCGCCATGACCCGCCGAAAATAGGGGCCCGGCTGCGCCAGGAGCCTGGCGTACTCTTGTTCGCTACGATGTCCTGGGCCGTCGGGCCGGAACGCAACGGTGTCGATCACGAGCCGGGGGGCTGGCGCCGAGAAACGGCGTTGCCGTTGCCAGGCTCGGTGCATCGCATCCGCAAGGCGAGCGGCCAGCCCATGGCGAGCCTCGTCAGTGCCGTCGTTGTACTTCGAAGCCGTCGTGTCGCCTGCTGCGCCCGTGAAGTACACCAGCGGGACGTTGCCGTGTGCCGCTTCCCAGCGCCGCCTGGCCTCTGCCGGGAAGTCGCCCGAGACCTGACCTAGTCCATAGCGGCTCATCGGATGGACCGCGTACGAACAGATCGCGGCAACCGGCTCCTGCCCCCGCCAGAAGCTGATCATCCGCAACGTCGGATCGATTTCCCCTTCGGGCGCGTTCCGTATCGTCAGGTCTTGGACGAAGCTGCTTCGTGCGTAGCTGGCGCGGCCATCCGGCAAGACAACCCGCCGGTTACACGCGACCCGCGCCACGGTGGCATGGCCGACACCGATCTGGTCAACCGGCCGAAGTCTCCGGCAGGCCTCTCGGGCCGCCCGGGCCACGCGCTCGACTGCCTTCAGGAAGAACTCCCGTTGGAACATCCGGTCGCGCAAGCCGGCTTCATCGAGCAACTGCTGCGCGTGCCAGTCGGCGTAAGGGGCGTCGTGCTGATGCACGCATGCCAGGAGCACTTTGTCCGGTGCCGTCTTGGCCGCGCGCGCCAGGCCGGAGCGAAAACGGTCGTAAGCGTCGTTGCGCAGCTCGCACCAGTCCAACGCGCAGAGAACCCACCGTTGGTCACCGTGCTGAAGGACCAACCCTTTTGCCTCGAGCGGGTCACGAACCGAACGGGCCGGCGCGATCCAGCCCCCCAGTAGCGGATGGCCAAGTGGTGGCGTGACATCGGCTACAAAGGGAGCGACCTGCAGCGAACGCTGCCCGCAAAAGACGCCAACGTTGCCGGCAGCAAGGCCGGCACCAAGCACTGACTGAAGCCAGTCGCGCCGGTTCATTCTGCGTTTGCTCATCGCCAATCTTCTCCCCGGAAACACCCACCACGAACCGGATCGGCCAGCATGCTGCGGCCGCCGTTGACCGCCAGGGTACGTGGCTGATCACCAGGGTATGGCAAGGGGCGGCGCCGGCTGTCGGCATCGTGCCCGAAAACCCCTGCGACAGCGCTGGAGCCAGCGAAGGCCGCCCACTGCAGGCGCAGTCTGACTCGTAGGGCTGCCGGAGCGAACCGGTCCAGACGACCCGCTGCCGGGACCGGCTTGCCCAGCCTCCGCTACTGCTTACCGTTCGACCGTGCCGGCCTCGGTCGTCGCACCCCGGGCGAGCCCCCCCGAGCAAACAGGCCAAGGCCTTTCCGCCAGGGGGAGCCGCAAGCCTGGTGGGCTCAGAAGCGCGGTGCCAACCAGCGGAGCGCAGCCTGGACAGCCTCCGCAACCCGGTCCCTGCCGGGGCTGATCACGGTCCAATCGTGCGGCACGCCGATAGCCACTAGCTTCTCATGCAACCGCTCGACGCCGCGGTACCATTCCGTGTCCGAACTGTCTGCGAAAAGATGGATGTGGAGCGGGCGGTCCAGCGGATTAATCCACAGGGTAGCGGTATACTGCCGGGCCGTCTCGACGTCGGGGAACACTTCCTGGAGTACGTCATCTTCCCAATACCGCTGGTGGAAGTCGATCCACGGCTGGACGGCGGCCACGGCTGGAAACAGGCGTGGGTACTTGAACGCGATGCGCAGCGCGCCCTGGCCGCCCATGCCCACGCCCAACAGGCTTAGCGAGCGGGCACCGTAGCGTGCGCGCAACTCGCCGACCACATGCTCGACCAGATACGCCTCGGGGGTTTCGGCCGCCGGGAACCGTCTCACCGGCTTCGGCAACCACCAGCTGCTCCGAGGCGCAAGCGCCACGGCACCAAGGCCCAGCTCAGCCAGCAGGGGCTCGAGCACCGAGAGCAGGCTCGCTACGGACTGCTCGCCGGTCACTTCCTCGGTCAGGTAAATCACGAACCGATCCGTGCGTTCGGACGGCAAGAACAGATCCATGACCGATCGGCTGGTGGCTACTTGCGAGTAATCCAGATCGGGCTGGCCCAGGCGATTTCTCCGTCCGCCTGCACGATGCGGAAATAGTACCAGTGCGTGCCCGGGGGACAAGCTTGGTCCGTATGCTCGATCACGACGGCTTTCTTGCCCGGCGCTGCCGTGTACACGTACTCGCCACTGCGGATGAGATCGACGCGTGCTATGGGCGCGGTGCCGGCCACGCGCAAGGTCAACGTCGGCGGCTTGTCCGTCTCGTACTCTTCGCCCATGAAGTGCCCGTCAGCCCAGAATTCCACGATCAGGTTGTCTGTACTGCCATACGTGTGCCGTCTGCGAATCGCTTCGATGATCGCCTCACGATCCACCTCCGGCGTGTAGACCAGGGCATAGCTGATGTGCGTGGAGCCGTGGTCACTGGAGGCGATCACCCCCAGCCGGTAGCCTTTGGCCCATGCGTTCCAGACCAGCCCCTTCTGCTGGAAGCCACCCGGGGCGCGCTGCGGCGGTTCGTTCTGCGGATGCACCCGCGGTGCCCCGAGCGTCTCGTAACTGTTCCGCGCCCCCTGATAGATCTCCACCACGGGCTCAACCAACGGATCGTTGTCGCGCCAGTCCGTTCCCATCGTGCTCGTGCCCGACGTGTGCGAGATGGCGATCCCGCCACTGCGGTGCAGAAACTCGTACAGCAGTTGCGTATCGTCATCCACCACGGCTCCGGTACCGACGCCGGGGAACACGCCAGTTTGGCCCGTCCTGAGCCGGAAGGCAAACACCGGTACGCCGCGATACGAGTGGAAGATGTTCCGGTGCCCGTGAGGATAACCGACGCTCCGCTCGTAGCCGTACAGCGGCACGAACCGGGGCGGCAGGTAGAAGAGGTCGGCTGATTTCTGCGTCAGCCACCAGTGGTACTCGTAGTGCCCCCCTCCCTGATGATCCGTGATCGCCCCGAAGTCCATAGCCGCAACATCGATCATGTACCGATAGAAGTCCAGGTACGAGCCGTCGTTGCCCGGACCAACGTCCCAGCTCAGCTCGGTGTGCCGGTGCAGATCACCGCGAACGATCCGCAGCTCTGCGCCGGCGAGCCTGACCCGATGGTTACGGATCGCGGCGACCGCTTTGCGCTCCCGCTCAACGTCCCAGGGACCCTTCCCCTGCGGCGGCTCAGGCGGCTCATACGGAGGCAGCTCCGCGGGACCGCCCGGCCGGCCTTCTGGCCGCGCGATCTTGACGACCATGACCGTGTCGCGCAGTGGCCGGTGGAGGTTCGGGACGGTACGGCCATCGCCGGCGTAGGCAACCCAGAGGGCGCCATCCGGTGCGGGCGCAATCCGCGCAAAAACGCTGATCCGCCCCGCGCTGGCTGGCAACACGCGGGCCGGGGCCCAACCCTCCGATCGCAGATAGGTGACCTCCTCGACCCAACAGCGGCGGAACCGCCGGCCAGCCCGCCGGCGCACCAGCTGACGGAACCGCAACCAGACCCGGCCGTCGGGGCCGACGGCCAGACGTGGCTGAGCGGTCGGTCGGTTTGGATTTGGCAGGGCCGGCGCCAGCTCCGGTGCGGCAAACAGCCGGCCATCTTGCCAGCACGCGACCCGAACCCGACGCGTACTGCCGAGCGTCGTGCCGGGGCTTCGACCTTCGCGTCGCAGCCAATAGCCCTGATCCTTCCCCCAGTTCCAGCCCCCTTGCTCCCAGGCAATCCAGATCCGGCCGTCCCGGCCGCATGCCACCGATGCGTGTGCCTCGTAGTAGCGCGACGTGGCGATCGGAATCAACTTCCCGTCATGCGGACCAGACAGAGCGGTCAGAAAAACGTCGTAATCGCCGTGGCGATAGCTGTCGAACACGACCCACGGAACCCCCTTCGCGTCGACAGCGATGTCGGGGAACCAATCGCTCGCCTCGTCGCACGTCACGGCCCGGGGCGGCTGCCATTCACTGCCGTTGAACCACGTGTAGTAGATGTCGCCGTTGCCCTGCGGGTGAGCCTGCCAGACGACGTGGATCGTCCCGTTGGCCGCCGTGAACACCGCGTGATTGATGTCCGGACCGGGCAGATCTGTCAGCCGAACCAGCGGCCCCCACTGGGTACCGTCGAACCAGCGTGCGAATAGCTCCCAATTCCCCTTGCCTGCTTGCGTCCGACCGATCTGCTCGCTCCAGATCAGCCACAGCCTGCCCTGGCCATCGGCAGCCAACTGAGGCATCCAGATATCGGCCGCCGGCTCCACCAACGGTGCCGGGCTGTACGTGCTCCAACGTCCATTGGGCAGCAGGCGATGCAGCCGCACCTGATCACAGCTGCCGGTGAACGCAGCGTACGCGACGTAGACGTCGCCGTTGGCCGTGATCGCAACGGACGGGAAGTCATCGTACGTGTCGCCGACGGAAAGCACGGAAGCCCCCCCTTGAGCCGCCCGGCGGATCATATCCTGGATGAACGCAGAGACCGGTGCCGCGCCCTGCAGCGACGCTTTCTGCGGCACGGCAAGCACCACGCGATCATCACGCGGCCCGGACGCTCTCTGGTTCTGGGCGACAACATACCCTACGGCGACCAGGGCAACCGCAACGGAGCCAAAGCAGACTAGATGCCAGACCCTGGTGGAGTAGGTAGCGTCGGCGACCATCGCTGCTTCTCCTGCGAAACCGAAACGCTGATGGCCGGACGGGCGCTCTACATCGTAGCATGGCCGCATCGGCCGGTGTGGCCGGCGCGAAGACGGGGGTGTGTCGTTGCCGAGGGGGAACTGCGCGACCGGGCGTAGAATTGACTGATTGCGTGCGCGCCTTTCGGGAGGTCCAGGTATGGACGTGTACCACCACCGCCGAGCGTCTTTGCGGGTGCTAATGTGTGTCACCTTCCTGGTCGGCAGTGCCCTTCTTCACCTGGCTACCCAGCCGGCAGCTGCTCAGCAGGATGCGGGCATCTTGCCCAAAGGCATCGACGGCAGGCCGTTGAACCTGGACTTCGAGACCGGTGACCTGCGCGACTGGCAGGCAATTGGGACCGCGTTCCGCGGTCAGCCGGTGCGTGGGGATACGGTGCACCGGCGTCGCAGTGACATGCACAGCCGCCACCAGGGGAACTACTGGGTGGGCACCTATGAGGTTGCTGGCGACGGGCCTCAAGGAACCCTTGTCTCGGCTCCGTTCGTGGTCACTCACCCGTGGGCGAGCTTCCTGGTTGGCGGCGGCGCGCACCGCCAGACCCGCGTCGAGCTCGTGCTGCAGGACGAGGGCAAAGTGATCTTCGAGGCACGTGGCCGAAACGTTGAAGATATGCGCCGCGTGGTGGTCGACCTCCGCCGCTACCAGGGCAAGACCATCTTCATTCGCATCGTGGACGAACACTCCGGCGGGTGGGGACACATCAACTTCGACGATTTCCGGTTCCACAGCGAGCGGCCGGCCGGAACCGCCAACGCCGAGCACGCTGCCGCCAGCCCGTTTCGCTACCAGGGGCTGGATGCTGAGCAGGCGGCCCGGGCGATGGAATTGCCAGAAGGGTTCGAGGTGCGTGTCTTCGCCGCCGAACCGCAAGTGCGTCAGCCGATCGCGTTCACCATCGACGAACGCGGCCGACTGTGGGTCGTCGAGGCCTACACCTATCCAATCCGCCAGCCAGAGGGGAAGGGACGCGATCGGATCCTGATCTTCACGGACCGAGACGGCGATGGCCGGTTCGACGAACGGAAAGTCTTCATCGAAGGGCTGAATCTCGTGAGCGGCATTGAGGTCGGTTTCGGCGGTGTCTGGGTCGGTGCCGCCCCGTACCTGCTGTTCATCCCCGATCGCAATCGAGACGACGTGCCGGACGGCGAGCCCCAGGTTGTTCTGGACGGCTGGGGTTATCAGGACACACACGAGACACTGAACGCGTTCATCTGGGGGCCGGACGGCTGGCTCTACGGTTGCCACGGCGTCTTCACCCATTCGGCGGTTGGCAAGCCGGGCACGCCGGCTGATCGCCGCGTGCGGTTGAATGCCGCTCTCTGGCGGTACCACCCGCTGAAACAGCGGTTCGAGGTGTTCGCTTACGGCACAAGCAACCCGTGGGGGGTTGATTTCGACGACTTTGGCCAGGCGTTCATAACCGCCTGCGTCATCCCCCACCTTTACCACATGATCCAGGGGGGCCGATACCAACGTCAGGCCGGACAACACTTCAACCGGTATGTCTACGACGACATCAAGACCATTGCCGATCACCTGCACTACACCGGCTCGATCCGGGAACACGCCCATTGGGGACACGAGCCGGTTACGCCGGCATCGGTCGTCGCTGCCGGCGGTGGGCACGCGCATGCCGGCGCGATGGTCTACCTGGGCGACACGTGGCCGGAGCGCTACCGCGGCAAGCTCTTCATGAACAACATCCACGGCGCCAGGGTAAACATGGACATTCTGGAGCCACGTGGCTCCGGCTTCATCGGACGGCACGGACCGGACTTCATTGTGACCAACGACTACTGGTCCCAAATGCTCTACTTCCGCTACGGCCCCGACGGCCACGTCTTCGTCAACGATTGGTATGACCGCAATCAGTGTCACAGGACCGATCCGAACGTACACGACCGCAGCAACGGACGGATCTACAAGGTGGTCTACAAACCGCGTGAGGTGCCCCGCTACGAGGACCCCCTTTACCAACGGCTGATTGCCGATTACCGCGCCGGTCGGCTCGACCTGGCCAAACTCACTGACCGCGAGCTGGTCAAGTTGCAACTACACCCGAACGACTGGTACGTACGGACCGCTCGCCGGTTGCTGCAGGAACGGGCAGCCAGGCGGCCGCTGGAGGAGGAGGCTGTCAGGCGGCTGCGCCAGCTGCTTGACCATCCCGATCCACGCCGCCGGCTGCGAGCCGCGTGGGCCCTACATGCCTGCGACCTGCTGCAGGCCGACGACATCGAGGACATGCTGCGGGATGACAACCCATACGTCCGGGGCTGGGCTGTTCAACTGCTCATGGAAGACGGTCTGCCGGAAGGAAACTGGTTGGAAAGATTGCGCGCGCTTGCAACGAAGGATCGCTCACCGGTCGTGCGGCTCTACCTGGCGTCTGCCCTGCAGCGGATGCCGGTCTCGTCACGCTGGCAGCTTATCGAACCCCTGTTGGCACATGCCGAGGATCGCACCGACCACAATTTGCCGCTCATGTACTGGTTCGGCCTGGAACCGGCAGTCGCCCAGGACCCACAGCGTGCTCTGGCATTGGTGCGGGATTCGGGTCTGGATCGTGTCGTGCAGTTCACGTACCGGCGCATCGCCGACATCGGCACAACGGAAGCGTTCGACCTGCTGGCTCGGGAGCTAAGACGGGAGAAGCGTCCTGAGCGGCAAATCTGGTTGCTCAGCGCACTGGAACAGGCCCTGCGTGGCCGGCGACGCGCCCCGCTGCCGCCGTCGTGGTCGGCCGTGTCAGCGGAACTGCTTCAGAGCCAGAACACGACCGTGCGGCAACTGGCCCTGACGGTGGCCGTCACCTTCGGCGATCCGGTGGCGCTGAGCCAATTGCGGGCTACGCTATCGGACCAGACCCAGCCATACGCGGCTCGCCGCCGCGCGCTGGAGGCGCTCGTCCAGGTGCGCGATCCGAAATTGCCGCCGATGCTACTCCACCTGGTACGCAGCGAACCGGGTCCGCTACGACTGCATGCAATCCGGGCACTGGCCGCGTACACGGCGCCGCACGTAGCCGAAACCTTGATCCAGCTCTACCCGAAGCTTTCCGCGGCGGAGCGGCGAGCCGCCCTGGCGACGCTAGCAGCGCGCCTGCCGTGGGCCCGCGCGCTGGTGGACGCGGTAGCAGCAGGGCACATCCCACGTACCGACCTGACAGCCGATCTGGTGCGGCAGCTGCGCAACGTGGCCGACGAACGGCTCACTGAGCGGCTCCGCGAAATCTGGGGCGTCGTCCGCAAGAGCCCAGCAGAGAAGGCGGCCCTGCTGGAGAAGTACCGCAGACTCCTGACCGATCGCTCGCTGCCCAAGCCCGACGTGAACCTGGGCCGGGCCGTCTTCAACCGCGTTTGTGCCCAGTGCCACACGCTCTACGGCCAAGGCGGCAACGTTGGCCCGGACCTGACCGGTTCCAACCGAGCTGACCTGGACTACGCGCTCAGCAACGTCGTCGACCCATCGTCTGTGATGGCACAAGAGTACGTGCCGCATATCATCCTCACGACAGACGGCCGCATCATCACTGGCATCGTCAAGCAACAGACCGATCGGACCGTCACGGTGCAAACCGCCGACGAGCTGATCACGTTGCCGAAAGACGAGATTGAGGCCATGAAACAGTCCGAGCAGTCCATGATGCCGGACGACCTGCTCCAGCAATTGTCAGCCCACGAGGTACGCTCACTCTTCGCTTACCTTGCCACCACGCACCAGGTACCCGCGCTGGCCACCCCCGAGAACGTCAGCCGGCTGAACGCCGCAAGCAGCCTCGATCACTGGCTCGGGGCGAAGGACGCGTGGCAGATTCGTGACGGTGTGCTCGTCGGAAAGGGACCGGCCCAGGGCGAAGCGGCCATCTGGACGGACATTGTCTTCGACAACGTAACCGTGTCGTTTGACTACGAACTCTCCGGACAAGGCCGCTTTGCCGTCTTTGCGCGGGCTGGCGTGAACGACGACAACAAGCTCATCCGCTACGAATACGAGCTGGCGGGACCGACTGCTGGCAGACTGGTTGAGCGGGGCGGGCGCGGTCTGTTGACCCGTGTGAAGCAGCGTTCGCGCAGCCGTGGCCACGTTGTGCTACGCGTGGACGGCGCACGCACGCTGATTGCCGTCGACGGCCAGCCAGTGCTGACCTTCGTGGACGCCGGTGCCCTGCACCGCGGCGCGGTCGGTTTTGCCATCCAAGGCCCGGGAATCATCGTTCGGATCCGTAACCTGCGGTTCGACATTCCGTCCGCTACGGCCGCGGGCGGTCAGCCATAAGAAGCTGCTGAACCTCGCCCGCAGTCGGTGGGTAGCTAGGTAGTAGCTGTCCCTGAAGGTAACCTGGGGCTGCAGCCACCCGGCAGTTTCTTTCCGCCGGCGTGCGCCTCAGCTGGTCCAGGCAAGGCTAGTTCTAGATGAGAACAGACGAGGGCAGACGATGGCGTTGAACGTCCGCATGTCCGACGTCGTGCCTGAGGATCGCACCGCTGAACCAGACTACAAGCCGCTCAACCCATGGGCAATCGCAGCACTGGTCACCGGTTTCTTCTCGGTACTCACGTTTGCCCACTACGTGTTCTGGGTCATCCCTGGCATTGGTCTGCTGTGCGCAGTCATTGCCATGCGGCAGATCAACCGGGATCCGACGTACTGGGCTGGCCAGTGGCTGGCCAAGCTTGGCGTCTCGCTGTCCATCGGCATCGGAATCGCAGGCCTGACAGCCACGGTGATGGGATGGTTGCTCTTGCAGAGAGACGCACGGGCTACGGCAGAAGTGTTTGTCGGCCTGTTGCGTGCCGGCGAGGTGGAACGTGCTTTCTGGTTGACGGTCCCCCCTCAGTGGCGGCGCGAATTTGATGCAGCTACGCACGGCATGGACGCGAAGGAAGCGTTTCGACGGTTCCTGGCTGGCGGCGGTGGCCTGTTCCTTGGTGACAGGCCACGGCCGGACATTCGCTTCGAAGAAATCGAGGAGTATGGTTCCGATGGCGAACGGGATTACGCATTCATTCGATATAAGATCACAGGCGAAGATGTCGACACGTATGCCCTGATCCACGTCGCAACGCTGAACGACCAGGAAACGGGCCGCAAGGAATGGTATGTGGAACAGATGCTCACCGATTATGAGCCGCATTCGCGCAAGATCCCGACCGCCGGGCATCGACACTGAACCGCCGCGACCATGCCTCCCGTAGCCACAAACTCCCCGCGCCGCGCATGCGGGGGTTAACTGCCGTGATGATCACGGGGACGATCTCTGCGTGGCCGGAAGCCCAGGCTATGTGAGTACCTTCAGGATCACCTTGCCGCCGATGTCGGTCAATCGGAACTCGCGGCCCTGAAACTTGTAGGTCAGTCTTGCATGGTCGATGCCGAGCAGGTGGAGCATGGTCGCGTGCAGATCGTGGATGTCCACGGGATC
>JALXBF010000093.1 GCA_026991575.1 Planctomycetota bacterium | reverse complement strand
CCCGCGGCAACCGGGGCTGTCACGCACCCCGTAGTAATGAGAAGGACGGCCAGGCTGGTCCCTGCGGACGCTCCCCCGAAACCTCCAATCCATCCACCTGCCTCGACGCAGGTCTGTCGCAGCTTGTGTTGTAGCCGTTCACAGGACGCTCGCTGGCCAGCGCCCGCGGGTCCTTCCGCGGCCACTTCTGACCGATCGAATCTGACGTTGGGGGCTACGGCGAGTTCCGACCGCCTCGCTTCAGCTGCGCTTCCAGATCGCGCACACGACAGGCCAGTCTTTCGTTCTCCGCCTTCAGACGCTCGACAAGCTTCTGCTGCTCCTCGGCCAATCGCTCCAACTTGCCCAACCGCTTCCGCCACGCGCGCACACCCCGACGCAGCGACCTGGCGGTCTGAAGTGATAGCTCCTGCCACATTTCCTGAGGCAAAGAGTTTGCTTCCATGCTCCATCCGATAGCCCATCAGACCCCGTCCGTCAATCCGAACCTGTGAACGGATACGTGGAGGGGATGGGCTGGATTACGGCGCCCGGAGCGGACCAGATTCGCAAGCTGTTGCGTCGTCGGAAGGTAGAGCGATCGCTGTTTGACGAGCGTGGCCTGATGGAGATTCACTCTCCGGACTATCCTGGGGAGCGGCTGATTGTGTCTCGGAACGTGCTGTTGGCAGACCGTCGTCGGCGGGAGCGTGCGGAGTTACTGGAGCGAACGGAGCGGGAGTTGGAGAAGATAGCGGCGGCGGTGAATCGGAAGCGTCGTCCGCTGCGGGGTGCGACGCGGATAGCGGAGCGGGTGGGTCGGGTGATCAATCGGTACCGGATGCGGAAGCATTTTCGCTGGGAGATTGAGGACGACCGTTTTGTGTACTGGCGGGATGAGCAGTCGATAGCCGACGAGGAGCAGTTGGACGGATTGCATGTGATACGGACGTCGGTGGAGGAGGGGAAGCTGGAAGGGGAGGAGGTGGTGCGGGCGTACAAGGATCTGTCGTTGGTGGAGCAGGCATTTCGGTTTTGCAAGACGGTGGACCTGCACATTCGCCCGGTGTATCACCGTCTGGACGACCGGATCCGTGCGCACGTGCTGCTGTGCATGCTGGCGTATTACGTGGAGTGGCATCTGCGTGCTGCGTGGCGGTCGATTCTGTACGAAGAGGACGATCCGGAGGGGGCAGAGGCGGGGCGGGAGTCGGTGGTGCATAAGGCGACACGCAGCGACTCGGCGCGTCGTAAGGAGGGGACAAAGCGGAACGCGGAGGGACAGCTGGTACGCAGCTTCCGTGATCTGCTGCGTTACCTGGGAACACAGAAGCTGAACCGTGTGTGCCTGGAGGACTACCCGGACTATCCGTGGGAGCAGACGACGGAGCTTCGCCCGCAGCAGGAGACCGCCTTCAGCCTGATCGAACAGTTCACACCCTGAGCCGCGTCCCTTCCGCACCTCCTCTGCGCGCACAAAGCGCGCAATTCCGGCCCACAATAACTCAATGCGCAGCAGTTAGTTATCATCGAAAATGACCAAAAAGTTCGGCCTGAAAGGGCGGCATGAACAAGGTTGCGGTCCCCCGGCCAGCCGCTTCGGTGTTCGGCGGACTGGAGCGAAACAGGGCACCAGGCCGAACAGGAGAAGCGTCCCGTCAGGAGTCAGAGGGGCCGTAGTAGTGAGGAAGCTGGGTAATTCCCGTGGAGCGAAGGGACCCAGGAAGGTGGAGGAGTTCAGGAGGCGTTGGCGGCAAGTAATCCACCACCGTGAGTGGCGCGAGGCTACACAAGGTGGAGAAGCATCCTGTCAGGGGAGGCCGAAGCCGCGGCGTCGACTGGAGTCCTGCCGACGGCCCCGGTAACGGGGCGAGGGAGGAGTGAGTCTTCTTCCGCCTGGCACGGGCTGTGGGATCTATAGCAGGCCGTGCGGGAAGGTCAGTCGGTTCTCTTTGAGGTAAGACCACCGACCGGAGAGCCGGATGCGGGAGATCCGCACTTCCAGTTCGGAGGGGGCGGGGCCCGGGTAACCGGGCCTTGCTACTCCTATATCGGTCGGCGTTCTGGTTCTGTGGAGTGCGCTGCCAGCTGCACGCGCAGCGGCAGCGCCCTGGCTTCGCGGGGACATCAGCCCCCCGCCGCCATTCCAACGTGCCTTCGCCTCGTCCGGCGGTGCTCGATCCACATAGCCAGCGCCATCGAGGATTCGGGAAGCCGGGGGAAACGCAGAGAACCTGGAGGTGCGGACAGCGTCGAGGGTCCGGTGCGAGCGACACTTTCCTGGCAGGGTAGGCCCGCCGGGTAGCGCCTTTGACCTCCCTGCGTCCTCTGCGGCTCTGCGCGCTGCACCCCATCACACCACCTTCCGCAGCACGCGGCACCCGGATCCAAGGGGGGGCCATTTCCGCCCCCCTCGCCATACCAGCCGTCTTTGGCCTCAAAGGGAGCCATACCGGTAGCTGCTCACCGGCGCGAGCGGCCGCGGTGCGTCACGCACGGCAACATTGCTGTAACGGTACCCCGGGCCGGGGCTTCAGTTCTGCTTGCGGCACCGGCCCTGCTTGAGCAGTTGTGCGGCAAGCCGACGAAGTTGTGGGCTCGGATGCCGGACCATGAAAGGCAACAGACGAACTACGGCACCAGGAACAGTGCCCGTCTCCTTCACCGTTTCCAGGAGCAGGATCATCTGGCCTGTGTTGCCCTCGCGGTACACCAACGGGATAAGCTCCCACACACGACGACTGTCTCCCTCCACCAGCGCCATCAGTCGCACAGCATGGACTCGAAGGCCCAGCTTCGCATCTTGCGCCGATCGCTGCGCTAGAGAAACAACACGATCGTCTACCTCTCTGCCCCCTCTGGCCATTTCCGCCGCCGCCCAGAGGACGTTCTCGAGGGCCTGGGGGTTGTCCGCCGTTACCAGGGCCTGGCGCAGGATCGCATTCGCGACCGGGGGTTCTAGAGAAGCCACCTGACGCGCAGCCACTACGGCCTGAGCGCTGTCTTGCAGGAGGAATCCCTGTAGCTTTTCCCGCGCGCAAGCCGACGTCGGCGCAAGGTGTGCGAGCAACCCGACGAATTGAGGGTCGTTTTGGAGGTGATCCGGGATGCAATTGAGGATTCGTGTCGCCAGTTCTTGGCGCGGCGGAGGCATCCGACGGAGATATTGCCAGTAATTGTCCAGCCATTGCCGGAGTTGTTCCGAGTCAAACTCCCGCAGCGCATCGTACGTGATCCGGTACGGCGGGGGGTCCAATTGATCCCAGATCGCACACCGTGGGTCGTGGCGGCAAAGGGCAAACACCAGCACGCGGGCCGCCTCTGGTTGCCGCTTCAAAAGTTCAGCGAGTACCTGAGCGACAAAGAAATGGCGGTCACGCACGGCACCGGAACACTCGCCGTCCGCCTGGATCTGAGCTATATTGCCAAGCCAGTCAACAAGTGATTCGACCCGATCCCGCGGAGTAACACGCGCAAGCGGTCCAGCGAACCAGTGCCGTATCGCGCGGCTATTCTCGACCCCCTTTCTCAGGATTGCCGAGGTCGACTCGTCCGGCAGGCCGATCGCGTAAAGCGCGCGGAGGGAGGCAATTCGAACCGAGTGCTCACGCATTTCGTCCGACGCCACAACGGCCAGCTTCCGCTGGATCCTTCGCACTTCACCTCCTTCATCTTCGCGAGACAGCTCGCTCGCACAAGCACACGCTGCGAGCTGGACCATCGGTTCCGGATCGTCAAGCAGCCGCTCCCAGACATCGGCCCGGTTCACGCGCATCCCCCCAAGTGCACGGGCCGCGGCCGCCCGAACAGGCCATCTGGGATCCTCCGTAGCCAGAACGGCCGCAGCGGACGCAGTGCGCCTGCCCATTGCGGCGAGGGCGTGGAGTGCGCCCACCGCGACGTCGGTCGACGGGTCCGCGACGAGCTCCGCAATGAGCGGCGCGGCAGCGCCCCCGGTCTGCCCCATTGACCGCAGGGCAAAGAGGAAATCCGCACGTTGCTTCGGGGAATAATGCTGTCTGTCTCGTGCCATTTCGGCAAGTTTTTCAGCCACATTGACGTCGCCGCACGCACCGATCGCATCGCATAGCAGCAGCCTGACCCGCGGGTCACTCTCGATCACCAGGCGATCGATCAGATCCTCCCCCAGACGACGGCTGAGGCTCGGCTTGAGCAGTGCGAGCATCAGAGCGGCTTCCGCACGTACGGCGGTGTCCGGATCGCCCAGGGCCTTGCGCAACACCTGCTCGCTGCTTAGCTTTCTCTCTACCAGACGCCCTGCCAGTTGAACCAGCCCCATCCGCGCCGGCCTGCTTTGCCACTGCTGGTACAACGCCGGCATCTCGTCTGCGATGCGACCGCTCAATAAAGCGATCAGACCTGGTAACAGTTCAGGCCGTGAGTCCTGCCAGAAGCCCTTGGCCGCCAGGGTCTGCGTTACCTGGTCCATCAACGCCCTGTCTGCCTCCGGGTCGCTTCCCACTTCCGCTGCTCTGGCAAGCTGGATTATGACTGGGAAGAATGACGCAACTGGGGCCGGCGTATCCAGCCACTTGCTCAGATACAGTGCTAAGAGCCGTCTCGCGTCTTGCGGCGAGAGTATTGGCGCCATTCGCTGCAACTCTCTCGCGACTGACGGGCCTAACCCCTCGAAGGCAGGCAGCCACGCCCAGTCTGCAAGTTTCTCGAACACGGGAACAACCACGTCGGCGTACTCACATGCATCGGGAGCCTGGCTCAACAGGTACCCCAGACACTCGAGCAGCAGCACAAACCGTTGGTCATCGGGTTTGTTCACGATCGCGCGGGCAAGCGGTCGGATTGCAGATCGGGGAGGTGATGGCGCGGTCACCAGGTACCGTACGAGTGAGACCAGTTCTCCTGAAGAAGGCTCGGCCAGAACTCTGGCAACTGACTCTGGTCCCCACTGCTCGTTGCCCGTCACCGTGGCAGTTTCGCACAGCTGCGCCAGCAAAGCGGCCCGGTGCAGGCCGCCCGGCCCCGTGCGGTCGTTCCTGGGCAACACAGCCCGCACCGCCGATTCGGAGAAAAAGGCCGGGTAGCGGAGCCGCCCGCGGGCTCTTGCCAGCGGATCCTCTACTCCCGTGAGCGGCGAGCCGAACGAGTAGTGCCAACGGAAAGGTAGCCGGTCGAGCCATTCATGCAAGGCATCCGTGATGCGGACGAGCGGGTGTCTGCCGTCTCCTGCAATCTGTTCACCCGTTCCCTCGCGTGTGATTGCGACAATGGGGGCAACTCTCTCCCAGAGTTCTGCACTTTCCGACGGAACAAGGGGAAAGTTCTCCAGCGACTCCTCGACCAGAGCAACCGGATCGGTGCGCAGAGATAGCACCTCGTAATTCACGGCCGTTGGCTTTCTGTGAAGCACTGCCAGTGAGATTCCTTCCAGGTACGCCCAGTCTTGTACAGGCGCGCTCAACAACGGGCTATGGAAGAAGGCAAGCCCGCAATACTCAGCCGCTAGAGCATCAGCCCATGTACCAAACGTTGCAGGGCAGGAAGTATGCAACTTCGTGCCCGGATAGGTCGGCACCTCCAGATCGGCAAGGGAGCGCACGAGGCATGCAATAACCGTCGGTCTATTTTCAATCCCGCGGCCGAGGAGACGGACCCATATAAGGTCAGGTTCCACACACGGGGTTTC
>JALXBF010000092.1 GCA_026991575.1 Planctomycetota bacterium | reverse complement strand
TGTGCGTGGGCGCCGCCGGCGATGATCTGAGCCTACGGGGATGCGGATGCACCCGACGGGAGGGGTGTGTCTTACCCCGGGCGTGAGGGAGGTGGTGGCCTTTTTCTTCATTTGCAGCACGCCAGCGCGGTGGGCTGGTGGTTGGGCGGGGCCTCGAGCCAGCGGCTGCGTTGTGCCGGGCGCGGGTTGGTAGCGGGCGGAGCCGGCGCCTGACGGATTGGGTAGGGTACGTCAAACGAGGGTCCGACTGGTTCGAGTGGACGGGCATCCTGCTTCAGGCCGGTGCTGGGGGCATTGTGCCCGCAGGCGTGCGCGTCGGAGCGCGCCCGTGCAGCCAGGTGCAAGTACTAGCCAGGGTTTGACGCGAATCTTGTAGCCGAGGATAGTACAGTTTGCATTGTTGAACCGCTGCTCCGACGCGAACGCCTCCGCTGGTTCACTACACCTACGTTTGGGCGATGGTCTTGCCCGCGTTGACGGCTTGGTTTTGGGGTGCGTTGGCAGCTGGTTTTGCCGACGTTGGACGACGGTTCACCTCGCCAACTACCGCGAACTCGCCGGAGGAGGGCTTTATGCGCCCCCCCCGCGCTGTTGATGGGTAGCGTGGGCGGTACTAGCTTTGTTTGTTTTCTCTCCGCCATGAAAGATCCGCTCCAGAATCCTACTCGAGGTCGTACAGTTTCACTCGGCTGCGGTCCGGATTCATGAGAAGGATCCATTTCCCGGCGCGCATAACCTGTATCGGGCAGCGATGAAAATGGTAGCCGAAGATGCGGAAGCGCCATTCCAGCTACAGCGGCCGCCGCTTCGGGCGATCTGCTCGGAGCAGGACATCGAGCATGTTTTCGCCGTCGCTGTGATAATCCTCCGGCAGCCGGACCACTATGAGGGCTGCCAGGGTGGGCACAAAGTCGACCCCACTGACGACGGACGAGCGATTAACCTTGCCTGCTGGCACGTGCCCGGGCCAGCGTACGATGAACGGAGTCCTGATGCCACCTTCGTACAGGCTCCGCTTGCGGCCACGAAATGGTCCGGGTGACCCAACTCCGCTGTGGCCTGCGCTGCGGATGTGGATGTGTTCTGGCCCATTGTCGGAGCTGAACAGGACCAACGTGTTGTCCTCCAGTCCTGTTCGCGCAGCCAACGGAACACGGGCATGCCAACTCGTGGTGCATTGAGGTTACTGTAGCTTAGTAGATCTGCGGTGCGGCGTAGTTGGGCAGGTTCCGACCAGGCTTCAGGAAGGCGTACGGCCGGAGCTGCTCTAGGGTGGGGTAAAGGGTTGCGTGCGGCTCCAGCGTCCACAGATTCTTGTGGAAGGGGCTGCGCAGGTTTCGCTCGATGGACTGGATCGTTTCGTCGACAAAGAGTGTTGTCGAACGAGCGCGGAAGTAAGGGGGTTTTCCTTCCTGCTCAAAGCATGGACCGTTGGCCTGGTGGCAGCGGTAATAGTCAAACCCGTATTCGCTCGGTTCCGGCGCACCGGGGCATGTTCCAGGTGGCACTTGCCGACATGGGCGGTCACGTAGCCGGTCCGCTTCAGCCGCCGGGGCAGGAACGGCACCTTTGGATCCACCCAGTCCGGCATTCCGCGGGTCCGGTTCCGGCGATGATCGGCCAGGTGACCGTGGATGCTGTGGGCTCAAGTCGCCCCAAGGCGGGCTTCTGCACAAAGGGCGGAGGGATCGATCGCGACGATCGGCCCCGATGAAGCCGTTCAGGAGCTTGATCGGTGGCCATTCGGGTGCACAGCGCACGCGTTCGCAAAGGGCTACTGCAGTGGAAAGCGATGGGAACAGGATTGCATGTGAGCTCGGAGGCGTCGGATGTCTTCGGAGCGCAGATCGTATATGCGGATGGCTGGCGTGACCCAGACTGCCGGGCTGAGGTACCGAAAATAGTGGTATTCCCGGGACTCGTAAATGCGCCGCACAGAGACGGCATACCGTCCCGGGCGTGGCTCAACCGTCCTCTGCTGGTCATCGGCATCTGTGTACGTTTCCCAGCGAGGGTCGATCCCGCGACGGAGTCCATAGGCTTGTAGGACCGGGAAGGGAACAGAGACAACGATGCCGTCGAGCTGTTCCGTCGGATGCTGACGCAGCCAGCGCGCAAGGTAGGAGACGTCCTGACCCCAGTCAATGTTGCTGTCCAGCAGGTGTTCGGCACCGCGCCGCGGTCCACCAACCAACCAGCAAAAATACGACTCGCTGTGTGGCCATTGGCTGAGGCTGGAAAGAACCGCCGCTCCCACCAGGCTCCATCCCAGAACGCGTAGGCTCAACACGCGGCGCCGATCGCCGAGCAACCCTCGGCCGGACACGGCACCCGCAGCCCAGATTACCAGGAACGGAAGCGCTGGCAATGCATATCGGACGTGGTGGTTGAAGCCCGTATGCGAGCTGAGAACCGCCAGGATGAGTGCCGCCGGACCGAAGAGCAGGATCTGTTCCCCCAGGGGAACGGGGTGCCGCACAACTCTCACAACGGACCACGAGAGGAGCAGCCATAGGGCCGTCGGTTCTTTGACCAGCAACGCGTACAGGTAGTAGTACCACCACCCGCCGAGCTTCCACGTGCCACGGAGGTATGACCAGTACCCTCGCTCAAACTCGACGAACTGTTCGTCGATCCCCAAGACGAACTGGGCTGGCAAGGGCACTCGGATGAACTCCAATACCCCCGCCCTGTGCAGGAGGCCCATCAGGCTTTGGCAACGTCTGCTCTGGACTGGAAGCGTGCTCAGGGGGGTACCGGTTCCCTGAAAACGATACACGGCGTTGACAAGCAGCAGGGCTATGCCAAGCTGCGCTATCCAGCAGCCGAATGCGGACAACCGGCAGCGACCGACGTATCGACCGCGCAGCCAGGCGGGTGCAAGGGCCCAAAACGGCAGTAGCAGAAGCATTGTGTACTTTGTCGCCAGCGCGGCACCGAGGGTAAGTCCGGCAAGAACCGTTCGCCGCAGGGACGTGGCCTCCTGCAACCACTGACGGTAGCAATACAGGGCAGCAACGCCCATCGATGCGGCAACGGCATCGGGAGTCATCAGAGCGCTATAGGCCAATACGGTGGGGGAAATGCAGTACAGCACAGCGGCAGCGATCCCTGCTGGGGCTCCCCACAAGGAATTGGCCCAGGAATAGACGCAAAGGGGACCGACTAGTAGGAGCGGCAGAAGTGTCAGTCGAGCGGCTGCGTAGTAGCTGCCCAGCCGGCGACCGGCTCGCTCCGCGAACGTCTTGGCCGCGAGCCACTCGGGACGACGTCCTGCTGGAGAGTGTGGCAGGTGCCTGGCCACGTCGCTGCGCAGGACGGGCAGAGCAGCCAGCATGCGTACCAACGGTGGGTTCGTACGATAGGGCCGGTAATCGGCATCGCGGAGGTGCATGATCCCTGCGGGCAGGTGCCCGAACTCATCCCATGCCGGAGCGTGGCGGACTGCGGAGTACGAGACCAGCAGTACGTACACAACCAGGACGCCGACGAGCAGGCAAATCTGAGTGTGCGGTGTCGGCCGCCGGCGGGTCGTCACTTGCTGGTCACTCATTTCGCGGATTGGCAGACCACCGTCAGCTGGCGGCACCTAGCGTCCCGACACAGCGTGTTTAGGACTTGACTTAGGGTCGATCCCGATTCCGGAAACTTCAATCCTCAGGGGCGGAATGTTCTGACCGAACTCGACGCGCACCGCGCCGGCAAATCGACCGCGAGCTGGCGCCGTCAGCCGCACCCTCACGACACGACGAGCCGCGTCTAGCTGGGCATGAATCCACCTCTCTGTAGGGACCAGCCGAACCCTGTCGGCGGTGCCGGCGACAAGTTCATCGTAGCGGAGTTCATATTCCCACGGCTTACCGACCTGCAGGACTCCGGCGAAAAGCCTGGTCTGCTCGAACACGAGCGGCTGAGACACGGTGACCTGCACGGAGAGCATGAGGGGCTTCCAGCGGTCGCCAAGTTCCAGGCGGAAGGTGGCGTGATGCTGCCCTACGGCTAGCGTGCTCGGGACCTGCACCTGGAGCGTCTGGATGTCCCGAACTGTGACGGGGCGTCCCTTGGCCTCACGATAATGAATCTGCGAAATTCGTCTGCCAGGAGTCAGTCGGATCGTGGTGTTCGACAGCGGAATTGGTCGAACTGCCAGCGGAGGCTCTGACGCCGGACGAAGGACCACGACGGTCACCGTCGCATTCGCCGGCTCGTGGACCGGGACACGAAGGAAGACCGGATTTGGATGGACGACCGGTCGTGGGAAAAAGCGGCCCGTGATAAGAACACTGGGTGAAACTGCTGCCGGCGGGTCCGTGAGCACCTCCCAGAAGAATGCCTGAGGTCGTCCGGTCCCGTCCCCGGACACTGTCAGCTCCACTGTGCGGCGTTCACCCGGTTTGAGCACCGTCCCCTTCATCTCCGGGCGATAGCGCAATCCGGCACACTCGGTGGACAGGTCACGCAGCGTTACGGGTCCACGTCGCCAGGCTTGGAGCGTCACGCGTACGACGGCTCGTTCCTCTCGTACCGTTCCCAGGTCGACCCGCTGTGGCTCAACCCTCAGCGGCGCGGGGGTGCGCGAACACCCGGGCCCCGAACCGATAATCGCCAGGATGGCCAACGGCAGGGTGCTGCGCCGAAGGACGGTGGTGATACCAAGTCTGGTAAGGAAGAACACCGCCGTCCCCGCCACCAGCCCTATCATGAACGGGACAAGTCCTTTTTTCCAGGCAACGGCCCGGTGGCGAACCAGGGCCACGCCACTCCAGTGGGCGTACAGGACGGCGAGGGGAACGTCCTGTACCTGGTCGCTTAACGTGATATCCAGAATGCCCACGTGGTGCGGCCCCTTGTCAACCAGGACAGCGAAGTGTCCCAGCATGGGGTGAGGCCCAGCGCGCCCGGTCGGCTCCAGGTAAAGAATTGCCGGCGTCGGGAGCAACTCATGGTCTGGTGGCTCGATGCGAATCGGTGTTAGCGACAAGCCTAACGTGCGTGCGGCCGCAACGAGTTCCGCCACGCTCATGTACGTCACGTCGTCGCGGTGGGATGCCTCCTGGCAGGCGGCAACGATCTGTTCCCAGGGAACCGGTCGGCCAACAGCGCGGAAGAAAGCATTCAGCGATGCTGGCCCACAGGGCAGTCCGGCCTCAGCAGCCAGAAAGAAGCTCACGAGGATGACCGCTTGCATCGCCTCGCCCTCCAAACCCCGACCGCTAGCGTGAGTCCCAAGATTGCCAGCGCAAACCCCATGGTGAAAGGCACCCATGCCGAGTGACCGCTCTCCAACTCTCCAGCCGCAGGCTCCCCGGGAACGCGCCCGCGACCACTGGTCACGGTTGCGCCAGTCAGGCGAGTGGCATCGTAGACTCTTGGGCCTATGGCGCTGGAGTCAAACACAACCGCGGGGGTGTCTATTCCCGCCTCCACTGCCAGCACATCCCATTCGAGGATAGTGCCGAGGGCCGGCGTGTACGCAAAGCGTCGCCCGCGCCGAAGGACTCGTTCTTCAAAACTGGGCATCTCCGGTCCCGACTCGGGTGACGGAATAAACCTCCGCACCGTCACATGGACTGGATAGTGGGCGCCTGAGGACAGCTGTGTGACCCGATCCGCTTCCATTACGGGTAGGTCGTGTGCCACGCGATCGAGCGGTCCAACAGGTGTCACGTCCTGGTCGTCGAAGTAGGTCCGGTCCCAAGCCCACAGCCGGATGGGCAGACCACCACGCGTCAGGTCGGCTTCGACGATCCACCCGATGTACTTCCGGACGCGCGCCCCGTACTGCGCACGCTCCTCCGGCGTAAGGTACGAAGCCGGAGGCACTTCGTCCCCCAGGAGCTCAAAGTAATGCCTGGCGACACCGGGGTCACACTGCGAACAGACATGGTGGGTCGTAGCCCAATCGGCAAGCATTACCTGGTCCATTAGGTGGAGAGCTTGTCTCAGCTTTTCGAGCGTGCGGCCGCGCACCGGGGTCAAAGGAGGAAATGCGTCCTTGAACCCAGCCACGTTGGCCAGCACGGCTGCCCCGGTGTACTCGCGCTGTTTGTGCGCCGTGATCACTACGAGCCGGTCCCTCGGGGCATCGTAAACGACGACGTGGTATCCAAGCACACGAGACGCCACGCCGCGGGGCGTCCCCTCCAGCCACTGGGCCGGCAGCCTGCGTGGGGTTTCACCCCAGGGTGCGAGCATTCGCCAGGATTGGCCGTCGGTCCAAAACTCCAGTAGCTTTGGTTCCTGACCGGTAAGCTCTATCCCCGTTGCTTTCTGGTACGCTTTCGTGTAAGTGACTCGAAGCTTCCAGCGAAGCCGCAACGGCTGGAGTGCCCGCGCGTTCTGCTGATACAACGCCTGGACGTCGCCAAACGTGATTGGGACCTTATCTGCCTCCGGCTCAGCAGGCTCCCCGCCGTCGAGTCCGAGGCTCAACAGGAGCCAGGCGACCAAGCACGCCATCATCCTCAACCTCGCGTCAAGGGATTCGAAATGCGATCTCACAGCCCCTTCCGCCGCAGTGCTGAATCGCTCCGCGAATAGCCCCGCCCGCTGGGCAGCTCGGTCTGCTCACCTATGGAGCGTCAAGACCGCGCAGATACGTTGGCGATGCCATTGGTTTGCCGCATCCAGCTCGGTCGGTGCTGCGGATCGGGTACGCACGTCCGCCGCCTGCGCCCTGGACGAGCACCGCGACGATTTCTGGACCGCCGGTTCTCACATGCCAGCGCCGTCCCTTGAGTCCTGGCAAAGGAGGACTCAGGGAATTCCGCCCACATCAGTGTAACGCTCCGAGGTGCCCCCTCGCACGGGGATTTGGGCTGACCTGGCGGAGCTCAGCGCAAGTACCAGGAACACCTGGAGCATGCGTGGCGTCGCGCCGTCTGTGCGGCCGGGACTAACATGCGTCGCAATCCACGCCTAAGCCAGGTGTGTTAACACAGGTTCCTGTGTTCGGACAGATCCCGGTGATCGGATCTGGCTGCGGGACCTGGGGCTGCTGTGGGGAACCGCAGAATCCAGGGCGGCTGCCGTCATTACACCAAAGCCAAAAGCTCCATGTACAGTCCCACTGGACCGCAGGGGACGAGCAACCATCGCTGCCGGCCACCCTACAGAAGCACCTGCGCATGTCTGAGCTCATAGTACAGCCACTCGGCGGATTGCAGGCAGGGCAGGTTCCTGCGGCAGCACACTTCTCGTCTATCACTGTGCCAGCCACGGCTGACGCGCTTGAACTGGGCTAGTGAGGCTCTGGTCAGAGGTTGCCTTGGGAAGGAGGTCATGGCAAACTGTCTGAGCTTGAGGAGTGCAGAACCATAGCTCGGACACAAAGGATTCCCCTGGTGGAGCATTTGTCAAGAGTGCCGGACCGACGCCGGCATTGTGCGAACCTGTGCCATCCGCTGATGAGCATACTTCGCTGGCGTTGTGCGCGATCGTGTGTCGAGCCAAGAGTTTTCGGGCGATTGAGACGTTCTGCCCTAAGAATAAGAAGTTTTATTGCGAGTGGCTGGACTTGCCGCATGGGATTCCGTCGCACGACACGTTTGCCCGGGTGTTTCAGGTGGTGGACCCTGAGGAGTTGATCGGGGCGTTGACGGAGTGGGTGTTGGACTTGCGTGCCCGTCGTGGCGAGAGCGGTCGGCCGTTGGTGGCTGGAGTTTATCGCTGACCGCAAGCGGCTGGAGCGAGTTTGGGCCCGGCTGGGCGGGGAGCGAGCACGAGCGAGACAGCGCTCATCGGGATGGCAGCGTGTAGGCGGGGTGCGCTCCGCGGGCACGGGTGCCGAAGGGGACACTCTCGGACCGTGGGCGGCACCGGCGCACGATAGCTCCCTGTCGTGCACACGGTGCGTCGCGACCACCCCCTGCGGCCAGTGTGCCCCTTGGTCCCTGAGCAGACAGAGGTGAGTTTCCGCGGGCGCCCCCTCAGGGCCCCCCTGGCATGTACCCCGCCGACGGTGGATCGTCACGCAGGATCGACTGGCAGAACGCGTAGAAGAGCCACTCAGGCTCCTCGCTCAGGTACCCCTTCTTCCGCAGCTCCGACATCACGACCGCCTTGTGCTCGGCCGCGAACCAACTGATCCAGAACAACACCATCGCACACAGCCAGATCAGCCGCTCAATCGCCACCCACGTGCGGACCAGAAACTTCTCCAAGTCGAACAGCTGCTTCAGCCCCCGATTCAGCTGCTCCGCCGCCCAGCGCTTCATGTAGCGCTTCACCCACCACTGCGGTGTACGCCCCCTACCACGCGCCGCCGGAGAAACCAGCACATACAGCGGATCACGACCAGGCAACAACGCCACCACGCACAGACACTCGTACCCCTCCAGCCCAGGCAGCCTCACCCGAAAGCGTCCAATCCGACGAACGCCTTTCGCCCCCTCCGACAACCGTTTCGCAAGTTCCGAAATCCTCACCACTTCCCCGTCCGCCAGCACCACATGCCGGTCCCCGCGAGAACGCACCGCAAACGGACACCCCGCCGCCAGCAACGCCCGAAGAATCTCCACCCGGTCAAACCCGCGGTCCATCAGAAACAGCGGCTCCTTGCCCGCCTCCCTCAGCCACTCCAGCACGCCAAGCACAAACGCGATCATCTCCCGGTTCTCGCTGTCCCCTCGACCCGAATACACCGCCAACAAAGCCAGAGCCAGCGGCGTCAGACGACCATGCTCCACGGCCGTTGCCGGCACTGCCATGTACCCAGGACGCAGCACGCCCGCCGGATCACTGTGGTCCTTTACCTTGCCCAACCCCTCCAGACGCCTCGCCCACGGCCTCGACAGATCCGTCTCATCCACCGCCACCAGCACCTGCTCACGTAAGTGCTTCAGCACCCGCTTCTTGTAACGATCAATCACCAGGTCGATGTGCGGCTCCGGCACCCGATCACTTGCCTGCTGACGGAGCAGACGGGAGGCTCGATTCTCCAACCGCATCAAGTCCTCATTGCTCCACGCACTGCCGGCACGTAACGCTCTCGTCAGGTGAGGTGCACCGGCAAGGCCAAGCCCAAGCATCAGCCTCGCTACCAGCCAACGTGCCTCCTTCCTCAGAATTGGCCTTGCCAGGTCCGCCGCGAACTGCCACAATTGCTCGCAACAGGCGTCCGAAAATTTCCAGTTTTCTCTTGCCATTGCTCGCCTCCGTGCTCTTGGTTTGCTTTTCCTAACCTATGGCACGGAGGCGTTTTTTTTGTGCAAGATCTCTTCACTCGACTTTTGCGGTTCTTGTCATCCGGCGTGGGCGTGGTAGGGGCTGAGGGAACCGGTTCTTGGGGCAGCAGAAGGGGGACAAAAAACCTCCCTGGCGGTAGGATTCTTGTGAGTGAGGCCACCTGGGCCTCGGCGAGAAAAACCGAAACCACCAGCCAGGGAGGGCGAAGATGCGCCTCAGCAAGACGCTCGCTAGCGTGGTTGAGCCCTTCGCGGTTGCCTTCACCGAGCGGTCGTTCCGTCGGTTCATCGTCCTGCTGCTCGGTGCTATTGTATGCAACGGGCGACGCACGGTGGCAAACATCGTCCGGACCATCGAGCCGATCGCTGACTTGCACCTCTGCAACTTTTGCCGGTTCCTGTCGGAGGCTCCGTGGAAGTTATGGGTGGTGGGCGGCGTGTTGGCCAGGCAGCTGGTCAAGACGTTCCGGGCCAAGGTGGGTGTGCTGGAGCTTGTTCTGGATGACACGACCGTAGAACACCGCGGCAAACATGTCTGGGGCAAGGGACGCCATCGCGACGGGGTCCGCTCTTCGCAGGCACACACGGTAACCGTCTACGGGCACCGCTGGATCGTGTTGGCTCTTCTGGTACCTGTGCCCTGGACCACCCGCAAGCTTGCCTTACCGCTTGCCGTGGCTTTGTACCTGCCCAAAGACGTGTGCGAAGCCCTGGGCCGGAAGTACCGCAGTCCCAGCGAGCTGGCGATTGTCCTGTTGTACAGGGTTTTTAGGTGGCTGCCAGGCGTTCGCTTCACTCTGGCGGTCGACGGCGGCTTCAGCACACACCTGCTCGCCCGCTTCGCAGTGCGTCACGCCGACCACCTCACCCTGGTCGGCAAATGCCATCCACGCTGCCTGCTCTACGCGGCTCCGCCTGCCCGTTCCCAGCGACGCCGCGGTCGGCCACGCAAGCTAGGCCAGCGACTACCCCGGCCTGTCGACTTTGTCCAGGCTCATCGGAGCAAGGCTCGTACGGCCACCGTGTCGTGGTACGGTGGAAGCACACGGCGCGTTGCGCTGCTGAGCAGCACCGGCCTCTGGTATCGCCGTGGTCAGGCTCTGGTACCGATGCGTTGGGTGCACGTCAGGGACCTCGACGGCACCCACCGCGATGAGTACCTCTTCTGTACCGACCCCAAGCTCTCCCCCGAAGAGATCGTCTCCATCTACACCGGCCGCTGGAACATCGAAACCACCTTCCAGGAGGTCAAGACCTACTTCCGTCCAGAAACCCTCCGCTGTCGCCTCGCCAGGTCCGTCTCCCGCGCTACCCCCTTGCTATTCGGCCTCTACTCCATTGTCGTCCTCATTTATGCCCGCCTTCGTTCCACAGGCCGAGACGCCGAACCGGTTATCCGTTGGCAGGGGAAGAAGACTATCTGCTTCTCCGACATGCTATCTGTCGTCCGGGCCCACATCTGGGAGCACTGTATTTTTGCAAATAGCCCCCTCGCACCCCACTTGCACAAATTACCCCCATCATTCCTACGTCCTACGCTCACCGTGCTAAGCATCGCCACGTGACGTTCAGAAACTGCAAAAGTCGAGCTTCAGCGACAAACTCCAGGCCTGCTAACCCAGCACACCGTGCGTACTGTGTGTTGCTGCATGACGGCGTACCACTCGCCAGACCTCTTACCGTCCGAACCAGCCACATAGCTTGTCAATGGCCCACGCGCCGATATCGTATAGCTTGCCGCCAAGCTCCTCGCCGACCACGGATCCAAGGTATCCCCCGCCGAACACACCGGCGACCAGCACGAGGCCTGTGCCAACCGGGCCTGTCACAAGCTGACCGGCGATGAGGCCGAGCACTGCCACGGACTTTCCCAGCGAAGCCCAGGAAGCGCGGCCAACTGGTCATCACGCCGCTTCGGGCCGTGACTGGGTCGGCGCGCCGCGGGCAGGAAACGGGTCTCGCAGGCCGCTGCCAATGGCCGACAGAGGCACTGCGCCGCTGGGGTGGATGGGACGCGTGATGGTGATTCCGATGTCGCGGTGCCACAGCGCCTTGTGCGGAGGTCGACGGTGCGCGTGTCGACTACGCCATCTGTCGGCCTGCGCTTGCCTCCTGCATCATCGGTTCACTTTGCCCTGCCGGCGCCGTCGGCGAGCGAGGTGGCACGGCAGCGTTCCGGCACCGTGCCGCGGGCGAATCCGCTTGCGGCACGGCTGCAAGAAATCTCCGTGGATGGACCGCGCTATTCAATTTAGCCCTGCGGGTGGGGGCGTAGAGCTGGCCACCCGCCCGTTTTCAAGCAGGCTGGCCGATCAGGCCGGCTTCCGCTTCGCCTACGACGACCACCGCGCTAGGTACCAAGTAATCAACGGCACGGCGCGAGGCCAAACCACCGCTCCGGCGCCCCTGCTGTCCTGCACAGGCTGAAACGCACCCGCCCACTGGCTGCGGGTTGTTCCACTGAGGGAGCGTGCGATAGAGTGAACTGACCGTGCGCGTTTCACGGGTAGGCTCGCGTGGCGATATCGTCGGGTGCGGGAGGCAGAACCATGTCCGACGCTCCTGGTCCAAGAGGTCTCCGGGCACTACTGGCGTGGCAACGAAGGCTGCGCGAGGACGTGCTGGCCGCGTACCGCACTCTGCACCGGGAATACGGGGACGTGGTGCGGCTGGCGGCGGGTCCGATACAGCTGTGGCTCTTCTTTCATCCAGATCACGTGCATGAGTTGCTCACGACTGGGGCCCGCAGCGTACTCCGCTACCGCCGTCTGATGAATGTCTTTCGCCAATGGAACGGCACGACGGTCCTGACGGCAGAAGGTGAGGAGTGGGTGCGTCGCCGACGCCTGGTACAACACGCGTTTGCCCCCGCACAGCTGCGCCGCTACGCCGAGGTCATGAGTGAACTTGCTGAACAGTGGGCGTCGGCTCTAGCCGACGAGGCAAGGCGCGCGGGAGGGGAGATCGAACGCCCGGTGGATCCAGAAATGGTCCGGCTAACCGTGCGGATTGTCTGCCGCACGATGTTCGGTGTCGATCCGACCGGC
Source organism: Planctomycetota bacterium (assembly GCA_026991575.1). Classification (GTDB taxonomy): domain Bacteria; phylum Planctomycetota; class Planctomycetia; order JALXBF01; family JALXBF01; genus JALXBF01. Next base: position 6,377 of record JALXBF010000092.1, on the reverse strand, counting down.
GTCACGGATCAGATCCATGAAGCGGTTGTCATGCTGTCGCAGGTCGCGTATCGAGAGGGACAGTTGCCGTTGCGGCTCCCTCAGTGGATGCCGACAGCGCATAACAAGCGCAAGCGGCGTGCCATTGGGATTCTGGACGGGCTGCTCTGGGACTTCATCCGGCAACGACGCCAGCGTCCCGCAGAAGGCGATCTTCTCGGAACGCTGCTCCGGGCGACCGACGCCGAGACGGGACAGCAGCTCACGGAGCAGGAGGTGCGAGATGAGATGATGACCCTGCTCTTGGCCGGTCACGACACGACGGCTGCCGCGTTGAACTGGCTGTGGTACCTGCTGGCACGCTATCCCGAGCATGCCGCACGCTGCCGGGCCGAAGTGGAAGAAGTGGTCGGCCCCGGCCGCCCTGCGTTCGACGATTTGGAAAAACTGCATTTCCTCCGGGCCTTTGTTGAGGAGGCGTTGCGGCTGTACCCACCAGCCGGCGTGTTGTTTCTGCGGCAGGCCGAGACGGACGTTGTCATCGGCGGGCACACTGTTCCGCGTGGGAGCTTGATTGGCCTTTCGCCTTATGTCACCCAACGTGACGAACGTTGGTATCCAAACGCGGAAAGGTTCCTGCCAGATCGGTTTCTGCCTCCGGGCAACGAGCGCGTCCGGCCGGGGTCATTTTTTCCCTTTGGGCTGGGCCCGCGACGCTGCATCGGGGAAGCCTTCGCACGTACCGAGTTGATGCTTGTCCTGGCCAGCGCGCTCCGTCTCGTGGACGTTGCTCCCTGTACCGAGGGTGAACCGAGACCACGAATGACAATGGCCCTCAGACCGGCGGCGCCGCTGGTGCTTCGCTGGCGCCCGGCCGAATGCGCAACAACGGTTGCTGCAGCACACGGGTCAAGTTGAACGGCGACGCGAGGTTTTGGCGGGCAGCCGTGGGGATTCTGGCCGCTACGCGAAGGCTTCGTGACAATGACCCACGCCACGATCACGTATCCAGACCAGCCTTTGCGCCGGGTGTGCACGTCCGAATCTCTGAGTCGGACTCACTTCGATCCAACCGATCTTCGGGATTGGACTTTCTCCAAGGAGGTGGACTTCGCTCTGCGGGCGCGAATCCGGGGCACCGGTCGCGACGGCTGCTATCCCCTGCTCCGGCTGTGCACCCCCCTCGTCACGCTGGCCAACGCGACTGAGCGGGAACTGCCGTCACCGCTAGGCCGGTGGAAGATCGGCTGTGGCAACGACACGAAATCTGGTGCCCGCTGCACGGAACGGCTGGTCAGAGTCACGTAGACGTGCCGACAGTTGGGTGCCGTATCCCAGCCTATCTCACGGATGCACCGGCTGCCTATCGACGGGGGACAACCTGAATGCCTCCTTCGTGCACCTGCCACGTGATGCGAGCGACTCCTCCTTGTGCCTAGCACCACTCATCAGGCGTTACCCAAGCCGATCACCCTCACCTCGGTCCTCGCCCGGCGCCGCCCATCCGCGCCCAGTGGACGGTTACTTCCCCTTTGCGTCTCTTGCGACAGGCCCGGTCGCGTAGCTCAGCTTGCTTCCACCTTGTTCATCTCAGGTAGAGACTTCACGGCGTAGTGCAGCACCTGATGGCACGTTTCCCATGACCAGACTGCATCCTTACTCTGTGACTCTCCGCAAGAACCAATCGCTGGGTAGCCTCGTGGGCAGGACGTATCCTGCTGAGCTTTCCCGGAGGCCTGGTCCCTTGGGCAAACCGTCTTTCTCATTCCACACTACAGAATCGCTGGAAACGCGATGTGGAGCTCTGCCGCAAGGATACAAGAATGCCGCAGAAGGTGGGCCGTGCTGGCCGCAGTTTCCAGACCTCAATCGCGTTTTCGGTGATCAGGTAGCAAAGCCCTGTGTCGCTGATCGCTGGGGATAGCGGGTAGGCGAATCCCGCAGGCAGCAACTCCCATACGCTTGTCTTGCTGTGTAGCCGAGCAGCGTAGACGCGTCCATCCATGCAAACAGCGACGATATGTGTACCGCCGGGAGCAGCTGAGGCCCACATGACTGCCTGCGACGCAGCAGCGATCTCCGGCCGCAGTCTGAGATTCTTCAAGAGCCGGCGACTGCGCAGCTCGAGGAGGGAAACGCTGCAGTCTAGGTGTACCGCTAGCAGCTTCGAATGCCCGTCGACGAACTGAACGTACACCGGCGCTTCTCGGGCGAGCTTACCCCGCTGTGGCAAGTCAGAGCGGCGCAACGGCCAGATCACGTATCGGCCATCGAAGCCGCTTACCAGGGCAGCAACACCGGAAGGGGCAACAGTACCAGTGGGATGGTCGAGCTGCGCACGCATCTGCTCCCGCCACTTGCCGTCGTGAAACGTCCAGAGAACCACCGGTCCCCTGTCTTCGCCAAGAGACCAGCTCAGAAGGAACTGGCCACCGGCGTCAGTCGCGATGCGTGTTTGGCTGCCACTTGAGTCGGCCCATAATCTCGTACTGCTGATGCGAGACGTAAGCGGATGCCAGTCGATCAGCCTGTCAGCGTCTGCGACGAAGAGGCGCGGGTGATCACCGCGAACAAGGCATGCATCGGGCACGGAGCTGCGCAGGGCCACCGGCTTGCGATGGGTGATCTTGCCCGTCCTGAGATCCCAGATCGCAAGAGAACGCCGATACACGACGCCGAGCAGTCCGTCCTTTCCTGGAGCAACCGCAAGCGGCGCATCCAAGTCGGGCCGCAGTACGGATGAGAGCTCGCCGGTGGCCACATTGAACACCTCGATTACACCGTCGGCTCGAGCAAGTGCAATGGCTTGACCTCCCCTCACAAAGGCGGCAGTCTTGTAGCCAGAGCCCTGTAGTTTGATGTCTGTCACCTTCTGCGCCTGCTGCCCGCGCATCAGGCGGTAGACGGCAATACCGTTGCCACCCTGGCTGCGCTCGGCCCATCCTGCGGCGTACCATCCGTCGTCCGACTCCACCAAATCCAGCGGCGCCGCCGGCAACGACCAACGTTCTAGAAGCATTGCCTCGCCGAGCCCGATCGTTACGAGCGAAACCTGGCCATGTTCATCCGAGAGTAGCAGCCGTCCAGCCATTGCGTCCTGCCATGCCCGGGCGACACCGTGCGGCAGCAGGAGTTTTGTCTCCGGCGCGCTCCCAGGGCGCCAGACTGAAAGTTGACCGTCTTGGTGGCATACAACAATGCGTCTGGGATCGACAAAGCTTAGGGCACTGACACGGGACCCACGAGCCATCGCGCGGACCACAGTCTCGGCAGCTGCTAGGTCCCAGAGGACAAGGCGGCCGGACAGTGCTGCTGCCGCGGCGAATCGTCCCGTTCGGTCAATCGCAACAGCAACCAGTCCACCGTAATCAGGTAGCTGTGTCGCGTTGCCCCGGTCAATGTCCCAGTGCCAGGCCTGGCCCCCGTCGGACAATGCGACAATTGCTTTCCCTTTGCCGTCTGTCGCCAAGGTCTTGACCTTGGCGATCACCGCTGCCCTACCCGGGTCCACAACCATGCGCCAAGGAGGCAAGATGGCATCGATCGGGCCTTTTTCGATTGAGCAGATGGCTAGCGTGCCTCCTAGGTACCCTACTGCCAGCTTCTCGCCCGATGCTGCCTGCAGGGAAACGGGGATGCCACCGGGCAGGGCATTGCGAAACCGGTGAAAGCGCAGGCTGCTGCGTGCACTGACCTGTCCGTACGAAACCGCCTGCTGTTGTCCGATCGAGGGCATGGCGGGCGCGCACCCAAGCACGCCAGCAAGCCCGAGAGCTACCCGCCACACCCTCCGGCGAAGTGGTAGCCAAGCAGCCATCACTAGCCCTCCGAGCTTCTAGGGTTCCGGCCGTGAACGCCGGTTCCGGCTGACTACACACGTTGCGGCAACGTTGTGTTGTCTTGCCTACGTGCACCTGCCAGCCGCGTCCTACCAATCGCGCAAGGGGTGGGTGATGTCCTGGATTTCTCTTCTCTTGTCGCGAAGCCGTCTGTCTGCCTCCCGGTGCTGGATTTCTCCTTTGGCTTCCCGGTCGATTATGCGAACCATTTCGCCTCGTCGCCTCTTTGCTTCCTTCAGCAGTAATATGCCTGCCGCTGCAGGGACCGCTTCTGCCGCCTCGGTTACGACCGGTGGTCCAGCTGCCGTCTTGGTGGCTTCGATGAGAGCTTTGATCCAGTTCTTCATCTTTTCCTTGAGCTTTTCCCACCACCCGTCCTGATGTGCCGCGGCCTGAGGTTCGCCTTGTTGCCCGTTGCCCTGATCGCGTTGTGCATCTAGCGACGGATCCGCAGCGGTTGTGCCCGTCAAGTCGACGAGCGAGACGGGCCTGTTGTGACCATAGCTGTAGGAATTCGTGGTGTCAGCGTGGCCGAGCGGGTCCGGAGCCAGGAAACGTCCTATGAGAGAACTCACCGCGCGTGCCCGCATGCACCAAACGCCACTTTGCCCACTCCATTCGCGGCCGGCGTACCCAAAGCGCGAACTGCTCCACCACCCACCGAACGGCAGGCCAAAGCTCTCGTACGCCATGGTCTCTAGGATACCGCCGTCCCGATTGACCCAGCCCCGTACGCTTCCGAGGTAGTCAGTGACGTCGAAGGTGATGTCGCCGAGGGCGTCCTCACGGGCAAGGAGGGAGTCGATGGCCGCGGCGTAGAGGCGGCCCTCGGTGAGCTGCGGCGTGATGCCATCCGAAGTGTCCGCATCCGTGAAGTCGGCAATCGGGTTCGCCGCAAAGATGGCGCTCGCGTAGATGCCATCCACATACGGGGCCAACCCGCCCTGGGCGATCTGCTCGGCCGTTGGAGGCTGCGCCAGGTCATGCAGCACAAATGTGAACCGCTCCGGCTCTGGGCCGGTCGGGCCGTCGGGGTCCTCGTAGAAGGCAATCCGGCGGTTGAACGCATCGTAGACGTACGTCTCAGTCCACAGCACATTGCCCTGGCCATCCTTGTGCACCACTACCGTCAGCCGGTTGCGGTAGTCCCAGCTGTACTCCGTTACCTCGCCGGTCACCGTGTTCGTCTTGCGAATGAGGTTGCCTTCGTTGTCGTACTCGTAGTCATTGGTTCCGTCCGACAGCAGCCGATTGTCCGCTCCGGTCACATAGCCGGTCCCGTGCAGGTGCGACTCCGTTCGATTGCCATTGGGCGTGTAGCGGTAGTACTCGATCAGGTTCCCCTGACCATCCCACACGTCCGTCAGCTGACCCTGCGGGTCGTACGCATACGTGCGCGTTCCCTTCGGGCCGCTGTACGCCACAATCTGACCGGCCGCATCCCAGGTGTAGGCGAAGTCCGCCAGCGGCGTCGCATTGCCCTGCGAATCTACGTAGTCATGGTCAATCAGCGTCACCCGCGAGGCAGCATCGTAGCCGTAGCTGGTCTGGCGGCCCAGCGGATCGATGGTCGCAATCACTTCGTCGGCTGCGTTGTAGATCGTCTGCCAGACGGGGTTGTTCGTCGGGTCGGTGTCCTCATCGGGATCGATCACCTTCACCGGCCGGTGCAGGACGTCGTAGTCATGGCGCACCGTGTGGCCGGTGGTAGCTGCGTGCCTGCGAGGGGGCTGCAGAGCAGCGCCCTGCCGCGGGGATGGCCGAATCAACCCGGGAGCGTGCTTCAATGGGCGGCAGGGGGCTTTATGCGCCCCTGCCGCTCTGTTGATGGGTAGCGCGGGCCGTACCAGGTCTTGCTTCTTGTGTTTCCCATTTGAAAAAGCCCGGGACGCCGCGGACGGCAGTCCGCGGCGTCGGCGAGGTGGCATCGCGCTCCCTCCGGGACGACGGCGCAGTCTCTCTGTGCACAGCGCGCCCAAGGGAATCGGACCACCGGGCCGCGGGCGGGATCGACCCGCCCGCGGCCCGGGAGGGGAAAATCTTTTGGAGATGCGCCCGCGCTATCCAACAACCTTGCGGGCGGGGGGCACAAGGCCTCCCGCCCGCCGATGGAGTAGGTTGCCGCGGTGATTCGCCCATCCCCTCGGCGGGGGTGCTGCTCTCCACGCCCCCCTCACGACGATGTGGGAGCAACCGGAGGCGAACGAGTAGTCCGCACGAGAGGAACCCGATTCGGCCTGACGTCGTGGCGAGCCTGCCAGGTAGTGGCGAAGCCCAAGATGCCTTGTCGGAAGGCCAGGTCAGCATCCGGGGGAAAACAGACCGATGCGGATGGCGACGTGGGGTGGTTGGGGGGCGGAATGCTCGGAAGGTCCGATGACGTGAACGACGGAGGCCTGATCGGCACAGGACGCGAGGAGCCTGCGGTACATCAGGGTATAGGGTGGGCCCTGTAAGATGTCCCCCGGCGGTCCGCTTGGTGCTCGCCGGACTGGGGCGAATCGGAGCACCGAACCGACAGGAGGAGCGGCCCATCAGGAGTCAGAGGGTGGCAAGCAA
>JALXBF010000091.1 GCA_026991575.1 Planctomycetota bacterium | reverse complement strand
CAGAGATTCGGGAAGATTTCAGCGGTCCGTTCCGATTCGTGGCACTGCGCGAATTTCGCTTCGATGCGCGTCTGCCCGGTGAGCGCCGTCCGCTGGCGTGGTCGATCCTGCTGGAGCGTACGCCGTCTGGGCCCGAACCCGGCACGCGCTGAAACTTCCGAGGTGACCGCGGTCCCCAGCACGGACGGCAGGCCGCGCGTTGGTCATGCTTCGACAGGCACCTCGTGCACAACCAGCCGCTCATCGACGCAGAGGGCGATCAGCGTCAGGTGGTTGTACCGGCCTCGAAGCGTCTCCAGTGACTTTGCCAGCTGCCGTCGCTGCACCGCTTCGTGGACGGGATTGCCCGCGCAGTCGTGGTGAGCGACGACGGCTATCGCCACCGCTCGGTGCTTAGCTACCGACAGGTCGCAACGCTCGAAGATGGCCTGCCGCCGGCTGTCGTCCGAACCTTCGGCCAGGATCCGGCAAGGTCCGGGCTCGGTGATCATATCGACGAACGCAACATCGAACCGTTGTTGGAGATACCGGATCACGGGCAGTTGCACTCGGCCATCCATACAGTTGATGGCAGCACAAAACGACATCGGACACCTCCGCTTTTCCACCCGCACGTTGCCTCGCTGTTCCCAGCGGTGTGTCATGGTCCGTCAGTGGGCATTCCTTTGTAACCCCCATCTCGTTGCCTGGTCCAACGCAGCTTTCCTGCCGGCAGGCGATCGGGACCGCAACGTAGCCAACCGTGGAAACGCGCCTGGCTAGCGGACCATTTCGCAACGGGCGGTGTTCGGCCTGGTGAGGTCGGTTCAACCCGGCAGGCGCCACGAACTGGCAGCCGGGGGGTGCAGGACTGCATCCTCGCCAGGTCGACCCTAGCGGTCGCATTCAAGGCCCTGCCCCTTTCCCCGGCGGTGCAGCTCTTCTCGCTGGCGGCGGCCCGCCGTCGGCAACGCTTTCCCGCGCCCGGTCACACGACCACCAGGTCTGCACACGCCGAAGCGAACCCAGACGCTCAGGGGGCCGCACCAGCTACATCTCTTTGGCAGACGATTGGCCGGCACGGAGTCCGTGTCAGACTCAGCGTGCCGGTCGCGTTAAGAACGTAGGTAGGAAAGGTCCAGACCGGGAAAGAGGCTCGGTAGCGGGTGGCTTGACCGATGAGCGAGTTCGGGCTTTTCACGATCTCAGCCTTTGCAGCGGCCGGTGCGGCGGCAGTCTACAGTGCCACGCGGCAGCAACGTGCGGGCGGGAGCAGGCGGGCGGAGCATGCCCGCAGGGTGGCCCGGCGCACGGAGGAGTTCTTGATGCGGTACCGCGAGATTCTGGAAGACATGCGCGCGCAGGGACTGGACCGGTACGTCCCCGAGCAGTTCAGGCGTGCTGAGGAGATGGCCGACGAGGTGGAGTGGCTGTTGGACTCGGGTCAGCCGTTCGCCGCCCGTGAACTGAACATGGAACTAGGTCAGCTGGTCGGACCACTACCACGGGCAGCACGCCGGCTGCGCAGGGAACGGCGTGAGCGGCAGGTTGCCGCCGGCAGACGGCACGTGCGTGAAGCGGGGCAGCGCGTGCGTAAGCAACGGTTGC
>JALXBF010000090.1 GCA_026991575.1 Planctomycetota bacterium | reverse complement strand
GTCGGCGATCACCACCGCGTTGCGCCCCGGAGGCAGCCGCAGACCCCGCCTCATCACGCCAGCCCGCCCCCGGCGCCGCCCGCGCGTAGCCCGACGCCGCCCCGCATCGTGCCTAGCGCGCGAGACCTAGACGCGGACCAGCGGGACCGAACGCTTGACCTCGTGCTCCATTGACGCAGGACCACGCCGGCTTTCTGCCGAATCCGTCGTCCACCGGCGGACCCCCGTTGAATACGGCGCTTTTCCTTTGCCATCGCAGGTGCTTCGTCCATGCCAAGGCATCACGCGTCCACGATGGCACGTGAACTCCACCGTTGGCGAAGGTGTGATACCTACCGAGCCGAGCATCTCGCCGGAACGCGCGGGCAAGCTGCGGGCGGGCCGCCGTCGCCCCGGTGGGCCGATCGCAAGCCCGTGCATACGTCCCTCTTGGCTGCCCACTCGATTCGGCAGCTTAGCCTGTTCGCGACCGCAAGCCATTCCGGCCCCTAAGCGCTGCCTACCCCAACCGAACCACGAATCGCTGGGCCGTAGTACGATTAACGTTGTCGAACACAGCCAAATAGGAGTGCACCCAGTGAGGGACAGACGCAGCGGCCGGAGCGCTGCGCTAAGCACTTTGCTCGTGGCGACTTTCTGGCTGGCTCCCACACAGCCCGCTCTGGCGGATTTCGCCGCCAACATGGCCAAGGTGCGCAAGGCGGTGCTCAAGGAAGTCGTTCGCACGCTCAAAGACGAAATCCCAATTTATTACGAGGATGGAATACTGTTGGTGGATGCACACGAGGACGGACAAACCCTCACACTCCAGTATCAGATGCTATACATCCGACGGGCTGACATTGACGAACAGCGTTGGATCCATGAGGTCAAGCAGGGAATTCTGGAGGAGGTGTGCGCACCGACCACGCCCCTACTGGTGGTCGGCGCCCGGATCACGTACCGCTATGTGGACATTGACAACGCTGCCCTAGGGGAAGTCACGGTCACCACGTCGGACTGCCCAAGAAAGCGCTGATGCAAGCTCAGATGCAGAAGGAAGCAAACTGGAGCCGGAGTGGAGCCGCGGCCCATGGGGCGAGCAGCCCTGCGAGTCAGCGCCCAAAGACGGCCAGGCACTCACCCCATGGGAGCGGAGACCATGGAGGGTGGAGCCGGCCCGCTTTCGTGGCCACCTAATTCTTTGGGATAAAACGAAGGAGGTGCCTGCGATGGCAAAGGGTAGCGGATCGTGCCCGGCGGAGTTCCGCCGGCAGATGATGGAGCCGCTCTGGCGGGACGCAGCCCGGAGGTGCCGGCGCGCTAATGTGCGCCTTCGGCGGAGACGGTCCGCAATTGGGTGAAGCAGGCCGAGCGGGATACGGGGCGGTGCCGGGACGGGCTGACGAGAGCCGAGCACTGGAAGCTGCCGCTGCTCCGGCGCCGGAGAGGCGTCCGCCGCTCGGGCATCGTCCGCCGGTAGGCTTCGAGTAGTGTCATGCAGAGCGCGTGAAGGGGTGTGATCTCCGCACGGTGAACAGTCGACGGAAACGGGATCCCTTCACCCCACCCCTCACCCCGGCTCGCGCTGCATGCGCAGCTCGATTCCGATCCCCTCCAGA
>JALXBF010000089.1 GCA_026991575.1 Planctomycetota bacterium | reverse complement strand
CCTACTACGTCTACTTCCGCCGGGTTCTGCCGGCTGTTGGACAGGCGATCGCCCCGAATCGATTCCGTGCCTACGAGTATCTGCCGGAGAGTGTGCTGGAGTTCTACACCGACGAGCAGATGCTGGCCTTCATGCAAGCCCACGGGCTGCGCGACACGCAAGCCATCCCGTTCACCTTCGGGATCGCCAATCTCTACGTGGGCGTACGCCCGGCGGGCTCACCGGGCCGCTGCCGGCCGCAGGCGACAACAGCGGCCACCGCGGCCGTCGGGTACCGGCATAACGGGACCGCACCGTGACCAAGCGGATCGTGCTGGCAATGAGCGGCGGCAGCGGTGCCGTCTACGGCATCCGCCTGCTCGAGCGGCTGCTGGCAGCCGACCGCGAAGTCCACCTGCTGATCAGCTCGGCCGCCGAGCAGGTGCTGCGCGACGAGCTGGACCTGGTGGTGGATCAGTTTGAGGAGCATGCCTTCCTGAACGAAGTGCGTGATGTACTGGACGGCTACGGCTTTCGGCCACAGGACGCGACGTTGGCCGGGAAGCTGATCTACCACCGGATTGACGACTGGTCTGCTGGCATCGCCAGCGGTTCATACCGCACTGCTGGCATGGCCATCTGCCCTTGCTCGATGAGCACCGTCGCAGCCATTGCCCACGGGCTGGCCACCAACCTGATCCACCGCGCTGCCGATGTGCATTTGAAGGAGCGGCGGACGCTGGTCCTTGTGCCGCGGGAGACACCGCTGAGCGCCATCCAGCTCGAGAACCTGCACCGCTGTGCCCGAGCCGGGGCTGTCGTGCTGCCAGCCTCGCCGGGCTGGTATCATCGACCCAGGACACTGGCTGACCTGGTGGACTTCATCGTTGGCCGGGTGCTCGACCACCTCGGAGTCCAGAACGCCCTGGTCAGCCGCTGGGGTGAACCATCCGACTAAGACGCCTACCAACGGAACCGCCGCCATGAAACGCATTGCAACCACCTGTCAACTAATGCTGACTGCGCTGCTTCTGTCGCTACCGGTCACTGGCGCCCGTGGTCAATCCTCCCGCCCCTGGCCCCGCTTTGAAGCGGTCGAAATCGACCGCTCCCTGACTGTGGGCTACGCCGTGCTTCTGGCAGATATCACCGGTGACCACCGCCCCGATATCATCGTCGTGGACAGCCGGCGGCTGATTTTCTTCGAGAACCCGAGCTGGCGGCTGCGCACCATCTTGCCAGAAGGCAGCACGAAACCGGACAACGTCTGCATCGCCCCGCTGGATGTTGACCGCGACGGTTGGCTCGATCTGGTGCTCGGCGCCGGCTGGCGCGGGTTCAACACGCGCGATCCAGGCACCCTGCAGTGGCTGCGCAATCCAGCTCGGCCCGGTGCACAGTGGTCGATTCATCCGATCGACCGCTTCATCAGCATCCATCGCATCCGCGTCGGTGACATCGACGGTGACGGCGCCGCTGAGCTGCTGTCCGCGCCGCTGTTGGGCGAAGGCACGACGCGGCGGAACAATTTCATGGAGCGGCCCGTGCCGCTGCTCTACTACGAGCCGACCGCTGAGCCGCAGCAGGCCTGGCCGCGCCGCGTTATCGACGACCAGAACCTGCACGTGATGCACAACGCCTGGATCGACGACCTGGACGGCGACGGCCGCTCTGAGGTCCTGACGGCCAGCTACGAGGGCCTCTTCTGCTACGAGTACCGTGACGGTAAGTGGCACCGCCACCAGCTCGGTGAAGGTGACCAGTCGAACCCGGACCGGGAACGCGGCTGCAGTGAGGTGAAGACTGGGCGGCTCCGGGACGGCAGACGGATCGTGGCCACGATCGAACCTTGGCACGGGGACAAGGTCGTGGTGTACGTTCAGCAGCGCGGGCAGAAGTACCGTTTTCGCCGCGTGGTGGTGGACCGGCGGCTGCGCCAAGGACACGCCGTCTGGTGCGCGGACCTGGACGGCGACGGCAACGATGAGATCGTAGCCGGGTTCCGGGCCCCCTACTCGAAGGACGTCCCATACGGCGTGCGGCTGTACCGGGCTGCCAACAAGCAAGCCACGCACTGGGAAAGCATGGACCTGGATCGCGGTGGCATGGCATGCGAGGACGTGGGTGTGGCAGACCTGGACGGCGACGGCCGACTGGACATTGTCGCCGTCGGGCGCGCAACCCGAAACGTGAAGATCTACTGGAACCGTAGCGAGTGATTGGACGGTGATCGTCGCTTTCGCAACAGACCACGGTGGTTTTCCGCTGCGGGCCGTGGTGTTGCAAACGTGCCGCGACCTGAGCTGCCAGGTGCTGGACTTCGGCACCGACCGGCCCGAGCCGTGCGACTACCCGGAGTACGCTCGCAAGGTGGCTCTGGCCGTGGTCGACGGGCAAGCGGAACGTGGCATCCTGCTGTGCGGCAGTGGCGTCGGCATGTGCCTCGCCGCCAACAAGGTGCCCGGGGTGCGAGCGTGCGTCTGCCACGACACATACAGTGCCCGGCAGGGCGTCGAGCACGACCACATGAACGTGCTCTGCCTTGGCGCACGCGTCGTTGGCCCGGGTCTGGCCCGCATCCTCGTGCAGACGTTCCTAACAGCCCGATTCGACGAACTGCCCCGCCACCGCCGACGTCTTGACCAACTCGCCCAACTTGAAAAGGATGTGCTTGCCGGAAGAATTGGCAAAGCGCCCTGAGCTCGGGAATCGAACGGTAACCGAGGTTTGAAAACAATGACGATCAGCGTCAGCGAGTACTTCGCCAAACGCAAGAAGGCCGAACGCAAGAAGGAGCCGCGCTACATCGCGGTCATCAACCGCAACTCGTGTACCTCATGCAACTCCTGCGCCTCGGTCTGCCCTGTGGACTGCATCTACGAAGTGCCCGGTGTGCTCCCCTCTGAAAGCTACCACCAGATCGACACCACCCGCTGCATCGGCTGTCAGCTCTGCTACCGGGTCCCCAGCGAGAGCACCGACTTCTTCACCCTGACCGTCTGCCCGTGGAACGCCATCGACATGCTGTACAACCCCGCCCAGAAGAAGGACGTCATCGTCCTGGAGCCATACTACCGCGGCGAGAAACAGGAGGACATGCCGTGGGATGAGATCGAAGAGTTCGGCTACGTGCTGTACCTGAACGAGGAAATTCGCGTGCGGCCAACGGACGAGCTCAGGCAACGTGTCATCGACTACTTCACGCAGCCCGTCTGGGCAACCAACGGCGAGACACCGTTCCGCATCTGCCACCCAGAACCGGAAGACCACGGTAACTACAGGCTGTATCGGGTGACGCCTGAAGGGCTTCAGCTCTTGACCCGCGTCTACGAGCATTACCCGAAAGTGTTCATGGACTGAACCGCCACGGAGCCGACAGCACGCGGACCACACCTTCGGGGGGGAGTCACCAGCTGGCTCCGTCAGCGCACCGTACTGCGATGACCTTCCAGAAACGGGTTCTGGAAATGCAGCCAGGTCGCCAGACGTCGCCGTATCCGGTCGGCTTCGGTCTGGCCAGGAACGGTCGCCTGGCGTTCCCAGGGGTCGGCAGCGAGGTCGTAGCGGACCAGCTCCCCGGTAGTCGCATCCAGCACATACTTGGTCCGCCGGGTTACCAGCCCGAACAGGTAGTGGTTGTACGCAGTGAAGAGGTACACCGGTCGGTCTGCCGGTGCACCGTGTAGAGGTTGCCCTTGCCATTCCGGGGCCGGCGAAAGGCCTAGCAGCGACACAAGCGTTGGCGCCAGGTCGATCTGGCCGGTCATATGCGGTAGTCGGTCGGGGCGGAAGGCACGATGGATGAAGATCAGCGGCACGCGCACCTCTTCCTCAAAGAGCGTCTGCCCGTGGGCGATGTGACCGTGCTGTCCGAACGCCTCACCGTGGTCGCCGGTAACAACCAGAAGCGTCCGGTCCGCCAGTCCCTCCTCGTGGAGCATTTCCCACAGTTCACCGACGAGACGATCGTTCTCGGTGATGGCGGCGAGGTACCGGTTCAGATCCGCATTGCCCGTGTACGCCGGCACCGGGCCCAACGGTACGTAGGGATGGTGTGGTTGGATCGTCCACAGCACGAGCAACCAGGGTTGATCGCGCGCGTCGCGGAGCCAGTCTCGAGCTGCTGCCAGCAGGACCTGGTCGGGTAACTGCCATTTGCCCCCCTTCTCCGCGCGACGACCGGGGTCGTTGCAGTGCCGGGCCAACGTCCGATAATCCTCGACCAGATCGAACCCGTGGTTCTTCAGGAACCTGTCCTCGTCGTCGAACGTCAAGTCGCCGCTGTGGAACAGGGCAGTGCGGTAGCCGGCCCGGCGGAGCACATCGCCTAATCCCGGGACTGTCAGCCGCGGGTACTTACCCGGAATCGCTCGCCAACCGTGCCGGGGCAGCAGCGAGCAGAACATCGATGCCATGGCCGAAGACGTCCACGGGGCGTGAGCGTAGGCACGGGTGAAGACCAGACCATACCGGCTCGCCAATCGCTCCAGCACGGGCGTTGTGGGCCACGGTGCGCCGTAGAGCGACAGGTACCGTGCACCGACCGACTCAAGCACAACCAGCACAACGTTGTGTCCAACCAGCTTGCCCGGGCCAAACGCATCAAGCCGGTCGGTGCCGCGGGTCAGCCCGGGATGTCGTCGTCGTGCCGGATCGAACTCATCCAGGCACTCCGCTTGGACCTGGCCTTCGATGAAAGGGTCGTCGCGGACGATGAGCGAACCGACCAGCGCTGCGTATGGGTTGGCGAAAGCGGTCCGGTCCGGACACAGCGGCATCAGAAGCATGCTGCCAGCCAAGCCGTAGAGGAGTGCCACGTACGGGCTGGTGCTTAGCCAGCGACCGAGCTGAGGCCGGCGGCGCAGAAGCACTGCCACGGCGATAGCAACGCCCACGCCAACCAGGGGAACAATCAACAGCGTAACGCACCGCTCGATGTCGAGGGCCGCATCCAGTGAGGCACGCACTCCCTTGAGCCGATCCGACAGAGCCCAGAGGCGGTAGGTCAGTGGGCTGCGCACGAACCGGTACAGCTCCACGTTGACGGCCGTGTACACCAGCGTGACGAGCACGACCACCCAGAGGACGACTCGCACGATCCGTCGCGTCCGCGGGTTGCCGATGCGGTTGTGAACTGCTGTGGCGGTCAGCCACAGGATTGCAAGGACTGCCAGGTCCTGGGCGGGGGCAAGCGGCGCGTACCACCAGAGGCCCTGGGATGCCGGCACGGCTCGTTCCGCGAGCCAGACGATCCAGAACCGGGCCAGAACAACGGCGGCTGTGCAACCGGACAGCGGCGCCAGTAACCTGCGCTGCTCGAACGGCGCTACCGGAACGGTTCTGGCCACCATCGCACCGTGGTGCCTGGTGTCAGCGACCGGCCCGCTGAATACTCTGGACGCGGTACCCCGGATTGGGCAGGATCGGGAACGTCGTGTTCTCGACGATTGACCCCTGGACGATCACCTTGTCGCCAGGCCGCAACCCGTAGCTGCTCGGGTCAATTCCCTGCAGCACAACCGCTCCGCCATAGGGATCCTCTTGCGAGACATCCCCATAGCGGATAATCCACGCGCCACCGCCGATGTGGGACCGTTCCAGCCGGCCGCGGATCCAGGAGTAGTCCGGCGCGTGGGATGGTTCGGCGTAGGACGAGCCGCTAGGCATGCCCTGGGCCGGTGTCGGCTGGGTACCCTGGATTGCACCGGCGGGAGCCACCCCCTGCGAGCTGCTGGGGCCGTAGTGGTACTCGGCAGGCTGGGAATTGGCCGGCCCGAACTGCATCTGTTGGCCCTGGGTGGGCGGGGTCTGGG
>JALXBF010000088.1 GCA_026991575.1 Planctomycetota bacterium | reverse complement strand
CGGTAGCACCGTGTTCGGCTTACTCAGCGACCTGTTCGGGCTCCGTGTGGCAATCTGCTCTCAGGCCGGTTTCCTGATAGCGGGTCTGGCCTTCCTGTACCTGGTGCGCATTCCAAAGGACCGGCTCGCGGCCATCAACATCGGGCATCATTTGCCCGACCCGGCGGCAAGCTGACGGGCGAGCTCGACCGCCCCGTGCAAGACGACCTCCGGACCGAGCTCGGCCGGGACGATGTCGAAGGCGGTGCGGAACGGCGGAAACACGAGCTCGTCGACACGCCGCCGCAACGGTGCAAAGAGCAGCTCTTCGCCCATCTGGGCCACGCCGCCACCGATGATGATCCGCTCGGGGCAGAGCAGTGCCACGACGTGGCAGATGGCCCGAGCAAGCGCTTCGACCGCCTCAGTCAACAGCTTCCTTGCGGCGGGGTTGCCGCGCGCGGCAGCCTCGGCCACGACCTCTGCCGAGATATCCTGAGGTTCCCCCCGCGCCAACTCCATGAGCAGGCCGGCCTGCTGAGGTTCGCGGTTTACCAACTCCTGGGCCCGTCGCGCCAGGCCCAATCCAGACGCCAGCTCCTCGGTGATCAGCCAGCGGCCGAACGGGTCGGCTGGATCCGCTGGCAGGATCTTCAGATGCCCGATCTCTCCGGCCCCAAGGCCGGCACCGCGGTAGATCTTGCCGTCTAAGATGAACCCGCCGCCGATACCGGTGCCGATCGTGATATAGAAAATCGGATTCTTGCCGCGGCCCGCCCCCCGCGTCGCTTCACCGAGCCCGGCCGTGTCCGCGTCGTTGTGTACAACGGTGCGCCAGCCCCATAGATCGCGGAACCACCGGGCAAGCGGGTAGTTGTCCCAGCCGGGAACGTGGTGTGATTTGATGGTTACGCCGCGCTCAGCGTCCACCGGCCCGCCAAAGCCGACCCCCACGGCGACGATCTCGTCGGTCGACCGGCCGGTGGTGGCCAGCAATGAGGCTATCATGGCAGCGATCCGATCACGGATCTCGGACGCATCCCATCCGCGAAGCACGCGACTGCGTTCGATCCGGATAATGTTGCCCGTCTGATCGGCCAGGCCGACCTGGAGCTTGGTGCCGCCGATTTCGACCGCAATCAGCCAACTCATGTCGCGGCGTAGATCCGCCGAAACAGCTCGCCAAGCACCCAGTGAAAGACCACCAGGTGAATCGACTCGACCATGCCCATGTCGTTCAGCGGCACGTGCAACGAGCGGTGCGCCAGTTGCTTTAGCTTACCGCCGTCGTAGCCGGTGACACCGAACGTGCGCAGGCCGTGCGCGTTGGCCCATTCGACGGCGCGGAGCACGTTGGCGCTGTTGCCCGATCCGCTGATGGCAATCAGCAGGTCGCCCGGCGAGGCCAGGTTCTTGAGCTGTTCGACGAAGATCCGATCGTAACCTTCGTCGTTGGCCCAGGCCAGGATGTAGGGGGTGTTGTCCGTAAGACTCAGCACCTTGAGCCGCTTGCGGCTATCGTCGTCGAAGTCCTCGCGCCGCAAGGTACTCTTGCCAAGATCCTCGCAGAAATGGGATGCATTGGCGCCGGAGCCGCCGTTGCCGCAGATGAACACGAAGCGGTCCGTCTCATAGCACCGGTAAATCTCGTCGGCCAACGCCTCCACTTCCTTCGGATCGACCCGCTGTAATTCCGCTGCTGTCCGTTGGAGATAGCTTCGAGCGTCCAGCTCTGCACCTAGCATGCTCAGGACTCCGCGCAGTTTAGCCAAGGATTTCCAGTTTCGGCAGTCGTCGCTCGCGCTCGGTGATCACTGAGATCCGTGCCGCCAACTGCTCGGCCAGCGCCATCAGGGGCTGCCGCATTGGATGATTGTTGTCGAAGATCTCGGCCAGGCGGCCTTCGTCGCCGAGTTGCCTCAAGTCAAGGTTGAGGGGCACCCCTCCAAGAAACGGAATTTCCTCGCGCTCGGCCAACCGTCGCGCACCACCCGAGCCGAACAGCTCGGTGCGTTCACCGCAGTGTGGACAGAGGAAGTAGCTCATGTTCTCGACCAGGCCAAGCAGCTCGATCTTCAGCTTTCGAAACGCGGTGATCGCGCGGATGGCATCCGCCAGCGCGACATCCTGCGGCGTACAAACCACCACGGCACCGGTCAAGGGCAATAGCTGAGCCAGACTCAGCGGAACGTCACCGGTGGTGGGCGGTAGATCGATGACCAGGTAGTCGAGCTCCCCCCAATGCACGTTGTGCAGGAATTGCTGGATGGCGCCGTGCAGCATCGGGCCACGCCAGATGACCGCCTCGTGCTGAGGAATCAGGAATCCCATCGACATCACCGGCATGCCGCCCGCCTGCACCGGCACGATTCGCTGGTCTTCCACCGTGGGCCGCTCGCTGATGCCCAGCAGCACGGGCACGCTGGGCCCGTAAATGTCCGCATCAAGCAGCCCGACCCGGGCACCGCTGGATCTAAGAGCCAGCGCAAGGCTGACCGCAATCGTCGACTTGCCCACGCCCCCCTTGCCGCTCCCGACGGCAATCGTGTGCTTCACGCCCGGCAACTCGCCGCCGCGACTCATCCCGCGCACCTGTGCCGTGAACTCAACCCGCACGCCGCGAACCTGCGGCAGCTTCGTCTTCAGCGCCGCGGTGATGTCTCGCTCAATCTGCCCTTTCAGGGGACAGGCGGGGGTGGTCAGCTCCACGTGGACCGCCACGTCGTTGCCAGCCACTTCCACCGACTTGATCATCCCCAGCTCAAGCAGGTCGCGGCCCAGCTCAGGGTCCTTCACGCCCCGCAGCGCCTCGAGAACCGCTTCTCGCGTGACAGTCTCTGCCATGGTCCTACCCGTAGCATGCGTGTGGCACGGCGACCGTTTCGTAACACGTTGTGCAGTTCGCTGCATTCTACGACCGCGGCCATCGTGGCACTTCAGCCGGACGGCGGCCCGACAGAAAGCTCCGGCCGCAACGGTTGAATCAGCGCTGCGGTCGGACAGACGGCCACACAAAGCCCACAGCGGACGCAGCGGTCCGGTCGGGCCAGTACCGGGTACGCCCCGGACAGTTGCAAACAGTCACACGGGCAGATGGCTACGCATCGTCCGGACGCGCGACAACGGTCCTCCAGCAGTACTGGGAGCCCCGCATCGTGCCGCTCCAGCGGATCCGCCGCGGCGACTGTCTCATCAGCCTCCCGGCCACGCACCGGCACCGGAACCAGATCGTGGCAGACGCGGTGCACGTGGTCTGCTAACCGCGCGGGCGGCACATGGGCGGGGAAGATACGCTGCACAAACAGCGTCCGCAGCGCCGGGGCCAGATGCATCAGTGCCATTGGAAGCAAGGCAATGACGTGACCGTCCCGGTGGCGTCGCCGCCACGCCGCGACCAGCTCCAGAACGGCCCGCTCATCACCGCTTCGCTGCGGGACCACCACCAGTACCTGCACCAGAGGCAGTCGGTCCACTTCCGCGGTGTCCCCCTCGGGCCAGCCGAAGCGAAGGACCACCGCCGGAGCCGAATGGAGTCGAGCAGAAAGTTGGTCGTACCACCAGTCGCCGCGTTCGCAGACACCCACGGACCAGGGTCGTAGAGGCATCGAACGATGGCTCCCCGCGTCAAGGCGTGTCAACGCCGGCCGAACCGGCGGTCCAACTCATCACGAGTCAGCACCAGGGCTGTCGGCCGTCCATGCGGACAGTGGTGATGATCGCGGGCCAGTTCGCGACGAGCCAACAATGCACGAATCTCCTCGTCGCTGAGACGCTGCCCGGCCTTCACCGCAGCCTTACAGGCGATCGTGTGCAGCATCCGGTCGAGCAGCTCGCGTCGATGGACCCGCTGAGCACATTCGGCCAGCTGGCTGAGAATGTCGTGTACTAAAGCAACCGGATCGACGTTGGCCAGCATAGCCGGATAGGCCCGCAGCAGAGCCGACCGGTTCCCGAACAGCTCCAGCTCGAGCCCGAGTTCGCGGAGCAGATCGCTGTGCTCTTCAACAAGTGCCTCATGCTCGGCGGTCAGCGGCACGGGTTCGGGCACCAGCAGCCGCTGACTCTGCAGGGTGCCCTCTTCCACCCGCCGCCGGAGCTCGTCGTAGAGGATCCGCTCATGGAGCGCATGCTGATCGATGACCATCAATCCATCCTCGGTCTCGACCACCAGGTACGCGTCGTGGACCTGGATCGCGCGCGGCACGTCTGGTTGTCGGTCACCACCGCGCTGAGTGTCCTGTCCGCGTGCCGGTTGGAGGGGCAGTTTTCGGGGCGGTGGGGGGGAGCGTCTCAGGGAGAACTCGTCTGCGGTCGCTCTCTGCGGTCGCGAGTGTCCCGTCTGACGGGCGTAGAAGCCGTCCAGGCTGCGCAGCACCGCGTCGGCTCGCGCGTGCTGTTCAGAATCGACCGTGCGGCCCGGCACCGCAGCGGATGGTGGTGAACTCTGCGCGGCCGGTTCCTCCGGCAGCGCGAACGCATCGTGTTGTTCGGGAGGCTCGGTGCGAAGCGGTGCGGTCAGATCGGTTTTCAGGAAACGGTCGCGCAGCGTGCCCAGGACCAGCGAGTAGATCCGCTGGGAGTCACGGAAGCGCACCTCGATCTTGGTCGGATGCACATTGACGTCGACCTGGTCATGCGGCACGTCAAGGAACAGGAACGCGATCGGATGCCGGCCGGTCATGAGCAGGCCACGGTATGCTTCGGCAAGGGCATGGGACAACACGCGGTCACGAACGTAGCGCCGATTCACGAAGAAGTACTGGCCGCGTGTATTCGGCCGTGTCTGGCTGGGGTTGGCCACGTAGCCCCAGAGGCGATAGCCGTCCAGCTCTTGTTCAACCCAGATAAGCTGCTCAACCAGTTCCCGGCCGAAGAACATGCCCAATCGCTCGAGCAGCTGGCCGGTGGCGGGCAGTTCATAGACGATGCGTCGGTTGTGGCTGAGGGTAAGTTGGAGCTCTGGATAGGCGAGCGCGACGCGTGTGAATGCTTCGACGGCGTGCCCTAGTTCGGTTTGCGGGGTCTTCAGGAACTTCCGCCGCACCGGCACATTGAAGAACAGGTCGCGCACCTGGACCATCGTCCCCACCGGGCAGCCGCACGCGGTGACGGCAGACATCTCACCGCCGGCGCATTCGATGGCGTAACCGTTCTCGGACTCGCGCTGGCGTGATTCGATCCGCACTCTGGCTACCGAGGCGATCGAGGCGAGCGCTTCCCCGCGGAAGCCCATGGTGCTGATGTGGGCAAGGTCTTCTGCGCTGCGGAGTTTGCTGGTTGCGTGAGGCGCTAGAGCCAGCGGCAGGTCATCGGGGGCAATGCCACAGCCGTCGTCGACGACGCGCACCAGCTCTTGCCCCCCTTTCTGCAGGTGCACCTCGATGCGGCGAGCGCCCGCGTCGATCGCATTCTCAAGCAACTCCTTCACCACGCTGGCCGGCCGCTCAACGACCTCACCGGCCGCGATCTGATTGACCACTGCCGCTGGCAGCTGGCGAATGATTCCCATGGCCGACTTTGCCCAAGTTGTAGCGTTTGATCTTGCGGTACAGGGTGCGCTCGCCGATCTGCAGCAGTCTGGCCGCCTCCTCGCGATTCCCCTTCGTCAGTTCCAGCGCCTTCATGATGTACCACCGCTCCACCTCGCGTAGCGGCTTGCCAATCAGTGAGCTTTCTTCGCTGGCGGTGGTGGCAGCGGGCTGCAGCGGAAACCCAGCCTCCGTCAGGTCGTCCTCATCCAACACACCATCGACGTCCACCACGATCATGCTCTCCAGAACGTTACGCAGCTCACGCACGTTGCCCGGCCAGTCGTAGCGCATGAACTGACGGCGCACCGCCGGCGTGATCGCGCGGATCTGGCGGCCATGCTTGGCGGTCAGCTCCTTGAGAAAATGATCGATCAAGAGCGGTATGTCTTCCATACGCTCGCGCAACGGAGGCAGCCGGATACTCGCCACCTTGAGTCGATAGTACAGGTCCTGCCGGAACTTGCCCTCCTCGACCAGCCTTTGCAGGTCCTGATTGGTGGCCGAGATGATTCTGACGTTCACCTTGACCGGCTCGTTGCTCCCGAGCCGTACGATCTCGCCGTGTTCCAGCACGCGAAGCAGCTTCACCTGGGTTGACAGCGGCATGTCGCCGACTTCGTCCAGGAACAGCGTGCCCCCACTGGCGTACTCGAACTTGCCGATCCGCACCCGATCTGCGCCGGTGAAGGCGCCGCGCTCGTGGCCGAACAGTTCGCTCTCAATCAATGACTCGGCAAACGCAGCGCAGTTAACCGCGACGAAACGCTTGTTCTTACGCGGACTATTGTTGTGGATCGCCTTGGCCACCAACTCCTTGCCCGTACCGGTTTCCCCCTCAATGAGCACCGTCGCAGACGTGGGCGCGATCTGCTGCAGCACCGAGATGATTCGGCGCATCCGCGGGCTATTGCCGATCAGCCCCTCGAAGCCGTACCGCTCATCCAGTTGCCGGCGGAGCTCCCGGTTGGACCGCAGCATCTCGACGCGTTCCGCTGCGCGCGCCACCTTGGCACGCAACTCCTTCAGGTCCAGCGGCTTCGTCAGATAGGTCAGCGCCCCTCGCTCCATCGCCTCCACGGCCTGCTTTAGCGTTCCGTGCGCCGAAATCAGAATCACCTCCGTCTCGGGCGAGGCGTCCTTCACGCGCCGCAAGATCTCCATGCCATCGACCTCGTCCATCACGAGGTCCGTGATAACAATGTCGAAGCAATCCTGTTCCAGCAGCTCCGCAGCACCCGTACCGCTTGTGGCCACCGCGCACTCGTACCCCACCCGCTCCAGACACTCGGCAATGGTCTGAGCGTGCGATTCCTCGTCGTCCACAACCAACACGCGTATCGGGGTCGACATCGCCATCGCTCCGCACCACGGCGCGGCCGCACGAGACGCTAGCCACCGTGCGTAGAGCCGGACGGGCACGCTGTGTAACCGCGGTTAACTTCCTCGGCCGGTGCCAGAAAGTACGCCCGGGTTTGAACAGGCGTTTCCGCCCCATTCTAAGGCGGGCCGCGGAGCCGCCCAAACAAAGCCCGCCCCGGTCCTGCCGGCCACGACCGACCCGTTAGCCGCGTTCGCCCACAGGCAGATGGATCGTGAACTTTGAGCCTTTGCCAGGCTCGCTCTCCACGGTCACCTTCCCCCCGTGGGCCTCGACAATCTTGCGCACCGTGGGCAGGCCAAGACCGGTGCCGTGACGGCGGGTGGAAAAGAACGGGTGAAAGATCTTCTCCAGGATCTCACGCGGCATGCCAACCCCGGTATCGATCACGGTAACCTGCACGTCACCGTCGCCGGGCTGCGTCGCGATCACAATCTGACCACCCTCAGGCATCGCGTCGCGGGCGTTGAGCAAGAGGTTTAGCAGGGCTTGTTTCAGCAGGTCACGGTCCACTCGAACCAGGGGCAAGTCGGATCGGGGGTAGAAGGCCACTTCGATCCGGTGCTCAGCCATGGTCGGGCCGAGAAACTCGACCAGGTCCTGGACGAGTGCGTTCAGGTCACAGGCCTCCCGGTGCAGCTCGCTGGCGCGAGCGAACTGCAGGAATTCCTCCACGATGCCCTCCAACCGCTCACACTCACGCTGCACAAGCTCCAGCTTGCGCAGCATGCGACGATGTGCTGGATTGTCCGGGTCGAGGTCTTCGGCGAGCAGATCGAGGTTCAGCCGGATGGTACTCAGTGGGTTCTTGATCTCATGAGCCAGGCCGCCGGCGATGTAGGCAAGCTCCGCGTACTGTTGCCGCAGATGCGCCTCCAGCTCCGGACTGGGTACGCCAACTGGCTGCGGATTGGTTCTGGTTGCACCGTGCCGCTTTTTTTCGGCCATTGGCGCTTCTGGTCGCCCCGTGGCGGCCGTGTCGCGACCACGTGCTAGAGGAATGCCCCGCGTCACTGGACACGTACAGGCACGCCTGATCCGTTTCCCTTGTTTGGCCGGCGGTGCACGGTGCGACGGCCTCGGGTAACAAGCCATACACCCTGCGTCGCCGGGCCAGGTCCGTGCCGGTTTGGGGCAGGATTGGTTTCCCGGTTTCAGCGAGCGTGATTAGCGCGAGCGGCGACCACCGCCTCCTCCGCCACGACGTCCTCCCCGGCCACCGCCACCGCCACGGCGACCACCGTGATGCCCGCCTCCGTGGTTGCCGCGGCTCCGGTCACGGCCACGGCCGCCGGTGGCTGCGGCGGCCGCAGGCGACTGGCCCCCCTCCGCCGCCTCCTGCATGGCCTCCTCCAGCACGGCCCTGCGGGACACCTTGATGCGGTCGTTATCGTCGATGGAGATCACCTTGACCTGCATTTCGTCGCCGAGCTGGCAGACATCCGTCACGTCGCGAACATAGCCGGTGTCCAGCTCGCTGATGTGGCACAGGGCTTCCCGCCCAGGGAGGATCTCCACAATCGCGCCAAAGTCGCGGATGTCCACGACCTTGCCCGTATAGATCTTGCCAACCTGGACCTCTTCGGTCATCAGCCGAATCCGTTCGGCCGCGGCCTGAGCCTTCTCGTCCGTGTCGGCACTGACCGTCACCGTGCCATCTTCTTCGATCTCGATGCTCACGCCCTCCTCCTGCTCCAGCATCCGGATCGTGCGTCCGCCGGGGCCGATGATCAGGCCGATCTTCTCCGGATTGATGCGCACCTGGACAATGTGTGGCGCATGCGGCGAGATATGCGGTCGGGGCTTATCGATCGTGCGTGCCATGACCTCCAGAATCTTCAGCCTGGCCTCGCGGGCACGCTCGAGCGTCTCGGCCACAATCTTGTCCGGCAGACCGCAGATCTTCAGGTCAAGCTGGATGCCGGTCACGCCTCTTTGCGTACCGGCTACCTTAAAGTCCATGTCACCGCAATGGTCCTCGTCTCCGAGGATGTCCGTCAGCAGCGCGTACCGCTCGTCGCCTTCATAGACCAGGCCGATCGAGACCCCGGCAACAGCACATCGAATCGGCACCCCGGCGTCCATCAATGACAGGCTACCACCGCACACCGAGGCCATCGAGCTGGAACCGTTCGACTCGAGGATGTCGGACACGACACGGATCGTGTACGGGAATTCAGCAGGGTCGGGGACCACGGGCTTCAGTGAGCGCTCCGCCAGCGCACCGTGACCGATCTCCCGACGACTCGGCCCGCGAATCGGCCGGACCTCTCCAACCGAAAACGGCGGCATGTTGTAGTCGAGGTAGAACTTCTTGTGGTACTCGCCCATGATGCCGTCCACTTTCTGGGCGTCGATCGTGGTGCCCAGCGTGGTGGTGACCAGCGCCTGGGTTTCGCCTCGCGTAAAGAGGGCCGAGCCGTGGGTGCGTGGCATGAGCCCTACCTCGCAGTAAATCTCGCGCAGGTCACCATGGCCACGGCCGTCCGGTCGGATTCCCTCCAGGATCATCTGCCGCACTACCGCCCGCTCGGCAGCCTGAATGGCGTCAAACAGCTTCAGCTCGTCGATTCCCGCCTCGGCAGCCTGCTGGCTTTCGGCCAATTCAGCCAGCACCGTGTCTCGGATTCGCGTCTTCAGCTCTTCGACCGCGTTGCGGCGGGCCAACTTCTCGCGGATCTGGTACGCCTGGCGGAACTCCTGGCCAAACCGCTCAATGATCTGACCTGTGTACGGGTTCTCCGGCTCGGGCTCAATCTGCTTCGGCGGCAAGCCAAGCCGCTCACGCAGCTCGCGCTGCATGTCGATCAGTGCCTGGTACTGTTCATGCGCGAAGCGGATCGCTTCCAGGATCTCCCCCTCAGGCAACTCCCGGCCAAACCCCTCAATCATCAGCACCGCCTGATCGGTGCCGGAGACAACCAGGTCCAGATCGCTGTTGGCCAGGTCCGGATGCACGGGCATCACGGTCAGTTCGCCATCGATGCGGCCAATACGCAGCCCGCCGATCGGCCCCCGAAACGGAATGTCCGACACCATCAGCGCAGCAGAAGCAGCCACGATGGAGATCACATCGGGATCGTTCCGGCCATCGGCAGACAGCGTGATGATCAACACCTGAACTTCCTGCTTGCAGCTCTTCGGGAACAGTGGTCGAATGGAGCGGTCGATCAGTCGGGACGTGAGGATCTCCTTGGTCGTCGGCCGCCCTTCCCGCTTGATAAATCCCCCAGGGAACTTGCCCGCCGCGTACAGTTTCTCGCGGTAATCAACCGTCAATGGAAAAAAGTCAATCCCTTCGGGCAACGGAGCTGCTACGGTCGCCGCCAGGACGACCGTGTCCCCGTAACGAGCAACCACCGCTCCATCTGCCTGTCGCGCCAGCTTTCCGGTCGACAACGAAAAAGTTCTCTTGCCGATGATCCGCTCAACAGTCACTTCGCGGAAAGACATGGATCCTACGTCTCCGTAGCACAATACCCGTTATCGACGCGCGCACGCCAACACCCGACGTGCGGCTCCCAAACGTGCGGTGACGGACAGGCGGAGCTTCGTCGCGTGAATGCGGGCTAACGCCGGAGGCCAAGCCGTTGGATCACCTGCAGATAGCGTGGTCGATCCGTCCGGCGCAGGTACTTCAGCAGTCGATTCCGCTTGCTCACCAACTTGATCAAGCCCAGACGGCTATGGTAGTCCTTGCGGTGCTGCTTCAGGTGGTCGGTCAGGTGGTTGATCCTGGCCGTCAGTATCGCAATCTGCACCTCGGGCGAACCAGTGTCGTTCTCGCTGCGCTGGAACTGGCGAATCAGTTCCTGCTTCTCTTCCTTCGTGATGGCCATCGCGTGATTCCCATTCCTCGCACACTCACTCCACGTACCGGCGAAACCGACCGAACACCCAAACCACTCCAGCCGATTCGGCTCTACCCATTATGCGCCGGCGTCAACGGGATCGTTCATTGTACGCACCAACAGCCGGCCACTGGGGCAGGTGGGCGAAGCATTTCCCGGCCACCGCACTGGACCGGCAACCGCCTGCGATCGACGGCGTCAAACTGGCGTGCGGCGCTCGGCCCGATCCCCCGATCGGGGCAAGGGCACCGTCGCACAAGCCGTGTCTTTGGAAAAGGTTGCGCCGGAAGCCGGCACGCTCGGCCCGCTCGGCACGGCAGTTGCTCCGGAAACCAGCGACGCAGTCATCGGAGGTTAATCGACGACGGAGGCTAACACAATGGCTCGAACACCACGAAGCATTCCGGACCCATTTGCCCTGTTGCAGAGCGAAATCAACCGGCTCTTCGAGGACGCGCTCCGTGGCTGGGAGCTTGCCGAGCCGAGACGGCGGGGCGCTGCCGGCACCGTTTTCTCGCCTCGGGTCGACGTGTACGAGTTGCCCAACGAGCTCGTCGTCAAGGTCGATCTGCCCGGCGTCGATGCCAACCAGATTGACCTCAACGTCGAGGAAGGGGCGCTGGTGATCCGCGGTGAACGGTCAGAAGAGGATCCCGGAGAGCAGGCAGCCTGGCACGCGCGCGAACGGTGGCAGGGTCGGTTCGGCCGCGTGGTGCCGTTGCCCAGCCAGGTGGACGTCGACGGCATCACCGCACAGCTGAAGAACGGTGTGCTCCTCGTTCGCCTGCCCAAGAAGACCGCACCGACTGGTCGGCAAATCAAGATCCAGGCCGGCTAACGCGGTCAGCAGCCATGCGGAGCACGACCAGCGGGCACGCTGACGTGATCGCATCGACACGTCAGCGTGTCGCGGGCTGCCCCACCCAGGGCAGGGGGCGGTTCCAAATAGGGTCTGATCCTGCAGCACTTAGTCTCCCTCGCGGCTTGGAACCCTAGCGTCACCGGCCGGCGTCGGCAATGCGTTCCGTCCGCAGCGGCAGCCTACCCGGGCAGGGCGGACGCATGTCAGCTGCGGACAGGACCAACCGGTGCGGTCGGTCCAATGGAAGCGCTCTCGTGTGGGGCTGGCCGTGATGCGCCCGGCCGGCCCCAGCTCACCACTGCTCGTCCCCTGACCGGTTGGCTGTCGCGCGGGAGGACGCCTGGTCCTTCTGGCGTCGGAACCGAGTCCGTGCGGCCGGTCACCTCGAGCGGTTGCTGTAGTGAGCGAAACGGTCACGCGGACTCATACGGCGGCAACGTAGACGTGGGCGGCAGGATCCCCGGGCGCCCGACGGCACAAGACGCAAGTACTGGGGATGGGACGCCCCGAGAGCGGGGGAACGCATTGACAGTACAGTCAACGACGACCAGAATCGATAGAAACGAGCGCCAAACGGCGAACCACTCTGGCTGTCTGCCCGAACGAGGAGTACGGTGTCCACGCAGCGAATCATTGTTCTTGTGGCAGTTGTCTTAGCTGCGCTGCTCGGCTTGGTTTTCCTGGCCGATCTGGCGTTGGGTATCCCGTTTGACCGCGCGGCCTTGCTGTTGGACATCGGGATCGTGCTTGCCGCTGCGCTGATCGTGTGGCAGGGAGTCGAGACATTTCTGGAGGTCAAATAGCTGGTGCCCGGCCACGCGGCCGCGGTCGCTTACTGTCCCTCGGTGACGACGGTAGCCGTCGCTTCGAAACGGTGCACCTCCCGCCGGCCGGCCGCCGTCTCCAGGTGAATCAGGAATAGCTGTGTGTGAATGCCCGGCTTGTCGGGAGCGAGGAAGCTCACCGTCAGTCGTTGCAGTCGTGACGCCTGCGCGCCACCGGAGAGGCGAAACGGTCCAGGCCCGGTCTCGACCTGGGTCAGCCGAACGGGCTGCTCGGCGCGGAGCAGTACGCTCTTGCGTAGCTCTTGCCCGGGTCGGGCGAGTCCCAGGTAAAGTCGATGTCGGGCAAGCACCGCCGTGCCCACAACCTGGCCTTCCACCGGGATGTCGATGGCCCGACCGGGTTCGGAAGTCCGCACGCTGACGAGCCCCTGAACCGGGCCTACCACAATGCCGGCTCGCAGCACCACGGTCAGCTCATAGCCGACGCGACCGCTTGAGCGGTACAGTTCGCGCGCGGCGGCCGACAGCAGGCCCTGCGGCGTGGCCGTCAACTGGCTGATTTGCCACGTCTCGTTTCCCGCGTACTCGATCCGCACGGTGCGTTGCACCCGGGTTCCCGGGCGGACAGTACCGAACTGGACGATACCAGGCGTAACGACCAGGTCGGGCCGGCTATAGCACCGCAAGATCAGGCGGGTCTGGTCGAACGAAGGGTAATCGAACGTGACCGTCACCGACACGCTCCGCGGTCCCGTAAAGCTGCCGGTATCCAAGGAAGCGACAATCTCGGTCGATTCCCCCGGCTCCAGCCACCGCTTCTCGGGCGCAGCCACCGTACAGATCGGGCAGGACGGCCGTACGCTGGCAATGTGCACCCGTTGCTTGAGTTTGTTCACAATACGGAAGGTGTGTTTGATGCGAACGCCGCGGGGCACACGACCGAAGTCGTGCGTCAGATGATCGAAGAGGCCGGCCGACCAGCCGGCCGCCTCCACTGCCAACGTAGGCCATACCAGAAGGGCAAGTCCGCAGCAGACGGCAGCAATCCGTACACAGGGCATCCTTTGCTCCCAGGAGGGTCACTCAAAGTCGAAACCGAGGTTACCGGCGGTAAGCCCGCCGTCGACGACAAGCACCGCGCCGGTGATAAAGGACGCATCGTCCGAAGCCAGGAAGACAGCCGCAGCCGCGACATCGTCCGGCTTCCCCAGCCGTCCGAGCGGGTAGAGCGACTTGATCCGGTCCAGCAACCCTGGTTTGTCCTCCTCGAGCTTGCGCCACTGAGGCGTGACTATGCTACCGGGGCAAATACAGTTGATTCGGATGCCATGCCGGCCCTCGCGAACCGCCAGCGAACGACTCATCCCGATCAGACCGGCCTTTATTCCACTGTAGAGGTGCTCATTTCCGAAACCGGCCAGGGCGTTCACTGACGAGATGTTCACGATGGCCCCACGGCCGGCGGTGCGCATGACCGGCAGGCACTCCTGTGTCAGCAACCATGGCCCCAGCAGGCCAACGGAAGCCACCGGTTGCCATTCGTTGCGCAAGATGGGCCCCCAACCGCACATAGCATTGTTGACCAAGATGTCGATCCCTCCGAACCGGTCCAAGGCGGCCTGGACGATGCGCTTTACCTCAGTCGGGTTCGTGATGTCCCCGATGACTGCTACCGCCCGCCCTCCCCTGGCGGTGACCAGATCTACCGTCTCTTCGGCCGCACGTTCGTTGATGTCGTTAACGACGACCGCTGCCCCCTCGGCCGTGAATCTGGCGACGATGGCCCGACCAATTGCCCCCCCTGCCCCGGTCACGATCGCGATCTTGCCTTCCAGCCTCATAGCCCGGTCCTCGCTGGAGCGCACGCATGTTCCGTGCGTAGTGCTTCTGCCCGTTTTGCGATGCTTGCCCTCTGCTCAGCCACCTGCCCGATTCTACCTGCGCCGGCGGCTGGACCGGCCGTCGCGGGCAACCGATAAGAAGGGAAGAGCCAACGCCGGTCCTGATAGGGAGTTCCGCAAGGATGCGATCCGCCCCCGCGAACACCCGTCGTGTCGTCCTACTGCTGAGCGCCGCAATCATCGCCACACTCACCGGCGCAGGGTGCTGCGCCCTTTGCACCCGCCCATCCCCGTCCGACCGGCAACTTGCCCGCCGCATCGAGCGGGTGGTTGAGAAAGCGGGAATCCCAGGGGTGAAACAGGTGCAAGCCTCCGCCCGGCAGGGGCTGGTAACACTGGGCGGGATCGTGGAAAGCCCTGAGGCCCTGCAACGCGCGGTCGTCCTGGTTGCTTCCGACCCAGGGGTCGAGGAGCTGTCATTCCTGGGGGTCACGTTCGACCCGCCGAAGCTGTCGGACAAACAGATCGTGGCCCTCATGCGGGCCGCCGCGCGCCGTGCCATCGGACCGGAGTATGCTGACCGATTGGGCTACTACTGCGAAGACCACTTTGGTGTCGTCTACGGCACACTGCCAAGCCTGGCCTTGCGCCAGCGACTTGATGAAGCGATGCGTGGCGTCCGCGGGATCGGCCCATACTTCGTTGCGGTCGAGGTCGTGCTGGAGGATCCGCCGCCCGACGACGTTGTGGCCCGAGCGGTGCGGCGCAAGCTAAGGAACCCGCTCGACGTCAAGAACCTGCTGCTAATCGGGTCCGACATCGACGTGACGGTTGAGGACAACGTGGTGCGTCTGGAAGGAACCGTGCGGAACTATCTGGCGAAACTGGTCGCCAAGCAACAGGCCGAAACGGTCGAAGGCGTGCGTTACGTGGTGAACCACCTCCGCGTCCGGCGTCGGCATGGGCAGACTGAGGAGCCTTTCCGGCAACAGACCAACGACGCGGCGGAGAGTAGCATCGCCAGTGGCGACTCCGATTGACACGGGTGCGGGCTACGGCCAAGATTGCTTGAAACTGTCTCCAGTAGCTTGGGACGGCCGCGCGGGCATGATTCCTTTCCGAACGACGATTCCGGTGCATCGCTACGGTCCCGGCACCCTACTGACGCTGACTTGGTGCGTGGCGGAGGCCGTGTCTGCGTTCGCAGGTCTGGGCATGCTCTCCGCTCTGCTGGGCGGCTGGTACGTGTACGTGCTCATGCCTGCAGTCGAACAGCGGCTGGGAGCCGCCTGGCTCGCCGCCCTAGCGGCCGTCTGCATGGGGTTGTTCGTGCTGAGCGGCAGCCCGGTTTCGCTTCTGACGCTGTGGATCAGTGCCATTCTCGGAGCCCACCTTGCTCTGTTTGGAGCGGCCCGTTTGCAGGCGCTTGTGCCGTTTTTTCACCTGTTCTGGCCCGTGGTCGAGCTGCCAAGCTTTCCGTTCGTGCTCCTGTGGTTCCCATTGGCGGCGAAGTTCGTGCCCTCGGAGGCCGACTTCCTGAGTCGGCTCGTGGCACTGACGCTGGCGGCGGTGTTTGGCTTCGGGCTGGCCAGTTCTCGGGAATGGTGGCATGAAACGCAGACAGGCCGGCAACCGCAAGCGTCGGGCTGAGCGTGTGCAGGACGGCACGCTTCAGCGGCTGCGACGTCGGGTACGTAGCATCTGCGCCAAACTGGAGAAACACTTCGGGCCGGCACGTCCGCCCAGGCCGTTCGATCCGCTGAGCGAGCTCGTCTTCACGATCCTGTCTCAGAACACGGCCGACCGCAACAGTGAGGCAGCTTACGCCGCGCTGCGAACCCGCTATCGAAGCTGGCAGGAATTGGCCCGCGCCGATCTGGATGAGCTGGCGGCCACGATACGTGTTGCCGGACTGGCCAACCAGAAGGCGCCACGGATCCGGACGGCGGTCCGCTGGGCCCTGGAACAGTTCGGGGAACGCGGGCTTGATCCGCTCCGTGAGCTGGACACGGAGAAAGCCGCTGCGCTCTTACGTCAACTGAAAGGCATCGGCCCGAAGACCGTCGCTTGCGTGTTGCTGTTTGCGTGTGGCAAGCCCGTGTTGCCGGTCGACACGCACGTGGCCCGCGTGGCCAAGCGGCTCGGGCTGATCCCGCCAAAGTGCACGGCCGAGCGGGCCCACCAGCTCCTTGGACAGATCGTGCCCGAAGAGCTGGTCTTGGCCTTCCATGTCCATCTGATCGCGTTGGGCCGTACGATTTGTCGGGCGCGTAACCCACGTTGCGGTTCCTGTCCTCTCCGCCGCACGTGTCCCTCAAGCCAACCGGATAACCGCTGACCTCTGCAAGCGGCGGCACAGGCGACCGCTGCCTGCCTGGCCGCGCGGGAAAAACCGTGCAGCGCGCGAAGCAGGGTATCGTTTACTTCATTGGGGCCGGACCGGGTGACCCTGAGCTGATCACGCTCAAGGGGCTGGAGCGCCTGCGCCGTGCGGACGTGGTGTTACACGATGCGTTGGTGCATCCGGCGGTGCTGCGGCAACGCCGCCCCGACGCGCAGCTGATCAACGTGGGCAAGCGCCACGGCTGCAAGCGCATAGAGCAGGAAGCGATCAACCGGATGCTCGTCGATCTGGCACGCCGTGGACAGGTCGTTGCCCGGCTGAAGGGCGGTGATCCGCTGGTCTTCGGGCGGCTTGCCGAGGAACTGGAGGCAGTGCGGGCTGCTGGCATTGCGTACGAGGTCATCCCGGGCGTGACGGCGGGCACGGCGCTGCCGGCCTACCTGGGCATGCCCCTGACGGACAGGCGCCGCGCGTCGGTTCTGGTGTTTGTGACAGGGCATGAGAGCCCGGACAAGGAGCGGTCGTTGGTACCATGGGAAAAGTTGGCCGCTTTGCGGGCGACGCTTGTCGTGTTCATGGGGCTGCGGACACTGCCGCGGATCGTGGACAAGCTGCTTAGCGGTGGGCTGTCCCCACAGACGCCCGCCGTGGTAGTCGAGTGGGGAACGACGGCTCGGCAGCGGTGCGTGCGGGGATCCGTTGGCGAGATTGCCGCTCGCGTGCGCGACGCCGCACTGCGCCCGCCTGCAACCGTGTTTATCGGCGAGGTAGCTGGCGTGACAAACGACCCGGGTTGGTTCGCGGAGAAGCCGCTCTTTGGCGTCACCGTGGTGGTGACGCGACCGGCCGAGCAGGCCGGCCCGCTGATCGATCTGCTAGCAGCGCACGGCGCGACTCCCCTGCCGATGCCGGTCATCGAGACGGTTGCCCCGGAGTCATGGCAGGAGGTGGATGAACTCGTCGCGCGGATCAGCTCCTGCGACTGGCTCGTGTTCACCAGCGCCAACGGGGTGCACTTCTTCTTCCGCCGCCTGCAGCAACTCGGGCACGACGCCCGCGTGCTCGGTCCAGTACGCCTGGCGGTCGTCGGTCAGGCGACCGCTGCAGCGCTCCAACAGTACGGGGTGCGCGCTGACCTGGTGCCGGCCAGCCAGCGGTCGGAGGGCCTGGCCGAAGAGTTGATCCGCGTCACCCAGCCGGGCATGACCATCGCGCTGGTACGAGCGGACCGTGCCCGGGAGCTGCTTCCGAAGGCACTGCAGGAGGCGGGTCGCAAGGTGGTCACCGCAGTGGCGTACCGAAGCCGGGACGTGGCTGAGGTGCCCGGTGAGCTTGCCTGCGAACTGGCCGGGCTGCCGGAGTTCTGGGTGACGGCAACCAGTCCGGCTATCGCTCGATCGGCCCATCGCCTTCTGAGCGGACTGTTTCCTCGGCCGCCTCGGCCCCGGATCCGCTGGCTGTCGATCAGCCCGCTGACGTCAGAAACGTTGCGCGCGTTGGGGATTGAGCCGGACGCGGAGGCGGAGACGCCTTCCAACGAGGCGCTGGTACAAGCCCTGGTGCGGTGGCAAACAGGTAAGATGCACTCGTAGCGGGCGGTGCTCCGGTCGGCTCACTGCTGGCAGCGCCGAGCGAACGATAGGGCTCCAGTCATGGCCATAGCCGTGGTCACCGGCAGCTTCGATCCGATCACGCTGGGACACCTGGACATCATCCGACGGGCCCATGCCATCTTCGGTCGGCTGATCGTGGGCGTCGGGGTCAACCCGGAGAAGCCGGCGCTGTGGACGCCCGAGGAGCGCGTACGGCTCGTGCAACTGTGCCTCGAACCGGATTGGGACGTGTTGGTCGAGCCGTTTGAGGGGCTGACCGTAGAGTTTGTGCGGCGGCACGGCGCGCGGGTCATCGTACGCGGTGTCCGCAGCATGGCTGACGTGGACTACGAGCTGGTCATGGCCCAGACCAACCGCTCGCTTGCCCCAGAGATCGAGACTCTCTTTCTGCCGGCCTCGCCCGAGGTCGCTTACGTCTCGGCAACGTTCATCAAACACATCGCCCGCTGGGGCGAACCGGAACTGCTGCGGCGCTACGTGCCGGAACCGGTCATCGACGAGCTGGTGCGCCGCGTGCAGGGTGCAGAATCACACCGTTGACCGGGCCGCTTCGCGTTGCTTGTAGAACGGCAGGCCAATCACGGTCGCCTCAAAGACCATCGTCTTGCCAACGAACCCCTGGCAATAGAACTTGCCACGCCGTCCGGGCCGGACTTCCGTAGCTCGCGCCGCGATGATTAGCCGATCTCCAGGTCGGACCACACCGCGGAACTTCACCGCCTCCATGCCTCCGAAAGCAACGAAATCGCCGGCAAGAAGTCCCATGCGCTGCATCAGGTACGAGGCAAGCTGAGCAGCCGCTTCGCACATCAGCACGCCGGGCATCAGCGGGTAATCCGGCATGTGGCCACGTACCCAGAACTCATCATGCCGCACATCCTTGAACCCGACGATGACCTTGGATTCTTCGTCCAGGTACAC
>JALXBF010000087.1 GCA_026991575.1 Planctomycetota bacterium | reverse complement strand
CAGGCCGTGGTGCCGCGTCGGCGCAAGCCCGAAGAGAGGCTGGAAGGCGTCATGGAGCAAGCCACCGAGCAGCACTGGGAACGCGTTCGAGAACGTGCATATCGGCTACGACTGCCGGAGCTGACCGCATCTCTGTTGCTGCATGCTGGACCGGCCGGTCTGCGTCGCCTGAGTAGCCACGGGCTGGTGATCCCGGGGCCAGTACTGGCGGTGAGCCAGTGGCTGGCTCAGGGGGTAGATCCGCGCCCGGCGCCGGCCCGGGGCGGGACCTGGCAGCACTGGTCAAGAGAGCAGCAGGTGGTCGCCTGCTTCGATGAGGGACCCGCGAACCCGACACGTTACGAGCTTCGCTGGCGCGTGCTGGAGTCGTCACTGCTGGAGTTGGAGGTCTCCGTCAGCACGAGCATCGTGCCGCCGCTGCGCGGTTTCGAGCTGTTCACCGTTGGTCAGGTGTCCAGCGGTGAGCTGCTGGCAGCCGTGGCCGATGGTGAACGGAGCGTCCGCTGGCTCGAGCTCTCGGAACAGACCCGCACGTGGCAAACGCTGGTACGGGACGAGCAGGTCAGCGGCCTGTTGCGCGACGGTCGCTGGCCGGCGGCGGCTCGTGCGGCGGTGCTCGGCCAGTACGGACTTGCCGTTGTCGTCTA
This sequence comes from Planctomycetota bacterium, assembly GCA_026991575.1. GTDB lineage: Bacteria > Planctomycetota > Planctomycetia > JALXBF01 > JALXBF01 > JALXBF01. Next base: position 61,143 of record JALXBF010000087.1, on the reverse strand, counting down.
CCGGCCGAACGGTCTATCGTGGAGCTACCTTGAGCTGGGACACCCCATGGATGTGACCCGGATCATCGTGCGAAGGCGTGGCTGCAGACTGCGCTGGGCCTTCGGCCTGTTCGGCTTGGATCTGGAAAAGGGCGTCATTTTGCGCACGCGGTTGCGTGCGACCGTGGTGCCACGTTGTGACGACCTAGCCTGTGCCGAACGCCTCGCTCAGCAACTCCTGGCCAGTCCGCCTTCGCTCAGTGCCTGAGCCTGTCGGGCACGCGATCGATGGTTGCACCGGGCAAGAGAGAGCCGGTAGGAAGCTGTCAGCAACGATGAGTTCGCCGACGAAGCTAAACCGTACGACCAGATCGCGCAAGAGCCTGGCATCCGAAAACGGTACCTTGCCGCGACCGAGTACGCCGCTGCTGGAGCGCGACCCCCTTTGGTACAAGGACGCGATCATCTACGAGGTCCACGTGCGCGCCTTCTACGACAGCAACGGCGACGGCATCGGGGACTTTGCTGGGCTACGCCAAAAACTACCCTATTTGCAAGAGCTCGGCGTCACGGCCATCTGGCTGCTGCCGTTCTATCCGTCACCCCTGCGCGACGACGGCTATGACATCCAGGACTACTACAACGTGCATGAATCCTATGGCACACTGGCCGACTTCAAGCGGTTCCTGGACGAGGCACACGCTCGCGGGATGCGCGTCATCACCGAACTGGTGCTGAACCACACGTCGGACAAGCACGAGTGGTTCCAACGCGCGCGGCGGGCGAAACGCGGCAGTCGCGAGCGGAACTACTACGTCTGGAGCGATACGCCGGACCGGTACCGGGATGCTCGCGTGATCTTCAAGGACTTTGAGCCGTCCAACTGGACCTGGGATCCGGTCGCGAAGCAGTACTACTGGCACCGCTTCTACTCGCACCAGCCCGATTTGAACTTCGAGAGCCCCGACGTGCGCCGCGAAATCTTCAAGGTGATTCGCTTCTGGCTCAGCCTCGGAGTGGATGGCCTGCGACTCGACGCCGTACCCTACCTCTACGAGCAGGACGGCACCAATTGCGAAAACCTGCCGCAGACGCACGAGTTCCTCCGCAAGCTCCGCTCATTCGTGGACCGGCAGTTCGCAGATCGCATGCTCCTGGCCGAAGCGAACCAGTGGCCCGAAGACGCCGTGGCTTATTTCGGGCTGCCCGAGAAGGACAAACGCGAGTGCCACATGGCGTTCCACTTCCCGCTCATGCCCCGGCTGTTCATGGCCATCCACACCGAGGACCGCTTTCCGATCGTGGACATCCTTGAGCAAACGCCGCCGATCCCGGACGATTGCCAGTGGGCACTGTTCCTGAGGAACCACGACGAGCTGACACTGGAGATGGTCACCGATGAAGAGCGGGACTACATGTACCGGGTCTACGCGGCCGATCCCGAGGCGCGCATCAACCTGGGCATCCGCCGCCGCCTGGCGCCGCTGCTGGGCAATGACCGCCGCAAGATCGAGCTGATGAACGGGTTGCTGTTCTCCTTGCCTGGCACGCCCGTCATCTACTACGGGGACGAGATCGGCATGGGCGACAACATCTATCTGGGCGACCGCGACGGCGTACGCACACCGATGCAATGGAGCGGCGACCGGAATGCTGGCTTCAGTCGGGCCAACCCGCAGAAGCTATACCTTCCGGTCATCATCGACCCGGAGTACCACTACGAAGCGGTAAACGTCGAAGCTCAGGAGGCGAACCCTCAGTCGCTGCTCTGGTGGATGCGTCGCCTCGTGGCCGTGCGCCGCCGCCACCGCGCCTTCGGCCGCGGCTCGCTGCTGATGCTGCACCCGGACAACCCCCGCGTCATCGCCTGGATCCGAGAATACCAGGACGAGCGAATCCTCGTGGTGGCGAACCTGTCGCGGTTCACGGAGTTCGTGGAGCTGGACCTTTCGCCCTACGCCGGTCTCCGCCCCGTGGAGCTGTTCGGCGGCACACGGTTCCCGGCCATTGCAAACCAGCCCTACTTCTTCACGCTGGGCCCATATAGCTTCTTCTGGTTCCGCCTCGAACCGGAACCGGCGACGCGGCTGGCACTGGGACGGCCTGAGGAGGCACCGCCGACGCTGAAGGTGAAGCGATTGAGGGATCTGTGGGACGCTGACGAGGACGACCTGGAAGAGGCGCTGGCGGCCTGGATTCGTCACCGCCCGTGGTTCGTGGCCCGGAATCGAACGGTCCGGTCGGCGACCATCGAGGACGTCCTCGCGCTGGACGATCCGGCGCTGAAGCGGCGGGCGCGCCGTGCTAGCGACGGTGACCAGCCGGCACCGGCTCGTCCGGAAGCGAGCCATTCCTGGCTGGCACTGGTACGCGTGGAATTCAGCACAGGTGACCCGGAGCGGTACACGCTTGGCGTCAGCGCCTACGTGGGCGACGCTGCGCAAGCGGTCCAGAATGAACGGCCTGACGCAGTCATTGCGCTGGTCGACGTCTTCGAGCAAGGCCGGGCGGTGCTGGCCGAGAGCACCGACCGCGAGCTGGTCGAGTACTTCCGCTTCCTGGTTCTCTCGGCACGATCGCCCCGCACCACCCGAAACGGTGCCACCGTGCGCGTCCTGCGTGGCCCGGAGCGGAGACTGAAACACCGCAGCAGTCAGAGCGAATCGACGCTGGCACCGATCCACAAGGACCAGAGCCACACGCTCGTGCGCCTGGGCGATAGCCTCTGCCTGAAGATCTTCCGCAAGATCGAGGAGGGCGTGAATCCGGAGTGGCAGCTCGGCCGCTATCTGACCCAGCGTCGGTTCCCGAACGCGGCCCCGGTACACGCGGCCATCGAGTATCGCGGCCGGCGCCGCGAGCCGGTCACGCTGGCCATCCTGCGCGACTATGTCCACCAGGACAAAACCGCCCAGGAGGACGCGCTCCACGCACTGCGGCAGTTCTTCGACCAGAACCCCAGCTTCGCCGAGCACGACGCTTCCGAGCTGCTGACCGTGTCCCTGCCCGTGGACTTCGTCGCGCTGGCCGCGCAGACTCCGCCGGAGCCCCTGCTGAGCGCGGCAGGCAGCTTCGTGTCGAAAGGCCACGCGATCGGCTCGATGCTCGGCCGACTGCACTGCCTGTTCGCGTCAAACGATCGTGATCCGGCCTTCACGCCTGAGGCCATGACCCCCTTCACCCAGCGTGCGATGTACCAGTCGATGCGAAATGCGTGGAGCCAGGCCCAGGCAGCCCTGAAGCGCGTGCTCCGCGACCGTCAACGCCAGCACCAGCCTGACGCCGGCGCGGGCGATGGCAGCAGCACCGGGGCAGCACTGCCCGATCAGCTTCAGCCGTTAGCCGAGCAGGTCATTCGCAGCCGGAACCAGGTGTTCCGGATCTTCGGCCGGCTACTGGAACAGAAAGTCACGCTGCCCCGGATCCGATGCCACGGGAATCTCACGTTACGCGAGCTGCTGGGTTCGGGCCTTGACTATGTCGTCATCGATTTCGAAGGCAATCCGACCACGAGTCTGGGAGAGCGTTCCCTGAAGCGTCCGCCCCTCAGGGATCTGGCCAGCATGCTGGTGTCCTTGCTCAGCGTGGTTGAATCGGCGATTCAGGGGCAAGAGCGGCACGGCCCTGTGCACGCGGATCGAGCGTACCTGCGCCGCTGGGCCCGGCTCTGGTACGTGTGGTCGGCGGCCGCTATGGTACGGGGTTACCGGGAAGCCGTAGCCGGCTCGGACTTGGAGCCGCGCTCCGAGCAGGAGTGGCGCGCGGTGCTGGAGTGTTTCCTGCTGGAGCGTGCCCTACGCGAGCTGCACAATGATCTGCAGTACGGGCCGCACTGGTTGCCGTTGTCGCTGCGGGTGGTCCGGGAGCTACTGTGTCTGCTAGGTGCCCTGCCGGCCGAGAACCGCACCGGCCGGAGCACGGCAGAAGTGCAAAGGAGCTGAGCATGCGTGACGTCGTGGTGGTTGACTGCGTGCGCACCCCGATCGCGAAAGCCGATCCGGAGCGCGGGTACTTCAGGGACGTGCGCGCCGACGATCTCAGCGCCGCGCTGGTACGCGCACTGCTGGAACGCACCCAGCTGCCCGGCGACCTCGTGGACGATCTCATCTGGGGCTGCGTCCAGCAGCAGGGGGAGCAGGGCTACAACGTGGCCCGGACGATCGCCCTGCTGGCGGGGCTGCCCATCCAGGTGCCCGGCGTGACCGTCAGCAGGAACTGCGGCTCCAGCCTCCAGGCGCTCAACCAAGCAGTGCATGCGATCCGTGCCGAAGCGGCGGAGATCGTCGTTGTCGGCGGTGTAGAACATATGCACCATCTGCCGATGGACAAGGACTTCGACCCACCACCGGCGCTGTTTCGCAAGTGGAGTCCGGGTACGCTGCACATGGGCATCGTGGCTGAGTACATGGTGCGGAAGTACCGGATCGACCGGCGCCAGCAGGACGAGTTCGCACTGCGAAGCCATCGGCTCGCAGACGAGGCCACCGAAAGTGGCCACTTCGCGCGCGAGATCGTGCCCGTCTGGGGCCGTGACCCGGAGGGTCACAAGCAGGTCATTACCCGGGACCAGGGCATTCGCAAAGACACCAGCCTGGAGATCCTCGCCAAACTGCCTCCGGCCTTCGACCCGGTCAACGGCACCGTCACCGCCGGAAACTCCTCGCAGATCAGTGTCGGCGCCGCTGCCATGCTGGTCATGTCCGCAGAAAAGGCGCGCGAGCTCGGCTACGAGCCGATGGCCCGCGTGCTGACCGACGCGGTCGTCGGCGTCGACCCGGGCGTCATGGGGATCGGACCCGTCCCGGCAACGCTGAAAGCCCTGGAGCGAGCCGGCCTGACAGTAAACGACGTATCACTGTTCGAGATCAACGAAGCATTCGCCGTGCAGACGCTGGCGGTCATCAACCAGTTGGGTATCGATCTGGAGCGGGTAAACGTATGTGGCGGTGCCATCGCGATCGGCCACCCGCTCGGCGCTAGCGGCGCCCGGATCGCAACCACCCTGCTCCACGCCATGCGCGCGCGCGGCGCCGCCATCGGCGTGGCTACCATGTGTATCGGTGGTGGCCAGGGAATCGCCACGGTCTTCGAGGCGATCTGACCATGCGAGTCGTTTCCGGCGAGCCATTGCGCGACCCGATCCGCTGGCCGTCTATCCCGGAGGCATTCCGACACCGCGTCCGCTCCTCCGGCGCACGGCCAGCTCTGCTCTGGAAACAACACGGCTACTTCTACGCGCTCTCCTGGCAAGACTACGGCGCGCTGGTGGAAGAGACCGCTGCCGGCTGGGTTAACGCGGGACTCCAGCCGCAGGAACGGGTCGCGCTGCTGAGCAGGAATCGGTTCGAGTGGTTGGTCAACGACCTGGCCATTCTCACCGCCGGCGGCGTGACCGTCCCGATCCATCCGCCGCTTTCGCCAAGCCAAATCGCTTTCCAGATCGAACACTCCGAGGCCCGCTTCGTGGTGGTCGCCGGCCGGGACGAAGCCAATCGCCTGGCCGAAGCTATCGGCCGCCTGTCCCAGCCATCATTAGAAGCTGTTATCGCGATCGACCAATCGGCGGCCGAGACGCTGGCCAGCCGTAACCTGGCGCGAGTCCTGTCCTGGCAGGCCCTGCGCTTGAGAGGGCGAAGACGGCTAGCCCACCTGGCAGGAAGCCTGCGCAGCCGTGTCGATGGGCTGACCCCTGAAAGCCTGGCCACCATTCTCTACACGTCAGGTACCACCGGGGAACCGAAGGGCGTGATGCTGACCCACGGGAACTTCCTTTTCAATGCACTGGCCACACTCCAGATCCTGCCTCACCCGACAGACGGCCTCCAACTCAACTGGTTGCCATACAGCCATGTGTTCGCGCGGCTGGCGGATCACTACCAGCCCATGCTTGCCGGTACGACGGTCGCCATCAGCGGCGGCCTGCCGGAGCTGCTCGACGACATCGCTGCAACGCAGCCGACCCACCTAACGGCCGTGCCGCGCTTCTATGAGAAGATCTGGGCTGAACTGGCTGCGTTGCCCGCCGAGCAGCGCCGCTTGCGTGCACGGCAACTGATGGGCGACCGCTTCCTGTGGGCAATCTCCGGCGGAGCCGCTCTCCCGCGCGAGATCGCCGAGGGACTCAGCAACGCGGGCATCCTCTTGCTCCAGGGCTACGGGCTGACGGAAAGCTCGCCGGTCATTTCCGTGAACACACCGGAACAGAACCGCTTCGGCTCCTCCGGGAGACCGATTCCGGGAATCGACGTGGCGATTGCCGACGACGGCGAAGTGCTCACGCGCGGGCCACACGTGATGGCCGGCTACTGGCGCAACGAGGCGGCGACGCGTGAGGCGATCGTAGACGGCTGGCTCCACACCGGCGACCTCGGCGAACTGGATGCCGACGGATACCTGACGATCACCGGTCGCAAGAAGGAGCTGATCGTGCTGTCGACCGGCAAGAACGTTGCCCCGGTCGCTGTCGAGGGGGCGCTCTTGACCGACCCGCTCATCGAGCAGGTCGCCGTCGTCGGCGACGGCCGGCCTTACCTTGCCGCGCTCATCGTGCCGAACTTTGCTGAGCTTCGCCAGCGGTTGGGCGCAGCCGATAACGTGCTGCCTGAAGAGTTGGTGCGGCGGCCCGAGGCGCGGGAGCTGGTTGGAAGGGTTGTCGAGCAGCGGTGTGCCGAGCTGGCGAGCTGGGAGCGCATCAAACGGTTCGCCCTGCTGTCGCGGCCGTTCAGCATCGCCGCCGATGAGCTCACGCCGACGCTGAAGCTGCGACGCAATGTGATCGAGCAGCGCTACGCGGGGACGATCGAGGAGCTCTATGGCTAGCGGCAGGCCGGCGGCAGAAGACCCACGCAACGACCCGTCACTCTACCCCCCCATCCCGCGGCCGTACTACGATCGCGATCCAATTGTCGTGGCCCGCTCGCTCCTGGGCGCGCTTCTTTGCCGGCGACTTGAGGACGGAACGCTGCTCGTGGGGCGCATCACGGAGACAGAAGCGTACCTGGCACGGGGGGACAGCGCCAACCACGCCCACCGCGGCCAGACACCACGAAACCGCTCAATGTTCGGCCCACCCGGACACGCGTACGTCTACGCCATTCACAGCCGCCATTGCTTGAATGTTGTGACCGAGCCGATCGGCACTCCGAGCGCGGTGCTGATTCGGGCGGTCGAGCCGCTGGTGGGCGTGGAGCAGATGTGTCGACTGCGCTGCACAGCCGACCCGACCAAGCTGACTACCGGGCCGGGCCGGCTGTGCGAGGCATTCGCCATCGACCGGCGTCTGGACGGCGAAGACCTTACCCGCCCCCTCCGGCTCTGGCTGGCCGCCGGGGAGCAGATCCCCGCGCAGGCTGTCGCTTGCACGCCACGGATCGGTGTCACCTCAGCAAAGGAGCTCCCGCTGCGGTTTCTCCTACGCGACAGCCGCTTTGTCAGCCGCAGGGCACCCCGACGCTAACTGGCGGCTCGCTGCGCCGCCGCACGCAGCCGCCTAGCGGCGTGCGCGATCCGGCTGATCGGCCCGTGAAACGGTCAGGCGATCGCGGGGGCCCGCTGCGTAGAGGCGTACCTCTGGGGCAGCGGGGGCCGAGGAAAGCTTTAGCGGTCGCAATAGGCCGGCCAGCCAACCCTGAGGGTCCACGAACTGCAGCTCACGTGCCAGCGCGTCGCTGTTCGTTGTGACAACCACGACCGGCTTGCCCGTGGCGAGTGCCTCCAGAAGCGGCTCCACCGTGGTATCCACTGACAAGCTACCCGAATAGAACTGGAAGGCACCGGTGGCCCGGTATGGCACCACGTGGACGTGCCCACGCCATGAACGGAGCACTTCGGCTGCCGCCTTCAGCGCAATCGAGCGTTGCACGGCCGGGTCGTTCGGGCGGACCAGTCCGTAGTGGACGTAGGCAGCCAGCGTCGCAAGCGCGCCGGCACCGTACGCTCCGATCAGCAGAGCTCGGTTCCTGTCGGCCAGTCGCTCAGACAGCCACCAGGCGGCAACCACCGCAGCGGCGGGCAGCAGCGGGGCCAAGTGGTCGGCGCGGTGGTGGGGGGAGACCATCAGCAGCGCAAGGCCGAGCGCGGCGTAGGCTGCCGCGAACAGCAGCAGCGGATGCACCCGATCACGCAGTCGCCAGCAGCGGATCCCACCTGCTATCGCCAGAACCGACCACGGGAAGAAGCGCGCCAGAAAGCTCATCGGAGGCTTGTAGAAGCTGTAGAACGGCACCCGGCGTTCGACACCGAAGAGAGCGTGCTGCACGAGCTCCTGCCCGAGCAGCTTGCGGGCAATGCCGCTGCCCCCGACGGCAACCGCCGACAGGAGCCAGCCCAGTGTGATCGCCGAGAACAGCAGGAAACCGGTCACCATGCCGCGCCACCCCGGGCGCACGCTCTGCCGCCGGCACCACGTATAGCCCGCCATGCCGACGCCGGCAAGCATAACGGCAAGTGGCCCCTTCGTCAAAGTTGCCGCCGCCGCAACGGTCCAGAATATCAGCCAGTTCTTGCCGTGCAGCGCCGCGAAGCCTGCCAGGGCCGTGAACCAGCTCAGCGCGGCGAAAAGCGTATCGGTCCGGGCCAGCCAGACAAGCTTGATTCCCAAAGGTGACGCTAGGCAGGCCACACCGGCCAACAGCGCGGCCTCAGCCGGCAGGCCCGCTTTCCAGCACACGGCCGTTGTCGTCAACGCCGTTGCGAGTGCGGCTAGCGCGCAGGGGGCATACAGAGAGACCTCGTCCAGCGAACCGCGGCACCATGCAACGACCCCCGCGAGCCAGTTGTAGACCGGGGGCTTGGACTGGAATGACCCGTCAGCGTCGCGCTGGTACAGCCAAGAGCCGTTGTAGTACAGGTCCGCTACGTATGCCGCCTGTCGGTGCTGGGCGTTGTCCGCTAGGTCTGCCGGTGCGGTGGCGCGCACCGTCACCAGCGCCGCCCACAGCAGGGCCAGGCACGTGTATTGCCAGACGGGGCGCACTCCGATGCGCTCTTCCGCCGTGTCCATCGGATCCCTCCCTGGGCTGTGCCGCGTTCACTCAGATATCCAGTGTCTTCACTTCAAGGGCGTGCGTTTCGATGAATTCGCGCCGCGGTTCGACCTGGTCGCCCATCAGGACGCGGAACAACTCGTCTGCTCCCTGCGCATCCTCCAGGCTCACCCGAAGCAGCACGCGCCGCTGCGGATCCATGGTTGTCTCCCACAGCTCGTCGGCGTTCATTTCGCCGAGACCCTTAAAGCGGGTGACATCAAGCCCTTTCTCGCCGAGCTTGCGGACCGCAGCGACAAGCCCGCGGAGCGAGTCGACGGGAATCTCGTCCTTTCCTCGTCTGACCAAGAACAGCGGCGGTGGTTCCTCGCCGATGGGCGCCTCACCGGGTAGCAACTCTGCGATGCTGACCCCGCACTCCTCCAGGGTGGGCAGCAGCCGGTTGATGGTGCGGACCTCATGAACTTCACTTACCCGTACGGCGTCGTCGGTGGCGCCGTCTTCCTGCTCGGGAGCCTCCTCGTCGGCAACTTCCACCGAATCCCCTCGCTGCGCCCGAAGGTTCTCGACATAGCGCTCGACCTGGTCGATCGTCGCGAACCACCGCTCCTCCGCGCCGTGCCGCACGCGGAAAACCGGCAGCTTGCCTGTCTGCGGATCGTACTTTTCCAGCAGCAGGCGCAACGAGATACCGCGACGCTCAACCGCCTGCAGCGGCTCCTCGAGCTTAGCCAACGTCTGCACCAGTCGCTCCAGCTTTTCTGGTTCAATCGGCTTGCCGCCCGGCCTCTCCACAGTGGTTCCTTCCAGACCCAGGCGGATGAGCTGCTCGCGCATTTCCTCCTCGGTGTGCACATACCACTTCTTCTTGCGTTGCCGCACTCGATACAACGGCGGTTGGGCGACGTAGACCATGCCGTCCGCCAGCAGCTGGGGCAGTTGACGGAAGAAAAACGTCAGTAACAGCGTGCGGATGTGGCTGCCGTCTACGTCGGCGTCTGTCATGAGGATGACTTTGCCGTAGCGCGGCTTGGCATTGCCGTTTTCGCCGGGCAGCACGCCGAGCGCCTGGAAGATGCAGGTGAGCTCCTCGTTGCGGAGCACCTTCTCCAGACGGGCCTTCTCCACGTTCAGGATCTTGCCGCGCAGGGGCAGGATCGCCTGAAAGTGGCGGTTACGGGCCGAGTCGGCCGTCCCGCCCGCCGACTGCCCCTCGACCAGGAACAGCTCCGTGCCCTCGATCTCCTCGCTCGTACAGTCGCGGAGCTTTCCGGGCAGCTTGCTCGTTTTCAGCGCCCCCTGCCGCCGCGTTAGTTCACGTGCCTTGCGTGCCGCCTCGCGCGCCTCAGCTGCAAGCAATCCCTTCTGGATGATCTTCTTGGCCGTTGCCGGGTGTTCCTCAAGGTACGTTGTCAGATGCTCGTGCACAACCGATGCTACCAAGCCCTCCACCTCGCTGTTGCCCAGCTTCGTCTTCGTTTGGCCCTCGAACTGCGGCTCCGGCACGAGCACACTGATCACCGCCGTGAGCCCCTCACGGAAATCTTCTCCGGAGGGAGTGACCTTGCTGAAGAGGCCCTCCTTGCGGCCGTAGGTGGCCAGCGCACGCGTCAGCCCCGCGCGAAAGCCGCTGACGTGCGTGCCGCCTTCCACGGTGCGGATGTTGTTCGCATAGCCGTAGACGGTCTCCTTGAACCCCTCGTTGTACTGCAGGGCGACCTCGACACGAATGCCATCACGCTCACGGTTGACGTAGATGACGTCCGGATGAAGCGGGGTTTCCGTACGGTTCAGGTACTTGACGAACTCAACAATGCCCCCCTCGTAGTAAAACTCCGCTTCCTTCTGATCCCGTTCGTCCACGATCCGGATGCGGACGCCCTTGTTCAGGAACGCCAGCTCACGCAGGCGGTTTTCCAGGATGTCATACCGGAATCGGGTGTCTGGGAAGATTTCCGGGTCGGGCTTGAAGCAGATCTTGGTGCCGCGCTTGTTACTGGTGCCAATCACACGCAGCTCGCTCACCGGCCTGCCGCGCTCGTACTCCTGCGCGTACACCTTCCCGTCGCGCCAGACCTCCACCTCGAGCCACTCGCTGAGCGCGTTCACCACCGTCAGCCCCACACCGTGGAGCCCGCCGGAAACCTTGTACGCGGTCCGGTCGAACTTGCCGCCAGCGTGAACGCGGGTGAGGATGAGCTCCAGAGCCGGAATCCCTTCGGTCGGATGGATGTCCACGGGAATGCCGCGGCCGTCGTCGGCAACCGTCACGCTACCGTCCGGGTGCAGGCGAACCACGATCCGGGTGCAGTACCCGGCCATGGCCTCGTCGATCGAGTTATCCACAAGCTCGTAGACGAGATGGTGCAGGCCGCGGATCCCCGTGTCGCCGATGTACATCGCCGGCCGTTTACGCACGGCCTCCACACCCTTCAGCACGCGGATGTCCTTCGACGTGTACTCGGCTCCGGACGCGGCCTCAGGCTGGCCTCGCTCTTCTTCTCGTCTACTTGGTGCTGACATCGTCCGTCGTTCCTCGCACGTACTGTCTGTCAAGCGAGCCGAAAGCGCAGTGAGCGGATGCGGCCCCCTGTCGCCGCCTGCATCTTCTGCTGGAGCTCTTCAAGGCGGAAGCCGACCAGTTCATGCAGCAACACGGCGTCGTCCACCAGGATCTCCAGCTGGTCGCGACACTTCCGCCCCACCCGGGTCCGCGCACCCAGCTCCGCACCGGCCACCTTGGCCCAGACCCGCTCCAGCTCCAGCTGCCCACGACGTCGATTCAGGCCATAACCAGCAAGAACCTCGTGGAGGACGTCCGCGACCCGCCAGACGGTTCGCCCGTTACCGCGGCTACCACGTGGCTCTGCCATCCCCAGCTCACGCCTCCACCTGCTCGGCTGCGCTCTCGGAGGGCTCCTCTTCCAGGGCTAGCGGCATGAGCACGTAGACGTACCCGTCGTCGGTGCGGAAAACCGCCGCGCTTTCGGAATCGATCAGATCCAGCCGCACCGTGATCCCCTCGTCCAACGTTTTCAGCATGTCCAGCAGGTACCGGGGGTCGAACGCTACCTTCAGCGGCGGCCCTTCGTACGCAGCTGTTACGTACACCTCAGAGCGGCCAACCTCGTGCGACGATCCGATGATCTTCAGCTCGGTACCATCCAGTTCCCATGTGACCCCTCGGCTTTCTTCCGTCGTGACCACCGCCGCCTGCCGGACTGCTCGCATCAGCTCGCCCGCCTGCACACTCATCTGGCCAGTGTGCCGCTTCGGAATGACCGCTTCGTACGCAGGGAAGCGGCCTTCCAGCAGTCGGCTGATGATCGTCGCCTTGGGCGTGGCAAACACGACACGCGTTTCCGAGACGCTCACGAGCGTCGCCTCCTTCTCCCCCGAGAGATGGCGCTCAAGCAAGTTCATCGCCTTGGCAGGCACAACGGTTGTCATTCCCGCCGTGCTATGATCCCCGATCGCCTCGCCGCTGCCCTCCATCAACGCCAGCCGTCGGCCATCGGTGGCAACCAACCGGACGGTTTCGCCGTCCAGCTCCACCAGCACACCACCAAGGGCATAGCGCGTGTTCTCCGGATCGGTTGCGAAGACGGTCCGCCGCACCATGATGCGCAAGAGCTCACTCTCGATGCGGTGGAACCGCTCGCCCTTGAACGCAGGCACTTCCGGATAATCAGCTGGGTCCTCGGTCGCCAGCTCGAAGCGGCTCCTGGTCCCCTCAATCAGCGTGCCGCGAGACGTGGTCGACAGCTTGACCGTCTCGTCTCGCATCTCGCGTAGGATCGAGGCTGCCTGGCTTGCAGGCAACAACGCCACGCCCGGCTCCGCAATTTCCGCTTCCTGATCCTTTACCGGGCACTGAAGCCCCACCTCCAGGTCGGTTGCGTAAAGCGTGATGCCGTCTTCGGCCACCAGCTTCAGGGACTGGAGGATAGCTTTCGGTGTCCGGGAGGGAACCACACCGGCAGCCACTTGGACCGCGGCCAACAGCGGCTCACGCTTGCAGACAACCTTCATCTGTGGTGCTCCCGTGCCTGCTGTACGGCTGTAGTCAGTTCCTAAAAGAAAACACCTTCTACAGCATCAGAGAATGTTCGGTTGTTCATAGCCGGTGGCGCGGGTACCGAAGCCGTTGACCTGCCACGATTCGGTAGTGGCCGGCGGCTGCCACGCGCCGTGCACAAGATGGCGACAAGGGCGTGTGCGGATAGCCCACGGCAGGTCACAAGCAGCAAGCGTTCCCGCCCTACGTTGCTGGTGTGCTTCCGGTGAACCATCAGCGTCAACGTTGTGCACACCGAGCGAACGGCGTTCCCGACGACCAAACGAAGGGCTCGAAGCCCAGATTCAGAGCCGGACGGCAGCCGATAGCCCGCACATGGGAATTCTAGCGGAAACAGACCCCCGTTGAAAGGCCGGCCGCGAATCGGGCGCAGCCGTGGCGTGATCGTAAGTCCTTGTACTAACGACAAATATCGTTCGCCTTGGCCCGGCTCCGTTAGGCAGGCGGGCGGACTGCATTGACGGCGTCGTGGAAGCGTTCGATCGTTAGGTCGACCTCCTCTGGGGTCGTTAGCAGGCCCAGGCTGAATCGGAGCGACGCGCGGGCATCGACCTCGCTGACGCCCATGGCCAGGAGCACGTGGGACGGGCCGGGGGCACCGCTACTGCAGGCAGAGCCGGTCGAGCAGGCGACGCCGCGTGCGTCCAGCGCGAGCAGCAACTGCTGGCCGTCGAGCCCGCGAAAGCAGATGTTCGTTGTGTTGCAGACGCGCGGAGCATTCCGGGCGTGAACGCACCCTTGCGGCCATGCTGCCAGTAAGCCCTGTTCCAGGCGATCGCGAAGGCGTGTGATCTGTTCGCGGTGCTGGCCGTCCTGCAGGCAAACCTGCAGGGCGATAGCCAGCGCATGGATCAACGGCGCCGGCTCGGTGCCCGGCCGCAGGCCACGCTCCTGATGGCCGCCGCGTAGCAGCGGCACAAGCTCGAGCTCTCGACGCACAAGCAGCGCTCCGATGCCGATCGGGCCGTGGAACTTGTGCGCGCTGAGGCTCAACGTCGAAGCCCCGAGGGAGTGAAAAGAAATGGGCAGCTTGCCTGCCGCTTGAACCGCATCCACGTGCAGAAGGCTCTGCGGAGCGAGAGCCGCGGCAATCCGCTCTACCGGTTGCAGCGTGCCCACTTCGTTGTTGGCCATCATGACGGCAAGGACCGAGCCGGGGGTTGCGGCCAGGGTCTGAGCTGCCTCGAGGTCCACGACACCATCGGCGGTCACGGGAATCAGCTCTAGCTGGCGGCACGCCCACGCACGGGCGGGCTCGAGCACGGAGGGGTGCTCGATGGCGGAGACCGCAAGCGGCGCGTCGAATGCGCGTCTTAGGGTGAGCAGACCGTGGAGGGCCAGGTTATTGGCCTCGGTGCCCCCGGAGGTGAAGAGCACTTCTTGCGGTTCGGCATCCAGCAGCTCGGCGATCAGCTCGCGTGCATCCTCAATCATCGCGCGCGCCACCCTGCCCTCAAGGTGGGCGCTTGAGGCGTTGCCGTGCAGGGTGCGCAGGGCGCGTGCCAGGGCATCAGCCACGCGGGGATGCAGCGGCGCTGTCGCGTTGTTGTCGAGGTATACGCGTTTCATCGCGCGAGCCGGCCCGTCAGATGACCGCGCGGACCAGCAGCACAAGGCCGGCGACGAAGAGGGCCAGTCCAACGGCGACGTAGCTGCTGTGCAACCACAGCGCGGTGCCGCAGGCCATCAGCGCGATTGCCAGCAGAGCCAGCATAACGCGGCCGGCCAGCGACAGCAGCACGCCGACCAGCCAGAACGGGAAGGTTAGGATCGCCACGAGCAGCTTCATCGAAAAGTGGCCTTGCCGGAACCGCTGCGGCTGGTACGATAGCTGCCAGAAGGTCGAAACTGCCGAAAAGCGCCGGCGAGTGGCAACCGGCGGAGGCTGGCCATGGCACGGACCGCCATCCTGATTATCTTCGCTCTCCTGATTCTGTTCTTGCTACCCCTCTCCTCTTCCGTCAACACGCACTCACGGCTGTCGGCAAGGAATTCTACCCTGCCCCCGCGTCGCGCCTGGCTGGACACAACGGCCGGCATTCTGCCCGACCCGGCGTCCTTGCAGGTGACGGCGACGGAGCAGGAGGCGCCCGTGGCGGAGCGTCGCCCGGAGCAGCAGACCAACCCAGCGGCGCAGCCCGTCGTAGAAGAAGCCGCTATGACCGGGCGAACTTGGCGAGCCGCGCGGCGGAGGCTCGACCAACTCGGCGTCGCTCAGTTCCGTCTGGAGACCTGGGGACGACCGGCCCGCTACCGGTTCACCTGCTGGGTCCCACTGGATGAGAACGCCTTCATCACACGGCAGTTCCAGGCGACTGCTGACGATGACCTGGAGGCCGTTTGGCGGGTGCTGGAGGAGGTTGAGGGCTGGCTGGCTAAGCGCCATGGGCAAGGGACGACCCCCGGCCAAAATCATTAAGGCAGGGACGGTTAGGTCGCCGATCGTTTAGGAAGGTAACGCTCACCCTCCCGAGCAAGCTTCGACCACGCACGTAGGGCGAGCGGTCACTGGCAGAGGAGAGCACATCCCTGATGCCGCACCGCCGGTGGCTGGCCATGGACGGAGGCCACCATCATGCGACCAGCAGTCGCGGCAGTCGCGCTGGCACTGCACGCCCAGACGCTGCTTGCGGGAGAGCCCACGGATCAGCCACCGTTCGCGGTCACGAGGCGGGAACTGTGGATCGACGGCGGCACGTGCCACGTCAGCTACACCCTCCAGTGGCTCGGCCGCGAGCCTGTGACCCTCTTGGCCGGAGCGCTGCGCATCACCTACCGCGGAACCCTCTCCAACGCCGCATGCCCGGCTCACGTCACGCCCGTGTCAGTCCGTGGCGAGCTTCAGCCGCAGCGGCAGCCGCGGGCGATCCTGCCCGTGCGTGAGGGGCGCAGCGAAAAGGATCGTTGCCGGGAGCAGATCGTGGTGAAGGTGGGGCGTTCGAGCGAGACACTCGAGCTGGCCAAGGACAGTGGCGACCTGACGTTGCGCCGGTCCGAGCGGGCGGTGGTCAACATCAGCTTTCGACATGATCACTTCCTCTACGGTCCACACGACCCGCTGCTCGGGCCACGCGAAGTGACGATCCGGTGGGGACCAATCACGGTGACGGACCGAGTGGTTTTCGAGTCGGGCCACCAGCTCCGCCGTCCCCGGCGGCTGGTGTTGGAGCCGTCGCGCGCGCGCCAGGATCCGGAGTACTACCACTCACCTCCGGGCAGTCTCTACCTGGCCGCCGATCTGCCGGGCTACCAGTACTACCGGTTCGAGGATGTGGCGGTCCGATATGACAGTGAATGGTTGCTGCGGTTCCGCTACACGATCGCGCGTGGCACGATGGCGGATTGCCGGGTACGGGTCGTCGAGTATCAGGAGTCGCCGCGCTACTGGCGACGGCTCGGCGGTGGCTTCGACCAGCGGCTACAGGCGGGTGGGCAGTGGCGGCTGTTCCAGCGGCGGTTCCGGGTGGGACCGGAGACGACGGCCATTGCGGTCGACTTCCGGATGACCGGGTCGGACGTCGGGGAGATGTGGGTGGACGATGTGGAGCTGGTACCGGTCGCCTGTGCCGACGAGCAGCCGTGAGTGCGGGCGAGTGCTCAGCGATTGCCATCGCGGCGGAACGTCTCCGAACGCAGGCCGTGCTTGCGTAGCAGCCGCTGGAGGCTACCGCGGGGGATGCCGGCTGCAGCTGCGGCGCGCGTGACGTTGCCCTGATGGGCGTGCAGCAGCCCGATGAGGTAACGCCGCTCAAAATCCTCGATGATCCTCCCCTTTGCTTCCCGGTACGGCAACCGCCAGAGGGCCTGATCGGAGAGCGGCCCGGGGAGCGGTTCACGGGGGGACGCATGCCCTGTGTGCGCCAGGAGCTCGCGGGGCAGATTCGGCACGTCGATCCACTGACACTCCTCCAGCAGCACGATCCGTTCGATGACGTTCCGTAGCTCGCGCACGTTCCCGGGCCAGGGGTAGCTGGTTAAGACCTCCATGGCCTGAGGCGTGAAGCCTTGCATTGCCTTTCCGAACTGAGTAGCGAACTCACGGAGGAACTCGTTGGCCAGCAGCGGGATGTCCTCGACACGCTCACGGAGGGGGGGCAAGTGGATCGGGACCACGCGCAGCCGGTAGTAGAGGTCCTCCCGGAACCTGCCCTCGCGGACGAGGTGCTCCAGGTCGCGGTTCGTGGCTGCAATCACGCGGACGTTGATCCGGATGGCCTGCGTGCCGCCCACGCGCCGGATGGCTTTCTCTTCCAGCGCGCGCAGGAGCTTGCCCTGCACCTTCAGATCCATGTCGCCGATTTCGTCGAGGAACAGGGTGCCGCCGTCGGCGACTTCGAACAGGCCAAGCTTGCGTTCCCGTGCGTCGGTGAACGCGCCCCGCTCGTGGCCAAAGAGTTCACTCTCCAGCAGGGTCTCCTGGAACGCCGTGCACGAGATGGCCACGAAGGGACCGGAGACTCCCTCCGAGGCATTATGGATCGCGCGGGCCACGAGCTCCTTGCCCGTGCCGCTTTCGCCCGTGATCAGCACCGTAGTGTACGGACTGCGGGCGATCTTCTCGACGACGGCGAATACCTGGGCCATCGCGGGGCTAACACCCAGCAGGCCAGCGCACTTGACCTGGCCGCGGCGTAGCGCCTCGAGCTCGCGGTGCATCTTGGCCAGGCCCACAGCCCGGTTCAGGATGACCTGGAGCTCGGACAGATCGTACGGCTTCTGGACGTAATCGAACGCACCACGCCGCATCGCCTCCACGGCCGTGCGCACATCCGGCGAGGCGGACGCGACCACGATCGCCAACGCGTGCCGGACCTGGTGCAGCTCATCCAGCAGCTCGGGCCAGCCGTCCGGGCTCAGTGCCGTATCCAACAGGACGATGTCGGTTGGCTCCGTACTGACGCTGGTCCGTAACTGGTCCACGCTGTTGGCCGAGCGGACCAGCAGCCCCCAACTGCGCAGTTCTTCACGAAGCCACGAAGCGGCATCTTGGGCAGATTCCGCGATCAGGATCGATGCCTTCATCTCGCGTAATTATCTGCCCTGCCCGCAGCGGCCGACCGCTGCGGTGGCCGGCGGCGGCTCCAGCCAGCCACCAGCTCTAGCCACGAGCATACGCAGGCAGCCGCCCTGGCTTGCGCCGCTGTCGCGTCCCCGAAGCACCGTTGTTGCTCAGCACGCGGATTGCCCGGCTCAGATTCGAAACCTTGAAGACGCCAACAGTCTTGCCGTTCTTGGCACCCGCCGAGCAGTAAGCGTACTCGATGTTGATGTGCTCTTCGGCCAGCCGCTCGCAGACCCGTGCCAAGGCACCGGGACGGTTGGTCATCTCTACAACCAACACATCATTGACCCGATAGGGGACGCCCAGTTCGGTGAACACCCGCTTCGTGGTGTCGATGTTGTCCGTGACCAATCGCAACACGCTCTGCTCGCGCGTGTCCATCACTGTCAGCGCCGTGATGTTGACCTTCTCTTTGGCCAGCGCGCTGCAGATCTTGGCCAGGCGACCGGGCTTGTTCTCCAGCCAGGCGGTGAACTGCTTGCGGCTTTCCATGAGTATCCTCCTTCTGCGAATCGATAAGCACCTGCACGTTCACACCAGCGAAGTGAACCGGAAATCCCGAGCAAGCTCGGACCGTGGCTTAGCGCCGCGACCGGCTAAACCACGGTCCGTCATATACCAGCAGGGTGACACGTCTCCGGGAAGGGGTACGACGGCGCGATGCCTGCGTGTGCACGAAATGCCCTGCGGACAGTACCAGCGCCATGGTCGCCTCCTCGAACGGCAGTCCCGCGGTCACCTGTGGCACCAGACGCTGGCGACCGCGACGGACAACGCGGCGACATCCACAGCTCTAGCATACCATACGTCCGGGCAAAACGGAAGTGTTCCGCTCCGACGGTTCGACTTCTTGTCGCAAGCGGGCCCCGTTCGTCCCTGAGCGAGAACCCGTGCCTATGGCCGACACCGAAACCGCCGTGGTCCCCGCGGCGGTCCGCACAGCAGCCCTGATCGCGGGCAGCATGCTTGCCGTCGCCCTGCCGCTGGCGCTGCGCGCCGGCCGGCTCCCGGCGGGCATCGACGGCCAGTGGCAGTGGGGGATCCTGGATCATCCGCTGGACCTGGCGAGCGTCGGCCCCGTGCTGGTCGCCGCGCCGGTGTTGGTCGCGTTGTTGTGCGCCGGTTACAAAATGGCCAGATGGGGCGGTGCATGGTCCTGGGGCGCGGCGGTGCTTGGGCTTACCGGTGCGCTTGCCGGCAATCTGGTGCTTCAGACCAGCCCACCCGCCCCGTTCAATCTCGCGAAATGGCCGAACGTGTTGTACTGGCCCATGATCAGCGGCTACCACACGGTGGCCCGAGATGAGCTGGCTGAAGAGGGCTTGCAGCAGTTCCTAGCCCGATATGCCGATTTCCAACGCAGCCAGCCTGAACCCTTCCACCTTGCCACCCACCCCCCCGGACTGGTCATGCTTCACTACGCCGCGCTGCGGTTCTGTGACGGGCACCCAGGAGTCGTCCGCTTTGTGTTGGAACTGGAGCCAGCCCAGCTGCAAACAGGCTACCAGCTGCTGAAGCCGCCGCCGGGCCGAGCGGAGCGGGCGGCGCTGGACCTGGTTGCCTACCTGTCGGTCGCCTGCGCCGCGGCCGCCTGGCTGCCGCTGTGGCGATTAGCGGTACGGCTGGTTGACCGGGCAAACGCGTGGCTGTTGGCCTGTTCCTGGTGGTTTTGCCCTGGTGTGGCGGTTTTTGCGCCCAAGTCGGACGTCCTCTATCCGTTCTTTGCGCTGCTGGCGGTCACCGCCGCCGTGGCGGTTGGCGAAGCGGCAGTTCGGTCCCAGTGTGGCCGTGCCCTGGTTGCCGCTGCGGCAACGGCCGGAGTGCTCTGGGGGGGGATGCTCTTCAGTCTGGCGTACGCGCCGGTCGCCGTTGCGATAGGCCTGGCCTGGGTTGCGCACGCCTGGGCTAATCAGCAGAGCCGAAGAACGCTGCTCGTAGCGGCTGCTGTGGCAATCTCCGTCGCCGCGGCGCTGACAGCTGCGTTCTACTTGCTGACAGGTCTGAACCTGGTTGAGAGCTGGTTCGTCGCCTACCGTCGCCACGCTGAGTTCAACGTGCGCTACCCGCGT
Source organism: Planctomycetota bacterium (assembly GCA_026991575.1). Classification (GTDB taxonomy): domain Bacteria; phylum Planctomycetota; class Planctomycetia; order JALXBF01; family JALXBF01; genus JALXBF01. The sequence goes on along the minus strand of JALXBF010000087.1, from coordinate 40,971 downwards.
AGCTATCTGGCGTGGCTGCTGATCAATCCGCTGGAGCTGGTCATGGCCGCCGGTGCCCCGTTGGCGACGGTTGGATTGATCTCGCTACCCTGGCTCCTATGTCGTGGCTGGGCGCGCCGGTCGATCGCGTTGAGAACCCTGCTCGCTGTGCTGGCGGTGTGGGTACTGCTGTGGCTGTCGGGGAAGAACCGCGGCGAAGTCGCCCGGTTGTGGCTCATCTTTGCGCCGTTTCTGCTGCTGGCGGCCGCCCCCGGGGCTCGGATGACTCCGGCACGCTGGTCCGGCGTGCTAGCCGTGCATGCCATCGGTGCGCTGTTGCTGGTCAACAGCGTCCAAGGCTTCCTGGATCCGGCCAGCTTGGCTGCCGCGACCAAAGAAGCGGAGGGTTGTCCAGTGGTCCTGGCGGCGCAGGAAGCGACGGAGCGGTCAGTCAACGATGCGCGGACGCACCAAACGGCACGTTCCGCACCGGCCGTCGACTCCGTCAACCCTCAATCGGCCCTTCCGTGCCGCCGACGAACTCCTCATCCTCGGCTGAGTGGCCGGTCAGCACCTGCGCCTGGTAACCGCCGCGCTGGATGAAGTAGACGATCAGCCCGACGTAGCAGATGAACATGATGGCAGGCAGCACGGCGATCTGCCGCAACGTTGCCTGACGTGCCTCGCGGACAATGGCGTCTACCTTCTTGCGCTGCTGTGGTGGCAGGCTACCCAGTTTCTTTTCGTCCAGTGCGTAGTACTTACCCAGCATGGCCGACTTTTCGACCAGCACCTTCTCCCTGAGCTCCGGAGCCCGCTCTGCCAGAAGGCGGTCGATGCTGCGGTCCTGGAGCATGCCGATGAGCGGGTTGCCCAGCGTGCCGACGGCAAGCATGCCCACACCGGCGATGGCGTTCAGTGTCAGGGCACCCCCCTTGGGGAACTGTTCGCTAACGACGCCGAGCGTGGTTGGCCAGAAGAACGTCTTGCCCACGCCGTAAATGGTTGCAGCGACGAACACCATGCCAGCAGCCGCACCCGCGTACGACAAGGACACGAGCCCGACAGTGGCCAGCGCTGCACTGACGGCCAACAGCCCCAGCGGCGAAATCACGTGCACGATCGGGCCCGCGAAGAAGCGAAGAACGAACATGATCAGCGACGTGTAGACCAGAACCAAGTCGCCGGCGTTTTCGCTCTGCAGGACGCTACCCATGATGTCGGCAATCCAGCTGTCGGTGCCCAGTTCCGTGGTCGCCAGCAGGAACATGACCAGCAGCAGCAGGACGAACATCGGACGGCCAAAGCTGCGGACCACAGCCGCAAACAATGCCGTTGGCACCACGACCAACACCGCGGCGAGCCATAGCGGGAAAGCGATGCCGAAAACTTCCAGGATCTGATTCAGCCCGGTGACCAACAAAGCACACGTGATCAAGCAGCTCGCAGTACCGAACTCGCTGAGCATTTCCAGGTAGGAAACGCCCGCCGCAACCCGCTCCTGAACCGGGAAGCGCTGGCCGAAGAGCAGGATGCCGTACGCTACGGTGGGCAGCGCTACGAGTGCCATCTTCAGACGCCACATGACAGCGGTGCTGACGTCCAAAGGCACGGCGCCCAGCAAGAGCGCCAGCAAGCCGCCGAGCACCAGGCCGCCGGGCCAGCCGGCATGCAAGATGTTCAGGTAATGCGTCTTTTCCTTCTCGTACATCGTGGCGACGACCGGGTTGATGACAGCTTCCACCACGCCGTTGGAGAGGGCAAAGAGGAACTGGCCGGCATAGAGCTGGGCGAAATCGCGGGCCGTGAGCGTGATAACCAGTGACAGCAAGTGTCCGACGAACGCAAAGATCATCGACACCCCGTAACCGATGCTGTCGACCACCAGGCTGAAGAGGATGATGGAGATCGCGAACGGGTAAAGCCCCGCGCCCTGGATGTAGCCAATCTGAGTTTGGCTCAGGTTAAACTGCACACGCCAGTCATCGATGATGGTCGCTCGGATAATGAATCCGAACGCCGTAGCGACCAGGGCCATGAAGCAGCCGAGGAAGACGCGACCGCGGTGGATTTCAGGAGTCGCCGGAGCCGCAGCAGTCGCCATCGGTGCGCTTCTCCGTCCGGGTCGGGTTTCGTGGGGAGTCGAACGCGTGCAAGGGGAGGATTATAGCAAATCGCGGTACCGTCAGTGGGCGAGCCGCCGACGGCGGATGTCGCCGCGGGATGGGGTGGTCGGTGGGCCGGAGGCTCGTAGCAGGTGCTGGGCACGGCGTGCGCGGAGCACCGGAGCGCGCCGCGTCGCATCGAACTGAGCGGCTGACCGCGGCGCGGGTCGCGACGCCGAGATGACCACATGCGGGGGGATCGCCGCCCGACCGGCAGCGGCCGGTCAGATTTCAATGTCCGGTCGGAAATCCTCGTGGCAGCTTGAGCACACCTTCTGCATGGCTTTCACCTTCGCCGCTGCCTGTTTGAAGTCGTTGGCACGTACGGCCTGCAGCGTCTCGCGCGAGAGATTGAAGAACTGCACCGAGTAGTCATCGTACTTAGCCTCCGGGTTGGGTACGTCCTTGGCCTCCTTGGCAGGGGAGTTGTCGTGAGCCGCTATGTAGGAGAGCAACGTCATGGCGACCGCCGCGGCCTCAAGTCGGTCGTGGTACCGCTTGAAGTATCGCTCGCGCCGGACGTAGCGACGAAGGGACCGGTTCACGAGATTGACCTCTTTCATCACGTGCAGCAGCGGAGCAACGTCCTCCCAGCTCTTCTCTGCGCCGTTCTGTCCAAGGCTGGCGCCTGCCAGGCCCTGCTTGATCTTCTCCAGCAGCTGGCGGGCCTTTGTCTGGTTGGTCGCCTTGGCCAGTTCGATGGCCAAGTCGCGGATGGCGCGTGCGTTCTGCTTCCAGCTCACCGATCCGTCGGCCCGGGCAACGGCCTCCGCGTAAAGCGCCAGCGTGTAGGCGGCGTGCTCCACGCGCGTCTTGGCCTGGCGGTAGGTGGCCGCGTCCGTGGTGTCACGCTCGAGCGAGCCGATGACTTTCTCGACCAGCGGGTCAATGTCCGTGGCCTTAAGCACCGCGGCCAGCTCTGGCAGGTCCAGCGCCAGTAGCGGAGCAGCCACAAGAACGGCAACAAGGAGCATGGGGCTTGCAAGGCGCGTGCGCATCGCATGAGCCTCCGGATATCGCTAGCCAATCGGTTGCCGGTTACGGTGGTGGGCCTGCACACCCTCGGATGGCAGGGAAGAGCACCTTGGCGGGGACGGGCCAGCTTGGCCCGCTTCTACATCTTACCGCGCCTGCAGGCGGCGTGACAGAGCGCCCCCGCAGCGTTACGGGCCGAGCTGGAGCGGATCAGGGGTAAAACCCAGGAAGAAAAACGGTAGCGTCAACCAACCAAGGACCCGGCGAGCCCTCCCGATCTCCAGGCGGTCGTCACGCGTTGGCGGATGGACCGGACCGATGACCAGGATGAGCATCAGCACGACGAGCCATCCGAAATGCGTTCTTTCGACCAACCCCAGTTGCCACAGCAGCCCTTCCGCACCAATCGTTCCTAGCGCGGCCAGGTACAGCCCCAGCGCAACCCAGCGCGACCGGCGGCCAAGCAGCGCATAGAGCACGTGACCTCCGTCCAGCTGGCTGATCGGCGCCAGATTCAGTGCCGTGATGAAAATGCCCACCCAGCCGGCGAACGCAACGCTGTTGAGCACGAGCTCGTGGCCCTCCGGCCGTGGGCCCTTGATCAGCCAGGTTAGCGCCTTGAAGATCAGCGGCTCGCCCAGCATGATGTACTCGCCACCAGTAAGGTCCGATACCGGCACGATGGGCGACTGGTAAATGCCGATCACACAGGCGGCCAGCGCCGGAACTAGGCCGGCCAGCGGGCCCGTAATGCCGATGTCGAAAAGGGCTTTTCGGTTCGGAATGTTGCTGCGCATCAGGATGATCGCGCCCATTGTGCCAATGGGGGACAGGGGCATCGGAATGAACAGCGGGTATGAGCTCCGCACGCCGTAGCGCCGCGCCTGCACGAAGTGGCCCATCTCATGGCAGAGGAGAATCGTCAGCAGCGTGGCCGTGTAGACCGGACCCTGAACGAGCCACAGCGACAGACAGGTCAGCAGAAACAGAACCACTGCCCAGAGAAGCGACGGACGGTACTCCCGCTGACCCGCCGGCACCGTGGGCTCGGAGTGTCGCTCGGACTGCGCGGGCCCGAGAACCACAACGTGCGGCTCGGGAGGATCAAGTCGAACGGGTCGGTTCCTTCCGTCGTTCGGTAACGGTTCGTGCGAATCCAGCGTCATCGGGAGGCAATTCGGTAGGTTGTGTCGGACCGAGACGGATTTCGTCCAATTCTAGCTTTCCGCTTCCGGGGGCGCGGCCGCGGCCGTGCCCGCGACCGAGCCAGCCTCCGGCAAGCTGGGGGAGCCGCCCGAGGTGCGACCCAGGTAGAGGATGGCCAGAAAGTCATAAAGGGCGTGCGCGGCGATGGCCGACCAGAGGTTGCCAGTCGCCACCACCAGGACACCCAGGATCAGGCCGAAAAGGCTGGCCACAACCGCGTAGCTGAGCGTCAGTGGGTGGAGCACGCCGAAGAGAACCGCAGCCACCACGATACCGACCGGATCGCCCCAGTGAACTGTCAGCCACTGCTGCAGGAAGCCGCGAAAGAGAAGTTCCTCACCCACACCCGCTGCTGCAGCGATCAGAGCCAAGTCAAGAATCGGGCGGCCCTGGAAGAGGGAACCCACCAGGCGGCGTACCACCTCGAGCAGCCGCAGCAACGGCCCGAACGGCAGGCGGATCAGAACCAGCAGAAGGCCAAACATCGCGACACCGGCCAGCGCGCCGGTCAGCAGTGCAGCCGGGTCTGGGTGCCAGAACCCGGCCAGCGGCACGGACAGCAGCCAGGCAAGCAGCAGGGCCACCGCACCCACGGCAAGCTCGAAACCTGTCAGGCTGACCAACAGGGCCCAGTCTCTGCGACGTTGGCTCACGGGTTTCCTCCCGGCTCGCGCGCTGCAGCTGCCGCGGGCGCGACGCGGCGGCCAACCAGCAGGATGATCGTCACCAGCGCCACCGCGCCGGCGACCAGCGATACCGGCGCCGGATGGCCGAAGCCTGCGGGAATATAGCCCGTCAGGGCTGCGACGAGGGCGGTGAGTAGAGCATAAGGGGCCTGAGTCCGTACGTGGTCGATGTGATCGGCCGCGGAGGCCATCGACGAGAGGATCGTCGTGTCGGACAGTGGCGAGCAGTGGTCACCGAAGACGGCGCCGGAGAGCACGCTGCCCAGCGCTGCGTAACGGATCGTCGCGGCTGTTTCAGGCGACAGGCCGGATGCCTCCCCCGTAACCGCCCACACCATGGGAGCCGCTACCGGAATGACGATCGCCATGGTGCCGAAGGAGGTGCCTGTGGAGAAGGAGATCACCGCGGAGGCGATGAAAACAGCCACGGGCATCAGTTGCGGGGGCGGATGCAAGCGGTTCACCAGCCAGGGACCGGTAAGCAGGTACTCGCGGCAGACGTCGCCGATGGTCCAGGCCAGCACCAGGATGATCAGAGCCAGCATCATCGAGCGGCAGCCCGCGATCCATGCTTCCATGGCTTCGGAGAGACTGGTCAGTCCCAGCAATGTTGCCAGACCGATGGCTACGAAGCCCCCACCGAAAGACGCCCACAGAAGCGCCTGGTAGGGATCCGCGCTGCCGATGATCGTACGCAGATCGGCCGTGCCAGCTTCTGGTCCCAGCGCAGCCCGGCCGCTGACGTACAGACCGATCGTCACGGTGAGGAGCACCGTGAGGATGGCGCCGAGCGGTACGCAGGTGGCCCGGCGCAGGTCCTCCGGTGCGAGCGCCACGCGGCTTACCAGCTCCGTCTCCGACAGCGGCTGGGCGCCGTCGCGGAGCACCAGACCCTCGCGGACTGCGCGCAGTTCCGCGGCGTACATCGGGCCAAAGTCGCGCTGGGACGACGCGACGAGGAAGACGAAGAAGATGGCGAAGATGCTGTAGAAGCTGTATGGCAGGCAGTGCAGGAAGAGGTTGTAGACCTGGTTAGCAGGGACCACGTGAGCGGTCTCGATCTGGCTGAGCTGATAGCCGATCCAGGTCGATACCAGTGCGAGGGTGGCTACTGGCGCGGCAGTCGAGTCGACGATGAAGGAGAGCTTCTCGCGTGAGATTCGCAGCTTATCGGTAAAGGGCCGCAGAGTGGAGCCGACCAGCAGGCAGTTGGCGTAGTCGTCAAAGAAGACCAACACGCCCATGAGCCAGGAAACCAGCATGCCCCCCCGCCGGGTCCGCACCTTGCGGCCAAGCAACGTGACCAGTGCCTCCATGCCACCGCTGCGGCTGATCACGCCGATCATCCCCCCCAGGGCTGCCGTGAACAACAGCACGGCCGCGTGGCCGCTGTCGGCGACCGTATCCAGCAAGTTCCGATCCAACGTGCGGAGGAAGGCCACCAGAGGATGCCAGCCCTCAACCACCAGCACCCCGATGTAGATCCCGACGAACAGGGCTAACAGGACCTGTCGCGTCACCAGCGCCAGGATGATGGCCGCCGCCGGCGGGACCAGCGACCACCAGCCCGCGATCCGCCGCGGCTGCCAGTGGGCTTGCAAGTCCCCGAGCCGAACGGTCACGCGATCGGCGATCACGATGCCCTGCACCACGGCGCTGCCCCGGCGGAGCGGGGGACCAGTCGTCAACGGTTCAATGGAGCCGTCGGGTCGGCGCCGGCCGAGTCCGGTGAGCTCGGGCTGCCGACCATCGAACCGATCACTAGGGTTGCCGCGCTGGTCCAGGACCCGCAGCCGGAGCGTCGTGGCCACGTCACCAACCACGTACGCTCGCTCCGGCACAAGCTCCAGCCGCCATCCGGACGACTCCGCGAGACAGCGGGCAGGGACGGAGAAGGCCATGAGAAGGGGGGCCAGGAGAGGAACCAGGTTAGCGATTGCAGCAGAACGCATCAGTAACGCTTGCCCTCGAGCGCACGCTCCGCTTCGGTAGGCTCCAGCCCCAGGAGGCGCAGCACCGTGCTGTAAACGTCGGTGACCCGCCGCGGCAGCGGCTCGGTCCGCGGTCCGATGTACACCGGCCGGCTTTCCTCGCGCGTAGCCCGTAGCCCGTGGCTACCGCGCACCAGCGTGGCATCCAACGGCACGACGTCGATCAAGTTCCGGAAGCCAAGCCTACGGGCCAGAAGCCGGCGGGCAACCCGCAGCTTGGGCAGACGCAACGCCGGGTCAAAGAACAACTCGCAAGGATCGTACCCGGGCTTGCGATGGATGTCGACCGTACGTGCGAAGTCCGGCGCGCGGCGGTCCTCCAGCCAGTAGGGATACGCAAACCACGCATCCGGCTCCGCCAGCACCACCAGATCGCCAGCACGCGGGTGTGCCAGCCCGTGCGCCTGCTTCTCCGCCACGGTCACCAGCACCCGGTCGACGCCATCGGTCGCCGCCAGCACCTCGGCAACCTTGGCTCGCAAACCAGGCGGCCGCACGTACACGTGAGCCACCTGGTGGTCCACCACCGCGAACGCACGCGACTGGAAGGTCTCCAACGTCTCACCGAAGGGACCATCGCGCACCACCAACCAGCCACGCTCACGCAGAAGACGATTCAGGTACACCGGCCTGCGGACAGGAACCAGTCCGTACTCGGAGACGACCACCGGTTCAATGCCTTCGTCCCGGCACGCCGCCACCACGGCCCCCACGCATTCGTCCACCTGCCCGACCGCCCGATGAACAAGCTCCGGCTCCGGGCCGAAGCGCTGCAGGTCATAGTCCAGATGGGGCAAGTAGCACAAAGTGAGCACCGGCCGGTAACGGCGGATTACCAGCGCCGTAGCATCAGCAATCCACCGACTCGATGCGATCCCGGACAACGGCCCCCAGAACGCATGGAACGGGAACCGGCCCAACGCGCGTTCCAGCCACGCCGGCAACTCCTGAGGCCAGCCATGAATGGCGAAGACCTTTGAGCCATCCGCGCCGTAATACGGCTTCGGCGTGACGCTCCATTCAACCGGCGCCCCCTGGTTGAACCACCAAAACAGCTTGGCACAGCTAAACGGTTCGCCGCGCTGCCGCGCCAGCCGTCGCGCGACGCGGTACAGTGTCGGTCGCTGAATCAGCCGGTTCGACTGAAGCCAGAAGCGGACCTCGCCCAGGTTACGCCAGTACCAACCGTTGCCGACGACGCCGTGCTCCGTGGGGAGCGAGCCCGTGAGCATGCTTGCCTGGGCCGAGCACGTCACCGCTGGCAGCGCCTCTTCCAGCGATGCCACCACGCCCCGTTCGGCTAGAGCCATCAGGTTTGGTGCGTGAGGCCCGAGCAGCCCGCGGGTCAGGCCGACCACATTGATGAGGCAAACGGGTGTCAGAGCCATCGGGAGAACCGATCGACAGACCCATGAGCCAGGGCAGGATTGGCCAGGAACAGAAAGGACGCAGCGGGCCCGGCCGGACGATCTCAGGCCAGCACCGGCTGCGTCCAGACTGCCTGCTAGCTTACCAGAAACGCGGCACGCGGTTTACTGGGGCAACCGAGGCAAGGGGATCTTTGGGACTTCGCCTTCCAGAGCCTTCAGGAACTCAACTAGGTCCTTCTTCTCCTGCTCGGTGAGGTTCAGCGGCACCATGCGATCGCTCAACCACTCGTTCTTGATGCCCCCCTTGTTGTACAGCTCGATGACATCCATCAGCGTCTTCTCGCTGCCGTCATGCATGTAGGGGGCATTGAGCGTGACGTTGCGCACCGTCGGCGTCTTGAACGCACCCTTGTCCTTTTCCTGCTTGGTCACGTTGTACCGCCCCAGGTCCGGGTTCTCTTTGTCCATGCCGACACCGAGGTTCCAGAACAGCTCATCCGTAAAGTTCGGGCCCACATGGCACTGAGTGCACCGGGCCTTGCCAAAGAACAGCTTCATGCCGCGGATCGCCGCTTCCGACATCGGCCGTTCCGCCGCTGCCTTCCGGGCCGCTTCCACCCGCGCCTTCAGCTCCGGATCCTCCGCCAGGTCCTCGTCGGTCAAGTCGGCAAACCGCTGCGCTTCGACGTAGTAGTCGTACGGCGAGCCGCCGACCAGAATCACCCGCTCAAAACTGGCAATCGCTTTCGCGATCGCATCGGGCGTGACGTCGCCAAAGATCCTCTCAAACTGGATCCGGTACCCCTCAATCCCCTTCAGACGTTCGACGACGCCTTCCAGCGTGAAACCCATCTCAATCGGATTCTGAATCGGTCCCAGCGCCTGCTCCTCCAAACTCGCCGCACGACCATCCCAGAACTGCGTCTTGCCATAGACCCGGTTGAACACCGTCGGAGCGTTCCGCGTGCCCTTCTGACCGTTAATGCCAGTCGAAACCGGCTGCCCGTCGGAGAAACCCTTCGCCGGGTCATGGCAGGTGGCGCAGGAGACGGTGTTGTTCTTGGACAGGCGGGCATCGAAGTACAGCTGACGACCCAGCTCCACCTTGGCGATCGTCAGCGGGTTGTCACTCGGGATGTAATCCTGAATGTTCTGGTCCAGCCCAAGCGGCACCACCGGCAGGACAGGCTCATGGTGAGCAGGATTGTCCAGGAACGCCTTGATCTCCTCCAACGACAACGTCTCCTTGCCCTCCTGACGACCGCCCAGAACGAAAAAGTCCTCGATGGGGATCCGCTTCAAACCACCGGCAGCGCGCTCCGCTTCGGCGGCTGCTTGCGCGGCTGCTTTCTCAGCAGCCGGCGCCCCTTCGGCTTCCTTCGTGACGGCAGCCTCCGGCTTAGCCTCCTCGGCCGGGGCTTCGGCCGTGTCCGTCACCTCCGCCTCCCCCTCAGTACCGCTCACAGCAGCCCCTTCGGTCGGAGCCGACGGCTCCGGCGCTGAAACCCCTTCTCCGCCACCCCCGCCGCATCCGCTCAGCAGCCACGCGCCCAGTGCCACAGCAACCAGGCCGACGAAGCGAAACCGTCTTACCACGACCATCGCTCTACTCCCTTCGCTACAGACCCGCTCGGTGAGGACCAGCTAGTTGGTATCAGGTGCCAACTGCAACATCTTACGAACACCGTGCCGCGCCGATCAAGGCTGGCGGTTGGCCTGCTCCAGCACCTGGAGCACGGCCGCGCGGACCCGCGCGCCGAGAATCTCGTACCCGCGTGCCGTGTAGTGTACCCCGTCTGGTCGGAAGTACTCCGGATGGTCCGCGACAACGGAGAACAGGTCGTTGACCGCGATGCCGTGCCGCTGCATGACGGCCCGCGCCAGCTCATTGCGGCGCCGCACCCGTGCGGTCAGATGCTCGTCGAGCTCCTGCAACTTGCCACGCGTGCGCACGGGCGTCGTCTGGGCCCAGATCACAACGGCGCGGGGAGCGTAGCTGCGGATGACTCTCAGCAGCTGCTCTAAGCCGGCCGCGTAGGCCTGCTCGCTGTAGCCAAAGCCATGCAACCCGTTGTTGATGTGGATGACTGCGAAGTCATAGCGTCGCAGCAGGATCTTCAGCGTGTCGAGGTAGTCCGGGTTTGACAGGAACATCGACGTTGCAAACCGCGCGCAGTAGGCCTTGCCCGCCAGGCCACGCTCGACCACCCGGTAGTAACCGCGTGTGATCGAGTCGCCGACTAGGAGGACACGGGGTAGCTTGTTCTCGTTGGCATGGGGCACCCAGATGTCGGTCCACTCGATCGCTTCCAGGATCGGTTCGTTCGGTTCGGTGTCGGCCAGGGGGGCAAGCCAGGTGCCAGAGGCCAACAGGGCAAGGACGATGCCGGTCATGGTGCTGCTGACTCCTGAGACAGTGTTCACGGCCACCCGTGCTTCGGGCTCCGGGTGCTAGTCTAGAGCATGCACCAGCCGAACACCAGTCTCTGGCAGGGGGGTGTCTGTTGTGCCGTGCCTCAGCCGATGGTGGCGACACCGGGCGCCGCCGGGGCGTGGCCGCGACGGGCCGGGCAGGGCGGAGATGATGTCATGGCTCCGGTGCAGAGGAACTCTGCCGCAGGCGCATTTGCGAGGGCGAGGATCTGATGGGCAGCACCGGCGCGCCGGTGGGCAGCGTCAGTCGCCGTATGCGCGGCGGGCCGTGCGGGCGATCGTGTACAGCACGCCGATCAAGGCAAACATGGTCAGGATCGTCTGCGTCACCGGCTTTTCGTGCCCTTTGAGCCGGTGGCCCTTCCAGCGCGGCTTGCCGGGCCGTTCTGGCGGCGCGCCCTGCGCCGGTTGTTGCTGCTGCGGTTGTTGCTGCGCGAGGACCGACCAGATGACGTGAGCTCTACCGGGCGAGTGTGCCGGCGTTGAGGCCAGAACAGCGGCAGACCAACCGACCAGCGCAAGCCCTGTGGCTACGAGAGCTAGCAGTCGAGGCATCTTGTCGCACTCCGAGCAATCCCCGATTTCTATACGTTCGATTGTAGCCGGCTGGTGCCCGACCGGCAGCGGCGGCGGCCTTTGCGGGGAAGCGGCCTGCCCGGCCCTGAGCCGGCGCGTAGGGCCGCTTCAGTCGGCCGCGTGCTCGGCTTTGAGTTCGCGGGTCATCAGCGCGTCGACGGCGGCCAGCGGGTCGGCGCCTTCGTAGAGCACGCGATAGACCTGCTCGGTGATCGGCATCTCGATGCCCCGTGCGCGGGCGATATCGTGCACGGTCTTGCACGTCCAGACGCCTTCGGGCACGGCTTGCATTCGGGCCAGGATCTGATCCAGCGGCTCGCCGCGGCCCAGCGCCTCGCCCACCGACCGGTTTCGCCCGTAGGGGCTGACGCAGGTGGTGATCAGATCACCCAGGCCGGCCAAGCCCCAGAACGTTTCCCGGAGACCCCCGAGTGCGGTTCCGAAGCGCGTGATCTCCACCAGGCCTCTGGTCAGCAGCGAGGCTTTGGCGTTGTCTCCGAACTTCAGCCCGTCACACACGCCTGCGGCGATGCCGATGACGTTCTTCAATGCTCCGGCCAGCTCAACCCCGACGACATCCGGATTGGTGTACACGCGGAACCGACGGGTGGCAAACAGTTGCTGGATCTGTCGGGCCAGTCGCTCGTCCTGGCAGGCAACCACGACGGTGGTCGGCAGGTCTCGGCTGAATTCCTCCGCGTGGCTGGGCCCGCTGAGCACGGCAACAGGGCGCTGGCCGGCTACCTCGCAGATGATCTGGCTAGGGCGCAAGAATGTTTCCCGTTCCAGGCCCTTAATCACGCTGACGGCCGGCGCCGGGTTGGCGCGTAGCAAACCGGCCAGGGGGGTCAGGCCGCTGCGCAGGTGCACGCAGGGGATTGCCACCACGTACAGGTCGGCTTCGCGCAGCGGCGCGGTCTCTGCGGTGATCGTGATCTGTTCAGGCAGTCGGACCCCGGGCAGGTACACGTGGTTCTCACGCCGTCGGCGCAGCTGTTCGGCCAACTCGCCGCGGCGGCACCACAGTAGCACCGAGACCGTCTCTTTGGTCGCCAGTAGCCGGGCGCACGCCGTGCCCATGGCGCCTGCGCCAAGAACCGCTACCCGCACGGTCTGGTTCCTCCGACGAGAACCGCTGCCGCATCTTACGGTTCGGACGGCAACAGCAGCACGTAGCGTACCGCTGGGGTTGCCCCGGTTGCGATCGTCCGCACTGCGACCCGCTGGCCGCTACGCACCGTTTGCAACGCCACCCGCTTGCCACGCTGCACGGCGTAGGAGCCGGGCAGGAGCCGCAGCTTTATGGTATCGCCGTCGGCGGTGCGGAGCAGCAGCTGGCCGGATCCGACTTGCACGACCGTGCCGCGTAGCAGTGGCCCGCTGCGGCGAGCGGCCTGGTCGCCGTCTGTCGCCCGTTCGGACCGGACTGGCCGGCGTGCTCGGCCGCGTAGGACGCGGCCCGCATCCGGGTCCCGCTCCAGGATGATCGTGAACTGCTGGGCCAGGATCTTGCACCAGCCTTCTTTGCCGTGGCACGCCGCGTAGTGCACGGTCACGCGGAGCGTTGCGCCGCGCTGTGCATCCGTGACGTCGAGCAGGAATTCGCGGGGCGCGGCGTCCGAGTCCTGCTCTGGCCGAGGCGCGACCAGGGCTGTCTTGGAGACGCGGATTCTGTCGGCAGCGTCGATCGAGACCTTCACTGGGCCGACCAGGTTGTTCCAGTGCACGCCGTAGAGTGGGTCCAGGCGCAGGCCAAAGTACAGCTTTCCGGACCCGGTGCGAAGCACGGACCGCTCGGCCTCGACGCGGAGCTTCGCGTAGAACGGCTCCGTGCTCGTGGCCAGATGGGGGCGAACGCGGACCGGTACCAGCGCCGCCGGTAGCTCCAGCCGTGGCAGCTCTGCCGGTCGCGCTTCGGAGCGGCCGGGCAACCGGCCGAGCTCGAGCTCGTCCGGGTCGGTACGCTGCGCGACCGGGCCGACGATGCGTTCCAGATCGGCACGTAACGCCTGCGGATTGCTCCAGGCTCGCTTCACCAGCACGATGCCTTCCGGGTCGATCAGGAACTCCGAGTTGGGACGGTCGCCGAAGGCGTGTTTGATCCGGTTATCCATGGCGTCCACGATCCAGGGGATCTGCGTGCGTAGCCGGCGGCGCGCTTCGCGTACGTGTGCGAGCCGCTCCTGGAGCGTGTAAGGCGTGACATAGCCGTGCAGTTCCGGGTGTGCCAGCGCCTTGTAGACGTAGTAGAACTTGACGCCTTTCGGGCCGTAGTCGCGTTGGAGGGCCTCCAGACCGGGGACCTTTCGCAAGAAAGGCGGTCACGTCAGGCAGCCGAAGACCAGTACCGTATAGCTGCCGCGTAGCCTGGCTCGCAGCGGGAACGGCTCACCTTGCTCGTCGTAACCGATCACGTCCGGAATGAGTTCGCCAACGCGGGGCGACTGGTGGAGGAACGTCTCATTGTCGGGGCGTTCCCGCTGCTGAGCGTAGCCTGCCGGATCGGTTGCGGCCAGCAGTGTCGTGGCGACGAGCACCGTGCTCATGGTGGCCGAGAAGCGGTGCATGGTTGGGCCTCCGGATCGCTGACTGCCGGGGGCAACAGTTGCGGGGAGTCGGCTCCTCTGAGTATCAAGCGCCCCGGCCAACCGGACTGGGCCGCCTGGCCGTTGACGGTGGCGTAGAATCTGAGAACCGTACGCCAGCGCCCGGGATGTCCGGCATCGGTGCTTTGGGCGGAACTGAGAAAGGAGGAGCCAGCTATGTCGCTGAACCCGATCAAGGTGGGCGAGAAGGCACCCGACTTCTCGCTGCCATCGACGCTAGACCGTGACGTTTCGCTGAACGAGTTCCTGGGCAAGAAGAACGTGGTCCTGTTCTTCTTCCCCCTGGCGTTCACCCCGGTCTGAAGCCGCGAGCTGCCCGCCTGCGAACAGGATGCCGAGAAGTTCGCGGGCGTGGATGCCCAGGTCCTGGGCATCAGTGTGGACTCGGTCCCGACACTGAAGGCGTTTGCCGAGAAGCTCGGTGGCATCAGCTACCCACTGCTGGCCGACTTCCATCCCAAGGGTGCGGTGGCCAGCAAGTACGGCGTGTACCTTGACGACCAGGGCTTCACCGCTCGGGCAACGATCGTCGTCGGCAAGGACGGCATCGTGAAGTGGGTCAAGGTCAACGATCTTGGTCAGCAGCGCAGTGATGACGAGATCGTGGAGGCGATCCGTCAGACCTGCGGTTAGGGCTGGCCGGCGTGCATCAGGTGACCGGAACGATCTGCGCTAGACCGCCTGCGGTCTGAGTCCCTCTTCGGCACGACATTCCCGGGCGCGGTAAGATCGCAGCCGTGCGGGACTCGGAGTGCGGGCGGTTCTTCTCTGCGCGCCTGCCGCCGAGGCGGCTCTCATGGTCGGTGTGGTCCTTAGCGGGGAGCAGCTGCGATGAATCGCCGCGACCTTCTGCGCGGGGCGGTTGGGGCGGTCGCCGGTGCACTGTGGCCTACCACGGCCCGGGCCGCAAGCGATCCTCAGCCGACGTTGATCCGTGACGAGAACCGTCGGCCCGGTACCACGGACTGGCAGCTGACGCGCGTCTGGCCCAACGCCAGTCCGTACCGCACGAGTCTGATCGAGGGCTACTGCACGCGGCAGTCGGTGGCAGCCGGCGAGGAGCTGGGCATCTGCGTCAGCACCGATCCGGAGCGTGCCTTCCTGGTGGACATCTACCGCTGCGGCTGGTACGGCGGCAAAGGGGCGCGGCACATGGTTCGACTTGGCCCGATCCGCGGGCGACGTCAGCCGGTGCCCCCCCGAGGCCCAGACCCCGGCCGCCTCCGGGAGTGTCGGTGGGAGCCGTCGGTCACGCTGCGCATTCCGGAGGACTGGCCGTCGGGCGTCTACCTGGGCAAGCTGACCACGGTGCCCCGCAGCCGCACAGAGCCGTACTGGCAGAGCTACGTGATCTTCATTGTCCGTGACGGCCGCCGGGCTCAGATTCTCTTTCAATGCAGCGACAACACCTGGCAGGCGTACAACCGCTGGCCAGAGAACGACTCCCTGTACACTCACCCGAAAGCCGCTCATTATCCGGGCGTGCAGGTCAGCTTCGATCGGCCCTACGGACTGTATCCGCAGATCATGCGCAATCCGCTCAGCCTCGGCTCGGGCGAGTTCCTGCTCTGGGAGTTCCCGCTGTGCTACTGGCTGGAACAGCACGGTTACGACGTCACGTACTGCTCCAACAGTGATGTGCTCGGCGTTTCGTTCCTGGAACGGGTGAAGATCTTCATCAGCGTGGGACATGACGAGTACTGGGACCTGCGCCAGTACGAGGCGGTGCGGCAGGCGATCGAGCGGGGGGTGAACGTGCTATGGCTCAGTGCCAATTCGGTCTTTATCGTCGCGCCGTTCAGTCCTTCCTCCGACGGCCGCCCGAACCGGATCCTGACGCGCGCTGGGGCGTACGGGGTACTTCGGCCTGAGGAGCGGGCTGCTTACGCAGACGTCTACGACGGCCTCCAGGGGGTGGGACCGGATGAGCGGACGATCATCGGGGCGCGGACGGTGGTGCCGTTCAACGGCGGGGGGGACTGGACCTGTGTCCGACCCGACCACTGGGTGTTCGAGGGCACCGGCATGCGTGCGGGGGAGAGCATCCCGGGCTTGGTTGGCTGGGAGTACCACGGCGACCCGGATCTGCACCGCGAAGGGCTCGTGGTTCTGGCTGAAGGCCTGGTCTGGGCCGGTGGCACCCGAGCGGGTCGGTATGCGGCGACAATCTACCCCGGACCGCGGGGCAACTGGGTCTTCAACAGCGCCACGATCTACTGGGCCCAGGGGCTTGCCAGCCCGCCCGGCCACTGGATCCCCTGGTCACACTACTCGCGCCCGCACGGGCCCGATCCGCGCGTGCAGCGGATCACACGCAACTTGATCGAACGGCTCAGTTGACCATGCCTGCTGGCAACGGCGGGGCGCTAGGAAGGGTGCCGGCAGCCGGCGATCAGCCAGCGGTTCAACAGTTGCAGCATATGGCGATTGATACGGTGGCTGCCGGGCGTGACGTAGTAGCTCACATTCAGACCGGCGGTGTACAGCAGCCGTGCCGCACGCAGCGACTCAGCCACCGGCACGCGATCGTCTTCGGCCCCATGAAGGACCAGCGCCCGCAGCCGACGCGCTTCGGGCCAACGAAGCCACGGACCTGGTACAGCCGGCAGCCAGCCGTTCAGTGCGGCGATGCCGGCGTAGCGGGCCGGCGCGCCAAGGCCGATGCGATACGCGGCCGCGGCCCCTTCGCCATAGCCAATTAGGTAGATCCGGTGGCGATCGATGTTCAGCTCCTCCGAAAGCAGCGCCACCACCTCGGCGACATACTCATCCAGGAACTGCGCGGTTCGCGAAGCGCACGCCAGATGCCGATGGATGCGCCACGGTCCGTCTGCCCTTAGCTCCCCCTCAGCAAACTGGCTCCACGAATAGGCCGCCCTGCCTGTGCGGCGGATCCCGATGCGATCGGTGCCGCGGAGCGACACGGCGATGTAGTTTCGTCGGCTCAGTCGCGGCGCAAGCCGCATCATCTGGTGCTCGTTTGCACCGCGGTTGTGTAGCAACACGAGCAACGGGTACGCATAGTTTGGCTCGTACCCTTCCGGCACATACACGCCAAAGGCACCGCGCGGCAGGGTCGCGTGAAAGACCCCCTCAGGCAGCTTCTGACCGGGCTTCTTCTGAGGCATCGTCGCTGACCTCTGCAAAGGAGGCGGCTGCACCCGGAGTCGGTGCGAACCTCTTGCACTGTAAACAACCCGGTCCGCCCTGGTCAACAAACTTGATGCGTTCTCGGCGGAAAACGCCCAGTCTTTCCCAGATGAATCGATTTTGTCAGCTGGATGCCCGGCGAGCGGTCAGCTACCGGCCAGCCATTCGATGACCACGAAGTACACGAAGAACAGCCCGCTGACCGCGTACAGCGGCATGGGCAGACGTTGCCGCTGCAGCGTCTTCAGCACGACGTAGCTGGCATAGCCCCAGGCGATGCCGTCAGTGATCGAGAAGGTGCTCATCATGACGATCACTGTCAGGAAGGTCGGAATCGCCTCGGACGGGTCATTCCAGCGAACCTCGCGCAGCCCGGTGGCCATGAGAGCACCGACCAGGATCAGGACCGGGGCGATCGTCGGATAGTAGCTCGTGCCGTCCAACTCAACCGGTGCTCCGATCACGGCTGCCAGGGGGGACAGAAAGAGCGCCGCCAGGAACAGGGCGCCAACGGTGACTGCCGTCAGGCCGGTGCGTCCCCCGGCAGCAATGCCAGCGCTGCTTTCGATGTAGGAGGTCACCGTGCTGGTGCCCACGCAACAGCCCACGACGGTAGCGGCGGCATCAGCCAGCAGCGCCTGACCCGCCCGCGGCAGTCGATCGCCGCGAAGCAGGCCGGCCGCATGCGATAGACCCAGCAGCGTGCCCACGGTGTCGAACAGGTCCAGCACCAGGAAGACGAACACGATGGCGGTGGCCCGGAGCACGGCGGCCGGGTCGGCGAAGAACGCCGTGAAGTCGAAGGCAAAGAGCGTCGTCCCGGACGGGGACGGCAGCGCAAGCGGGTGACGGAGGCCCTCCGTCTTCAAGAGCCCGTAGCCGTGGAGGACCACCGCTGACGCGGCGATGCCCGCCAGAAAAGCGCCCGGCAGGCGGAGCGCCAGACCGCCGGCCGCCACGGCTAGGCCGGCCAGCGCAGCGATCGCCACCGGGTTGCCCAGTTCCGCCCGGCCAACCAGCACGACCGGATCGTCCCGTACGAAGTGGGCCCATTGCAGGCCCAGGAAAGCGATCAGCATACCGATGCCCGCGGCGATGGCATACCGCAGGGGGGCAGGCACCGTGGCCATCACCTGCTCACGCAGACCAACGCGCGCCGTCAACAGGAAGAACAGACCGGCCAGCAGGTTAGCCGCCAACGCTTGCTGCCAGCTGTAGCCCAGGACGCCGCACACAGTAAACGCAAAGAAGACGTTGTGTCCCATGGCCGGCGCCAGAGCCACCGGGTAGTTGGCAAGCCAGCCCATCAGAAAGCAGCCCACAGCCGAAGTGACGCACGTGGCGAAAAACACATCCGCCGCTGGCATGCCCGCGTTGCTGAGTATGGCCGGCTGGGCGAAGAGCACGTAGGACATGGTCAGAAAGGTGGTGGCCCCGGCCAGCAGCTCGCGACCGGGACGCGACCCCCGTTCGACCAGTTGAAAGCGGCGCAGGAGCCAGTCTGCCATCGGTCTGTTTGGTTGCGTTGGCCGTGACCAGCGACGGGCCGCTCGGTCAGCTGACCGAGCCTAGCATCTTATCTTGCAGGCTGCTTGCCCGCGCACAAAGAAGCCGCCCGGTCGCACGATCGACCGGGCGGCCCGGCATGGGGGCGCGACACAACACTCCACCGTCAGGCAACCATGGATACGGCTACGTGTGCGGTACCCGTCGCAATCCGGCGAATCCGGTCGATGACATAGCCGGCGTCGAAGCGGTCGCTTTCTACGCAGATCCAGGCGCCGGGGGGGATGTCCAGCGCCAGCAGGTCTTCGGCTGCGTGTGCATCGGCGTACCGCATGCCGAAGCGAACCCGGATCTCACCCGGAAAGTACGCGGCCTCTTGCGCGATCAGACGCGCCTTCCGCTCAGACAGCCCCTCGTACCGATCAAGCTGAAACACGGTGCGGCATACCATCAGCGCTAACCTCCTTCCAGGTGACCACGTCAGCCGAAAGTTGCCTTCGGCGCCGGTGCCGGACCGGCGAGCCGTTACGGTCGGCGAAACAGAGGACGTGAGACCGGATCCCAATCGTGCACGTGCCCTCGACCCAGTCTCCGTTCCGCACAGGCCGGCTAGCAACAAGCGTGCCAAAGGCTGACCCTTCTGGGTTGCTGGTCCCAACAGCAAGCCTACCAAGCGATTCCGTACAATACGGGGCGCGCCGCCGCGCGCCTCTGCCGCCGCGGCTGCTGCAAGCCTTACAAGCCGCCGGCAGCACCGAGTGGTAACATGTTCCAGGCGGCGGCGCGCTGGAGCACTAACCTCGCTAGCCCACAGCTGCGCGGGGAGCTTGTCCATGAAATCGCACAAGGCGCTGTTCTGGTCGGTGCTGGGTTGCCTGGCCGCGCCCGCTGCGCTGGCTATCCGGTCTGCCGACGCGCAGGTGATTCACCATATCGAGCCTCCTGGTGTGCCGGCAGGCGTTGAGGTTCGGCTTACGGTTCGTGGTCTCGGGCTGGCCGAACCAACTCAGGTGCTGCTACCCGAAGCAACCGTCAGCAGCGTGCAGCCCGGCGAGGACGGTCGCACGGTGCGGCTGACCGTCCTGTTCCCCGACGGCACCGGTCCGCGACTGGTAGGCCTTCGGCTGGCAACGACCAACGGCATCAGCAATCTCAAACCACTCGTTGTCGATGACCTGCCCGTTGTGGGGGAGCGGGAGCCGAACGATTCGCCCCGAACGGCACAGCCGATCCCCCTGAACGTTGCCATCGCCGCCGCGGGCGACAACGGCAGGCGCGACTACTACCGAGTGCGCGTCCGCGGTGGCCAGTACGTGGCTGTGGAAGTCATCGGACGGCGGCTGGATTCCGACTTCGACCCGCAGGTCAGAATACTTGACAGCACGGGCAAGCACGTGCTGGCCGCTGCGGACGACACGCCAGGACTGTGGCAGGACTGCCGTGTCCATCACGTCTTTGCCAAGGATGGCGACTATCTCATCGAGGTGTCGGACGTGCGGTTGCAGGGGGGACAGGGAGCAACCTACTGGCTGCGCGTCGGCGAATTGCCCGACGCGTCGTTCACGCTGCCGATGGCTGTGCCCCGCGGCAAGGCTGCCAGCGTCCTGCTGCTGGACCGAACCGGGCGGCGGTTTGTCCGGCTGCGCGGCCCTTCCGACGGCGAGCAGCGGGCGTTTTTTGCCGCAGTGCCGGCGCGGCGCAGTCCCTTCCGCGGCTTCCTCCCGGTGCTGGTCGACGAATTGCATGAGTTTGTCGAGCGTGAGCCGAACGACACCGTAGAGCGTGCCAACCGGATCCGCGTCGGCTGGGCGGTCAACGGCACGATCGGGCTGCGCGGTGATGAGGACGTGTACCTCTTTCGCGCCACCCGCGGCACGCGGCTGTGGATCCAGACCACAAGCCGTTGGTTGGACAGCCCGGCCGATCTGACCCTGACGGTCCGCGACCTGACCGGCCGGGAACTTGCCTTCTGTGACGATCGTGGCGTGGACGATGCCGCCCTGGATTTCGTTGCCCCCCGCACGGGCTGGTACGCACTGGTGGTTGCCGCGCTTAGCTTTCGGGTGGCCGGCGACCTGCCCTACCGTGTGCGGGTCGTTCCGTACGGACCGGACTTCTCGCTGCGACTGGAAGCGGACGACCCCACGCGGCGGCCACTGGCCAAGCTGGCCGTGCCCCGCGGCGGCAGCGCACGCTGTTGGCTGACGGTCCAGCGGCGGGACTACGGCGGACCGGTCGAACTCCGCGCGGTCGGCTTACCCTCCTGCGTCCAACTGGATCCGCTTCGCATCCCCCCTGGTGTCGACCAGACCCTGGTAACGCTGACCGCCGAGGAGGATGCCCCACTGGGAGCGGTCGCTTGCCAGCTCGTTGGATACGGCATCGCAGATGGCCGGGTGCTCCGCCGCCGGCTGGACTGTTCTGCCGCCGTGGCCGAAGAGCTGGGCATGACCTTCGCGCCGCGGCCGCTGGCGGAAGCGGGCCTGGCCGTGGCAGTCGTCGAGTCGGCCCCGTTGCGGCTGCGTCCTACGACCGACGTTGTCCGGCTGCGCAGCGGTCAGACCGCCGTGCTGGAAGTCGACCTGCACCGGACTGACGGCTCGACCGGTCCGGTGGTCCTGGAACTCAGAGGTGCCGAGCAATGGGTGGATTGCCCACCGTTGACCATCCACCGGTCGGTGGACCGAGTCCGATTGCTGTTGTACGGCCGCCCGGTGACAGAGCCGGTTCAGGCTACGGCAGTGGTCGTGGCCCGTGTTGCGGAGGCCAAGCACTGGCAAGAAGTCTCCAGCCGGGCCTTACGCCTGGTGCTGGAGCCTCGACGGCCGGTCGAGCCTGAGACGAACGGCAACTAGCAAGCGCGCGGAGGGAGCGGGCGATGAGCTGGCCGGCACGCAGCTTTGCGGCGGTCACCTTAGTCACGGCCATCACCATCTGGTACGGGATATGCGGTGCCACGGTTGCTGCCGGCGCCGACGAGGACCGCGCCGGTTCACGGCGCCGGTATCGGGTGCAGTTCAACGTGCCCTACGTGGTGCGCGACGGCGAGAAGCTGTTCTTGGATGCCTACGTGCCGCAAGGTCCCGGGTTACATCCGGCCGTGCTGGTCATCCACGGAGGCGCCTGGCGGATGGGCAACAAGGCCCAGCTTGCCTTGCATGCTGCCGCGCTGGCCCGGGCCGGCTTTGCCGCATTCTGCATCCAGTACCGGCTGGCCCCCGAGCACAAGTGGCCTGCTCAGTTGCTGGATTGCAAAGCGGCCGTCGTATGGCTTCGCAACAACGCCGCCCGCTACAACCTGCGAACCGACTGGGTCGCCGCCTACGGCTATTCCGCCGGCGCCCACCTGGCGTGCATGCTCGGTACAACGGGCCCGGAGGACGGGTTCGAGGATCCTGCTCATCCTGGTGACAGCAGCGTTCAGGCGGTGATTGCGGGCGGAACCCCGTGCGACTTCACGGTGGTGCCCCCCCGTGCCCGCTGGCTCGTCTACTGGCTGGGACGCACGCGGGCAGAAGCGCCCGAGCTGTACGTGCGCGCCTCACCGATCAGCCACGTCGATCCTGGCGATGCGCCGACGCTCTGCTACCACGGCACCGCGGATCGGCTGGTGCCGGTCGGGCCGGTGCGTCGCTACGTGGCGAAGCTGTCCTCAGTAGGCGTGCGCGCGGAGCTGATGCTAATCGAGGGGGCCGGTCACATTACGGCTCCGTTTGACCCCCGTGTGGCACCGCGCATGGTCGCGTTCCTGAAAGAGACCCTGACGGCTGCACGCGGGGGGGCCGGTGCCAAGAGGCCCGCCGCGCACGAGGAGGAAAGCTCCGCGAGGTGACCTGCGTAAATGCCGGTGCTTCCGGGCTTAGCCAGGCCGCCCGCAGCACGATGCGTCAGCCGCGCGGTCGGATGGATCGGCGGATCGCCTGGCCAAAGGCACGCAGGTCCGGTGGTCGTTGGTGGCGGTAGTAGCCCAGGGCGGCACGCACGACCCGGTCCAGCTGATCGGGCACGTCGCGGTTCAGCTCTGCCAGCGGTTTGATCTTGCCCCGGCGGATCGCAACGACCAGCTCCTCAGGAGTCTCGCCGTGAAATGGCCGCTGACCGGCGATCATCTCATAAAGCACGACGGCTAACCCGTAGCAATCCGTGCGGCAGTCGTATTCGAAGGCGCGCCCCTCGAGCTGTTCCGGGGCCATGTACGGCAACGTGCCCACGAACAGCTCACGCTCCGCGGCCAGCAGCGCCCGTGGCATCGTCGTGCTGAAGTCGGATGGGTACGGATCGCCGTTCGTGTCCAGCAGCAGGTTGGACGGTTTGAGGTCGCAGTGGACGAGCCCTTCCAGGTGGGCTCGGTGCAGGCGGCGAGCGACCGCGTACGTCAGCCGACAGGCGACCGGCACGGGCAATGGCCCGTTGGCCATCAGCTCGGCGACGCTGACTTCCATCAGCTGCATCACGATGTAGACCGTGGTCCCGTCGTCCCAGCCGAAGTCGTAGACCGGGACGCAGCAGTTCAGCGAAGCGGCGCGCGCGGCGATCCGCGCTTCGGACCAGATGGCGTGCGGAAGCCAGGGACACTGGCGGATCCGCTGCGGCCGCGGCAGCTTGATGGCCACGGGTCGGCCAAGCACCGGATCACGCGCTGCCCAGACTTCGCCACAGCTGCCGCGGCCAATGAGCCGCTCCAGCTGGTAGCGCCCGACGTGCAAGCCGCTGGTCCAGGCGTGGTCGGACGAAGTCGTCAGGTCAGCCTCGACCCGGACCGAAGGCTCCGGTGGCGCGCACTCAGTGCTCTCCAGCGCGGCAGGCGGTGCCGCTTCCAGCCCATCTGCCGGCTGGGTCACACCGCTCGGGTCAGTGCTGGCGGGTGGGACCCGTGGTCCACTAGCCTCTTGCTGACGTGGCACAAGCGGTTGCTGTCCCGCTTCCCGACCAGAGTCAGATCGTTGTGCGTGCGGATGACTGCTCATGGGCCGGCGCCAGTTACCAAGATAGTGTAGCCTGTAGGACACCACCGGCTCAACCGCCGCGGTGCACCGATCGCTAC
The DNA here is from genome assembly GCA_026991575.1 of Planctomycetota bacterium. GTDB lineage: Bacteria > Planctomycetota > Planctomycetia > JALXBF01 > JALXBF01 > JALXBF01. Next base: position 17,284 of record JALXBF010000087.1, on the reverse strand, counting down.
AATCGGGCAAACCGGAAGTTGAGGTGCGCGGGATGGGCGAGGCTTCTGCGTCGCGTCGCGAGTTTCTCTGGCAGATGGCATCGCTAGCGGCTGGCCCGGCACTGGTCCGTGGATCAGGCGGGCCGGCTTCGGGTGAGGTGACGTTCGGGGCGATTGCTGTGGCTTCAGGTGTGGCACCCAACATGCTCGGCGCGTACGGGCCGTGGGCGGCGGTGCTGGTGAGCGATGAGCTGCCGCTGGCATCGTTCCGGCGGCCCCAGTGGCGCGATCTGGACGCCTGGCGCCGCGTGGCCTACAGGCACTACGTCGATTTACTCGCCCAGCCCGCCAAACCATATACGCCGCAGGCCACGGTGGTGGAGGAGCTGGAGTACGAGGGGGTGGCGATCGAGCGGTTGCGGTGGCAGCTGCCATACGGACCGGCAACGGAGGCACTCTTTCTGAAGCCGGCCGGCCACACGGGCCGGTTGCCGGCCGTGCTGGCACTGCATGACCACGGTGGTGTCAAGTACTTTGGCAAGGAAAAGATCACCCGGGTGCCGCACCAGCACCCTCTGATGCGCAAGCATCAAGACTTCTACTACGGAGGGGTCGCGTGGGCTAATGAATTGGCCAAGCGCGGCTATGCGGTCCTCGTGCACGATACCTTCCTGTTCGGCAGTCGCCGTGTGCGGCTGAAGGACATCCCCGAGATCGTGCGCCGCCGACTCGGAGTCGGTGACCTGGACGAAGTGGACCCCGACTCCGACGACCAGATCCGCCGTTATAACCGGTTTGCCGCCGAGCATGAGCACCTGGTGGCAAAGAGTCTGTTCTGCGCGGGCATCACCTGGCCGGGCGTTTTCACGTACGAAGACCAGTGTGCGCTGGAATACCTGTGCTCCCGGTCTGACGTCGATGCCGGTCGCATCGGCTGCGCCGGACTGAGCGGCGGTGGCCTGCGCACCGTTTATCTCAGCGGTCTGGATCAGCGAATCCGGTGTGCCTGTTGCGTGGGCATGATGACCACCTGGCGCGACTATCTTCTGAACAAGTGCTTTACGCATACGTGGATGATCTACATCCCCCATCTTCCGCGCTACCTTGACTATCCCGAGATCCTGGGGCTTATGGTGCCCAAGCCGGCGTTGGTGCTGAACTGTGAGAAGGATTTCCTGTTTACACTTCCGGAAATGAAGCGAGCAGAACAGATCCTACGCGCCGTGTATGCCAAAGCCGGTGCCGCGGACCGATTCGGCTGCTCCTACTACCCTGTGCCGCATCGCTTTAACCGGGAAATGCAAGCGGAGGCGTTCGCCTTCTTCGACCGCTACCTCCGTGACGCGTAAGCCCACTGCGGGGGCATGCCATGGTGGTGAGCTACGAGCAGATTGCCAAGATGATCGACCACTCACTGCTGCAGCCGGTGCTGACGGACGAGCAGCTTGAAGCCGGCTGCCGGTTAGCGGCTGATTACGGTGTTGCCAGCGTTTGCATCAAGCCTTATTTCGTCGCGCGCGCCGCCGAGCTGCTGCGCGGCACGGGCGTGGCCGTGGGTACGACGGTCGGCTTTCCGCACGGGGGGCACAAGACGGCGGTCAAGGTCTTTGAAGCGGAGCAGGCGCTGGCCGACGGGGCCACAGAGCTGGACATGGTCTGCAACATTGGCAAGGTGCTCAGCGGTGACTGGCGGTTTGTCGCGGAGGACATCGAAGCGGTGCTGAGGCTCTGTCAGAGCGGATCGGCGATCCTGAAGGTGATCTTCGAGAACTGCTACCTGGAGCGCGCGCACAAGATCGAGCTATGCCGCATCTGCACCGACCTGGGCGTCCACTTCGTGAAGACCTCCACCGGCTACGGCTCTGCCGGGGCCACTGTCGAGGACGTCCGCTTGATGAGAGAGAACGTGGGGACACACGTGCAGGTAAAGGCGGCCGGAGGCATTCGGACACTGGATGCGCTGCTAGCGATGCGGCAGGCGGGAGCGAGCCGCATTGGGGCCAGCCGCACGGCACAAATCCTGGACACGTTGCGTGAACGGCTTGTGCGGGAGTCGGCGCCGTGACCGAAGGCGGCTTTCGGTTACTGTTCGGTTCCGGCCCCGTCGATCTGCTTGTCATCTCACCCCACCCGGACGATGCGGAGATCGGCATGGGGGGGACCATGGCGCTGCTGGCGCAGCGTGGCCGGCGGGTCGGCATCCTGGACCTGACGGACGGTGAGCCCACTCCGGTCGGGGACCCACCGCGGCGGCTGCAGGAGGCGCGTGAGGCGGCCGAAGTGCTCGGCGTCTGCTGGCGCGGCTGCCTGGGGCTGCGCAACCGGGCCGTGGTCCCTGACCTGGAGGCTCGCTGGCTGCTGGCCGGATGGATTCGCCGCCTGCGCCCCCGCACCGTCGCGCTGCCCTACTGGGTCGACTACCACCCGGACCACGTGGCCGGCGCACAGCTCGGTGAGGCGGCCTGCTTCTGGGCGCGGCTCAGCCGCAGCGACATACCGGGCGAGCCACATCGCGTGCAACGGATCGTCTACTACTACTCGATCCACCTCCGCGACGCTCACCGGCCCGCGTTCCTGGTCGACATCAGCAAGACAGTTGCCACCAAGCTGGCCGCACTGCGCTGCTACCGGTCGCAGCTGGACCCTGCGGTGCGCGGTCCCGACGTGCCGGTGACGGCGGAGGATCTAGAGGTTGCCGCACGGTACTGGGGATGGCTTGCACGCACGACACACGCCGAGCCGTTTGCCCTGCGCACGCCGCTGCTGCTAAAAGACCCCCTGGCCACCTTTTAGCACCGCTCAGGTTGCCGCAGTCTCTTGTTCCAGAGCAGCAATGTAGGGCAGATGGCGGTAGTCGTCGTTATAGTCCAGGCCATACCCGACGACGAACAGGTCCGGGATGTCGAAGCCGACGTAGTCCGGCTCGATCGGAACCGTCTGCCTGCCGATCTTGCGAAGCAACACGGCCGTCGTGATGGAGGCTGGCTGCAGGGCGGCGATTTCTCGGACCAAGCGAGCCAGCGTAGCACCCGTGTCCAGGATGTCGTCGACCAGCAGCACATGGCGGCCGCGGACGTCCGGCGCCAGGGACAGGTCGGTGTGCAGGTCGCTCGGGTCGACCGTGGCACCGCGGTAGCTTGAGGCGCGCACGACGCCGATGCGGTGCGGGATCTGCAGACGACGGCACAGGTCGGCCACGAAGATGAAGCTGCCCGTCAGCACGGCAAGCACAGTCATCGGCTGGCGGCTCTGGAAGGCGCTGCCCAACTCAGCGGCCAGCTCATCCACACGCCGCTTGATCTGCACTTCGTCCACCAGGATCCGGCCCACCGTCGGCATAGTACCCTCGTTCGGCCCGGCTCCGTTATCAACCGCATGTGATCGTGGCCATTGTAGGCCGCGCCGATGGAGCCTTTTGCCACGCGGTCGTTCAGCGTCGGGTCGTGTCACCGGCTGGGTTGGTGCCCGGCGTCGCCGTGGTGGCCGGCCAAGCGGGACACGAACTGGTCGGGCAGCCTGGTTCCCACGGGCCGGGGGGGCTTTACGCCCCCCGGTCGGATGTTGGTTGAGGTGCGTCCGCGGCACGGCCGAAGAAGACGTTCCCTCAACCCGCCGCGCTGTTCGACAGCCCTGCGGGCGGCGGGGCCGAACCCCCCGCCCGCTCAAGCAAGTGGCCCGCGGTACGAGCCTCCGGGTCCGGGAGATGCCCCAGTCGCGTGGGGAGCGTCTCCATCGACTTCTCGCTAGCACATGCGGCGAGCCCCCCAAGAGTAGACCGGATGCAAGAGCCTAGGCGGACCCGCACCGGCACTGCCGGTTGCCAGCTACACCGATTTTGTGCATACTAACTGCTAGAATCCCGCCTCTTTTTGTCTGTGGTGTCAGGGTTGGTCTAAGCAGGAGAATAGCCAATGTCCGAGAAGCAATCCCCCGCCCCGAAAGCGTCGCGCCGCCAATTCCTGGCTACGGCAGGGACGGTCGCCGGTGCTTCGGCGTTTGCCGGCATGAGCGTGCCGTTCGTCCACGCTGGCGAAGACAACACGATCCAGGTGGCCTTAGTCGGTTGTGGCGGTCGCGGCACCGGCGCGGCGGCCAATGCCATGAGCGTCAAGAACGGTCCGGTGAAGCTGGTGGCCATGGCCGACGTCTTCGAGGATCGGCTGGCCGGCAGCTACAGGCAGCTGGAGCATCGCTTCAGCGACAAGATGGACGTGCCGCCGGAGCGCCGGTTTGTCGGGTTCGACGCGTACAAGAAGGCGATGGACTGTCTGCGCCCGGGCGATGTCGTCATCTTCGCGACGCCGCCGGCATTCCGCTGGGTGCACTTCAGCTACGCCATCCAGAAGGGGCTGCATGTTTTCATGGAAAAGCCGATCTCCGTCGATGGCCCCACGTCGCAGCGCATGATCGAGCTGGGCAAAGAGGCCGAAAAGCGGAACCTGAAGGTTGCCGTCGGGCTGATGTGCCGCCATTGCCGCTGCCGCATGGAACTGGCCGATCGGGTGCACAACGGCGAGATTGGCGAGATTATCTTGGCTCGCGCCTACCGCGTGGTTGGGCCAACCGGCAGCGCGTTCGTGAAGAAGAACACCACGGGCAAGAGCGACCTTGAGTACCAGATCCGCAAGTTCCACGCGTTCCTGTGGGCTAGCGGCGGCGCATTCAGCGACTTCCTCATCCATAACCTCGACGAAGCCTGCTGGATGAAAGGGGAATTCCCGGTAGAGGCCAAAGGCTTCGGTGGCCGCCATTATCGGGAGGACTACGTCGACCAGAACTTCGACACATACGTCACCGAGTACACCTGGGCCGATGGCACCAAGTTGCTGCTTTACGGCCGCTGCATGCCGGGCTGCTACAACGAGTTCGCCACCTGGGTACACGGCACCAAGGGGCTGGCGCGCGTGTCGACTTCGGCACACTACCCTGCCCGTAGCCGCATCTACAAGGGCCAGAGCCCGGATCGCGACAAGGTGGTCTGGAAGTTCGGCCGCAAGGAACCGAATCCATACCAGACCGAGTGGGACGATCTCATCGAAGCGATCCGCCAGGACAAGCCATACAGCGAAGTGCACCGCGGGGCGATGGCCAGCTTGCTCTGCGCAGTCGGCCGCTTCGCGTGCCATACCGGCCGCAAGATCACGGTGGACGAGTACCTGAAGATCGGCTACGAGTTCGCGCCCGACGTGGACAAGCTCGACTACGACAAGGCACCGCCGGTCGTGCCGGACGAGCACGGTCGCTACCCGGTGCCGATGCCCGGCATCGTCACAGACCGCGAGTACTTGCCGAACACGCAGAAGGTCGCCGCACGGTCTTAGCGGCCGCTGCCGAAAGCGATCAACACCATGCCCAACGGCGCGGGCAGAAGGCTGCCCGCGCCGTTGGCCATTCCCGCAACCACCGGTCGGCGGACGTATCGCTCGATGGGACAGCCCTCTTGGACCAGGAGCCCTACTGGATCAGCCGTCGGCGAAACGACGCCGCCCCGCTCTGATCAAGCTGCTCCCACTCCTGCCGTACACGATGCAGCCCGTAGACGCACAGCTCGAACTGCTCACTGAGCCGCCGCAGCACGGGGGCTTCCTGGCGATACGGCTCATCGTCGTACTGGCTGGCAATCCAGTAAGACCGCTTCCCCTGGGCGCAGTAGTCGACAAGGTGGTCCTTGCGGGTCGGTGCCCGCAGCCACTTGAGGGCTTCCGGGTAGACGCCGCTCCAGAACAGCGTGAAGTCGCCGATGTGGCGATGGAGCTCGCGAGTTGAGGCTGCTGAGCGGTTCTCCTCCTCAGCCTCGGCCAACATCTCCGCCACCTCCTCCAGCCGCTTGCCTGCCAGCGAACGGAACGGGAAGATCGCGTCCATGTGGACGAAGCGGAGCAAGAGCCGGGAGATGTAGTCGATTAATCTCGGGTCTGCGATGCCAAGTTCGCCGATAAACGTGTGTTCCGTGAGTGCTGCGAATAACCGCCCGAGCGGGTGCGTTGGCGGTATCTGCCGAACCATACAACTCTCCAGCCAAAACCTAACCTGACACGCGTGTCTGCGATTTGGGCGGGAGGCTCCTCCAGCTCTGCCAAATGTGTCGCCCGCAACCCCGTCCCCCTATTGATTCTGGTCCTGGCCGGCGGGGCTGTCAATCGCACCATGCGTTGGCCGAGAGGGTTCCGGTGCGGGTTCCGCCGACCGTGCTCGGGTCACCAGAAAGAACTCGTCCCGGTATACGGTCTCCCAACCGCGTGGATGACGCACGTTCAGCGGCACGCGGAGGCCGGCGACCGGGTCGGAGTATGGACCGCGCAGGTCGATCACCAGGTAATCCACCTCCTCGGGTCGCACGTGGGGCTTGAGTCCGTTGCTGCCGATTTCGTGGCAGGCACGGTGATGCGTAAATCGCGGCCGCACGTAGTCGGTCGCGGCCACCGACGCCGTCCGCGGTACAAGCCGGTAGAGTTGCTCGAAGCGGCGGACCCGCTCACCGGGCACGTAGAGCCTGCGCCAGTAGCCGCCCAGGTCAGATCCCGGGTCGTAAAAGGCCAGCGATAGCGGTGACTTGCCCTGCCAGAAGCCGGAGGCCAACGCGGCGCACGCCACGAAGCACGGCCACCAGCAGGGCCGCCCTGAGGGCTGAACGGCGCGGCTAAGGCCCTTTAGCCCCCGGGCGGCTGCCCAGAAAAGCACGGGAACTAAAGGCGCGTGGAAATGGAAGATCGGCTGCTTCAGGCCGGGCAATTCGCCCAGCAGAAGGGGAGCTGCAGAGGGCAGAGCGGCTGCCAGCGTCGCGGGAGCTAGCAGCGGCGCGAAGCCCAGGGGAGCAAGCAGCCCGAGCAACAGCGCAGCATTGGCCGGATCCAGCAGCAGCCTGACCACGGTCCACGGCCGATCTACCATCGTTGCTACCACTTCGCCGGGTGTCTGCCCCAGTGACGGGTAGTAGGCCAGGTAGTGAGGGGGGCCGCCGCGGAACCAGGGAATGGCCACCTTCAGGACGAACCAGAGATATGCCACGCTTGCCACGGCGACCGCGCCCCCCAACAGCCGCCACTTGCGGGGCGACCCCGGTGCTGCCAGTAGGAACAGACCGATTCCCGTATACAGGATGGCGTAGTCTTCTTTGGCGGTCAGTGCCAGAGCCAGCAGTGCGATGAACCAACCGGCTCGCCGCGTTTCCACTGCCCAGAGGGCGGCCAGGACGAGCGGTACCGCCAGGTTCTCGGGACGAAACGTCTTCAGCGAAGCTTCCAGGTTCAAGTACTGCAGGGGGGGATACAGCAGGTAGGCAACCGCCAGCAGCGCCGCGGGAGCAGCAGCCAGGCCCACGGAACGCGCCAGCGCGTAGGTGGCTAGACCCCCCGCCGCCAGCGCGAACGAATAGACCACGTTCAATGTGGGTAAGCTGGGCTTAAGCACGTAGACCGGAATGAGGAACACGTGGATGAATTCGATGTGCTCACCCAGAAACAGGCGACCGCCATCCAATTGGCTGCGAAACCCCTTGCCGTTCAGCAGATTCCACAGGTGCTCCTCGTACATCGCCGTGTCCCCGTGGGGCACCATCAGGGCCTGGTACTGAAGCACGCTCAGCGTCGCGAACGTGATGCCGTACGCCAGAGAGGCTATCGCCACGAGAGCCAGCGCCGAGCGGCCGCGGGCTGCACGCAGCCAACGGGCGGCCGCCGCCCACAAGAGCGTGGCGAGGATGGCTGCGGGCACGAGCTGGTGCAGGGTCGGTAGCACAAGCAGCAGGCCGGCCTGCAGCCCGACTGTCCCGGCCAACCGGCTGAAGAGCCAGAGGGAATCGAACGTTGCGTAGGCGACCAGCGGGAGCACGGCGCGGGTGCCGATTCGCAGGGCGCTCCAAAACGAGTCGGCCAGACCGCTCAGCCTGGCTGCCACCGCGGTCAGCGCCCACAGGGCCGGTGCGCCAAAAACACCGGGCAGCACCAGGCGGCTGAACGAGAGCCGAGCAGCCAGCCGCCCTCTGAGTAGCTCCGATAACAGGCCTGCCTCACCAAGCACCGGGTCGTGCAGAAGCAAGTCCCAGTGGAATGCCCAGAGACAACCCAGGAGCCCGGCAAGCAAGAGCTGGAGCACGGCCCAGGCAAACTGTGACTGGATGGGCTGGCGGCTCATGAGCCAGAGTCCGAGCTGTCACGCCCTGCCGGCTGCCGGCGTTGGAACAGGTGGGGAAACCGCCAGATGCCCAGGTAATTCAGCCAGTACTGGAACACCACCCAGATGGTGCCGAGCCCGTATTTGACGCTACGCCAGAAGTTGATGCTGGACGCCTCGGCAAAGTAACGGGCCGGCACCGGGACGTCACCCACCTTGAAACCGAAGTGAACGCACTGCACGAGGAACTGGCTGTCGAAGACGAAATCGTCCGAGTTGTTTTCGAACGGGATCGTCTCCAGCACCTCACGCCGGTAGGCGCGCAGTCCGGTATGGGCATCGCCAAGGTTCTGCCCGAGCAGCACGTTCTCGAACACGGTCAGCAGCCGGTTGGCGAGGTACTTGTACAGCGGCATGCCGCCCTCAAGCGCTTCCTTTCGCGTACGGATGCGGGAACCAAGCATCACGTCGCAGATGCCCAGTTCGATGAACGCGACTAGGTGTGGCAGGACGCGAGCATCGTACTGATGGTCCGGGTGGACCATGACGATGATGTCTGCGTCGCTGTTGAGTGCTTCTTGGTAGCAGGTCTTCTGGTTGCCACCGTAGCCACGGTTCTCGGGATGGACGATCACCCTGAGACCAAGTTGCCGTGCTTTCTGGACTGTCCCGTCGCGCGACGCGTCATCGACGAGGAGAATGTCGTCGACGCTGCCGGGCGGGATCTCGCGCAGGGTCGCTTCCAACGTCTTTTCCGCGTTGTAGGCGGGCATCACCACGAGCACCTTGCACTTGCGGGGTGGCAGGCTCCTGGGCCCGCTGATGATCTGTTCCAGCAACGTGGGCCCAGTGGGCTCGGACTGCTCCGGACCGGTCTGTTCCAGGAGTTCTTTCCGGGCGGAGTCTTCTGCTGTGTCCATCGGCACTGGCCTGTCTTGGCACGCGATTGGTGTTTTGCTACGGTGACGCCGCGGCGAAGGCCACCCGTGGTGGGATTCATGGACGGTCGAGGCGCACAAGGTGCCTGCTGTGAGTTACGTCGGCACGGACGGGCAAGTTTGGCGGGCCGGTCGGGCAGTCACGCTGCTGTGGTTGCTCTGCTGGCTTGTCCTCTGCGGCTGCACGAGCATTCGGGCGCTGGTGGCGCGGCCGCCGCGTGTGGACAGCGTCGCCGACGCGTTGGCCACGCTGCGCGACAGTGTCGATCCTGCCGAACGCCTCTCGGCCTACCGCTTCCTGCTCGATCCGGACCATTTCCCCGAAAAGCGGATTCCGGATGACGTGCTGCAGAGCGTCGCGGACACGGGCCTGCGCGAGCCGGAGGCCATCGAGCGAGCCAATGTCGTGATGCTGCTCGGTGCCCTGGACGACCCGCGCGTGCTCGACCCGCTGCTCCGCGCCGCCGACGACCCAGACCCGCTGGTCCGACAGGCCGCATGCGAGCAGCTTGCGCGCTGGCACGATGAGCGCGTCCTCGAAGTGCTCATCGACCGGCTGCAGAACGACGCCAGCATAGACGTCCGTCTGGCAGCAGCTCGATCGCTCGGCAAGATCCCCTCGCGGCGTGCGGCCCAGGCCCTATACGCCCACCTGGCCGACCCGGACGTGGCGATCCGATACCGTGCCCGCGAGGCACTCGCCAATCTGGTGGGCGAGGACCACGGCTTTGATATGGACCAGTGGCAAAGCGCGATTGAACAGGCCAGCTTCACGGAGACGCGCCGGCGAGGCTGGCGGCGGTGGCTGTTCTGAGCGCGGCGGCCGTTGCGGCCCGCAAACCGCGCTCTCATCCTGCGAGGCACTATTCACGGAGAGCCCGATGTTGCCACACCGTCCTTGGCTGCGAATGCTTGCACTCCTCACCGTGTGCCTGGCCGGCACAGGCTGCACGGCGCTGATGGTCGTCGGCGCGGGTGCTGCCGGGGCCGCGGGCTATGCTTACATGAACGGCGAGCTCGAGAAAAGCTACCCGGTCTCGGTCGGTCAATGCTGGCCCGCCGTGGTCGAATCGGTCCGCGAGCTTGGCATGCCGGTCATCAGCCAGTCGGTAGATGATCTGGGAGGAAGGCTCGAGAGCCGCACGGCCGACGGAAAGAAGGTCGTCATTCGCCTGGAGGCAAGGCCGATGGCCACGGTCGTCAAAGTACGCGTTGGGCTGTTCGGCGACAAGGCCCGCTCGATTGTGATTTTGGACAGAATCGACCAGAAGCTCACCGGAACCGCGCCTGCGGCACCTGCCGAGCACACCGTTCCGTAGACGCGAGCCGCATCGGGCTTGCTCCCGACCGCGAACCGGGCAAACTGCGGACCGGCCCGAAACTAGCTGCCTCGACCGTTGGTGCCACCATCTGGTTGAGGCTCCGCCGCTCTTCGATGCGCGGCCAGCAGCCGCCGCAGTGCCCGTTGCCGCCTCCGGCTCAGTCAGCACCGGCACTGACGGCCCCGATCGCGCCGCGCACCGCCGGCCGCGTCGCGGTGAGCCCAGCAGACGGCAGCAGCCCCGATGGCAGACCCCGACCTGATCCTCCGCACCGTGCTGAAAGCAGCCGACTACTTCCGGCAGCAACCGGGCCGCAACGGCCTGATCGTAGACCTTTCCGTTGCGGCCGGTGCCACCGAGCTTTTCGTGGTAGGTGATCTGCACGGAAACGTCCGCAACTTCCGGACCGTCCTTCGCCTTGCCGATCTCACCGCCCACCGCCAACGACATGTCGTTTTCCAGGAAGTCGTCCACGGGCCGTTCCGCTACCCCAACGACGGTTGCATCTCACACCAGCTCGTTGACCTGATCGCTGCGCTGAAGTGCCAGTATCCGGAAAGGGTCCACTACATTCCCGGCAATCATGAGGTTGCCGAGCTGCGTCAGACGCGGATCCTGAAAAACGGCGAATCTCAGGACGTCGCGTTCCGCGCCGGGCTGGAGCATGCCTACGGCAGCCGAGCCGATGAGATCCACCGGGCCTACCGCCTGCTGTTTGCTGCCTTGCCGGTCGCGCTGCGCACGGAGAATGGCGTCTTCGTCTGCCACAGCCTGCCGGCCGACGCCGTCATCCGCGATGGCTTCGAGTATGCCGTTTTCGACCGCGACCAGCTCAGCGAAGATCTGCTCGTGTACGGATCTCCCCTGTATCGGATGCTGTGGGGGCGGCGCACCAGTCGCGCCTGGGGAGAGCGATTCTTAGAAAGATTGGGATGTCACCTGGCTGTGACCGGGCACATTGCCTGTCCGGAAGGCTATGCGGTTATCGATGGGTTTCGATTGGTTGTTGATGCTTCCGGACAACCCGCCTACGGGTGCCTGATTCCGCTGGGCTCGAAAGCCACGATGGACGTCCTCCAGTCGCATCTAGTCCAGATCGCCTAGCTGCCCCAGGCCTGCCGCGCGCCTGGTGCGCAACCGGCGGACCGTGCCACGGCACGACGACGGGAACAGTCTGTGGCGAACCGGCACCAGCCGGATGCGCTGGGACCGGGCCCGCGGCACGGCGAGTCGCTCCGGCCGGCCGGAGGCTGGCCGGTACCCGCGACCTCGACCTTAACGGCGCAGCGCGGTCAGGAGACAGCGCGTCGCCCCTTAAGCGGGCACTCGCACCGACCGTGTCGAGCGGTCATTCGACACGGAGGTGGCTACGGTCGCACTTTGGCCACGCGTCGACGATCGAGCGATGTCTTCCCCGAGTGACCACGGCCCTGGACCGTTCCCTGAGCGCGGACGGTGTCGAAGCGGCCTCGATCTCCGAGTTGTCCCGCGCCGTCGCGCGTAAGCAGCCGTTTCTGCCAGGCGAGGCCGCAGAGGGGCCACTGCGTACGTCTGGTCGCCGGTGCGGGCAAGCGGAAGCAAGCTCGGCTGAGCCGGCGACGTTTGACCGGTTGGCGTCGCATCGAGCTGCACGCGTTGCTGCTGCCCCTCGAAACTCCTTCCCGCAGCGCTTACCATTGCTCTGTTGGCGTATGCGAAAACGGCAGGAGATGAACCGATGGCTCAAGTCGTCACGGCAACCCCACGCTTGCTGCTCGGTCCCGGCCCAGCGAATGTCGACCCCAGGGTGCTGCAGGCGTTGGCGACCCCGGTCCAGGGACATCTGGATCCAGAGTTCCTGGCCACGCTGGATTCGATCCGGGCTGGCCTGAAGCGCCTGTTCCGCACCAGTAGCGACGCTACGCTGGCGATCTCCGGAACGGGCAGCTCCGGCATGGAGACCTGCCTGGTTAACGTTGTTGAGCCGGGCAGCAAGGTGCTGGTTGGTGTTGGTGGCTACTTCGGTCGCCGTATTTGCCAGGTGGCCGCGCGGCTGGGCGCGGAGGTTGTTGAGGTCGCGTACGAGCCGGGTCAGCCGCTGGACCCAGGCAAGATGATCGATGCGCTTAAGGCTCATCCGGATGCCAGGGTGGTGGCGGTGGTGCACGCTGAGACATCGACCGGCGTGCTGCAGCCGCTGGAGGAGATCGGGGAAGCGGTCTCCGGCACTGAGGCGTTGTTCATGGTCGATTGTGTCACGTCGTTGGGTGGTGCGCCGGTGGAGGTGGACGGCTGGCACATTGACCTGGCGTATAGCTGCAGTCAGAAGTGCATCGGCATGGTCTCTGGCCTGGCGCCGGTGACGTTCAGTGCCAAGGCGCTCGATGTGGTACGGCGGCGCAAGAGTCCGCCGTCCAGTTTCTATCTGGGAATCGACGTGCTGTTGGACTATTGGGGTGAGAAGCGGATCTACCACCACACCGCGTGTTCGACGCTGTATTACGGCCTGCAGGCTGCGCTGGAGCTGATTTTCGCCGAAGGGCTCGAGGCTCGCTGGCAGCGGCACCGCGAGGTTGGCCAGTTGCTGCAACAGCGGCTTCAGGAGATGGGCTGCAGGTTGTTTGCGGCCGAGGGCTATCGGCTGCCGATGCTCACTGCAGTGTTGCCGCCTGAAGGCGTGGATGCCGGAGCGGTGCGGCGGGCGCTCTTGGAGCAGTTCAACATCGAAGTCGGCGCTGGTCTTGGTGAGCTGAAGGACAAGCTCTGGCGGATCGGCCTGATGGGCTACAATGCGCGGCGTGCGATGGTCGATACCATTTGTGGTGCGCTGGCCGCGTTGATGTGATCTGCCAGCGGATCTGGTCGCGCGGAAAACCCGGGCCCGACGGCGGCTTGGCCGCCCAGCAGTGGGCATCTGCTCCCGGGGGCGCGCTGCGGCTGCGCTTGACAATTGGTCGGTCGCAGCGCTAAATTACCCCTACCCGCCTTTTTGCTGCGAGGCTGCCCGAGTCCAAGTGGGGTTATTCCAGCCATCGACGATCGAGGTACAGTTCTTCGATGCAACCGCTTGCCAGTGGCGACGTAGAGCGTATTTCCCGAGGGTTAGGTCTGGGCATCGAACAGGTGCAGCGTACGCTGGCGCTGTTGGATGAAGGCTACGCTGTGCCGTTCATTGCGCGCTACCGCCGCGAGCAAACTGGCGGGCTGGACGAAGAGCAAATCCGGCGACTGCGGCGAGCGGCCGAGAAGGCCCGTGCCCTGGCGAAGACGAAGGCAACGGTGCTGAAGTCGTTAGAGGCGCGGGGTGTGCTGAGCGAGGAGCTGCGGGAGCGGATCCTTGCAGCCGACGACCCGCATTACGTTCTGGATTTGTACCTGCCGTACCGGACGCGCCGCGACCCACGCATCGAACGGTTGCTTGCTGCCGGCCTCGGAGAACTAGCCGACGCTATCTGGAACGACGCCGAGGAGGCAGCTGACCTGGAGCAGGCGGCGCAAAAATACGTCAAGCCCGACGCGGAGCTGGAGAGCGTTGAGGCCGTGCTGGCCGCTGTGGGCCAGCTGATCGGCCACCGCGTCGCCCGCAACGCCGATGCCCGCGCTGCCGTGCGGCGCTACGTCTGGGAGCGCGGCGAACTACGCAGCCGGCTCTGCACCCAGCGCAGTGGCCTTGCCCGCGTCTACAGCGAGTACCGACAGTACGCGGTGCGCGTTGCAGAAGCTGCCCCGTATGACGTGTTCCAGATCAATCGGGGTGAGCGCAAGAAGGCGCTACGCGTCCAACTGACTATCGACGTCGACGCGGCGGTACCCGCAGTGTGGAACGCTGTCGGGCTGCCTGCCGAGCATCGGCACGCGGAGAGGTTGCGGCAGTGGTTTGCTGGTGCGATCAAGGACTGGATCCTCCCTGCCGTTGCGAAGCAGGTCAGGCAGGAGCTGACCGATCGGGCCGAGGAGCACGCGCTGTGTCTGGTCGGCCGACAGCTTCGAGAGATCTTGCTGCGTCGCGGTGTCCAGGGCGAGCGGATCCTGGCGATTGATCCTGGCTACCGCACCGGCTGCAAGTGCGTCGCGCTGGACGAGAAAGGCAATCCGATGGACTTCCTGCTTGTCTACCCGCATGAGCCGCTGAACCAGCGCGACGAGGCAAAGGCAAAGCTTATCGAGTTCATCAAGGAGCACCAGCTGACGCTGGCGGTCATCGGCGACGGTACAGGCAGCGCGGAGACACAGGAGCTGATTGCTGAGATCATCGCCGGCGGCGCTCCGGGGCTAAAGTACACGGTCGTCAGCGAAGCGGGCGCGGACAGTTATGCCGAGGGCCCCATCGGTCGAGAAGAATTCCCGGACAAAGAGCCCGTCTTTCGCAGCGCCGTTTCGATCGGTCGGCGGGTCATCGATCCGCTCGGTGAGCTCGTCAAGATGGTGCCCCGTGAGCTGTGCGACGGGTTGGATCCGAACGACTTTAGGCTTTGGAAAGTGGCCGACTACCTCAGAGAGGTGGTCCAGTCGTGCGTCAGTGAGGTGGGTGTGAACGTCAATCAGGCGTCGCGCTGGCTGCTTCGCTATGTGCCTGGCCTGAACGACAGCGTGGCACGCCAGATCGTGCAGTGGCGGAACAAACACGGTGCGTTCCGCAGCCGGCGCCAACTGCTGCTGGTCGACGCCGTGGATGAACGGCGGTTCATCGAGTGCGCCGGTTTCTTGAGGATCCCGGACGGTGAAAGCCCGCTGGATGCCACGCCGATCCATCCAGAGCAGTATGACGCGGCCCAGCGACTGCTGGAGCTGGCAGGTGTCGATCCAGGCGAACCGCTTGGTCCAGCTGTCACCACGCGGATTGACGATCTGCTGAGCCGCATGCGGCTGGAGCACATTGCTGATGAGCTGCAGGTCAGCACGACGGTACTTCGCAGCGTGATCCGTGACCTGAAACAGCCCCATGATGATCCGCGGGCGAAGCGGCCCGCTCCGGTATTCCACCGGACGCCGATCAAGCTGGAGACGCTCTCGCCGGGAATGGAACTGGACGGCGTGGTCCGTAACGTGGTGGACTTCGGCGCGTTTGTCGATGTCGGCGTGCGGGTGGCCGGGCTGGTGCATGTCAGCCGGATGACGACCGAGTACGTGCAGGATGCGCGTGAGTTGGTTTTCCCGGGCCAGCTGGTGCGCGTCTGGGTCGTGGAAGTGGATCTGGAACGCGGTCGGCTGTCGTTGTCCATGGTGCCACCGGAGGAGCTCCAGCGGCGTCAGGCAGCGCGACCGCATGCCGGCCGTAGCAGACCCCGCCGCGCAGCCGCCGCCGCACCCGGCTCGGGCCGCTCATCGCGCCCGGGGCGTCCGCCTCGTCGCCCCGCCGCCGCAGAGCAGCAGCCGGCTGAGCCGGTCGAGGCGACCGCGGTGGCCGCTGCCACCGCCCAGGCCACCGTGACCGGTGGCGCAGACGAGGGTTCGCGAACCGAACGGTCCCGACAACGACAGCAGAAGGCGGCAACCGCTCGGCCGCGCCGCCAGCGCAAAAGCAAGCCGCAACAGCCGATCGAGCTTACCGAGGAAGCACTCACTGGCAAGGAGCCGCTGCGCAGCTTCAGTGAGCTGAAGGCACTGTGGGAGAAGCTCCACTCGCAGGAATAGCTGCGTCTCTGGCCAGCAGCATTCAGCGGTGCCCTCCTGTTTCTCCCGCCGTCCTGCCTCCCGGTTAGCCGTGCGCTGGCCCGCTCACACGGTCGCCCAGGCGGGCTCATGGCAGCCCCCCATCCTCGAGCAGCCGTCCGTCAGGCCCGCTCGTCACCGCTTCCCCCGGGAGGCCCTTCTACCAAACTGTCGGCAGACTGGCAAAGGACACGCGGTCGGGACCAGACCGCGCTCCGTCTACGCCGTGGCTGGCCGTGGCAACGCACCGCCAGTGCGCTTCGAGGCGCACTGGGCCGGGCACCTGATTTGAAACGCACACGGCGAGAGCATAAGGATAAAGAAGTAGCCCGGCGGGGGGCGACGAGCGGTGGCCGCGTCGTGCGGTGGTCCGCGGGGTGTGAGGTCTCCGCTTCAGCAGACCGGATGACCGCTTAGCAGAGGCGAGTCATGGCGTTGTATCTTGGCATCGACATCGGAACGTCAGGCACCCGCGCGCTGCTCTGCACCGTAGAAGGCAAAATCGTTGGAGCGGGCACGGCCCCCCACACAAGTCTCCATCCCAAGCCCGGCTGGTCGGAGCAGGAACCGGAGGAATGGTGGCAGGCAACCGTAAAAGCCGTGCGGTCGGCGGTCAATGCTGCCCGCCGCGCCGGCGCGCTGAAGAAGTACGGTCCGGTGGCGGGCATCGGGCTGAGCGGCCAGATGCACGGCTCCGTGTTCCTGAGCCGCACGGGCAAGGTTGTCTGTCGGGCCATCCTCTGGAACGATCAGCGGACGGCCGAGGAGTGCGTCGAGATCGAGGAGGCTGTTGGCGGACGCCATGAACTGATCAAGCTGGTCGCTAACCCGGCCCATACCGGCTTTACCGCACCGAAGATCCTCTGGCTGCGCAAGCACCAGCCACGACTGTTCGATCGTGTACGCAAGGTGCTGCTGCCGAAAGACTACATTCGCTACCGGATGACCGGTGAGTATGCTACCGAGGTCAGCGACGCATCCGGCACGCTGCTGCTCGACGTGGTCAACCGACGCTGGTGCCAGCCGCTTCTGGATAAGCTGCAGCTCGACGCTTCGCTGCTGCCGAAGTGTTACGAATCGGAGGACGTCACCGGGACGCTGACCAGGAAGGCTGCGCAGGAGCTGGGGCTGCCCGAGGGGGTTCCGGTGGTCGGTGGCGGGGGCGGGCTGCGGCGGGCGGGCATGGTTCGGCAGTACGAGCGCGACCGTGACGCCATGTGCGTGTCTTCGAAGTAATGGCGGAACTGGTCCCACGACAGCCGGCCGACGCCAGCCCCAATCTCCTCGAGCTCGGCCTCCCAC
>JALXBF010000086.1 GCA_026991575.1 Planctomycetota bacterium | reverse complement strand
TTGTCGAACACGACGTTCCTGCTAAAGCGGTTCAGCCGTGGGTAGCGCATGAACCCTTCGTGGTCGTTATCCGCCGAGAACAAGTTGCACCCGGATTCTGACAGCATCCGAACCTTCAGTGGCGGGTTCACGCGGATGTCAGCCTTCTTGACCTCGATCCCGTGATCGGAGCGATAGAGCATGTAGTGGGCAAAGTCGCGCACGGCGTAGAGGACTCCCAGAGGATCCGCCCCGCAGAGGAGCACGATCTCACCTGCAGCGTCTGCCGGGTTACGAACCGCTCGAATGCGGAACGCCTGCGGCTGGCGCGGTGGTTCCGTACCGGTTGCTTTCAGGAGGCGCTGGAGCAGCGGATTGGACTCTGGCCGCCCGAGCACGAGGACACGTCCGCGCGGCACCGATGGGGTCGAGCCTGTTTCTTGCATCACCCGGGCACCGGCGACTTGCAGGTATCGGACCAACTCGTCCACGGCAAGCCGCTCGAGCCGATCCGGTCGGCTCGGCCCGATAACGATGGGTGTGCGCCAACCGTTCCCTGCGCGGCTCTCCTGCACACCCTCTGCCTGGGAGTCTCCGCTCCCAGCGTAACGCCTGCTTGCCCTGGGCCCCCTTCCCTCCCACTCATCAGCGTGCCCCCACTCGAACTCGTCCTGGCCCGCGCACCACAGGCCAACAATGGCTACCATCAGTAGTGTCAGACAGCGGCGCAGCCCACAGACTTCCCGGAACCAACGCACCATCGCTCGCTTCGACCAGCTGTTCTGCCTAGCAGTGAACCGTTTCACGCCGAAAAGCGTTTTCCTTCCGACTGACGAAGTAGCCTCCCGGTGAAGTGTACAAACCAGCCCCTCCCAGGAGCAGCTGGGCTGACGACCCGGGGTCTGCTGCGGCTTCTGCGGCCACTCTTCCGGTAGGTCATTGGCTGCATGTGCCGGAGAGGTAGCGATGGAGACGCTCGCTACGTCAGTGCAGCAGTTCACGTAGCCGGAAGCTGACAGATCAGCCCGCTAGCCTGGACGGGTGGATGTGGGGGGTTCACGCCCCACACCGGCAAGGTTGATTGGGTAGCGAGGTCCATCATCCAGAAATTTCTTCCCCGCCGGGCCGCGGGCGGGTCGATCCCGCCCGCGGCCCCGAATGAAAAAATCTCTTGGGGTTACACCCGTGCTATCCATCAGGCCTCCGGGAGGGGGGCATAAAGCCCCCCTCCCGCCCCCCTCCAAGCAAGCTGGCGGGTTGGTTCGACCATCCCCTCATCGGGGTTGTTGCTATCTACGCCCCGCTCGACGATACAGTCACTTCGGCTACAGGGTCCAGACCAATCCCTGGCGAGGACTTCCACCTCACCGAACGAGCCCGCTCCGACGCGCACCGGGAGGGGGGCGATAAAGCCCCCTCCCGCGAGTTCACGGTAACTGGCGGCTGAAGGTTCTCGGACGCGGGAGGACCAAACCCGCGCCCGGGCGGCTTCGCGGGACCGCCAGCCGTGAGGCGAGGAGATCGGTATCGCGGCGACAGCTGCGGAGAGCCTCGCGGGCGGTGTGGTTGCGGCGAAGCGCAGGACCTGCGCTTGTGGCGACCGGCGCATGGTTCAGCCGTGCACGCCACGGCGCTCGACGACGAACGGCCCGGATGCTGCGTCCGGAATTGCCAAATCAACCCGGCAGCCTGCTTCAATCGGCGGTCGGGGGGGCTTTATGGCCCCCCGCCCGCAACGTTGATGGATAGCGCGGGCAGATCTCCAAGAGATTTTTTCCCTTCCGGGCCGCGGGCGGGTCGACCCCACCCGCGGCCCGGGCGGTGGGATTCCCTTGGCCGGGCGCTGTGCACAGAGTGATTGCGCCGTCGTCGCGGCAGCAGCGCTATGCCACCGCGCCGACGCCGCGGACCACGGTCCGCGGCGTCGGGCCATCTTTCACGGGGGTAGAAAAACGAACAAAGCCCGTACCGCCCGCGCTACCCATCAACACAGCGGCAGGGGGGCATAAAGCCCCCCCGCCGCCCATTGAAGCACGTCCCGGGTTGATCCGGCCATCCCCGCGGCAGCGTGCTGCTCTCCGCCCCCCCTCTCAAGCACGCAGCTACCACCGGCCACACGGTGCGCTATGAGTACGACGTGCTGCACCGGCAGGTGAAGGTGATCGATCCCGATGAGGACACCGACCCGACAAACAACCCCGTCTGGCAGACGCTCTACAACGCAGCCGACGAAGTGATCGCGACCATCGATCCGCTGGGCCGCCAGACCACCTACGGCTACGATGCCCTCGGAACGCTGGTCACCGTGACCACGCCAATGGACTTTGTCACCAGCTACGGCTACGACGCCGAGCAGCGGCTCCTGTCGGTCACCGACCCGCTGGGCCGGACCACCAGCTACGAACGCGACGCACGCGGACGGGTGATCTCCATCACCGATCCAACCGGCGCCAAGAGCACCTTCGCCTGGGATGCCGTCGACCGGCTCGTCCGGCGCACTGACCCGCTGGCAGGCCTGGAAACCAGCCAGACCGACTATCAGTACGACAACCTCGACCGACTCATCGAGCTGGTCGACGCGGAGGGAAACCGCTGGAAGTGGGAGTATGACTTGGTGGGCAACCGGATCGCGGCGATCGATCCGCTGGGGAACCGCTACGAATGGGATTACGATGCACGCAACCGAGTGATCGCCACCCGCGATCCGCTGGGCAATCAGACCACGATCGCCTACACCCTCACCGGCATGGTCGCCGCGGTCACCGATCCCTTGGGCCGCACGACGCGGTACCGCTACAACGCCCGCGACTGGCGGACGGCCATCATCTTGCCCGATGGCGACAGCGACCCGAACAACAACCCGGAGATCACTTTTGGCTATGATGAGGAAGGCAATCTCATCTCGCTGACCGATGCCGACGGGAACACGACCCAGTGGCGGTTGGATGCCGTGGATCGGGTCATCGAAGAGATCAACGCGCTGGGCCTGAGCCGCTTCTTCGAGCACGATGCCGCCGGACAGCTGACGGCGGTCGTCGACCGCAACGGGCGGCGGCGTGAGTTCGACTACG
This sequence comes from Planctomycetota bacterium, assembly GCA_026991575.1. Taxonomy (GTDB): domain Bacteria; phylum Planctomycetota; class Planctomycetia; order JALXBF01; family JALXBF01; genus JALXBF01. The sequence continues at coordinate 2,913 of JALXBF010000086.1, read as the reverse complement.
ACCTCGACGGCCGCCGCACCGCGGAGAAGTGGCTCGACGGCCAGGGCCAGATCATCTTCCAGATCAACTACACCTGGGACGCCGCTAACCAGTTGATCGGCGTCTCCGACCCGAACCAGACCTACACGCTTGCCTACGACGACGCCGGCCGCATCATCAGTCTGGACAACACCGGCAGCCCCTCGATCTACCCGGCCATCCAGCTCACCAACACCTACGACGATGCCGGCAACCGCATCCGCCTCACCGACAACTACGGCACCGAGTGGCGGTACCAGTACGACAGCCTGTCGCGGATGACGCAGGCGGAGTTGGTGGTCAACGGCACGCCGAAGGCAACCGCGCAGTTCGCCTACGATGCGGCCAGCCGGCTGGTGCGGATGGTCCGCTTTGAGCCCGGCTCCGGCGGTGGCTGGGGTCAGGATCCCCAGATCGTCACCAGCTACAGCTATGATGCTGCCTCGCGGGTGACGTTGATTGACCATGACTACGTGGATTCGCAGGGCAATGCGACGCCGCTGGCGGACTTCGCGTACACGTGGGATGCGGCCGGTCAGATTGTGGCGTACAGCGGTCCGGAAGGGACGCGCACGTATGCGTACGACCCGCAGGGTCAGCTGACGGACGTGTGGGATGGCCAGGGGAACCTGATCGAGTACTACCGCTACACGCCCAATGGCAATCGAACGGAGTCGCACCTGCACGGCACCGGCTATGTGACCGGAGCGGACAACCGGTTGCTGTCGGATGGAACCAACGACTACGAGTACGACAACGAAGGGAACCTGATTCGCAAGACGAACACGGTGACCGGCGAGGTGACGGAGTACAGCTGGGACTACCGCAACCGGCTGACGGCGGTGGTGCACAAGGATGGCCAGGGGAATGTGCTGTGGAGTGAGACGTACGTCTACGACGCGTTCAACCGTCGGATTGCGTTCTACGAGGACCCCGACGGCCCGGCTGGCCCTGAGCCGGAGCGGTTCACGTTTGTGCTGCATGACCTGGCTCAGCCGCCGTCGGCCGAGCAGGTTGCCCAGGGCGGCCTAGCCCCGTATGTGGATGGCATCTACTCAAGCGCGATCTTCGCGGCCAACCCGATTGTTGACTTCACGGATGCGGACACGTCCGACGGCATCACGCCAACTGTCGACAACCGTCGCCTTTACACCCTAGCTGTCGATGCCCTCCTCGCGGAACAGCAGACGAACGGCACCGTTGACCTTGTTCTTACTGACCTTCTCGGTTCTGTCCGGCACCGGGTGCAGGTAGACGGCAGCATCGCGCCCGCATACCGCTATGACGCGTTTGGCAATGCCCTGACCACTTCTCCGGCGTCCAGGGGTAGGTTTCGCTTCACAGGCCGGGAATGGTCCGAGACGGCTGAAACACTGCACCTTCGGGCGCGCGCCTACTCCCCGGACACAGGTCGCTTCTTGTCGCCAGACCCTCTCGGTCTGGCCGGCGGCTCCTTCAATCCCTTCACCTATGCAGGGAACAAACCGACTTCCTACGTCGATCCTCGCGGCACGTGGTTCCACCGCATCATCCAGAACTTCCTGGACTGGCTCTACACACGGACGACCAACCCAACGGACGAGATGCGCCAGGCAGCCATGGAGGCGGCTGGCGCCACGTACGACAGGCTCAAGGACAAGGCGCACGACGCCTTGGAAATGCTAGGCCCCGTCGGGCTAACCACCAGCGCGGTCCTCTACACCATGGAAGGTGAGTACCGCAAGCTGGTCCGCGTTATGGCGGAGGAAATGATCGGCCTAGGATTCGGACGGTACGCCAAGTACTGGCGTCGCCATCTGTCAAAGGTCCACCGCGCGCTCCCTAAAGCCGAACGCGAGGCCCTCAAGAGGATACAACAGAAGTACGCGGAGTGGTGGAAGTCGATCGAGAAGACGGTGAAGAGATTCGCGAGGCAGCCATTGGATGAGCAGAAAAAACAGTACGTGGACAAACAGGATCTAATAAAGGAACACGAACAGCGTGCCGAGCCCGGACGACCTTTTGAAGAATTGGAGAGACACAAGGTTGAACTCGAAGCTTTTCGCGAGATTTTGAAGGAGCACGGTGTGACATTCGATGACGATGGCAACATCATCGGTTACGACCGCCCGAAGAGAAAGCGATGATTAGCGCGAGAGCACTTAGGTTCTTCTTCGTTGACGACACCGGCAGCAACTACCGGATATCGCTGTATACCCATGAAGCTATTGAAGAATCACTTCAGGTATTCCCCTCATGTGCTGAGCTCGTGCTGGTAAACTTCGATAAGCAGCCACTGGATCCAGATGACCTCCTGTTTCAAGCCATCCGCCGAATGCCGCTACCGGAAGAGGATCACGTTTGCCATATCAGAGCCACGGTTGTGGGCGAGGACTGCATCCGCATTCACGATTTGATCGACGAGGCCGCTATCGAACGCGCACAGGCAGAAGGCAGGGAACCTGACTTCGTGACGAGCTTCTTCCGGTTCCGTGAGGAACGGGATCGTAGGCAGTTCGGCTTATACGCGAGCGCTGCCGAGGGCAGCGTCTCCATCCTTGTCCGCGGTACGGTATCGCAACTTGCAGAGGTGGCTGGGGGGGTTGTCCAGTACCATCTGGAACGCGAATTCGCCCCGGTGGAGCGCCGATACAGTCCGGCACTCCTTGCAAGGATGGAGGCCAGCGGCATAGAACCTCAGCCCCCACCCGTGTTACGGAGATTCTTCTTCACGAAGGACGGCACCAATTACTACATCGGATTCTACAACGTGCTTGCCGTAGGTCGTGTCTTGTCTGAGCCAGAGCGCTACGCACTGAAGGTTGTCAACTGCGAGCCGTCGTTACTCGGGCCAAATGATTGGTTTTACCACACGGTCGCTGACCGGTTCAGCCGACCACACCTGGCACTGCCCGT
>JALXBF010000085.1 GCA_026991575.1 Planctomycetota bacterium | reverse complement strand
ACCCACCGACGTCATCGAATACGCCTACGGCCCCCTCGGCCGCCGCTGGTCCCGCACCCGCGCCGGCACCACCCAGCGCTTCCTCTACGACGGCCTCGACCGCATCGCCACCCTCGACCCCTCGGGCGCCCTCCTCGAATGGGTCACCTTCGGTCCCGCCATCGACGAGCCCCTCGGGCGCGAGGACGCCGCCGGCCGCCGCCTCTGGTACCGCGCCAACCACCAGGCCTCCGTCATGGCCCTCGAGGACGGCTCCGCAACCACCGACACCTACCGCTACAGCCCCTACGGGATCACCACCGCGGCCGGCACCACCCCCAACGACTTCCGCCACACCGGCCGCGAATACGAGGCCGAGGACCTCTACTACTACCGGGCGCGGTACTATGATCCCACCGTGGAGAGGTTCCTCAGCGAGGATCCCGTCCACTTCCATGGTGGCACCAACCTATACCTCTATGGCGAGGCTCGTCCAAACCAGTTCATCGACCCCTTGGGGCTCGATGCTTATATGTGCACAAAGCCTCTCGACGCGCTTGGCGACCTAGGTAACTGGGCCTACGACCTGGGTGCCCCATTGCTCTACCACCAATACACCTGTGTGAAGGCTGGCGGGCGTACCATATGCGGCGGCCAGGACCGCACTGGAGGGTCCTATAGCCCGGGCAAGCCGAGCCGCGGCTATTACAATAGTGCTCGCTGCGAGAAAGTTGATGATCGCCCCTGTGTCGATCGCTGCCTGATCGAGAAAATCAAATATCCCAGTCGACCGTTCTATGGGTTGATTGGCCCCGGCACTAATTGTCAAGAGTGGGCCACTGACACCTTTAGGGAATGCATGGCCCGATGCGAAGGGCGTTAAACTTCACGGCAGCGTCTGCGCGACTTCCGCGCTGCTTGCGCCGGATCGTACTTGCTCTTCTGAGCATGGCGGGGCTCATTCTTATAGCCCTTCCAACCATCGGAATGGCCACCGGCGGGACTATACGAGCAAACCTTGCGCTGGCCCTCATGCCAGCGAGCGCTTTGGTAAGTCTTGCTCTGCTTCTCGCTCAGTGGGGAGAGCGAAGTACCCTCCTCGTAGCACAGCGCGCATGGCATAGCGCCGCAATCTTCGCCTTCGGATTCTCCCTTTACATTGCCTTGCGACCAGAAGCCGATGCCCAAAAGGCGGCTGACACGATTCTCGTTCTATCGATGCTATCGCTCAGCGCTCCAACTGGGCTTATCGCATTGGTATTCGTTTACCTATACAGCATGGTCTTTCTTTCCGAACGCCCTGCTGCACCGGCCGAATTCGCTCTCTTTTGGATCGCTTTCTATGCCATCGGTTATGTGCAGTGGTTCAAGCTGATACCATGGATCGCCCAAGCCATCGCATCTTGGCGTCGAGGCTCGCCGCCGCCGCGCTCCCAAGTTCGGGATCGCTAGAATCCATGCCTTTGATACCTCTCCACGATTACGACGCTCTCGACCGCGTCACCGCCATCACCGACCCCCTGGCCCAGACGGTGCGCTTCGCCTACGACGCCGCCAACCGCCTCACCGAGGACACCGAATACACCTACACCTACGACCCCCGCGGCAACCTCATCGAAAGACGCCACAAGACCACCGGCGCCCGCACCGTCTACACCTGGGACGCCCGCGACCGCCTCGTACGCC
>JALXBF010000084.1 GCA_026991575.1 Planctomycetota bacterium | reverse complement strand
GAACACGACCCAGTGGCGGTTGGATGCCGTGGATCGGGTCATCGAAGAGATCAACGCGCTGGGGCTGAGCCGCTTCTTCGAGCACGATGCCGCCGGACAACTAACGGCCGTTGTCGACCGCAACGGGCGACCTCGTGAGTTCGACTACGACCTCGACGGCCGCCGCACCGCGGAGAAGTGGCTCGACGGCCAGGGCCAGATCATCTTCCAGATCAACTACACCTGGGACGCCGCCAACCAGTTGATCGGCGTCTCCGACCCGAACCAGACCTACACGCTTGCCTATGACGATGCAGGCCGCATCGTCAGCCTTGACAACACCGGCAGCCCCTCCATCTACCCGGTCATCCAGCTCACCAACACCTACGACGATGCCGGCAACCGCATCCGCCTCACCGACAACTACGGCACCGAGTGGCGGTACCAGTACGACAAGCTGTCGCGGATGACGCAGGCGGAGTTGGTGGTCAGCGGCATGCCGAAGGCAGCCGCGCAGTTCGCCTACGATGCGGCCAGCCGGCTGGTGCGGATGGTCCGCTTTGAGCCCGGCTCCGGTGGTGACTGGGGTCAGGATCCACAGATCGTCACCAGCTACAGCTATGACGCCGCCTCGCGGGTGACGCTGATTGACCATGACTACGTGGATTCGCAGGGCAATGCGACGCCGCTGGCGGACTTCGCCTACACGTGGGATGCGGCCGGTCAGATTGTGGCGTACAGCGGTCCGGAAGGGACGCGCACGTATGCGTACGACCCGCAGGGTCAGCTGACGGACGTGTGGGATGGTCAGGGGAACCTGATCGAGTACTACCGCTACACGCCCAATGGCAATCGAACGGAGTCGCACCTGCACGGGACCGGCTACGTGACCGGTGCGGACAACCGGTTGCTGTCGGATGGAACCAATGACTACGAGTACGACAACGAAGGGAACCTGATTCGCAAGACGAACACGGTGACCGGCGAGGTAACGGAGTACACCTGGGACTACCGCAACCGGCTGACGGCGGTGGTGCACAAGGATAGCCAGGGCAATGTGCTGTGGACTGAGACGTACGTCTACGACGCGTTCAACCGCCGGATTGCGTTCTACGAGGACCCGGACGGCCCGGCTGGCCCAGAGCCGGAGCGGTTCACGTTTGTGCTGCACGACCTGGCTCAGCCTCCGACGGCCGAGCAGATCGCCCAGGGCGGCCTAGCCCCGTACGTCGACGGCATCTACGCGAGCGCGATCTTCGCGGCGAACCCGCTGGCGGACTTCACCGATCCGGACACTTCCGACGGCATCACGGCGCAGCTTACTGAGCGGCGTCTGTACGCCGAGGCGGTGGATGCCCTGCTTGCCCGCGAGGACACCTCCGGCGAGAACACCTTCGACCTGACGGACCATCTCGGTAGTATCCGCGCCTGGGCGGACACAAGCGGGATGATGCTTCGAACCATTGCCCACGAAAGCTTCGGATTGCCTGTAGGGGGCTGGTCTAGCGACGCACGTTTCGGCTTTACTGGCCGTGAGTGCATCGGAGTGAGCAAGCTCTGGGCTGTGCGCGCCAGGTGTCACGACTCGGCCGTAGGACGGTTCATCGCTCAGGATCCTGTCTACGGTAGCACCAGTGTGCCTGGTTATTCCTGCGTGGACAACAGGCCGGTCTCCGGGACAGATCAGGTAGG
>JALXBF010000083.1:762-1677 GCA_026991575.1 Planctomycetota bacterium | reverse complement strand
TAACCTGAGTGAGGGGGACAGGGCTGAAGCCTGCCAGAGCAACCACCCAGAGGCCGCGCCTTGCGAGCCAGGTCCGCACTTTCGCCACAGCGGCCGCCCTCCGGCGCAACAGGCTGCCCAGGACAGGGCCCAGAAGCCCTGCACCAAGCGCGTACCCAAAAGAGGCTCCAGCCGCAGTCGCAAGAGCCGCGAGAACTGCCGCCTGACCGGACGGAATGCCGATCAGCGACGACGAAATCACGAACACGTCCGGTCCCAGGGGCTGGTACACACCGGCGCTGAGCCCGAGCATCACAATGGCCCATGGCCCCAGTTCGGCCAGCGCGGCCTGCAGCGCCGACCGATCCGTGATTTTCAGCAACGTGGTTGTCCACGTCCAGACGGCTGCCACTGCCACTCCTCGAGAACAGCAAATTCACCTGCGTCAGTCCGTTGCGGCAGGCGCATCGTGGGACACCGCCCCAGGCGAAGTCAGCGCAGGTACCCTACCAGCGCACCACCTTCGCCGTCACAGCGGTCGAAGGCGTTCTGACCCGAACCACGTAGCGGCCCCGGGGCACCTGAACCCCGCGCCGGTCCCGTCCGTCCCAGATCCACTCCCCCAGCCCCACCGGTCCGCCCGGCAGGGTCTCGCGGTACAGATTGCGCCCGAGCAGGTCCAGGATTTCCACTTCCACCGGTTCGCCGGTGCTGAGCAAACACCGCACGTGAAGCCACCCGTGGAAGGGATTGGGCCAGGCCCGCACAAGCCCGTAACGGGTCGGTTTTGGCTCTGCGCCGGACTGCGTCACTCCCGCAGCCAGATCCGCGTTCACCACTTCGCCCGCGTGCACCGTGACGACCCGACGGTAGCGCCCGTCCTGCGAAGTGATCACGTACGTGCCCGGGACCACGTCCCCCACGGCCCAGTTCTCG
>JALXBF010000083.1:0-752 GCA_026991575.1 Planctomycetota bacterium | reverse complement strand
GTGTACGTCAGAGTCCATCCGTAGTTCACGTAGGGCGGACGCGGTTTCGGATCCGGCGTCACGTCCAGACGCGTGCCGCCGGGGTCATCCGGCACGCGTCCGTAGATCGCGCCCATCCCGCGCATGGCAAACCACAGCTCCGGGTTGCGACGATTCCGGTGCCGCCCCGGATCCGGCGTGTTCTCACGAATCTCGAAATGGAGGTGCGGTCCTGTGCTGTTGCCGGTACTCCCGGCCAGGCCCACGAGCTGCCCAACCCTCACACTGTCGCCGACGTTGAGGAAATCGTGCCGTGAGAGGTGCGCGTAGTAGAACCAGACCCAGTGGCCGTTCCAGCGCCAGCGCAGGCGCACGTACTTACCAAAGCCCTCCGGCTCGTATCCTTTGCCATCCACGACCCCGTCGCACACCGAGTACACCGAGTCGCCGGTGTTCACCAGGATGTCCACGCCACCGTGAGGGTAGCCGAAGTTGGTCTCTGCGTACAGGTAAGCACCGTTCAAAGGAAACCGGTCCGGCACGGGATGCGGAATGCGGAAGTCACCTTCCTGAGCCGCAAGGGTCAGCGGTACCGCAAGGAGCACGAAGACGTGCGCCACTGTTTCTCGCGCGTTCACCGGCTCTTCCTCCCGACCGGCAACGCAAACCCGAAGCCAAATTCGTACTGTCCCTCGCCACCACCCGCACGAGCCACAACTCTCACACCGGAAGGGAGGTGGAAACGCGGTTCCAGGTACCAGCCCGTCCAGCTC
>JALXBF010000082.1 GCA_026991575.1 Planctomycetota bacterium | reverse complement strand
GGGAGGGGTGCACGGGGCTAGGGGAGACGACGCCACTGCTTGGGCAGCCACCGATGCACGCCCGTCCCGCTGAACCATTTGTTCGTTGCCCGCAAGTGGTTACGACGGATCGCCCGCGGGTTCGTGCTACTTGGGGCATCGGGCGTGAGCAGTTCGTTGAGGTTGTCGAACGCGTAGGAACCGTCCTCGCGGACTACGTAGCCCAGCGCCTCTGGCGTCATGCTCGCCACGTGGCCGTCGACGAAGACGATGTTGGCGGTTCCGCCCACGTGTCGTGGTGCGACACCGACGAAGCCGGGGCTGCAGCCTCCCGAGGAGAGGGCGCCGAGTTCGAGGGCGCCGTTGTCATTGACGAACCACGGGAAGGGCGGGTCCAGGGCGTAGCCGTGGTTCCCGACGGCCTCGCAGCGATTCATAGCCGCGACGAACGGCTGACGAAGCTCCTCGGGTAGGCCGCTGGCGGTACCGAGCGAGTCGGCGACCATGACCGTACGGGTCGTGACCTTGATGCGCGCGACGGTGACCGGGAAGTTCACCCAGGGCGGTCCGTAGCCGGGATGCCCGACGGGCAGTCGTCGGTCAACGCTCGGATCACGGAAGTGCCGTGTGTTACCAAGGAACTGGTAGTTGTACCCATAAGCGCTGTTTCGGGAAGTGTTTAGCCCGTCAGCGTCGGGACAGATGAAGACGGGGTTTTGGAAGCTGGTGTAATCGTCGTCGGTACCGGGGATGGTGCCTTTGTCAGCGTAACCGTCCCCGTCCGGGTCCCACTGCTCCGTGTCGATGGACCCCTCGATGAACGGACCGATGAGGATGTTCCAGCGGGGCTGCGCCACGTAGATCCGTTCACCGCCCATGTCCAGCGTGACGTAACCGGGTTTGCTTGGATTGGGGGCATCGGCGATCTTGTCGTTCCATCGGAATGGTGGGAAGACGCCGTTCCATGCATCGGCGTACGCCAGACAGGCCATGCCGATTTGGCGCAGGTTGTTCTTGCAGGCGACCTGTCGTGCCCGAGCGCGTGCTTGGCCCAGGGCGGGCAGCAACAGGGCTGCCAGGATGGCGATGATGATGACGACGACCAGCAGTTCGATGAGGGTGAACGCGGGGTGGGGGTTTGAGCACGAGGGGGACGGGAAGGCTGCGGTTGGACGCAGCCGCGAGCGGGTCCGGTTCATTGCCACGCCTCCGAGTGAGCAACGAGCACAAGGGGTGGTGCGCGGGCCGGCGTGGCTGGAGCCACGCGCATCCAGCGGTCCCGCGCCGGCCGCGCGTGCCGCCTGGTCCCAGTGGCGGCATAAATGAGACTGAGTTTCAGTCTCATCTGATGGTAGCCGGCCCCAACCCGCTCGTCAAGCCCCCAACCGCCCGCCACCAACACCCGCCAAAGAAACCGCCGCCCCGTGCGAAATCACCCTCAGAAACACCCACACACCAACTACAGCGTCGTCCAGGGCAAAAGCTACAATGGTGGCAGAGTCGGGACCAATCGCCATCCAGTCGCGTCGCGCGGCCACGGGCGTGACCTCGCCCGCCGGAGGATACCCTGCCATGCGCTTCAGGTTCTCGCACGGGGACCGGCCCATCGACGGCTACACAGTCATCCGAGGGGTCGGCATCGGAGGCTTCGGCGAGGTCTACTACGCGCGCAGCGACGGCGGCAAGGACGTGGCCATCAAGGTCATCCGCTCCGACCGCTACGACGTCGAACTGCGCGGCGTCCGCCAGTGCCTCAACCTCAAACACCCTAACCTCATCGACATCTACGATATCCGCTCCAACGACGACGGCGACTACTTCCTCATCATGGAATACATCAGCGGCAAGAGCCTGGCCGACGTGCTCGAAGAACACCCCGACGGCCTGCCGCTCGACGAAGCCCGCCACTGGTTCGAAGGCATCGCCTCGGCCGTCGCCTACCTCCACCGCCACGGCATCGTCCACCGCGACCTGAAACCACAGAACATCTTCCAGGAAGAAGGCGTCGTCAAAGTCGGCGACTACGGCCTGTCCAAACACATCACCGCCAGCCAGCAAAGCGGCCATACCACCGCCATCGGCACCGTCCACTACATGGCCCCAGAAGTCGGCAGCGGCCACTACGGCCACAGCATCGATATCTTCGCCGTCGGTATCATCCTCTACGAAATGCTCACCGGCAAACGCCCCTTCGACGGCGAAAGCGTCGGCGAAGTGCTCATGGGCATCGCCACCAAAGAACCCGATTACTCCCGCATCCCCGACCAGCTCGTCCCCGTCCTCCAACACGCACTTGCAAAAGACCCCCAACAACGCTACCAGTCCATGGACGAATTCCTCGACGACTTCCGCGCAGCCATCCGTGGCGAAGCCGAACCACAAGAACACCGCGCTCCGGGCCGCCATCAAGTTGCCCGCGGCATCGCACACGCAAAAAACGCTCTGGAGAAAGCCTTCAAACACGTCCCCCCGCCTCTGGGTGACAAGAACAACCAACGCCAACCGATCGAGAAGATCTTCATCCGCGCCGCATTGACCACGCTGGTCATCGCCCTGCTCTTTCCCATCGCCGGCAGCCTGATGGGCACCTGGATGGCCTTCGCCGTGTTCATGACCCTGGTCGGCATCTACCTTGCAAACGCCGGCTGGGGCTCCGGACAGCAGAACCAACCCGACAACCGTGGCCACTTGCTCCCCCCCGCCGCCAGAGTCGCTGCCACACCATCAACCACCGCCGCCGAAAGCCAGCGCCCGTCGGCCGCCCCAGTCGCCCGACCGGCGGTCGGCTCCGCACCCGCTCAACCGCCAACACCACCACCTGCTGCCGCCCCCGGCCAAGCCGACTACGCCCGCCCGGCACAGAGTGGCTGGCGGACCCGGCTGTTCGACATCGGCTTCAGCCTGTTGACACTGCCTTTCCTCTCCCTGCTCGCCGCCGTCGTGCTGACGCTCGCCCTGTACTTGCGCTGGACCGATGCTGCTGTGGTCACCGTCTGGTTAGCCGTCACCGGTGCGGCCGTCATCCTTCTGCATCACATCGTCACCCTATTGCGCGTGGACACGATCATCGCGCGGCTCCTCTTTGCCACGCTTGGACTGGGAAGTGGCTTGCTGCTTTACGGTATCTGGCCATACAACAATCCCCACCCCTGGGCAGCGCACCTGCCGGGGATCGGGCTTCCGGTGGCCATCGCCTCCAGTGCCGTCCTGGCGTTGTTGCCCTGGAACCGCCTTCTGCCACGGTTCCGCACCAAACGCCTCCGCATCTTTTGGATCGTCGCGGCATTCGCCATTGGCTGTGCCGCGACGGCAGCTTCGATCGACGTGGTGCGTGCGGGGTTACCGGGACTCAACCGGGAGGAAACCATCCTGTTTGCTGGAAGCCTGCTCGCCGCCCTGGCCACGACCGTGCAACTGGCTAGCCCGTGGACGGAGCGGGCCCGAGCTGTCCGCCCTGTTCCATGAGGAAACGCGTCCCTACGGAGTGATGGCCATGCCTTTGTATCGGCATGCCCGCAAGCTGCTGAGGATTGCCGCTTCGGCGGCCGGGGCCGTTGCCCTGGCCAGCAGCTCAGCCGCGGCCCCCGCCGACTGCGCGCAACCGGGCGCGTGCGGCGTAACGGCCACCGCGGCCCTTCTCACCACGGCTACCGGCCTGCCCTTGCCCGGCCGACCGGCGGCGGTGGCCGAGCAGGCCGGTTCAACACCTGGCGGCAAGCAACGGACCGCTTCAGAGCAGTCCATGCAGGCCGGGACCGACTCAGCAGCGGCCTCCGGCGCCGTTGGGGAATCGGACGTTCGTTCGCCTCGGTCCGAGCCGCAAGCTGGGCAGCCTGCCCAGAGCGCCCCTCAGCCAACAGCCCCAGCCCTGCCTTCGCAACAGCCAACGGCCTCTGCCGCAGATGGCCCCCCCTTTACCCGCGCGGCACCACCGGCACCAGCTGCACCCGCTGAAGCGACAGTTCCCCGTTGGGTCGGGCGCACTGCCTGGAAGGAGGGCCGCACGGAATTTGTGGTCGTTACCGGAAGCCTGTGGGCAACACCGGATGAAGCGATTGCCGACGCAGCCACGGAAGCCAGACGAGTCATTCGCCGGTACCTCGCGACCGCATTGCCCCGACTGCCCGAAGCGGTTCCCAGCGTCGCGGACGTGCGTGAGGAATTCGTGCGCGACATCTACGTGGCCGAAATCCCTAAAGACTACGGCACCATGTACCAGGCCCGGCTGCTCGTCGAGCTATCACCACGGAAGCGGGCCGCCGTGGTCGACCGGATCGCCAGAGCGCGGCAACGTGAGGCCTGGAGCCGGGCATTCGGAATCCTGGCGTTGCTGTTCACGGCCGGAGTCGTCCTGCTTACCTACGTGAAGCTGGACGACTTGACCCTGGGCTACTACCGCACCCCCCTGCGTCTGATCACAACCGCGGTGCTGGTTACGGTCACGGCCATCACGCTCTGGCTCTCCGGCTGGATCGGCCCCCTTACGGTCAGGTGAATAGCAGCTTCCCGCCGCTGGCACTTAGGGCTACGGGGTACGGACGGCCAGCGGCTTGAGGCCGGACAGCAGGCCGACCACGTCCGGGTCGGTGGCAGACGGTAGCGTCAACTTGAGCTCGACTTTTCCCTTTACTTCGATCCCCCCCAGCCGTGGGCACCACAGCCACTGCCAGCGGGCCAGTTCGGCGCGCGGTAGGATCAGTCGGTAGATAACCCGATTGCGCCGCTCTTTGTCCCACACACCGAGTCGGTTCGTGAACTGCCAGAACTCGTAGCGTAACGTCGCGACCGGCGCGCCACACTGGGCGTCGTAGGTGGTGCCCGCATCACGCAACAACTGGACGAACACACGCACAGCCCGGTCATTGCCCGCCACGCACAGGGGCGTCACCTTGTTCTCGTAGAAGCGGCTCTTCTGGATCCAGCGGCACACGAAGGTAACCGCTTCGGCGGGGGGCCGAGGGGGAGTGCGCCAGATCGGATCGAAGTCGATGATCGGCGGGAAATGAAACCCTTCCAGTCGCGCCGCTCGCCGACGGTCCACCAGGCACAAGTCATAAACCCCGTCGGGCACGTCCCGTGCCACATAACGTCCGCTGCTGACCGGTTCCAGTCGCACCGCCAGCTCCGGCGCATCGATGCGGGCTTTTGGGTTAACGCGCTGTAGCGGCAGGCCGAGCTCATCCCAGCGGCGCACCAGCCCGACCAGCTCAAACCGCTCACCGCCCTCCAGCACCAGGCTCAGCTCACCAGCCCACAGCGGGGCGGCCACCGCCGGCAGCAGCAGCACCATCACCAGCCACCAGTACCAACGGTTCGCTCCTTGGTGACACATGACGCACCTCTCTCTTCGCTGAAACGCGCCGGGCGCGCACCCTGTGGCGCCTCCGCGCGCCTGTCGCAGCAGCTAACCGGCTCCGCGCCGCTTGCCACTCCGCTCCAGACTCGGCTCGCCGTAGCTCGGTTCCGGCACCGTCTTCAGCAGGCGCTCGACAATGTCGTCGGGCGTCACACCCTCAGCATCGGCGTTGAAGTTTGTGAAGATGCGATGGCGCAGCACCGGCCGAGCCAATGCACGGATATCGGCCGGCGTCGGAGTGGGTCGTCCGTGCAGCACGGCCCGGGCTTTGGCGCACAACACTAGATACTGGCTCGCGCGTGGCCCGGCTCCCCAGGCCAACCAGTTGGTCACGAAATCCGGCGCCTCCGGTGTCCCGGGTCGGCTTGCCCGCACCAGATCGACCGCATAGTCCACGACGTGATCAGCCACCGGAATCTGCCGTACCAGCTCCTGGATTGCCAGAATGTCCCGCTTCCGCAGTACCACCTGCACGTCCGTGTGCCGAGGCCGCGTCGTGGTCTTGACAATCTGCCGCTCTTCATCGCGCGTCGGGTAGGTCACGTGGATCGACAACATGAACCGGTCCAGCTGCGCTTCGGGCAGCGGATAGGTCCCTTCCTGCTCGATCGGGTTCTGGGTGGCCATTACCAGGAACGGCTGGTCCAGCTCGAAAGTCTGGCCCGAGACCGTCACCTGATACTCCTGCA
>JALXBF010000081.1 GCA_026991575.1 Planctomycetota bacterium | reverse complement strand
TCTGGGGCCTGTTCTACACGGCCGTCCTCAACCTGGCCGTGTTGCCCGTGATCGCAGCCGGCTTGTTCCTGCTGCTGCTGGACCGGTGGGGTACCTCGTTCTACGTGCCTGCCGGCCTGGTGGTGGAAGGACAACGGGTTGACGGCGGCGGTGGTGCGGTGCTGCTGTACCAGCACCTGTTCTGGTTCTTTGGCCACCCGGAGGTTTACATCCTGATTCTGCCGGTCTGGGGTGTCGTCTCCGAGCTGCTGGCCGTCTTCTCCCGAAAGCCGGCCTTCGGCTACAAAGCGACGGTCATTTCCATGGGAACGATTGTCGCACTCAGCCTGGTGGTGTGGGGCCACCATATGTTCACCTCTGGCATGGCTCCCATGCTGGGCAAGACGTTCATGGCGCTGACGACGCTGATTAGCATCCCGTCGGCCGTATTTTTCCTCAACTGGCTGGGTACGTTGTGGAAAGGGGACATCCGCTACACCTCTGCGATGCTCTTCACCCTCGGCGTCGTCTTCGTCTTTGCCATTGGCGGCCTCACGGGACTGTTCCACGCTGCCGAACTCGTCGACCTGTACGTCCACGACACGTACTTCGTCGTCGGCCACTTCCACTACACGCTGGCCGCCTCGGTGCTCTTCGGCTCCATCGCTTCGATCTACTACTGGTTCCCGAAAGCGTTCGGTCGGATGATGAACGAGACGCTTGGCAAATGGCATTTCTGGCTGAGCTTCATCCCGCTGCAGGGCGTTTTCTTCGGCATGTTCATTCTCGGCTCGCACGGCCACATGCGACGGATTGCCGACCCGACGCTCTATGAGTTCCTCCAGCCGTGGCAATCGTGGAACGTGTTCATCACCTACTGTGCTCTCGTGCTCGGTGCCGCGCAGCTGATCTTTGTTGCCAACTTCTTCTACTCGCTGTTCTTCGGTCCCAAGGCACCGAAAAACCCGTGGCAGGCGAACACGCTGGAATGGACCGTGCCTTCGCCGCCGCCGCATGGCAACTTCGCGCAGACGCCACGCGTGCGTCGCTGGCCCTATGAGTACAGCTCGCCGAACGGTCGTAAAGGCTTCCTGCCGCAGGACGAGCCTGAGGAAGAAGCAGCAGAGGTTAGCGTGGCTGGGGTTTGAGCCAGCAGGGCGAGCCTGGGGCGCTGCGCCCCGGGGGGAGCTTCCAGTGCGCTGGCGTCGACACCAGCCGGACGCACCGGGCCAGGCTGCTGCGGGCGCCCGTGACTGGCGACGCTCATCGATCAGCTTCGAACCGTTCTGCCCAGCCGTGCCGCGGGCCTGCTTGCCCGGCCCGCGGCACGCAACTTCCGCGGAGGATCCGCACCGACCGACGGCATGCAAGCTGCCCGGTGACAGGACGCCCCCGTTACCCCCAACCACCCTTCTGCGTCCCGCTCACCTAGCGCAACCACCCGCTGCGTTAACGAAACGGGTCTTCCTGCGTCTGTTCCGGTGCACGGAGCCTGACGGAGCCTCCCTTGCTCCGCGTGGCGAGGAGCTGGCTCCAGGCGCCGGTGCGTGTAAGGCGACCGGCCAGCTCGACGCGCGGCTTGCACAGCACAAGTGCGGGTGGCTGCAGAGCTAGTTCTCGCTGGACTTGCGGACAACAATGTAACGGTCCGAGCTTGGCGGGCCGGACGCAGCGGCGCGCACTGCGCCTCGTGCCTTGGTCCCTCCGGCGCGCGCCGACGCCCGCAGGCGGCCGCGACTCATGCAGCCCGCTGCGTCGGAAACGGGTATGCAGGTTCACGGCATAGCAGCCCAGACAATCGCCCAGCTCGGAGCGACTGCATCTCACGGGATCGCATCCGGCAAGCTAGACAGGTGCGCGTTTCGGAGGTTGTCGCCGTTGTGAAGTGACGCCGGCAAGGGGCCAGGCGGGCAGGGGCTGCGCCGGCACGGCTGTCGGTGCTGCCGCGGTCCCGGGCGTGCTTCAGACGGCGCAACGAGTGCGGCGGGACGGAGAATCATGGCGAGGCAAGCAAGAAAGAAAACCACCAGCAGCAGTGCACCCCAGACGGCTTCATTCTCGTGCAGTGCTGAGGAACGACGCCTGCTTCGCAACAGGCTGGCCAAGATCGCCGGCCAGATTGCGGCGGTCCAGCGCATGATCGACGAGAACGAAGACTGCGAGCTGATCCTTCAGCAGATGGCGGCAGCCCGGGCCGCGATGAACCGGTGCTTTGCTTTCGTCCTGGCTCGTATGGTCACGCACTCGATCCAGCCAGGAGCCAATAGACACCGTGAAGAAATCCTGCGTAGCATTGCACAGCTCATCGAGCGGTACGTGTAACCGGCCTAGCTGCTGCCGGGCCCGGGTGGCGGAATTGGCAGACGCAGGGGATTTAAAATCCCCTGGGGGGTAACCTCCGTGCGGGTTCGAATCCCGCCCCGGGCACTCGCACAGAAGTCGCGGGCCGCGCTGTGGCCGAATCCTTTGCCGTGCGCGCGGTCTGGACTGACCCGCAAGCGGACGACCACCCCCGTACGACAGATCGTCTCCGCAACCGATGCTAACCTTCCACGGGGACCAGACCGTGCAATACAGAACAGTCTCGGTCATCCTGGCACTGATATGGGGTTGTTCGGCTGCCGGCGCGCGCGACAGCATCGGTGCCGACCGGCCTAACTTCGTCTGGATCCTGTCCGAAGACAGCTCCGTCCATTACTTCCGCCTCTACTGGCCCGGTGGAGCACCCACGCCAAACATCGATCAGCTTGCCGACCACGGCCTCGTCTTTGAGCATGCCTTCTCCAACGCGCCTGTCTGCTCCACGGCACGTACGACGCTGGCAACCTGTGTCTACGCACCACGGACCGCCGCCCAATACCACCGCAAGATGCGGCCGGCGCGGCTGCCCGCTGGCTGGCACCTCTTCCCCTTTTTCCTCCGCCAGGCCGGATACTACACGACGAACAACCGCAAGAAGGACTATAACGTGGTCGAGGGGAAGGGGGTCTGGGATGAGTCATCGCGCCGGGCAAGCTGGCGTCGCAGGCCGTCGCCCGAGACCCCTTTCTTCCACATGCAGACATACACCGTCTCACACGAAAGCTCGCTGCACTTTCGGCCAGATCAGATCGATTTCGGCCTCTTGCGCAGCAACCCGCAACGAATCCTGCTAGCGCCCTATCACCCCGACACTCAGCTGTTCCGCTACACTCACGCGCGCTACTTGGACCGGATCCGACGCGTTGATGAACTCGTCGGTCGGCTGGTGGATGCATTACGCGCTGACGGACTACTTGAAGACACGTTCATCTTCTATTTCGCCGACCACGGTGGCGTACTGCCGCGTAGCAAAGGATACCTGTACGAGACCGGTTTGCACGTGCCGCTGGTGGTAAGGGTGCCCGAAAACTGGCGTCACCTCGTTCGGTTCGAGCCCGGCACCAGAGTGGATGGGTTCGTCAGTTTCGTGGATTTCGGCGCCACGGTCCTGCACCTGGCCGGTGTCCGTGTCCCCGACTACTTTGATGGCCGCCCGTTTCTTGGGCCCGACATCACTCCCGAGCACCTTGAGCAACGCCAGAGGGCATTCGGCTACGCAGACCGCTTTGACGAGAAGTACGACATGGTGCGATCACTGCGCCGCGGCCGCTACAAGTACATCCGCAACTACTGGGCGTTCTACCCCGACGCGCTCCAGAACAACTACCGCTACCGCATGCTTGCCTACCAGCAGTGGCGGTCCCTCTACAGGGAAGGCCAGCTTAACGGCGTCCAACGGCAGTTCTTTGAGCCGCGTCCGGTGGAAATGCTGTTTGACCTCGAGAACGACCCTCACGAAGTTCATAACCTGGCCGGCGATCCCGCCTACGCTGAGCTGTTGCGGTCGCTGCGGGCTGAGTTGCGAACGTGGGTCAAGGAGATGCCTGACCTGAGCTTCCTGCCGGAGAGCTACATCGTTCGCCACGCGCTGGAAGATCCGGTGGCGTTTGGCAACGCGCACCGCGAGCAGATTGCCCGGCTGGTGGACATTGCGGACTTAAGCCTGCTGCCTTTTGACCAGGCCCGTGCCGCGCTGGCCGATGCGCTGCGTAGCCAGAACCGATGGGAACGCTACTGGGCATTGATTGCCTGCAGTTGCTTCGGCAAGCAAGCCAAGCCACTCGTGTCGCTGGCACGGCGTCTGCTGGAGGATCCCGAGCCGTTAGTTCGTGTCCGGGCGGCGGAGTTCCTCGCCATTGTCGGAGTGGCAGATCCGCGGCCTACGCTCTACAGCGTACTGAACACTACCGACGATCCGCTCGTTGCGCTGCTGACGTTGAACACGGCCGTGTTCGTGAACGATTACCTGACCGGCTGCAAGATCGACCCATCACGGATATCACTGAAGGTCACCGGTCGAGAGATCCAGCGACGGATACGCTATCTATCCGGGCAAGTCGACGCGCAACAGTAGCAGGCGACTAATTCACACGTCTGCGTTGCAGACGCGGCAAGGGCAGGGGGGCACGGATGCAAGTTCCCCGGCACCTGCCGTCCGGCTACTCCCAGACGTACGTCACCCAACCGACCAGCATTTCATCCCAGGTCTGCAGTCCCCAGTGTACGGTTGCGCTGGGGTCCGGGTTGTACGGGTTGTAGCGCGAGTTGTCCCAATGGGCGATCGCCCGGAGTCTGGTGCCAGCCGGTACCCGAAGCGGCTCGCGGAACGTGTAATGGGTTTGCCAGTTGAAGTCCCACCGCGGCACCGAGAGAATCGTTTCTTTCCGCCCGTCCGGGTAGATCAACTCATACCGGAAGCTCTTGCCGCGCCAATGCATGTGAGGGAACAGGCTCACGATGCGCGCAGCCCGGGGAAAGACCAGCTCGGCTTCTTCGCGGTGGTGCAATGCGTGCGGTGGAATTCGGATCCGGGTGTTTGCGAACAAGTTATTCCGGATTTCTCGCTCGGGTGGGCCGTCAGCAAAGCGGATCGCCACCTCGGTCTGGTCCAGGGCTTCCTTGCCGTAAGGCGTGTAGTGCATCTCAAAGACAAGCTTCGCACCGGCCGGAATCCGCAGCGCGGTGCCCTCCGGACAAATCATCGGTTCGTCCCCCGGAGCCCAGGCGACGAGCGTGGCGATTTCACCGTCACGACCGTACAGCCGCTTGCCCGGCCTGACGATGTGCACGATCACGTGGTGCACGACCGGTCGGAAACCGGGCCGTACCTCTGCGGCAACCACCCAGCGGTCCTCCGTGAAGCCGGACTCAACCACGAAGTACTGGTACGGCAGCACTCCTTCGGCGGGCACCCGAAACGGCTCCGGCATCCTCAACACCAGATCCGGGCTGCCTATGGTCCATTTGTCTGGATAGCTTGGCAATTCGGGCAGATCCGCTTCGTCGCCCTTGGGCATGCCGGCATCGATCCAGGCAACCACAGTCTCGATCTCCTCCCAGCTCATGCGGCGGTCGTTGCGGAACGAGCCGAAGCGAGGATCGGCATGCCACGGCGGCATGCGCCGCTCCAGCACAACCTCGCGAATCATGCGTGCCCAACGGACGGCGTCGCGATAGTCGGTCAGGCTGAACGGCGCAACCTGGCCCGGACGATGGCAGGGGACGCAGCGGCGGTACAGGATCGGTGCGACGTCGCGGCAGTAGGTGAGGTCGCGTTGGGTTCGCAACGGCTGGTCGTGCACGATCAGGCAGCCGTCCGTTTCCGTTTCGGCAACCGGGACAGGTTGACCGGCAAGCACGGCATCCAGTGCCTCACGCAGCGGCTCTTCGGTCGGCTTCGCCCGACTGTAGTTGACCCCGTACTGATCGTCGATCATGCCGCGGTAGCGCAGAATGCCCTGCCGGTCCACCACGGCGACCGTAGGGGTTCGCTCGATGCCCAACCGGCTGGCGAGCTGTTGGCGTACGTCCTTGAGCACCGGGAACGGGATATCCCGGTCGCTGGCGTGGGCGGCGATCATGTCGAGGTCTTCAAAGGCGTGCGGATAGACGGCCAGGAACAGAACGCCTCGGGAGTGGTACTCGTCAAAGAGCTGCTTGAGCCTGGGCACGTAACGGTTGGCCAGCGGACAGTCGGTGCCAATGAAGGCCAGCACGAGAACCTGGTTTCGGTTGTAGCTGCGCAGCGATCGCCGATTGCCTCTCAGGTCGCGCAGCGACCGGACCATCGGAACCCGCTCGCCCACGGCCACGGCCTCTTGCCCGCCGGCCCCGGCGCAGATTGGCCAGGCTAGCGAGCTGAGCAGCGCGGCCAGTACGGAAAGCCTCACGGTGCATCTTGTTCGTCTCATTGCGTCAGCCACTACTCCGGTTCGCGATCCAGCCAGCTGTACGGCGGGTGATGCGTGGTCACTTGATACACCTGCCAGCGCACCGGCAGGTTTCACAACGTAGTGTAGAGTAGGTGCCCGTCGCAGGCACAGCCCGCCCGGAGAACCCGCCGCTTGCCGATACCCCCGGATGCCAGCGGCTCATGCTCCACGTGGCCACGCCGCTGGAGCTGCCCGACGTGGACCGCAGTGGGGGAACAGGGCGGGAGGCGTGGTTCGGTTAAAATAGGGAACTTGAGTATACTGTGAGTTGCCCGCACCTGATGCACGCACCGCTCTCACAGGAACTTCAACCGCAACGACTCAATCCGTGCGGAGGACAGCGTATGCGTTGGTTGTGGTTCGTACTGGGCAGTTGTGCCGCCTTGGGCCTTGCCGTCGGCGGGTCGTACGGCCAGCAGTCGCCGTCGCAGCAGACGGCCACCAGCTCGGCAAAGCCATCCACTCCGACGCGCCGGCCCGAGTTCCCGCCGTTCACGAAGGTGTCCGAGGGGTACAAGGAAGTGGTAAGCACGACCGATGGCAAGCGGCCGCTGTACCGTGTCTGGTACCGCCAGAAGGACCAGCAGCTGCTGGCCGAGCTGCCCCCGGGCTACAGCTCGCAACGTCACTACATCGCCTTGACGGTCGCCAGTGGCGAACGGTTCGCCGGGCTGCAGGCCGGCGAGCGATATGTCTACTGGCGCCGCTACGACAAGCGGCTCGCGCTCATTGAGCCGAACGTGGAGGTGCGGGCGACCAGAGAGGAGGAAGCAAAGCTGTCGGTCAAACGGCTGTTCACGGATCGCGTTCTTGCCGAAGTGCCGATCGTAGCGATCGGGCCAAGCGGCCAACCGGTGATCGACCTGGACAGCTTCCTGATCCGCAGCACCGGCCTGTTCTTCCGCCAGCAGATCACCCGGCCCGGACTGGTAAGGGTAACCAAGGTGAAGGCGTTCCCAGAGAACATCGAAGTCGAGATCGAAGGCCCCGTGGCCAATGGCCGGCTGAAGCGGTTCCACTTCTCGATCAGCCGGATCCCAGAACGCACGAAGTACAAGCCGCGCGTTGCCGACACTCGCGTCGGCTACTTCACCACCGTCTACGACGACCTCAGCAAGTACGAGGACGAGGTACGGGTTCGCTACATCAACCGCTGGCATCTGGAGAAGGGCGACCCGAAGCTGAAGAAGAGCTTGCCTAAGGAGCCGATCGTCTTCTACGTCGAGCACACGACGCCGGTCCGCTACCGCCGCTGGGTACGGGAAGGCGTGCTGTACTGGAACCGGGCCTTCGAAAAGGTGGGCATCATCGATGCCATCGAGGTCTACTTCCAGGATGCCAAGACCGGTGCCCACATGGACAAGGACCCGGAAGACGTGCGGTACAACTTCATCCGTTGGCTGAACAACAACGTCGGCACCGCCATCGGGCCCAGCCGTGTGCACCCGCTGACCGGTCAGATCCTCGATGCGGACATCATCCTTACGGATGGTTGGATCCGCTACTACTGGCGGCAGTACAAGCGGATCTTGCCCAAGCTCGCCATGGAAGGGATGGGACCGGAGGTGCTGGAATGGTTCGCCACGCATCCGAACTGGGATCCCCGCATTCGGCTGGCCCCCGCTGGAGAGCGCAGCCGCAGGCTTCTGGCGGTCAGCCGCAAGCTGTTCCGGCCGTACGCGGGCCATCCGGTGGCGGCCGTCAAGACGCCCATCCTCGGTGACGACGAATACGACGGACTGGTGGGCGTAACGATCCAGCGGAACGGGTACTGCTCGATCCTGGAAGGCAAGGCGATCGACGTGGCCCTGATCCGGATGCATCTTGCCGTCACCGGCGCCCTGCCGGATGACGACCAGAAGGACAAGAAGGAAGGCGAGAAGAAGCAGGAGAAGAAGGAGACCAACCTGCTGGACGGCATCCCGGAGGAGTTCATCGGCCCGCTGATTGCCGATCTGGTCGCCCACGAGGTCGGTCATACGCTTGGGCTGCGGCACAACTTCAAGGCCAGCGCGCTGTATGACCTTGACGAGATCAACAGCCCGAAGGTGAAGGGTAAGCCATTTGCCGGCTCGGTCATGGACTACCTGCCGGTCAACATCCGTATGAAGGCGGGTGAGATCCAGGGCGACTACGCGATGGTCAGCATCGGGCCGTACGATGAGTGGGCGATTCGCTACGGCTACGCTCCGGACGACAAGCAGGCCAAGGCAGTGCTGAAGGAAGTGTCGAAACCAGAACATCAGTTCGCCACGGACGAGGACACGATCGGGCCCGACCCGCTGGCTCGCCGCTACGACTTCAGCAAGAACCCGCTGGAGTACGCCGAGGAACAGATGCGGTTGGCCCGCTTCCATCGTGAAAAGCTGCTGGAGAAGTGGGTTCAGGAGGGCCAGAGTTGGGCAAAGGCTCGGGAAGGCTACGAGTTGACGCTCGCGCTGCAGCTGCGTTCCCTGAGCATGATGGCCAACTGGTTGGGCGGCAAGTTCGTCCGGCGGGATCACAAGGGGGATCCCGGCAACCGCACGCCGATTGAGCCGGTCTCCTCTCAAGAGCAGCGGGCCGCGCTGCGGTTCGTGCTGGAGAACGCCTTCCGTGACGAGGCGTTCGGCCTGACGCCCAAGCTGCTCCGCTACCTGGTCAGCGACAAGTGGCTCGATGAAGGTATGAGCGCGTTCTTCGAGCCCAGTGACTTCCCGGTCATGGACCGGATCATGGGCCTTCAGGCATCCGTGCTGTCGATGCTGCTGAACCCGGCCAGACTGCGTGAAGTCTTCGAGAACGAGTACTACACGCAGGGCCAGAAGGACGCATTCACGCTGGCCGAGCTCATGCAGGCAACCACCAACGAGATCTGGCAGGAGCTCACCAAGCCCCCTGCCAAGAAGTACACGGCGGCCGAGCCGATGGTTAGCGCGCTGCGGCGTAACCTGCAGCGTGAGCATGTCGAGCGATTGCTCGATCTGGCCGCACCCGGCGGCAGTAGTGCTGCCCATAAGGCCATCATCACGCTGGCCCTCGGTGAGCTGCGCCGCATCCACGCCTGGGTGAAGGCTACGCTGAAGCACCGAGATAAGCTCGATCCGTATACCATCGCGCACCTGGGAGAACTCGACGTCCGCCTCCAGAAGTTCTTCGATTCACAGTACATCTACGCGGCCAACCCGAATCTCGGCGGTGGCCCACCCGTGCTGCTGCTCTTCGGGGATGAGTCACATGAGGAGCACGGCCAGCGAGACTAGCCGCCCCGTAGCGGTCACGACGATCCGGGCCCCGCACTGTCATGCGGGGCCTTTTCTTTTGGCCACCGCCGGCATCAATTACTACAGACCCACGCGCATCGACCGGCCCCTGGCTCGCTGTACGCCGCCATGATGCCACCGAAGCACGAGCACCGAATTCGACCGTTACGTACGGTTCCCGCCGGGCACCTGCTAGTGCACGAGATTTACCGCTCGATCCAGGGGGAATCCACCTTCGCGGGGCTACCGTGCACATTCGTGCGAACCACCGCCTGTCATCTCCGCTGCGTCTGGTGCGACACCCCCCACGCGTTTGGCCAAGGTGAGCCGATGAGCCTGGATACTATCTTGCAGCGGGTACGTACGCTGGGTGGGCCGCTGGTGGAAATCACTGGCGGCGAACCGTTGCTTCAGCCGCTGGTCTGCCCGTTGATGGCCCGCCTGGCGGACGAAGGATACACGGTCTTGCTTGAAACCAGCGGCGCGCTGGACATTTCACCGGTGGACCGACGGGTGCACATCATCATGGACCTGAAGTGCCCAGGCTCCGGTGAGGTGGCGGCCAACCGCTGGGAAAACATTTCCCTGCTCAAAGACGGCCACGACGAGGTCAAGTTCGTTATCCTGGACCGCGCGGACTTCGACTGGGCGGTGGACGTCGTGCGCAGCTACCGCCTGCACGAACGGGTAGCCGTACTGTTCAGCCCGGCATTCGGTCAGCTCGATCCCGCGGAGCTAGCCGGATGGATCCTTGACAGCGGCCTTCCCGTCCGGCTCCAGCTGCAGCTGCACAAGTACATCTGGTCGCCCGATGCCCGGGGCGTCTAGGGGGCGAGCGCTCGCCGGGCGCCGGATCGAGCCGACGGGTGGACATCTTTGCGCGGTCGTGGCACGAAACGGGCCGTTCCGGCACACGTCGACATCGAGTCCTATCCGCAACCCATTGCGCTCCAGCCAGATACTCGCTTGTCCCCCTTCGTCGGCCGGGGCACGCGCTTTGCACCAGAAGGCCTGTTGAGGTCGTTGTCGGCCGGCGGAGGGAGCAGCCATGACAGCCAGAGCCCAAGCAACTGGAACGGAGCAAATGACCAGAGCCATCGAACTCTACCCGGGTGTCGTCTCCAGCGCGTTGATGGAGCAGCTGCGCAGCTACCGCAGCGAGCACGGGCGCGCACTGTCGGTGTATGTGGATATTGACAGCCAGCGGTGGGGCAATGCGGAGGCTGCCCGCATTGCGGCTAAGAACACGCTGCTGGAGGTCCGGCGGCAAATCGAGCAGCTCGCCGACCTGACCGGCCCGCAGCGGCAACAGCTCTTGATCGACGTGGAGCGGGCGCACGCGGTGGCGGAGGCAACAGCGGGCCGTCGCCGCACGCGTTCGCTCGCTATCTTCGCCGATTACAGCAACCGCTACGGGCTGGCCATCCCGCTTCCGTGGCCGGTCCGTCCGCGGTGGTTTGTCGGCAACGGCTTCGCCACCTGGCCGCTAGAGCAGTTGTTGCACTTGTCCGAGAAGTACTGCATCTGTCTGACGGACAAAGACGACGCCCGGATCTTCGTCTTCTACATGGGCGCCATCGAGGAGCGCACGGACGTAACGGACGAGATCCCGGGGCGGATCCGCTACCCGGATCCGTTCAGCGAGCTGGAGTACATGCGCAAGCACGTTGAGTACTTCCACAAGCACTTTGACCACACGGCCCAGGCACTCTTCGAGCTGTATCAGCAGGAAAAGTTTGACCACCTGATTATCGGCGGCCTGCATGAGGTCTTGCCGCAGTTTGAACAGCATCTGCACAGCTACCTGCGCGACAAGGTGATCGCGCGCTGGGACGTGCCGGTCCAATCGATCACCCCGACGGAAGTACTTGAACGCACCGAAGTCGAGGAGCGGCGCATTGAGGAAGCGCACTGCGAGCGGATCTGGCGGCAAATCGAGGAGCGTGGACCGGGCCGCAGCGCCAGGGGGCCGGAGGAGGTTTTCAGGGCGCTCTGGCAGCATCGCGTCCATGCTCTGTTGGTCGATCCCGAATTGAAGCTCACGGCGGGCAAGTGCCCGTCGTGCCTGAGAACGACGTTGGCAGACCGGTGCCCGGAGTGTGGCGCCGGCCAACTTCAGGAAGTCGATGCCGTCACCGAAGCCGTAACGCTGGCCATCGACACCGGCTCAACGGTCAAGTACTGGGAGCGGAGCGCGACGCTGGCGGCAGTGGGGCACATGGCCTCACTGAACCGCTTCTGAGCCGCACACGGCGGTAGCGGGCGACCGCTCAGAGAAACCACACAGGTGGAGGGCAGAGCCATGAGGAAGTTCCTCCTTTGCGGTGGCTTCTACGGCAGCGAGCAGGCACTGCAACACCTTCGGCAGCTGGTTCAAGAACACCGCCCCGACTGCATCCTGGTCGTGGGCGGGATCATGCCGAAGTCGGACGAGTCGGACGAGAAGACGCGCTTCGGTTACCTGGAACGGTTCTTCAAGACGCTTGGTGACCTGAACGTGCACGCCGCAGTGATCCCGGGTTCGGACGACGTGCCCTTGCACCTGTTCCTTGGTCTGGCAGTGAACACTGAGGTGGATTTCCCGCACGTGCATGTCGTGCACGGCACGGTTGACGAGGAGAAAGATGTAGCAATCTGCGGCGTAGGCGGCAACTTTAGCCAGGCCGAGGACGTTCGGTCTCCGAGTCTGGTCTATGCGAAGAACACGGCAGAATACCTGCTGCGCGGCCTGCTTAGAGCCGAGCAAAGCCGGAAGGTGATGCTGCTCGGTCAGGCACCTCCGGGACCGCTCGGCGGCGAGCAGGGCAATGCCGTGGTCGGTGACCTGATCGACAGCTTCCATCCCGACCTGTGCGCCGTCTTCGGACCGACCGACCACCGAGGCTTCCAGCGGATCGCGCACACGTTCGTGGTGAACCCGGGCTGGCTGCGCGATGGTTCAGCCGCGCTGGTGGACTGGAACAAGCACGTGGACGAGCAGGTGCAGTTACTGGACGTTACAACCGGCCAACCAGCGTAACGCTCCGCGTCGTGGCAGGGGCCCGGTCGGTCCGCTACTGTAACCGGGCCCCTGCGCTCTTCATACACCGGCACAGCCGCACCGCCGGACGTGAAGCAGGGGATGGTCATGGCGGGCCAGGGGTGGCTTCGCAGGCGTCTTGGACGAGCCGGGGGGCATCCTCCGGGACCACCAGCCGTACCGTTGCTCCAGGCCGCAATGTCCGCGCCTGGGTCAGCGGCAGCTGGACCGACCACAGCCTGCTGCGGTGGCGCACTGTGACTCGGGCCGGCCGAACCGCGCATTCGACCGTCTCCACCGTCCCAGGGAGCACGTTCGCGTCACGGTGCCGCGCAGTGCCATTCTCTACGATGATCGATTCCGGGTGGACGCAGCACCATAGCGGGCCCGCGCCCGACGGGGTTGGCTGGACGCTGCGCACCAGGAGACTCGCATCGCCCAGGTCAACCTGAACTCGGTGCTGCTCCCGGGTCCGAACGCGCACGACCGGAAAGACGTTCCGGTAACCGGCCAGTTCCGCCACGAGCCGGCACGGCGGCTGGTCTGCGAGCAGGTCCGGAGGGCCTGCGGCGACCACCCTTCCGGACGCCATGACGATAACCCAGTGGGCGTCGACAGCGATCTCTTGCCAGTCATGACCGACGACCATTAGCGGTACGTTGCTGCGGCTTACCAGCCGGAACAGTTGCTCACGCACGGCATGTCGGGTGAGTTGGTCCAGCGCGGCAAACGGCTCATCCATCAGCAGCAGGCGGGCATGGCATGCCAGGGCACGGGCCAGTGCCAGCCGCTGCTGTTGCCCGCCCGAAAGCTGGTGCGGATACCGGTCCCGTTCATCCCAGAGGCCCACCAGCTCCAGAAGCTCTCGCACCCTTTGGTCCGCTTCGGCCGCGGAGGCTGCTGCCAACCGGGCCGGCAGCAGGACGTTGCCGTAGACGGTGCGGTGCGGGTAGAGAGCGTAGTCCTGGAAGATCAACCCGGTGCGGCGGGCCTGAGGGGGGAGAAAGATGGCGCGTTCATGGTCAAACCAGAGCTGGCCATCCACGCGGATCCGGCCGCGTTGCGGACGCTCCAGACCGGCGAGAACGCGCAACACCGTGGTCTTGCCCGCACCGGAGGGCCCGACCAGTGCGCAGGAGCGACCCGCCGCCAGCGCCACGGTAAACCGGGCCAGGATAGCAGGACCGTGCCGGTAACGATGTTCGATGTCAACCTCAACGAGCACGGTAACCGGTTGCCCGCCTGTTCAGCCAATGGACCAGTAGTAGCACGCAGAGCGCAAAGAGCACGAGGCCAGCTGCCACTCGCCCGGCCATGCCGTACTCAAGTGCCTGCACCAAATCGTAGATGAGCACCGACAGCGTCCGTGTGCGGCCGGGGATGTTGCCCCCCACCATGAGGATGACGCCAAAGGCACCCACCGCGTGGCAGAAGGCAAGCACGGTGCCGCTGAGCACACCGTGCCATGCCAGCGGCAACACCACCGCCCAGAACGTGCGCCAGCGACTTAAGCCCAAACACCAACTGACCTCCAACAGCCGACGGTCAATCGACTGAAACGCCACCGTATAGGGGCGCAGCGCGAAGGGGGCGCTAAAGATGACACTGGCCACCAGAATGCCCCAGAAGCTGAACGCCAGGTTCGTGCCCGTCAGGGCGCGAAACAGCCGCCCCGGCAGCGACTGGGGAGCAAATGCCACGAGCAGGTAATACCCCAGGACCGTGGGCGGCAGCACGGTCGGAAGCGTAACCACGGCTTCCACCAGAGAACGAAACCGGCTCTGGCCCATGGCCAGCCAGTAGGCCAGCGGCACGCCAAGAAGCGCAAGCAACAAGGCGGTTAGGCTGGCCAACCGCAATGTGACCAGGATGGCGTCCCAGATGGCAGCCCCAGACGCCATCGCTAGTCTCCCGCCATCCGGTAGCCATAGCGGCGCCACACCCGGGCGGCCGCTTTGGACCCGAGCCAACGGACGAATTCCCCAGCAGCCGCGCGGTCCGACAGGACTACAGCTGTTTGAGGCAGGGGATCGTACTGATCGGGGGGCACGATCCAATAGCTGCCAGCTTGGCGCATGCGGTCATGGAGGGCGTAGGACAGCGAGACAAACGCTCCGTCGACCAGATCGGCCAGCGCATACTGGGCAGCTTGCGCCACGTTGGCCGTGAGGACAAGATGCTCTGCTTGCCACGCGTTGTGGCGCATCAAGAACTGACGCGCGGCCCGACCGTAGGGGGCATAATCAGGGTTGGCCACCGCCAGGCGCAGCGTCCGGGATTGGCCCAGCCTGATGCGGCGGGCCAGCTCTGCGGGCTGTCGGCTCCGCGACCAGAGAACCAGCACACCGGTGGCAATCGTGCGTGACGGGGCAGCGAAGCCGGCACGGCCCGCCGCCCACCGGGCGTGTTCGGCATCCGCTGCGAGGAACACATCGTACGGTGCCCCCTGTCGGATCTGTTCGGCAAGCGTGCCCGAAGCACCGTAGGTGATCCGCGGTCGGGGCACGTCGTGGTAGCGGCAGTAGTCGTCGGCCAGCGCCTCTAGAGGGGGCCGAAGACTGGCCGCTGCGGCCACAAGCAAGGGGCTTGACGTGGTCCGATCCTGGCGCGACAGCCGCACGAGCAGGACAAGGCCGCACAGCGCCAGCAGGAACACGCTGATGGTTACGACTTTGCCTTTCGGCTCGGCCATGCCCTGTGGCAGCCGCCCTCAGTTGCGTCGCCGCTAGCGGTCGATTTCACCCATGACGATGTCGAGCGAACCGACGATGGCAGGCACGTCGGCGATCAAACAGCCCTTGCACAGCTCAGAAACAACCGACAGGTTGCAGAAGCTGCTGGAGCGGGCTCGGACCCGCCACGGAATCGGCGCGTCCATCCCGACCACCAGGAATCCCATCTGGCCGCGCGGGCACTCCGTTTCCAGATACGCCTCGCCGGCAGGCAGCTTCATTGTGGGTTTCCATTCAGGCGAACGATGCGAACCTTCGGGGTTCTGCTCATAACGGGCCAGGGCCTGCCGAAGGATCTTGACGCTCTCCTTGATCTCAACCATCCGCACGTAGAAGCGATGCCAGGCATCGCCAATGACAGCCTCGTCGGGTGCGTCGTCAAACGGTGGGCACGCGATCTCAAAGTCGTAGGTCTCGTAGCCGCAGTACGGCTGCACCTTGCGCAGGTCGTGGCGAACGCCGGAGCCACGCAGCACCGGTCCGGTGCAACCGTAGGCTATGGCCATGTCCGGTGGCAGCACCCCCAGGCCCGCAGTGCGGCGGATGAAGATGGCGTTGCGTGTCAGGAGCGTGTGGTACTCTTCGATCTTCGGCTCAAAGTAGTCGAGGAACTGTTTGCAACGCTCCACCCACCCGGGCGGGAAATCATGCGTGACGCCGCCGATGGTGACATAGCTACACGTGAGCCGAGCACCGCACGTCTCTTCGAATAGGTCCAGAATCTTCTCGCGCTCCCGGAACGCATACAGGAACGGGCTGAACGTGCCCAGGTCCAGCCCGTACGCTCCCATGCCCACCAGGTGGCTGGCAATACGGCCCAGCTCAGCCATGATCACCCGGATAATCTGGGCTCGCTCAGGGATCTTCATCTGGCAGAGCTTCTCCACGGCCAGAGCGTAGCCCAGGTTCATGTTCATGGCCGCCAGGTAGTCCATCCGATCTGTGTACGGGATGTACTGGTAGGGGGCCAGGTTCTCGCCTATCTTCTCGGCGCAGCGGTGCAGGTAGCCGATGTGGGCGGTCACCTCACGGACGATCTCGCCATCGGCGCGCAGCACCAGTCGGAGCACGCCATGCGTGCTCGGGTGTTGCGGCCCCATGTTGACGAGCATTTCGTCCGTACGGACATCCACTTCGATGACGTTCGTCTGGTCGGCCGTCGGTGTTGCCATGGCTTGTCCCATGCGCCGTCGTGTTAACGGGCCCGGATGCCGTGGTATTCGTCGGGGAACTCATAGTCTTTCCGCAGCGGGTGCCCGACCCAATCTTCCGGACACAGGATCCGCCGCAGGTCCGGGTGTCCGACGAAACGAATGCCCATCAGATCGTACACTTCCCGTTCATGCCAGTTGGCCGTAGGCCAGATGTCGGCAACCGAGGGCACTTCGGGCAGTTCTCCCGGTCGGTCGTTCTTCCAGCGTGGCAGGAAGACCTTGATGACGATCCGGTGGCCGTGTTTCATGCTGGAGAGGTGATAGAGCACCTCCATGTGCGGCTCGAACTTGGCCCGTTTCGCTTTCTTGGGGTCGGGCTCGAAGTAGTCCACGCCGCTGACACAGTGCAGGAAGTCCATTGCCAGCCGCTCGTCGTTGCGGAGGAACTCCATCACCTCGTGCAGCGCCTCCGGCGCAACGGCGATCCAGGGATCCAGCACGTCGAGCGCTTCGCCGGTGATCCGATCACCGAACTGGTCCTTGAGCAACTGAGCGATCTCTTGAGGGCTCATGACACGTTCGCTTCGCGGTGATGAGACCGACTACGGGCTGGAGGACGTCGCGGAGG
The DNA here is from genome assembly GCA_026991575.1 of Planctomycetota bacterium. Classification (GTDB taxonomy): domain Bacteria; phylum Planctomycetota; class Planctomycetia; order JALXBF01; family JALXBF01; genus JALXBF01. The sequence goes on along the minus strand of JALXBF010000081.1, from coordinate 2,586 downwards.
ATGCGCCGGTGAGGGTCAGCTGAGGTTGCTCTTCCTCCGGTGCGGCCAGCTCCTCGACCAATTCCTCCGGCGTACGTTCCTCAGCCAACGTGGACCGCACCCACTCGATGTCGCCCCGTTTCCAGAGGTAGGCGAAGCCAAGCAGGATCACGCCAAAGAAGACCGCCAGGTCTGCCACGGCCAACGCAGTGATCGTCCAGGCATCTTCGTGGGAAATCGCTTCCTGCGTGCTCCCTTCTGGAACAGCCTGCGGGCGAACCTCTTCGATCGGCGCCCCGGCCAGTTTCGCGGTCAGGGCCGCGCGGACGCTCTGCTCCGTCACACTAGGATCTGCCAGGTGGCGCGCCGTGCCGAAGACGGTCGCCCACGGGAAGAAGAAGGCCACCTCGACGTCGAAGACCACAAACAGCAGCGCGACCACATAGAACCGCAAGTCGAACTGGATCCAGCTGGAGCCGATGGTCGGCTCACCACACTCGTACACCTCCAGCTTGTCTTCGGCCGGGTTGTTCGGTCGCACCAGCCAGCCGACCACCAGTGCGGCAAAGACGGCGATGAAGCCGCCCAGCAGGAAGAGCACGAGGTAACTCGCCAGTGAGACGTAGGGTGTCATGCGCGGACTCCGAAGCCATTCAGAGCGAGTCGTCGTCGTTCTGGGCCGCCAGCTCAGCACGGAGCTCGTCCGTGATAGGCTGCCGGCCCTGGAACCCGGCGTCCTTTTCGTGCCAGTACATCACCTCAGGTTCGCCGAGCTGCCAGCACAGGTAGATTTCCCGGCCGTGCAGCAAGGCGGGGAAGTCGACCAGGCCGTTGCCACCTTTGAGCTCCACGCCCAGGTTGTCTAGCTCCTGCAGAAGGCCACGCAACCGGGCGCCGCAGCTCTGCCACTGCCGCTCCACGTCCTCAATCTCCTCACGGTGCCCGGCCGTCAGCCGCTGCTTCTCGACCCTGGACAACAGCGCCATCCGCTCCTGCAATGCCTCGTACCGCTTCAGCTCGTCGACGAAATCCTGCACGATCGATCGAACCAGCGGCAGCATCCGATTGGCCACGTCGACGCTGAAATACCGTCGCTTCGCCACTTTTTGGCCTTTAGGCTCGCCTCTCATCTCTGCCCATCGATGGCCCGGGCCGCAGGTTACTTGCCGCTGGCCTGAGCGGCAGGCAGCCAGACCGGTTCGGGGATCACCTTCGACTCGGCCACTGCCGTCGGGTTCAGCGTCCCAAGGCCCCAGGCGATTTCGAGCGGCAGCTTTGCGAAATCCACGATCAAACTATCGCGGCTGTACGCGCTCAGATCATGCGTCTGGCCCATGTAGATGCAGTCCACGGGACAAGGATACGTGCACAGGCCACAGAACATGCACTTGGTGTAGTCAATCGTGAAGGAGATCACCCGAAAGCCTTTGCCAACCGGATTGCGCTCCTTCTCGATGTAGATGCAATCGATGGGGCACGCCCGGGCACACTGATCGCACGCAATGCAGGTGGTCAGGTCGTAGCGGTGAAACCCTCGGTAACGCGGCCGCACCGGTACGGGCAGCTCCGGATACTCAAACCGCTGCGTGAACGCCTTGCGCCGGGGGTGGAACGTGGCCAGCATGTAGCGGATCGTGACCACCATGCCCTGAGCGATGGTCACCACCGCGAGCCACACATCTCGTAGCCATCGGCCAAAGCCAGTCATGACACGCTCCGAAAGCGGCCGCTCTGCCTGCCTGACCAAGCATTATAGGTGCGGCCGCGCAGGCGCGAAAAGCAAGCCAACGGCGCGGCCCCTTCGCCAGCTCGGCCGTGCGGCTCGCCTTCCCACCCCCCAGCCCACTCTAGGTCCTTTTCCTGGCGTGGTCCGGCACAGGAGTCGCCCGTGCCGCCCCTTGCCCAGGCGGTATTATTGAAGAGGACAACCGATGTCGGGGCGTAGCTCAGCCTGGTTAGAGCGCACGGTTCGGGACCGTGAGGTCGCTGGTTCGAATCCAGTCGCCCCGACTGAGAAAAACGACCGCGGAGCAGGCTAGTGGCCTGCTCCGCGGTTTCGTTTGCGCTGCCAGGAGGCGATCGATCAATAGCGGATGTACCGCAGGAAGCCGGGTGCCGGCACGCTGCCACGGGCCGTTCCGGTTCCCGGCTTGCCCGCCTGAGCCCGCTCACGCGCCCCAGCCTCGGTGCCTGCCTGGTAATTGGCCGGTTCGTAGATGCGGCTGTGCGGCTGATAGCCAAGGAACTCGTAGAACTCGTCCGCTGCGATCGTGGGCACGCCAAGATTGGCAGCATCGCGAATGACCGTCTGAGCCGCCTGCGTGACTCGGTGCAGCTGGAAACCGCCGGCTTCCTCATCCTCCTGGATCGCCGCCTCGGCATCCGTGATGCCAGGAACGTGCCCCAACACAACCCAGTCGGTAAACGCACTCAGCTCACCTTCGGTCGTCCCATCGGGCAATACCTCAAGATCGACCACACAACCATGCTGAGCTAACATGTGCTTGAGCAGGGCTCGGTCATCCTCCTTGTCGCCATCCAGATCAAAGAAGCCCACCAGCGCGACGCGGTGCTTCCGCCCTGGAGACCAGACCGGGTTAAAGATCT
>JALXBF010000080.1 GCA_026991575.1 Planctomycetota bacterium | reverse complement strand
ATGCCGATGGGAACACGACCCAGTGGCGGTTGGATGCCGTGGATCGGGTCATCGAAGAGATCAACGCGCTGGGGCTGAGCCGCTTCTTCGAGCACGATGCCGCCGGTCAACTGACGGCCGTCGTCGATCGCAACGGGCGGCGGCGTGAGTTCGACTACGACCTCGACGGCCGCCGCACCGCAGAGAAGTGGCTCGACGGCCAGCGCCACGTCATCTTCCAGATCAACTACACCTGGGATGCCGCCAACCAGTTGATCGGCGTCTCCGACCCGAACCAGACCTACACGCTTGCCTACGACGACGCCGGCCGCATCATCAGCCTCGACAACACCGGCAGCCCCTCGATCTACCCGGCCATCCAGCTCACCAACACCTACGACGATGCCGGCAACCGCATCCGCCTCACCGACAACTACGGCACCGAGTGGCGGTACCAGTATGACAGCCTCTCGCGCATGACACAGGCGGAGTTGCTGGTCAGCGGCACGCCGAAGGCCACCGCGCAGTTCGCCTACGATGCGGCCAGCCGGCTGGTGCGGATGGTCCGCTTTGAGCCCGGCTCCGGTGGTGGCTGGGGTCAGGATCCCCAGATCGTCACCAACTACAGCTATGATGCTGCCTCGCGGGTGACGCTAATTGACCACGACTACGTGGATTCGCAGGGCAATGCGACGCCGCTGGCAGACTTCGCCTACACGTGGGATGCGGCCGGTCAGATTGTGGCGTACAGCGGCCCGGAAGGGACGCGCACGTATGCGTACGACCCACAGGGTCAGCTGACGGACGTGTGGGATGGTCAAGGGAATCTGATCGAGTACTACCGCTACACGCCCAATGGCAATCGAACGGAGTCGCACCTGCACGGGACCGGCTATGTGACCGGTGCGGACAACCGGTTGCTGTCGGACGGAACCAACGACTACGAGTACGACAACGAAGGCAACCTCATTCGCAAGACGAACACGGTGACCGGCGAGGTAACGGAGTACACGTGGGACTACCGCAACCGGCTGACGTCGGTGGTGCACAAGGATGGCCAGGGGAATGTGCTGTGGACTGAGACGTACGTCTACGATGCGTTCAACCGCCGGATCGCGTTCTACGAGGACCCCGACGGCCCGGCTGGCCCTGAGCCGGAGCGGTTCACGTTTGTGCTCCATGACCTGGCCCAGCCTCCGACGGCCGAGCAGATCGCCCAGGGCGGGCTTGCCCCGTATGTGGATGGCATCTACTCAAGCGCGATCTTCGCGGCCAACCCCATTGCCGACTTTACGGATGCGGACACTTCGGATGGCATCACGCCGCAGCTCACCGAGCGCCGCCTCTACGCGGCGGCAATCGACTCCCTCCTTGCCCGCGAAGACGCCCTCGGTGAAATCACCTTCGACCTCACCGACTACCTCGGCAGCATCCGGGGTTGGGTGGATTCGGTCGGCACGATCCTCGAGACCATAGCTTACGAGAGCTTTGGCCTACCCGTAGGGGGCTGGTCGAGTACGTCCCGCTTTGGCTACACCGGAAGGCCGATGGTCAGCGCGAGCGTCCTCTGGGGGATGCGCGCGAGGGTCCAATCCCCGGCCTCCGGACGCTTCGCGAGCCCGGATCCCATCGCCCTCTCCGACGGTCCGCTGCCCTACGCCTACGTTCGCAATAACCCACTAGCATGGACTGACCCTCTCGGCCTGGCTCGCGCCCAGGGCCACCACTACGTTTGCCAATCCTTGATCCGGAAATACCTCCTAGGCAAGGTCCCCGACGAGGTGATCGACTATCTGCTAAACGCGACCACGGGTCCAGTCGACAAGCGGCACTGCTACGACATTCTGCACCGTGCGTACCTCTGGCGCCTTGAGGTCAGGTTGACTCGGGCGGTTAGGAAGGGACGGCTACAAACGGTCGACGACGCAGAAAGGTTCGTCCAAGAACTCCGAACAGGTGCCGACTTTCTGGCATTGTTCAGCCGGTACTGGGATATACGTGCCGAAATCCGACGGCACAAAGAGTCTGGTAAGACAGCTAGCAAGATCCGGCAACTCGAACGGGCCGCTCAGAAACTCCACAAGCAGATGTGGAGAGAGCTTAAGCGACTCAGCGGCTGGTCGATCGTAGGCATTCTGTTCGAGAATCTGATTGGGGACAGCATCAGCGCCCTAGACACGATAGCCAACTCAGACAACTTCGCTGGGCTCGTCGACGCGCTCATGAGGGGCGATATTGCTGCCGCCGACGAGTACATCGGCCTAGCTGGTTGGGACGGCCTAATCGGCGACCTTGTGGACAACGGGTTTCCATACCAAGCGGCATGGCTTTATGAATGGTGGACTTCGTACAAGGGCCGGTATAATGGCCAGTGACCCGAGCTCCAAAGCACCGCCACCAGTCGAAGCGGGCATCCTGCCCGCACCTTGGCAATGCGGCCTCTGACGTTGGCATCACGGACATGCAGTCCACTAACACACACGAGCAAGAGTCACGTTTCCTGCAGCCAGCTGCGAGTTGTCTCACTTACGCGCATGGCCACGAGCCGTTCTACCGGCCGGCGACCATTGATGCAACGGGACGATACGCCGCCCTGCTGGACGTTGAGCGGGATCGCTGGCTCATCGCGGACCTAGCGCATGCTCGGGTCGCGCTTGTCGCCGACACGGGCACTGATCGCGAGTGGGGTGGCACGGGGCGTTCCGTGTCGCTCCATTATAGCGGCCCACTGCTCGCCTGGAGCTCTTACGAGGAGCTTGACATCGTCGACCTCGGGAGCACAGGCCAGGAACACGGTCTGCGGGTGAGCGTCAAGCTCGAGGACAACATGGAAGCAGTCGTCGGCTGTTTCGACCGAGCCGGTAACCTTTTTGCCTGGGTCAATGGCGGCCTTTTCGTGGAGGACGGGGTTCAGGTCTGGCGGATGAACCTGTCGTCGCAGCAGGCCGTCTGTCTACTGCGTCGAGACAATGCAACGCTTGTGGCGGCAGCATGCGACCAGAGAGCCAGAATCCTGTGCCTTGCAATTATCCCTGGACAAGAAGAAAAGGAAAACGAGGAGAGTGCAGCCGCAGACATCCACGTGCTAGCCCCTTTTGCGGGGTGGCACAGGCAGTGGCGCGTGGCTGGGAGACCGAGCGCGATTGCCGTGCACGCCAAAGCCCGATATCTCGCACTCGGCAGGTCCGAGGACATCGCGCTGTATAGTCTGGACGGGGAGCTCTTGGGCAGCTTCGAATTCGACTGGCCGATGAGTCTCGACTTCCACCCAAGCGAGCCGCTGCTGCTTGTCAAAGGTCCTAGATCGCTGGAGGTCTGGGAGGTCGGACGCGGTGAATTTCACCTCCGGACAGCACGAAGAGCTCATCATGAGCTGCGCAACGAAAGAGCAGCCTGGTGTCTCAACGGCACGGGCGTCATCACGATCTGCTGCGCCGACTGCCCTCATCCCGCTCGCGCCCACCTTTACGCTCACGACCTCAGCGGACCAGTCGCCGTGCTCGGGGGCACGGTGCGCGGGGTAAGAACCCTTCTTGGGCAAGGCGAGACTGTATGCGCCCTTCTGTGTGATTCGTCCCTTATGTTCTTCGATCCAGCCAATATCCGCCCGCTTACGAGGATCCCGCTGCCGTTCAACAAACTTCGGCATGTGGTGGTCTCACGCGACGGAAAGCGGATCCTAACGGACGGGAGGCGTAATGAATTGCTGGTTGTCCAGCCGCGGAGTTGGCGCCGCCAGTCGATCCGGTTACCCGACGATCTGGACCTGGGCGACTTCGACGTGTCCCCGGATCCTCCCCTGATCGTGTGCCTTGCGCTCCGAAACGGCTATCCCGACGGCGAGTGGGAAGGATACCTACTTCTTTACGCCGCCGAGGAGCCGGGTGATCCTGTGGTCAAGTTGCCAATCGGCAAGGGACCAGTCCACTTTGTCCGAGTCGACACGTCTGGAAGACTGGCGGTGACATGTGGTCGCGAGATGCGAGTGTGGGACCTTCGCGAAAGACGCTGCGTATGGTCGTGGCGCCCCGAAAGTGTGCGTTTGACATTTAGTGATGTTGCTTGGATCCGTGGAGACCGGGCGATACTGGCAGTGCTGACGGACTGGCGGAGTGACCGCGACTCAACGAAAGCGGCAAACGCTGAGGACAGCCTCGAGTCGGTGATTTTCTGGCCCGACGAGCCTCGTGCGGTCCGAGTGCTTAGAATCGATCCGGAGCCATGGAGGGTTACGGCTGAGCTGGACCTCGAAGAACCAGGTCGGACGGAGGTTGCGGCCTACCCGGATCCCGAAGGGAAGCGCCTACTCCTGGATACTGGCCATCTTGTGGACGTTGAGACGATGAAGGTGGTGGCAAGGACAACGGGCTTTTCCAGCAGCTACGTCGACTGGCGACGTTCTGTACACTGGAGAGCCACCACCACGGGAGCGGCGATCGGAAGGCTGCTGGAAGCGCCGGCTGTGGAACTGGTAGTTGGCGAGGAAGACTACTGTGCACTGTTCAGCGACAGCTCGTTTGCCGGTACTAGGGAACTGCTTTGGGAGGAGGATACTGCAACCGGAGAGGTGTCCGAGATAACGTCAGACGCAACCACGTGGGACGAATTAGTGAAGCTCGCCGGTCTTCAACAGAGCGAGTAAACCGTGTAGCCGCTGAGGGGCGCGGGCGGCGTTGGACGATGATTGGGGTAAGGTTGATCGGCTCGGGCAGCGCCCCATCCGTGTGAATGCGTAGAGGGCAAGTCGCCGGCGTCACGTGGCCGGTGCGCGACAGACGCATGCAGGTTGTCTTCCCCATCGATAGGCAGCAAGTGTGTCCGCGATAAGGCTTGGATACAGCGCCCACTCTCTCGGCACCTCTCCGTAACGCTGACCGCCCTCCTGTGCAGCCGGCACCAGATTCCGTGTCGTTACGACAGTTGATCATCCTCCACAGTTACCCGCGCACCCAGTGCCCGCTCCGCCGCGTTGTTGGTCGGCTCAACGCCGTTGTGGTACAAGAACACCCACAACGACGGCTCGTGCCGCAGGAGGCGGTACGTCGCCGCTGTCTTCGGACACTTCAGCCGCGCCCCCTGCTGAAGCAGTTCTCTGATCCACCGCCGTGCGTGCTTCAGCATCGAGTCCCGCATGGTGGCACGCGAGATTTCCTCGCAACGAAGCCTGCACAAACTGCGACCTCGGAAAAGCATCCCCTTCCGGCCACTCCTCCCCCGTGTTCTTACCTCTCCCGCAGGCTCATCCAGCCGCTGCTTGCCCTCAGCTCGCGCGAAGGGGGTCTCACGGAACCCCGCCGCCAACTTCATCGGATCGCTCCGCGCGTCGAAGAGAGATTCGCGCCCGCCGTGCCGCGGTCGATGACCGCTGCGTCGAGGGGGGTTCAAGGACGGGCGCAAAAATCAAGACTCTCATCGCCCCCACCAGCCATGAACGGAGCAGGAGCGCGGCGTAATGCCCCCCCTCGCGCGAGCTCACGGTAGCTGGCGGGTTGAACGGCTCTCCAACGCAGGCGGACCGAACCGGCGCCCGGGCCGTTTGGCGGGCGCAGCCAGGCGCGACGCAAGCCGCTGGATGTAGCAGCAACGGGTGCGGGATGGTCGCGGTTCACATGGTTGCGGCGAGGGGCAGAATCTGCGCGTGTGGCGACCGGCAGACGATCGCCCCTACACACCACGGCGCTCGACGACGAACGGCCCGGATGCTGCGTCCGCAATTGCCGAATCAACCCAGCAGCCTGCTTCAACCGGCGGGCGGGGAGCTTTACGCCCCCCGCCCGGTGCGCGCTGGAGCGCGTTGGATCAGCGAGGTGGAAGTCGTCACCACGGTTTGGCCTGAACCCTGTTAGCCGAAGGTATCCTACGTTCTCGCGAGGGGGCATGGGGTGCATCACCCCTGCCGAGGGGGATGGGCGAATTGACCCAGCAGCTTGCTTCAATGGGCGGGCGGGGGGCTTCATGCCCCCCCGCCCGCAACGTTGATGGATAGCGCGGGCAGATCTCCAAAGAACTTTTTTCCCTTTCGGGCCGCGGGCGGGTCGATCCCGCCCGCGGCCCGGGTGGTCCGATTCCC
>JALXBF010000079.1 GCA_026991575.1 Planctomycetota bacterium | reverse complement strand
CGGCTCCTGCCCCTGCTGCTCCGCCTCACGCACATAGCGACGACGACCCACAAGCGATCGCGCCCGATCCTCCAACCAACCCTCTATCTCCCAGTCCTCCAACACCACACGGCGAGGATGCTCAAACAACCACCGGGCATGGATCTGCTCCAACGGCTCCACATCATCCTCCCGATCAAACAGCTCATTCACCCGATTCAGCTCGTCCCGCACCTCCTTCCACTCATCGCCAAAATACTCCCCCTCCAGAAACTCCCGCAACCGATCCTCGCCCAGTCCCTCCACCACTGCCACCCCAGCACGAAATGCTTCCAGATGGCCCCGCGCGCCTATCTCCTCCAGTGCCCGTTCCACCGCGGACGCTATCCCCTCTCGCCACAAATTGAACACCGCCTGTGAAAAACCCCCGCACTGCAGGTCCTGATAGAACCCGTGCAGCTGCCAGCTGAGCCGACTCCACGGCGACACTTCCCACAGACTTAGGTGGTGCTCGTACAACGCCCGCCACATCATGTCCTGATGCTCCGTGTACGCCAGCGTCGGGCTGCCCTGCCGAACTGCTTCCGCCTCCAGGATCACCGCATCCCAGCCCACCTCCACCACCTTGCGCCGTATCCGCTGCCGCCAGCCACGCTCACGCCGCGGTTCCGTCTTCGGCTGCTCGTAGCTGTAGACGATCCGGTGCTCCTCCTCCGGTGGCCACAGCAGCTCAAACTGCGCCCCCTTCAGGCCCGCCGACCGCGCCGCCTCCACCACCGCGTCCGAAACGTACACGTTTGGCAATGGCCACAGTTTGTCGTAACCAGGAAGCCGGAACACCACGAAATCCTCGGGCAGCCTCGACGGATCGATCCACTTTGCCCGTCTCTCCTCCAACGAAAGCCTCCAGTCTTTCCACTCGTACACGTCGTACGCGTCCGCAATATCAAACTGCTCGACCTTCACAGCCTCTCGGTTCGTCGGATCGAGCGTATGCAGGCAGTTGAACAGGTAGAACCTGCCGTCGCGGCTCCTAAACGGTAAGAACTCCCCATACGGTCCCAGTAGCGGTTCCAGCACACGCCGTGCCGCCTCGTCCATGGCAATGCCGTAGTAACTCAACGGAGTAATCGAGAAGAAGTGTCCCTTGGGGAGGTCGACTGGCCCCTCATAGCGGACCTCCCACGGAACCCAGATGTCTGCCAACGGCTGGACCTTGTCGAGGCGCAGCTCGACCTGATCGACCAACTCTCTTGGAGGTTCATGCCCATTCAAAAACCAGACGCTTCGGTATGCCGGCCGTCCCTTGCGGTGTTCAAGCTTGTACTTGTATACGCGTAGCATTATTCTGGTTCTTCTTGGCTCTAGTGCCTCAAAAGACGAAGGCCTCGTTAGCAAGTTCGTTCTTGATCTTTCTCAACTCCGCGAGCACGCCCCGCCGTCCCTTCTTGCTGGCTTCTCGCAGGCGCCTACGGATTTCCAGTAAATAACCAGCTGTGTGCAATTTCCGGTGATATTCTCTCCCAAGCCAGACTCCATTGGCCGCATCGTTAAGATCGATGCCAAACCTCGCAAGAATGTCCCTGGCTTCCTGCGCAGCCTTCCGCGCTTCCTCGGGATATCGACTGAATTTTCCCACCACCACAATGTGATGCGCCTCTGGATCTTCCAGATTCGCTGGAGGATCGCCGAGTTTCCGGCGTAGCTTCCGGGTGCACGCATTGT
>JALXBF010000078.1 GCA_026991575.1 Planctomycetota bacterium | reverse complement strand
CCTGCGGCTTCGCTTGACCTGAATCCTTCTCGGCACCGGGCTGTTCCCGTCCGCCGATGCCATCCGGTTGGTTTGTCGTCCGGCATGAGCAGTGCGCAAGCGGCGCGAGGCGTTCCAGGGTTACGTGTTCGAGGGACACCGGCGGATTGTGCTCAAGCCGATCCGCCATCGAAACTTCTCTCGGGCCGACGACCGCCAAGTCAGACGTTGGCCGATTGCGCCGCAGGCCACCTGCGAGCAGTCGTGCCTTGCTAAAGCCTCCCGGCTTGCTGGACAGGGGGCGCCCGGGGTACGAATGCCGTCGAAAGCCTCCAGCTCGGGACGCCGTGGCCTTTTTGCCGAGAGCCCTGCCAATGTGCTGCTTTTGCTTACCCCAGCCTGCCTTTGTGCGCCTGAGTTGCCAAGCCCGATCCCGCAAAGCCGCATGCTCGGCCGCACGCGGTATCGTCGCGATCAGCTGATGCGCGTGATCCAGGTGATCTTGGGTACGATCGGCACGAGCGGTCGGATGAACCGACGACTTGCCGTAAGCTGCGCGCGAGTGCCGATGGCGTGCGAGACGTCGTAGCCGAGGCACACTGATCGGGCTAGCTCGTGCTCAACGTGGTCTGGCCCGACGCAGCCTGAGCCTCAAGTGGTTCAGCGCCGCCTTCGTGGCTCTAACTCGAATCTCCTCCCGATCGGCCTGCGTGCGAAAACATTCGGCAGTCACGGCCAGTTCGGAGGCGGCCGCAATCCAGACCGTGGCGATCTGGTCGCTGGCGGCATCACCCAGCGGTGGCTCCATCCATCCGACCGTAGCCAGCCCCAGGTCGGCGGCGAACCGCAGCCGTACGGCTTCGGCCAGGTATCGGGCCGTCTGCTCACTGGCTGCACCATGCTCTGCCAGCAACTCCTCGGGCATGCCGAGTAGGTCGAGCTTCGTATCGTTGGCGTACAGAACCATCGCGCCACGGAGCCACCGGCTCGTACCCGCGACCGCCACCAGCCGCTCACAGACCATGCCGCCGGTAAGACCTTCGCAAACGGCCAGCGTTAGACGCAAGCGGTCTAGTTCTCGAAGCAAGACTGCCTCTAACGTTTCGTTATCTTCGCCATAAATGAGCTCGCCAAGGCGCTCGTAAATCGTGCGGACTACCGGCTCCATGCGATGCCGTGCCTCACGCTCCGTCCGACCACTTGTCGTGACCCGCAGTGTGATCGTCGCGTGGTGTACGGTGATGCCGACTTCGGGGTCTTGGTCGCGCCGCGTCAGGTCCCGCAGTCTCTCTTCGATGTGGGACTCGCCAAGTCCGAACGCATGGAGCCGGCGCTCGACGCGGACCCGGCCGGTCGGGTACTCTTTCAGAAGCTCCGGCAACACTCGTTCGGCAAACATTCGCTTCATCTCGGCTGGCACTCCCGGCAGGGCCACGACCGTGCAGCGATGTGTCTGCAGGGGCACTTCGAGCCAGATACCCGGCGCCGTGCCGTAGTCGTTCGGGATCGGCCGTGCTCCGCGTGGCACGAGCGCCTGAATCCGGTTGGCTTCGGGCATGGTCCGGCCCGTTGCTTTGAACCGGGCTTCGATGCGCTTCAGGCTATCGCGGTCTTCTTGCAGTGGCTGGCCGACCAGGCTGGCTAAGGCGTGTCGCGTTAGGTCATCCTGCGTGGGACCCAGGCCACCGGTGACGATGATGATGCTTGCACGGCCGGTCAACCAACGCAGCGCATCGCCGATCTGGTCGACGTGGTCGCCCACGGTCACGTGCGCGGTGACGTCATAGCCGTGGTAGGTCAGCTGTTCGGCGAGCCAGGCGGCATTGGTGTCCACGATTCGGCCGCGTGCCAGTTCGTTGCCAACGCTGACGATTGCCGCATGCACAGTCTGACACTCCGCGCCTCAGCGTGGTCCGATTGGCCAGATGCCCACGACGGTATCCCCACGGTGGGCGACGAAGCAACGGTGGAGCATGGTGGTGAAGTCGGAATAGCCCGGGACGAACACGAGTCGCTGGCCGATACGGAGGGAGCGAGCAGGGCCGTCGACTGCCAGAATGCCATGCTCCGCGTTGAGTGCCAGCACGGTGATACCGTCGGGCCCGTGCGGGAATACGGGGGGGCCATTGCTGATGTCGTGCGTCTTGCGCCCGGCGTCGATGATGGCCCGCTGCGGGGTCGGCCGGCTGACGACCGTCGTATGCACGGTTAGCGCGTACTCGAACCGCTCGATGCGGCAGTCTCGCCGGTAATACGCGTCCATCATCACCAGCCCGCCGGCCTGCAGTTCGGTTACCGCCGGATGCCGGGCCGTGTATTCGCATGAGCCCGTACCGCCTGCTGAGACGATCTCACAGCGGAGGCCGCGTCGTGTCATCTCGTCACGCACAGCCGCCAGCCGATCGAGCGCGTCGGTGATGGCGCGTCGCTTCTGGTCGAGATCCGGCACATCGAGCAGATGGCCTTCATAGCCCATGATGCCAACCAGCTCCAGGCCAGGGGCACGGTCAATCTGAGCGGCCAACTCCAGCGCCGCCTGACCGGGCTCGACCCCGGCACGCCTCATGCCGATATCCACTTCGACGATAGCCCGGAACCGCACGCCCTCGCGGTGCGCTGCATCCGAGGCGGCCGTAACCTGGTCCGGATGGTCGAGGGCAAGGATCGGGTCGGCGAGTCGGGCCAGGCGAGCTGCTCGGGACAACTTTTCCAGAGCCACCTGGTTGGCAATCAGGATGTCGCGCACGGCAAGGGTTGCGGCAAACTCCGCTTCACGCAGTGTCGCGCACGTGACCGCGTGCCAGCCGGCTGCGCGGAGGCGCTCGATGATTTGTGGGCATCGGTGGCCTTTAATGTGTGGCCGCCAGCTCTTGCCGTTGGCGCGACACCAGTCGCTCATCGCCTGGATGTTCCGCTCAACGACGTCGACATCCAGACAGAGAACGGGCGTGGGTACGTCGGTGAGGGCCATCCCCACCTGGACGCCAGAGACCCAGTCGTGCTGCAGGAACATCACTTGCCCCCGGTAACTGACACACGTCGGTCCGCGCGCACCAGCGGGACGGTAAGTGCCGCAGCGGCGCCGCAAGACACCGTGGCGAGGGCTGCTGCGTGCAACGGTCCGTAGCCTTCGTAGGCCAGGCCTAGCAGGGCGCCGCCCAGCAACCACCCGATTCCCTGGGCTGCATGCAGCCATCCGTAGCCTGTTGCTCTTCGCTCAACCGGCGCCAACCGGGCGACGACCGCCTTGAAGACCGTCTCCTGAAAGCACATCGCCGCGCCCCATGCGAGGGCTGCGGCAAAGGCGCTCCGGGCGTCAGCAGCCAGCATGCCAAGGACGCTAGCTAGCCAGGCGGTCGCTATGGCACCAGGCAGGCATGCCGGTCCGAAACGATCGTATGCCTTGCCCAGCGGTAGCGCCAGCGCAGCATCCATTGCCATCGCTGCAGCGTAAGCCAGCGCGACGGCACGAGACGTCAGCACACCTGCTGCCTGCAAACGGTAGCCAAGGAAGAGCCAGTTTGCAAAGCCGATGTTCACCAGCAATACAGAAGCAAGGAACAGGCGAAAGGCGGCCGTCCGGGTGGCTGGCCGGTCGAGGCTAGCGGCTGCCGTGGTCACGTCGGCAGCCAGCGGTGGCTCATCCGGGCCGTTGGCCGAGGGGGACAGGCGGGCGTGCCACCAGCGGTAGGCGGCTGCAAGCGAGGCGATGGCCGCCGCGGCAGGCAAGGCTAGCGTGGCCAGGGCAACGCGCACGGGCAGGCCTGCGGAGAGCGTCAGCGCAAGCCAAAGGGGCCCGGCCATCGCACCAACTTGATCGAGCAGCTCATGGAGGCCAAACGCTTTACCGTGGCCGTAGCGTGTGGTGGCCCTGGACAGGATCGCATCACGAGCCGGTCCCCGCAGCCCTTTGCCTGCCCGCTCCACTACGACCAACAGCGCCGCGGCCTGCCAGTTGCCGGCCAACGCCAGCAGCGGCACGGCGGCGAGGTTGACGAGATAGCCAGCCGTGGTGAATGACCAGTAGGCGCGCAGCCGATCGGCCAGATAACCGCTGGCCAGTCGCAGCGCGTACGCGGCCGCCTCACCCGCTCCGGCCAACGCGCCGGCAACGACCAGGCCGGACTGCAGCTCGGAGAGGTACGGGCCCAGGATGCTCCGAGCTCCCTCGTAGGTCGCGTCCGCAAACAGGCTGACCACGCCGAGCAGCAGGACGAAGCGCCCGACGACGCGCATCGGATCAACAGGCCCCGCAGATTGTGCTCGCATCGTTGACCGGGGCAAGGACGCCAGCCTGATAAGGCAATGGGCCGCTGAGGGCACCGTGCCGTTGCATCCGGCCGGAGAGACTGCTGCCCGGTCCGTCGTGCCACTAGCGATGCTCGGCCGAGCACGGGGGGCGGCCGTCGCTGTTGGGGGCGCCGGCGTGACAGCAGCTGTCCCTGTGCCTGACCGAACGGCTTTACCGGTCTAGCTCCTTGATGAAGATATTGCGGAACTGGACCAGTGACGGAGGGCTGACCCACTGGCCGTTGCGCATCGCGCCGTGGTGCTGGAGCGCGATCGGACCACGCTCGGGTAGCCCGGGTAGGTAGGCGTTGTCGATCACCTTCTTGCCGTTCAGAACCACGGTGAGCCGGCTGCCGATGAGCGTGATCTCGAACGTGTTCCACTCGCCGATGTTGTTGTCGGCCATGATCTTCGGGGTAACAGCCGCGCGTACTTCCGGCGGCATGTTCGGATCGGTCCGGTAGCCCCAGACTTCGCCGGAGCCCACCGGCCAGCACCAGATGTTGACCTGAGCCTTTGGAGTGCCGCGTAGGAAGATTCCCGAATCCGAATCGGGCACCGCAATGGCAATCGGACGACCATCGGGCCCGAGCTTGTACGTACCATCCGGACGGATGATCCGCGCACGCGGGTTGATGAACGGAGTCTCTTTGATGCGCCAGTCGACGCGGAGGACAAAGTCACCGAACGATTCTTCGGTCCAGAGCGACTTGTCTCCTTTCGCTTCGCTGCGAGCGTCGTAGTCGATGACGCCATCGATCACTTTCCAGTGCCCGTTGTCCCCCTCGGGCACTTTCCAGCCGGTCAGGTCCTTGCCGTTGAACAGGGCACGGAAGCCCGGCGGCGGCACGTTGGGCCGGGTGGCAGCGGTGTTGGGCGTTGTTGCTGCCGGCGGCGTCGCGGCGCGGGACGCTGTCCAGAGCACGCTTGCGACGGCACCGGCGGCTGCTAGGGGCACAAGGAGGCTGACTAGGACACTGCAACAGGTTCGCTTCATGATGCAACCTCCGGAGGTTCGTTCGCGGTGTCGGGCTCAGTGGGATCGTCGCACCAGGAGTGTCCGTACACGTGATCATACCGGAGGTGGCGATCGTCGGGTGGTTCTGCTGGCCGGGGGTACTAGGACGGCGGGCAGAGTTGGCCGGCCAGTACCAGCTCGCTGCGGAAGAATTCAATCGTGCGCAGCAGACCGTCGCGCCGAGCGGTGCGCGGCTGCCAGCCCAGGACCGTGCGGGCGCGCGTGATGTCGGGCTGGCGACGCTGTGGGTCCCCTTCCGGTGCCGGTTCGTAGACCAGTTCGCTGTTGCTGCCGGTAAGTTCCAGCACTTCGCGCGCAAGCTGTTCGATGGTGATTTCGTCCGGATCACCCAGATTGACCGGCTCGGCATAATCGGACTTTAAGAGGCGCAGAAGCCCATCCACCAGGTCGTCCACGTAGCAGAAGCTACGCGTTTGCCGGCCGGTGCCGTAGATTGTGATCGGCTTACCACAGAGGGCCTGGCAGATGAAGTTGGGCAGCACCCGGCCATCGTCGCGGCGCATGCGCGGTCCGTACGTGTTGAAGATGCGGGCGATGCGAGTCTCAAGCCCGTATTGACGGCGGTAGGCCATGGTGGCCGCTTCGGCGAACCGCTTCGCTTCGTCGTAGCAGCTTCGCGGCGCCGTGGGGCTAACGTTGCCGGGATAGTCCTCCGGTTGGGGGGTTACCAGCGGGTCGCCGTAGATTTCACTGGTCGATGCTAGCAAGAAGCGCGCCCCGTGCTCGCGGGCAAGCTCCAGCGTGTTGATCGTTGCGTGTGAACCGGCTTTCAGGGTCGTGATCGGCATGCGGAGGTAGCCGACCGGACTAACCGCTGACGGGCTTGCCGGCGAGGCGAAATGCAGCACATTGTCCAACTGAGCGGTCACCACGATCGGCTCACATGCATCCTGCTCGATCAACTCAAACCGCGGCTCACGCTCCAGATGGCTCAGGTTCTCGCGCCTGCCTGTGATGAAGTTGTCGACCGCGATGACGTGGTGACCCTCGGCCAGAAGCGCATCGACGAGATGGGAACCGATAAAACCACCGCCACCGGTTATGAGCGTTACGGGCATTCGGTCGAAACCTGCTCAGTAACAACTGCCGACAACAAGATAACGGCCTCACCCAGGACGCGAACAGCCGGCACATGCCCAAAGCAGGCTGCCGGCACGTTCACTCAATAATAGCTTGCCGTTCGAGGTGGGTTCGCAATGATCCGAGCCGCCGAATGCCCACTGCTGCGGGAGGACATCGAAGCCTTCTGCCACTACCTGGCCACTGAGTGTGGTCTGGCCGCTAACACCGTCGCTGCCTACCGCCGCGATCTGAACCGGTTCCATCAGTGGGTGGCGACCGAGACCGACGGTGACTACGAGAACTTTTCCGTGTCGGACCTTGCCGGTTACCTCAACTACCTCGCGCGCCAGCGGCTAGCACCGGCTACGGTTGCCCGCCACGTCGTGTCGCTGCGCATGTTTTTTCGGTTTCTTGTCCTGGAAGGCAGGATGCCGGCCAGCGCCGCCGACTACATCGAACGGCCCTCCCTGTGGCGGCGCGTCCCGTACGTGCTCAGCCAGGAACAGGTCGACCGACTGCTGAACGCTCCGTCGCCAGAAGACCGCTGGTACCGACGCGACCGCGCGCTGCTGGAGGTGCTCTACGCGACCGGTTGCCGCGTTTCGGAGGTCTCCGGCCTGCGCCTGCACGATCTGGACCTCGAGCACGGCTTCCTGGTCTGCACGGGCAAGGGGAACAAGCAGCGATTGGTGGCGATCGGCCGGGCGGCAAGACGGGCGCTGGAAGCGTACTTGTCGGTGGACCGGCCCGCGCTTGCCGGCCAGCGCACGAGCCCGTGGTTGTTTCTGAACCGGTTTGGCGGCCGTCTCTCCCGGGTTTCGATCTGGTCGCTGGTAAAGCGGTACGCAGCTCGTGCCGGATTACCGGAGAAGGTCAGCCCGCACACACTGCGACACAGCTTCGCCACGCACATGCTGGCCAACGGGGCCGACATCCGGCTCGTGCAGGAACTGCTGGGACATGCCAAGATCACGACGACGCAGATCTACACGCACGTCGATCCGGAACGGCTACGCGCGATCCATCGCTCGTATCATCCACGCGGCTAGCTACTGAGCGGTAATGCGGAAGTGGCGGTGCAGTTCTTCCTCGTAGTCGCAAATACCGTCGAAATCCTCACGTCGTTCGCCGGGCCCTAACTCAACGTCACCGGTTGCCACGAGGTTGAAGATGATCGAGCCGACGTCCGAACCGGTACGGATTCCCCACCGTTTCAGTACGTCAGCAGCTAGGTAGCCGAACCGCTCCAGCGCCAGATCCCGGACCCCTTCGACCAGCTGCTTCGGCGTGATGTGACCTACCTTGCGGAGCGAGTGCCGCGCCATGAGCTGCCGCTTGGTGAACTCGATCGCCTCGTAAACGAACTCGTACGCTTCGATCGGATACCGCCTATCTTCGCGTAGGATATCGGCCAGCGTGACAGTCGTTCGTGACATCTGGTTGCTCCGGCAAATCGGCAGCTGTACAAACCGGCCGATGCACGATCAGGTGGCCGCGCCAGCCAACCACCCGTGTCAGGTTGCGCTGAATTATAGGGATGAGCCATTCGGCCCGAGCGTTGCGACTGCGCCGTTGCACCGGGACGTGCTGGGTACGATGCGCAGTTGAACGGTTGTCGGGTAGCCGGTGCGTGAGGAGCAAATGACGTCCAACGATGCTACCGAACTCATCATGAGGCGTGCCACGACGCTGGCCTTGGTGCTTTGGCTGGCCGCCCTCGGCCACCTGGCCGCTCACCACGCTAACCGGCCGTTCGTCTCCGCGGCTCAGCTTCAGATGGCCGACGTGGTAGTGGCGGCTGAGGTAATCGGCTCACAGGGGGGGATTGTGCGGGCGCGCGTGGTCGAACGCTTCAAGGGCAAACTCGACGAGGAAACGCTACGAGTTGACGTTCGCAACGTCCTGCGTGTCCGGTTGCAGGCCGGGCGCCGGTACATCTTCGCTCTGACCCGCGCCGGTGATACGTACCAGCCGACGCGGTATCCGCTGCGATCCGAACCACGGGTCTATCCGGATAACGGGACCGTCCGGAAACAAGTCCGATGGGCCCTTTCCTCGGATCCGCTCACCGTCCCATGATCACACGCGCTGAGGCAAGCGACACGGCCCAGAGTGCCAGCAGAGGCACGAACTCCACGGGGCGCCAGCGCGACCACTCGTCTCCCGCCAACTCTGCCAGCGTCGCCCGCAGCCGCTTGCGGTAGCGGGACGCGACCTCGGCCTCATCGGAGGCTTCCTCCTCGGGCCAGCTGCGGTGCAGGTGACGGATGAGCCACCGGCCGGCGTTCTCCTCGAACTGCCCGCCCCCGGCCAGTACCTCGAATCCGTCCTGCTGGCCGCGCCACCTGGCAAGCACGATCTCCACCAGCGGCCGTTGCACCGCGGGAGGGAACCGGCCACCCACGGCCACGCACCCCAGATTCACCAGCATGCCTACCAGCACAACCGGCACGACCACCAGCTTCCATACGCCGGATCGCGCGGCTGCAAACGTGCTACCGGCAGCCACGGCCAGCAGCGGATAGGTCGCTGTCAGTAGCCGCGGCCCGGTGCACCAGCCGCCATCCCAGTTCGGATAGACGAGCACGATCCAGACGTACCAGAGCAGACTGCCCGCAAACAGGAGGGCGAGCGGCCAGCGACGACTGAACAGCAGTGCGATGAGACCCAGTGGGGCAAACGCCAGGAAGGGCGCATAGACGGCTAGCCCACGCCGCGGCAACCACAGCAGCTCCGGCAGCCGCTCGAACTCAGGGGGCTGCCACCAACGCAGTCCCAGCGGTGTCTGCTCCGAGTGGACCTGGCGGAACAAGGGGGAGGCTTCGTAGGCGTAGCTCAGCGTGAACGGATTGCCGAACGCCTTCCAGTTGTAGGTCGCCAGCAGGGCCGCAGTCAGCGCGGCCCCAATGAGCAGGGCCACCAGCCGACTGCTGCGCCGCCAAAGCCCTGCGGCGAAAAGCGCAATCAGCACCGCCGGCCCAACGGCCGGATACTCGGCCACGACCGCGTAGCCGGCGAGCAGGCCGGCGCCAAGCGCATCCAGGAGCCTGTCACGGCAACCGCCGCGATACGATCGCCACAGGAGGTACATGGCCGCCAGCAGGCAGAATCCCGCCAGGTTGTGGCCGTAAAACAGCGTGCCGTACAGGAAAGCTGGGCTGGCCAGACCGTAGCCCAACGCTGCCCAGAACGCCACGCCGGGCACCGCGCCCAGGAGCTGCACGAAACAGTACACCAGGTAGGAAGTCGACGCCGTGACCAGGCCACTGGAGAAGAGGGTAACCCAGTAATCGGCGCCCCAGTACGTCAAGGCAGGCCGATCTAAGGGATGCGGCTTCAGACCTTCACGCTCCGGCAGACATGCATAGGGCAGGGCTCCCAGTAGCGACAGCCCCGGGGCCTTGTCCGAGTAGAAGTGCCCGTCGTGATAAGCGATGTCGCCGCCTCGCACCTGCACTCGTCCGGTCACCGGATCACGCACGATATCGGCACACTGCCTTTCCAGCCCGTCGAGCCACAGCGTGTGGCGGTCGACAAGGGCGTAGGTTAGCATCAGGCGGGACGCGCTGTTCCAATCGCGCGACTGCCAGAAATAGGCGTACGAGAGGAAACAGATCGCGGCGGCGAACAGGCCTGGCCAGCGACGCAGCCGTTGGGGCTCTTTGGTCACCGTGCAACCTCAACTGCAGATCGCAGCTCCTGCGCCAGGGAGCCGGTCGCCGGAACGCGAGCCTCGGCTATGCTCAGCGGCAGAACTGCCTGAGACCGGCGGCGGCAACAGCGGCATCGGGCAGCCTTCTGAAATGCTATTCGTGCGCGGCGAGCGTCGGTTCGATCGGACGGGCAAGCAACGGCTCAACGGGATCGCTCGCTGTGGCTCGAAGCGGCTATCAGCTCTCGGAACCAGGCCACCAGTGTGGCCGTTCCGTGAGTTGCCATCAGCACTGCTACGGGCTGTAGCGGCAGGTAGTACCGGTCCCAGCGGAGCGGCGTCAGAAGGGCAGTTACTAACAGGATGGCGACCGAGTAGCAGACCAGCACGAGGTACAGACCAGGCCGTGCGCTGAGCAGTTCACGGTAGGCCGCACGGGCACTGGCTGCCAGACCCAGCAGGACGAGACTGCCCCAAATCCAGGCCAGCGGCGACCAGGTTCGGAACACGACAATCGTCAGCCGATCTTCCCCCGGTCTGAAGGATCGCACGGCAAGGGGGCCGAAACGGCCGAACCCGTCGTACCACAGTGCCGCCAGCCGCTGGGACAAGGTTTCGAGTCGATCGTCGGGAAAGTTCCGGGCTCCTTCTGCCATGACCTCGCTGCGGAAACGTGCCAGCAGGAGCGCGCGCTTCACGGGGCCAGCATCGTTCAAACCCGCGTACTGGTGCCACATGGCGAACGGCCGTTCAAATGGCTGGAGCCGAACGGCCGCCAAGTTCGGCCGAGCGGTCAACGTCGGATTCAGTGCCGTGAACACAGCGAAGGCAAGTGGCGGTACCAGCAGGCAGGCAAGCGCTGCGCGGACGAGTCGGCCGGAGCTGCCATCGGACCAGCCGAGCCGGCCCGTTGCTCCAAGCAGAAGTAGGCCCGCGCCAAGCAGTCCGACCACTGCGACGACCAGCCCGCCGTTGAGCTTGGCCAGCGGGGCCGCAGCGCCGCACAACGCTGCGACGCCCAGTGCCAGACCCGCTTGCAGGTAGCGTTGCCGACGCAGGCTGTCGAGGAGCCAGCCGGTAGCTAGCAGGCTCAGCAGCACGGCCGCTTCGGTCATGACGTCTGCCATAGCGCGACGGGCATGGGTGCGGACGAGGGGGGCGTACGTGAACAGGGCGGCAACGATTGCCGCAAACAGCGGGCCTCGCATGCGATGGGCCAACGCGAAGATGGCGGCCACGGCAGCGATGCCACTCAGCGCGCTCACCGTCCGGCACGCCACCAGACGCTGCTTCCCTGGCCGTGGCCAGGTGATCCCGCCGCTGATCCAGCGGCACCATGCCCGATAGTGGCTGCCAACCGGTACCGGATGCCCTGCAAGCTCCTGGGCGAGGCCAAAAAGATACTTCGACAGCGGAGGATGGTCGAAGGCCGGGTACATGAGCCAGCGATAGTCGTTCCGATGCCCGTCGCGAAATAGCGGCCAGTAGAAGGACTGGTACACCATTGCCCCCTCGTCGACAAAGTACGGTTCACCGCGGAGGTCGGCCAGGAAGACAGCGCAAGCGGCAAGTAGGACGACCACTGCCAGAGGCGTCACGATCCGGCGCCGTCCGGCCGGCCGTTGGAACTGGCGTTCACCGCTCATGGGGGCCTCGGTGCGAACTGTTCAGCGCGATCAACTGTACCGATTGTAGGAACCCCGGCGACCGTAGCTGCCGACCGGGCGATTACCGGTAACGCTGCATGGCCTACAATTGCGCGCACCGCATCGCAGAAACTGACAGGCGGGACAACCGATGCATGTACGACCGAGGAGTCGGCCCGTGGCACGGGTGGTTCGAGTGTTGACACCGTGGTTGGTTGGCACCGCACTCATTGGTTGCGCCGGTACGGCGTTTCTGAGCGTTAGCCCAACCCGTTCCGCGGTGGTCTCAGCCGTGGCTGCTTCTGTCGCTCCAGGCACCACACGGCAGCCTGCAGCGTCCGCGCTGCCTGGCCGAGACGCGACCGCTGCGCGCGAGCGTGCCACTCGCAGAGCACCACTGGTACGGCCGGTGCCTAGCGAGCGTTTCTCCGGCCCCGTCGTCCGAGCGTATCCGCAGCAGAAGCAGCAAGGCAGCCAGGAGGAGCCCCGCCAGACGCACAGCAAGCACCAGCAGTTCCGCAAGCAGCAGTGGCCAGGCCTTGAAGGCTACACCGTTCTTCAACCGAACGTCGCCTACGGTTACCGGCCGACAACCGTCGGGCTCCGCTGGCTGCAGGCTCGCGGTTTCGTGACGGTGCTTGACCTGTCGGCGAAGCCCGACCCGGCCGAAGGCCCGATGTGCCGGCAGCTGGGGTTGAACTACCACAATGAGCCGATCACGGCGCAGGCCCTGGCGCGCGAGGAGGTCCAGAAGCGGTTGATCGAGTTCCTGAGCCATCCGAAGTACCGTCCACTGTATGTGCATGACGAGAATGGTGAGCTGTTCGCTGCCGTTTGGCTGCTGTTCCGCGTGCGTCACGGCGGGGCCGACGAGGCGGTAGTCCGCCGGGAGCTGGCGGCCATCGGCGTTCGGCCGGAGGGAGCAGTCTGGCAGGCCGCCGTAGAGGCGATCTCCCGCGCCAAGTGACCGGCTGCTTCCGCACGGCCAGCGCGTGCGATCGTCTCGTGATGCGAGTCGGCCGATTTGGGGCGATCCACGCGGTACCTATCACGAAGCGAGCCGATCGAGGTGAGCGGGCGGACGGCCTCGATTGGGGAACAGGCCTTTTCAGCGGAGCGTCGAAGCGGTAAATAATTACCTGAGCGAGCTACCCGGTGGTGTAATTGGTAGCACTAGGGATTTTGGTTCCCTCAGTCCTGGTTCGAATCCAGGCCGGGTAGCCTTTCTTTTTGTCCACGGAGCTTCCTGCGAACACGCTGCTGTGGGCGATTAGCTCAATTGGCTAGAGCGCCGCCCTTACAAGGCGGAGGTCGCAGGTTCGAATCCTGCATCGCCCACTTTCGGAACTACTTGCCTGGAAAGCCCTTGTTGCTCTTCCCTGCCCGGGCCGCAGTGCTCTTGCTGGTTTTGGTCTGAGCAGAGAAGTACGTTCTCACGTCGCCACGCCGGTTGCCGAACCGGCTTCTTCGTTGACCCCGATGCACGGATCCCGCCGGCAGCTTCGTGCGCGGTACCTTAAGTGTTGCCTGTGCCCCCGTGAGCGGTTCGTCCCGATCCGGTCGGTTACCGGGCCGACACCACAGAAGGATGCGCATGCCGGTGGGACTTCGGCAGCGGTGCTTGAGGTGGCAGGTGGTTGGCTTCCAGCGATAGCTGATCGCACGCTGGCTTACGGTTGTGCTTGAGCGACAGGGCTCAGGCGCCTACTGGCCCGGGGCCCAGCCGAGTTCGGCCAGACAGCGGTAGACGGCCCGCAAGCGGTCGCATTCGGCCTGATCGAGCCAAGAATCCTCGATCACGTCCTGCAGCAGGGAGGCAAAGACGCGGGCATGTACCGTGCGGACTTGTTCGGGCCGCAAAGCCAACTCCCGTGCCCGCTTCTGCAGGTACAGGCGCTCTTCTGGGGTAACCTCCAGATCGGCCAGCACAGCCTGAAGGGCCTCCCAGTACCGGGCCAGTGCCTCCTCGGCCGCGGTGCGTGCCGGCGTCGCCTGCGCCCGCAGGTACCGCGACTTGAATGCTGGACGTTCGGGCCGGCGCTCTCGGGGGGGCCGCAGGGGCTCTTCGACAAGGCTTTCCAGGAACTTGTATTTCGCCAGCCGAGCCAGATCGGCCAGCCGCTGAAGTTGCAGCCGTTTCAGATGAGGCATGTACACCTCGACACACAACCGACTGGCTGCCTCCGCATCGGCGGCGGCCATGTGGGCAGCCGATCGCCGAATGCCATACTCGTCACAGACGTCATCCAGCGATGCGCGGCCACCGAGTCCGAGCAACGGCCGTAGGTACATGAGGCACACATGGGGGAACCGCGTGCGAAGGCGTGCACGACGCAGCTCGTACCGCAGGAAACGCGCCTCGAAGTACACGTTGTACGCCGCCACAACGCAATCTGACAGAGCTTCCACCACGGCGCCTGCGATCTCGTCAAACGTTGGTGCGTCAGCGACGTCCTCGTCCGTGATGCCGTGGATCTCGCTCCCGCTTACCGGACGTTCCGGGTTGACGAGTGTGTCCAGGACGAGCTTCGGTTCGTTGCCCGGATCGATTCGGAACACGGCCACCTCGACGACCCGATCGACACCCGGCGTGAGCCCGGTGGTCTCCAGGTCGATGACCGCCAGTGGCACTTGGTCTGGTGGTAGCTCCGCTAAACGGGACATCGCACGATTGCTGCCTGCGGCCCGGCGTTCGTCGCGCAGCCCGCGTACCAGTCACCATGATAGCCGCCGCACGTGCTTGGGCACTACCCGGGGATCGTACACGGATGTGGGCCGCTTGCGCGGGTGCGTGGTAGACTGACCCCGTTGGTGAGACGGGCTTTTGAGACGGGCTTTGTCTGAGGTGCATGCCGATGACTGTGTTTCGGGCCTGGCTTGGTCGCGTCGCGAATCTGCTCGGCGTTGCCGCGACGGCGGTCGCCGCCTCGGCGGCGGCCCCACCGGACGGCGCGCCCGATCGGAAGCCCAATTTCGTGATCATCTTCTGCGACGACCTCGGCTATGGCGATCTGGGTTGTTACGGGAATCCAACGATCAACACGCCGACTCTGGATCGAATGGCGGCCGAGGGCCAGAAGTGGACGAGCTTCTACGCCGGTGCGCCGGTGTGTACGCCGAGTCGGGCGGCGCTGCTGACCGGACGCGTGCCGGTGCGCAGCGGCATGATGTCGGACGAGCGACGGGTTCTGTTTCCCAATTCGCGTGGCGGGTTGCCGGCGTCGGAGTGGACCATCGCGGAACTGCTCAAGCAGGCCGGCTATGCCACGGCGGCTATTGGCAAGTGGCACCTGGGGCACCTGCCGCAGTACCTGCCTACGGCGCACGGTTTCGACTACTACTTCGGCATTCCCTATTCCAACGACATGGACGCTCGGCCTGGGTTCCCAAACTACCTCAGGCGGGCGCGCCTCGATCCGCGGTACCTGGCGCCGATCCAGCAGTTCAACGTGCCACTGATGGAGGGCACTCGGGTCGTGGAGCGTCCTGCGAACCAGCTGACACTGACGAGGCGGTACACGGAGAAGGCGATCGAGTTCATTCGCGAGCATCGCAACGAGCCGTTCTTCGTCTACCTGGCACACAACATGCCGCACATTCCGCTGTATGCCAGCGAGCCGTGGCTGGGCCGTAGCCGCCGGGGGCTGTACGGCGACGTCGTTGAGGAGATCGATGCCGGCGTAGGACGAATCCTGGCCGCGCTCCGGGAACTCGGCCTGCAACGACGCACTCTGGTCGTGTTCACCTCGGACAACGGCCCATGGCTCCCGTTTGCAACCCACGGGGGGGCGGCCGGACCGTTGCGCAATGGCAAGGGGACGACATTCGAGGGGGGTATGCGCGTGCCCGGGATCTTCTGGGGGCCCGGATTGGTGCAACCTGGGGTACAGATGGGGCTAGGCTCGGTCATGGACCTGTTGCCCACGTTCTGCCGGCTGGCGGGGGTTGAGTTGCCCGACGGGCTGCAGCTCGACGGCTACGACCTTTCCGACGTGCTACGCGGCACGGTCAAAGATAGCCCACGTGACCGGCTGTTCTACTGGCGACAGGAACAACTCTACGCGGTGCGGCTCGGACCGTGGAAGGCTCACTTCATCACGCAGGGATCTTACGGCATTGGTCCGAAGCGCACCGAGCATGACCCTCCGCTGCTTTACAACGTCGAGACCGATCCAGGGGAGCGGTTCGAACTGTCGCAAAGGCACCCCGAGCTCCTTCGCCGCCTGAAAGAGATAGCCGCAGAGCATGTCAGGAGCATTCAGCCGGTGCCGAATCAGTTGGAGCGCTAGCCGTCGCGTGCGTCTAGGAGCTGCGGTGGCGTCCGGCTCGGTTCCCGCTGCTGCGGAGGTTAGTTCGGCGCGGCACGGGACCCGTTACGCGAGCGAGGCCGGTTAAGCGGCTGTGAGTAGACGAGAGTGCTTGGCAGCTAAACTCACCGTTGCGGGCGCCGCAGGGCGGCCCGGCACCATCGGATGCTACCTCCGTCCGCCACAGCCTGTCAGGAAGCAGCTTGCGCGGCGGTTGGTGCCCGTTGCCCGGACCGGCCGGGCCCACTCTCGGGGCTATGCCTGTACCGGGCGCCAGACGGTCTGGGCCTCATGCTGGCCGTCGGGAATCGGCCGCGTCCGCGCGTGTTGTCTTTGCTGGGACGCGTCGCAGCCCGCTAGCCCATCCGCTTTGAACTGAGACCGGCGGGCTGGAGAGCCCGGCCCCGATCGATCCACAGGGCAGGCTCACGCACCGGCGGCGAACCGGCCGGTTGCTGAGCCGTGTCCAGGCTATCCGGCCAGAACCCGGCGCGCTCGGTGGGGGCGCCCGATGGCTGGTTTGCGAGACGAGGGCCGAGAGGCAGGGGCTGCGACTGCCCACCAGGCGCGTCGTATATCGGGGTGCAACGGCGGCGCCATCACCGGAGGCTTTCGGAACGAAGAGGACCTCAGCGGCCGCCGGACGGCTCCGGCTCAGCCAGACCTGGTGTGTCAGCATCGTAGACTTCCAATTCGACCACACGGGCCCCGGTGTCGATCAGGTTGTCCGTGATGACAAGCCGGACGTATCGTGCGTCGACCGGTTCGAACCAACGCCAGTGTCCGTGCGGTCGGGCTGGGTTCAGGTTTTGTGTTTCGTTTACCACGGTCTGCCACTGCTGCCCGTCCCGGGACACCTCGATGCGGTAGCGGTAGATCTTTGGTGGCGAATCGAGATCGTCGTCCGGTTCCCAGTGCAGGTAGACACGCGTGTGATTGATGCGGTGCACACGCTCTAAGTCCACCTCGAGCCATTGGGGCAGCGAGAACCACGGCGTGTTTCGTGTCGTCGGGTGTGACTGTGCCGAGCACCAGTAGCGGTCCCAGTCGTGTCGACCGTCGACGGCCAGTTCGGGCCCGAAGCCGTCCAGCGCCGAGGAGGCGCGTGCTGGCTTGCCCAGTGCCAGATTCTGCCATCGAGGAGGGGCTGGAGTGATTGGCGCCGTGCTGAACTCGTACACGTGGACGCCACCCGCAGCAATACGATGCGAGAGCACAGAAGTGCCCTCACGCGTTCGCTGCGTCTGCAGTGTTGTGTCGGACAGCCATTCGAGCACATGCCGGTAGGAAGCGTTTTCGTGAATCAGACGCAGCGGGGTTCTGACCGGGGCTGGCTTCGCGTATGAATGGGCGATGCCTCTCGGCTCGTAGCTCGGCTGCTGACGCACGTCGTAGTTGTACACGACGGCCAGCCAGTTGGTGCCGCGGCGCCGGACTTCCCAGCCGATGTACGGGCGGGCAGCAGAGGGCACTTCCACTCGCAGGGGGGTAGCCGCCTTCACCAGCTCACCCAGTAGCTCGCCGACCAGTTTCAGCACCGGGCGCTGTTTCCAGTAGCGCCGCAGAGGCAGGAAGCCCGAGAGCGGTGGTACGGAGCTTATCTGGATCGCGTAGCGCGTGCAGAGCACAATAACCTGACCGGCTCCGTACCGGTTCACGGTTACCAGGGGCTGCCCTTCGCACGCGTACAGCACACGTGCACCGAGCGGCTCAGCCCGGTGGTACTGGAACGGTTCTTCGTACCAGCGCTTCTGGGTGCGGCTGTCGACGACCTCCTGGCCGGTGCGCAGCTCAGCGTGGAGTGCAACGCCGGTCATCGCACGCCACTGGAGCGAGTCTGCGGCATTCAACACGTCGGGAGCATGCACCAGAAGCGTGCCACCGGAGCGGACGAAATCGGTAAGGGTTTCGGTCAGAGCGTGGTCGAGCTGGAGCCCGCCCAGGGCAAAGGCCACGGCGAAAGGTTCGAGCAGGTTCCGGGCTGTCAGTCCCCGACGAAGCCTTTCGTTCGGTTTGATAATCGCAAACAGTTCTCCGTAGGGCGCTGTGCGGAAGTAGCCGCCGGTCCAACGGGCTGCGGGGGGTTCGGGAAAGAGCGTATCCCACACCAGGCCATGATTGAATTGGTCTGCCTCGTCATACGGCACCGCCCAGAGACGGCTCAGGCCGACGGGCACCCCGTAGGTGCTGCCGCCCAGCCCGATTTCGCGTTCACGATCCAGGAGCAGCGCGATGGGAACCCACGCTGTGCCGCGGTCGGGATAACGGTGTGCCAGGTCCAGTACGCGATGGATCGCGCGACCGACCGGCGATAGTTCAAACTGACCGTCCCGCTCGATGTCGGTGAAACAGCCCCCCGGAACGTTCTCGGGTTTCACACAGGTCGCGCCCGAGAAGTACGGCTTCAAATAGTACAGCTCGATCAGCTGTTTGGGCAGGCCGATGGCGCCGCCTCGATTGTGGTCGAGCCCGCCGCGCACGAATGGATGCACATAGTACCGTCGGGTTGGCTCAAAGCCGAGCCACACCATGTAAGCGGCCTTCCCTGCGGCATGGCGCAACATGCCGCGGGCCAGGGCCAGCTCGTATGCAGAACATCCTTTGGTTCCGATGGCACGCACGTCCGACCTGGCGACCTGGTAGTACTGCGACAGGTTCATGTGCCACACTACCGGGATCCGTTCTTCCCAGTAAGCCTCGGTGAGCAGTTCGGTGAGCCGTTTCAACTGCGCCCGCGTCCAGCGGTGGTTTGGATCGGCATAGAACGGCAGTTCACGCCGCACGCGTGGCAGGACCCGCTCCTCCATGAACTTGCGAAAGCCTTCGTCTGTCCAGTGTCCCATGGACGAGCCGGGCCAGCGGCGTCCTTCGCGGACGTAGTAGAAGAACGGTTCCAGCCGGTAAAGCTCTTCTGGATGGCTGCTTCCCAGCCAGAGATCGCGTGCCAGACCCGGCGGGGGCGGGGGAGCTAGCGGTTCACCTCGAGTGAGATCGTAGTCGATGGTCAGGAACGGCCAGCGATACCGCAGAAAACGGGCAGCGAGCGCCCGGTAGATCGTTGGCACGTTTGCTTCCGGGTCCAGGTGACGCAGCGACAGGTAGCCCTGGACGAGCTCGTGTTCCAGGCCGGTTTGCTTGAGCGCCTCCACGCTCTGCGGGTCGAACCAGTCGAATGGACCGTTGGCCACAAGGTAAAACGGTTTCTCGAAGCGGTGCGCGACCAGAGGATGCGTCGACTGTTCCAGCAGATGCCGGCGCGCTGTGACCACGTCTTGCACCGGCCGGCGGCCATCCTCGTCTTCAGCTATGGCGGGGCTAATAGCGAGTAACGCGATCAGAAGGTTTCGCCAGACTCGACTGTTCAACCTCAATCTCCTCCTAGCCGGGTCGTTCGTTGATCGTACGCGAGCCGCTGAGTCTGCGGCGGCCGTTTGGCCGCGACCCGGGTGGACCTGCCGCTGCGGGCTGAATCCCGTTGCCCTCTGCGTGGTGATCGTACCCCGGTGGCGAACAGCACGGAGAAGCCTGTCCCGCCAAGCGGGGGGCAACCGCCGGGCTGCGATTCGGTTCAGGCACGTAACCGCCGTGGCAGGCAGGTGGTCGGCGGACCGTGTCCGGGTTGCTCGGGCCGTGCAGACTCCGTCCCCGCAGATTCGGTGCGGGAGCGGGGCTAAAGCCTCACCGTCCGCGTCATCCAGGCAAGCCGTTGTCGGCAGCCGCCGGACCCGTTTCCACAGGCCCGGCCGACGGGGCCAGATGCTGTGGGTAGCCCGGCACGTCCTCCTTCCCTGGCCGCCCACCCGACAACGGCTGAGCCGGGCTCGTGAAGGCCAACCCCATTGACTCGGCGGTACGAACCGCACAGAATCGCTGTTGAGCTCGTCGTGCCGCCAGGCGGATCGATAGCA
>JALXBF010000077.1 GCA_026991575.1 Planctomycetota bacterium | reverse complement strand
AGGCGAACTGCGCGGTTGCCTTCGGCGTGCCGCTGACCACCAACTCCGCCTGCGTCATGCGCGACAGGCTGTCATACTGGTACCGCCACTCGGTGCCGTAGTTGTCGGTGAGGCGGATGCGGTTGCCCGCATCGTCGTAGGTGTTGGCAAGCTGGATGACCGGGTAGATGGAGGGGCTGCCGGTGTTGTCCAGACTGATGATGCGGCCGGCGTCCTCGTAGGCAAGCGTGTAGGTCTGGTTCGGGTCGGAGACGCCGATCAACTGGTTGGCGGCATCCCAGGTGTAGTTGATCTGGAAGATGATCTGGCCCTGGCCATCGAGCCACTTCTCTGCGGTGCGGCGGCCGTCGAGGTCGTAGTCGAACTCACGCCGCCGTCCGTTGCGATCGACGACGGCCGTCAGTTGTCCGGCAGCATCGTGCTCGAAGAAGCGGCTGAGTCCCAGCGCGTTGATCTCTTCGATGACCCGATCCACGGCATCCAACCGCCACTGGGTCGTGTTCCCATCGGCATCGGTCAGCGAGATGAGATTGCCTTCCTCATCATAGCCGAAAGTGATCTCCGGGTTGTTGTTCGGGTCGCTGTCGCCATCGGGCAAGATGATGGCCGTCCGCCAGTCGCGGGCGTTTTAGCGGTACCGCGTCGTGCGGCCCAAGGGGTCAGTGACCGCGGCGACCATGCCGGTGAGGGTGTAGCTGATGGTGGTCTGATTGCCTAGCGGATCTCTGGTGGCGATCACTCGGTTGCGTGCATCGTAGTCCCATTCGTAGCGGTTGCCCAGCGGATCGATCGCCGCGATCCGGTTACCCACCAAGTCATACTCCCACTTCCAGCGGTTGCCCTCCGCGTCGACGACCTCGACGAGTCGATCGAGATTGTCGTACTGATAGTCGGTCTGGCTGGTTTCCAGGCCTGCCAGGGGGTCGGGGCGCCGGACGAGCCGGTGGACGGCATCCCAGGCGAAGGTGCTCTTGGCGCCGGTGGGATCGGTGATAGCGATGACCCGGCCGCGTGCGTCGCGTTCGTAGCTGGTGGTGCGGCCCAGCGGGTCGGTGACCGACAGGAGCCGCTGCTCGGCGTCGTAGCGGTAGCTGGTGACAAAGCCCATTGGCGTGGTCACGCTGACCAGCGTTCCGAGGGCATCGTAGCCGTAGGTGGTCTGGCGGCCCAGCGGATCGATGGTTGCGATGACTTCGTCGGCTGCGTTGTAGAGGGTCTGCCAGACGGGGTTGTTTGTCGGGTCGGTGTCCTCATCGGGATCGATCACCTTCACCGGCCGGTGCAGCACGTCGTACTCATAGCGCACCGTGTCGCCGAAGGTAACTGGGCGCTTGCGAGGGGGCGGAAGAGCAGTAACGCTGGCCGGGAGATGGCCGAATCGAGCCAGGAGGGTGCTTCAATGGGCGGCAGGGGGCCTTTGTGCCCCCCTGCCGCTGTGTTGATGGGTAGCGCGGGCGGTACGGGCTTTGTTTGTTTTTCCCCTAGTGGAAATGCCCCGACGCCACGGACGGTGTCCGCGGCGTCGGCGGGCTGGCATCGCGCTCCCTCCGGGACCACGGCGCAGGCTCTCTGTGCACAGCGTGCGCCCAAGGGAGTCCCACCAGCCGGGCCGCGGGCGGGATCGACCCGCCCGCGGCCCGGAGGGGAAAGAATCATTGGAGGATGGGCCCGCGCTATCCATCAACGTTGCGGGCGGGGGGGCATAAAGACCCCCCGCCCGC
>JALXBF010000076.1 GCA_026991575.1 Planctomycetota bacterium | reverse complement strand
GATGCCGCAGCATCAACCCAACCCTGGCCTCATGCTTGAACGCCTCGATCGACGCCGGGTCGCTACTCCAGCGTTGCCGCAGCACCTTAACGGCCGCCGTTTCGCCCGTCATCCGGTCGACAGCCCGATACACGCGCGCAAAGCTGCCGGAGGCAATCTTGTACAAGACCTTGTAACGGCCGTAGAAGAACCCTTTCGAATCCCCCTTGCGCAGCTTCTCGACGTGGAAGCGGGTCAGGATCCCCTGCCGGATCAGCTCGTCGATGAGCTGTTCGTCGCTAACGTTCCGGGTACCCAGCCTTTCCCAGCAGAGCTCGAGGTCCTCGAGCGAGACCAGGCCGAGCTGGTGAGCCCGGGAAACCAACCCGCCACCTAGTACACCTGAGCTCATGATCACCTCGTCTGCGCTTCCGACCCACAGGCCCGCGGCCGAGACCTGTACCCGACGGTCTCAGTCGATTGTAAGGTTCGAACCGCACCCCATGCATTACCGGTCAGCTTGGGGCCGCCCCAGACCACCGTCGCATAGAATGGCGGCAGCATCCGGTCCCACCCAGCACACCGGCTCATGGGAGGAACCGCCATGATCTGCACCGGTTGCAGCCATTGGTGGCGGCCGTCGCACAGCAGCGTGATCGCAATCCTGGCCGTAATCGTCCTGGGATCGGCTGCCCACGCGGCTGACTGGCCTCAGTGGCGCGGGCCCCGTCGCAACGGTCAGCTCACCGAACCGGGCTACCCCACGCGGCTGGTCGCCGGCCAGGCGCGGCTCCTGTGGGAAGCAAACATCGCCGCGGGCTACTCCGCACCAAGTGTCGCGCAGGGAAAGGTGATCGTGACGGACTACGTGCGCGATAAAGCCGTTGAACGTGTGCTGTGTTTCGACGCCCAACGCGGTGACCTGCTCTGGATGCATCAGTACCCCTGTCGCTATGTCGACATCCAGTACGACAATGGCCCCCGTGCCGCACCGACGATCGTCGACAACCAGGTCTTCACGCTGGGCACCATGGGACACTTCCGCTGTCTGGAGCTGACCACCGGCAAGCTGCTCTGGCAGGTTGACCTGCAGACGGCCTACCAGGCTCGTGTGCCAATCTGGGGCCTGGCCAGTGCACCGCTGGTGTACCGGGACCTGGTCATCGTCAATGCCGGCGGCCTACCTGAAGCGTGCCTGGTCGCGTTCCACCGCAACAGCGGCAAGGAGCGCTGGCGTGCGCTGGCCGATGATCCCGGCTACTCCGCGCCCATTCTGGTCCGCCGCGGTCAGAACGACCTGCTGGTCTTCTGGTCGGCCGACGCGGTCGTCGGCCTTGATCCGGCCACGGGCCGCACCTGGTGGCGGATTCCGTTCCGCACCCGAATGGATCTGGCGGTAGCAACACCGGTGGTTCAGGGTGATCTTCTCTTCGTGAGCGCGTTCTACGACGGGTCGCTGATGATTCAGCTTTCCGAGGACGGCCGCTCGGCTCGGGTTCTCTGGCGCCGTAAGGGCCGCAGCGAACGCAACACGGACGCCCTGCACTGCCTGATCTCCACCCCCCGCTTCGATCCCCATTACATCTACGGCGTTGACAGCTACGGGGCGCTCCGCTGCCTGAACGCAGCCAACGGCGATCGACTCTGGCAAACCTACCAACCCACTGGTCGGGCCCGGTGGTCGAACGCTCACCTGATCGCCTACGGGCGGTACACATACCTGTTCAACGAGCATGGTGAGCTGATCGTTGCCAGGCTGACGCCCGAGGGCTACGAGGAGCGGGGCCGTGTGAAACTGATCGAGCCCACCGAGGGTGTGCCCTATCTGAGACCGGTAAGCTGGGCACATCCGGCGTTCGCCGACGGCAAGCTCTATGTGCGGAACGACCGACTGATCCGCTGCTACGAACTGGCACGCACCGCTCGCTAGTCGCTCACCGGGCGCGGATCGTAAGGCACACTTCAGTGAGGCGGCAATGACCGGCAGCACGAACCGCGGCCGCTCCGCCACCGCTCTGGCGGGAACTGCCGCACGCGCCCAGGCGTCGAAACGGATGACCGGACGGTCGCGCAGTAGGCTCTAACGGTTCCATGACCGCGTGGAGATCATCCCATGCCCTCTCGACCACTGCGGATCTCGATCCACGGTGTTCTCTTGCTTCTCGTCCCTGCCTCAGTGCTTGGTCTTCTTCTGGCAGCTGGAGCCATCAGCCGAGCCCCTGCTGTGGCGCAGGCCGGTGGCGATGCCCCAGAAGCGGTCCGCCCGAAAGCACCGCGGGTGGAAAGTCTGCCTGTCAAACGCGTGGTCCTGTTCTCTAGTGGCGTCGGTTATTTTGAGCATGAAGGGACCGTGCAGGGGAATGCTGACGTCGTGCTCCAGTTCCGCGCCGACGATGTTAACGATCTGCTGAAGAGTCTGGTGGTTCAAGATCTTGATGGCGGCCAGGTGACCGCCGTCAGCTACACGTCCCGGGATCCGATCACCCGCACGCTCCGTAGCTTCGCCATCGACCTTACCGACAACCCCAGCCTGTATGAGCTGCTGGAACAGCTCCGAGGCGAACCGGTCCGGCTGCAGGCAGCCGAGCAAATCGTCGGCACTGTGCTGGGCGTGGAGAAGAAGAAGCGGATCGTTGCGAATTCGGACGTGGTCGAGGAGCACGAGTACGTGAACCTGTTGACGGACGAGGGCATTCGCAGCGTGCGGCTCGACCAGATCCAGCAGATCGAAGTGCTCAACGAACGGATCGCCGGCGAGTTGGCTCAGGCGCTTGAAGTGCTTGCCACGGCCCACGACACCCAGAAGAAAACGGTTGTGCTCCGCTGCCGTGGCCAGGGCAAGAGGCGCGTTCGTGTGGGATACGTGCGGGAGGTGCCCGTCTGGAAGACCACCTACCGCATGGTGCTCGAAGAGGACCGGGCTCTCTTGCAAGGGTGGGCCATTGTCGAGAACACCACCGATGCCGACTGGAGTCAGGTGCACATGGCCCTGGTTTCGGGTCGGCCGGTTTCGTTCCGGATGAATCTGTACCAGCCGCTGTATGTCGAGCGGCCGACCATGGAACTGGCCTATGACGTACCCGTCAAGCCGAGAGCTCACGAGGGGGAATTAGAAGTCGCAGAGGCGGAGCAACGCAAGGGCGGGATGGCCGACCTGGCGGCGGAGGGCAAGGTTCGAGCCCGGCTGGGGGGTGCTGCGCCAATGCGGAGGGGGCTTGCGCCCCAGGCCGCCGCGGCACCGGGCATGGCGCTCGAGGCACTCCAGGCCAAAGCCCTCGCCTCCTCCGTCGCCGTAGCGGCCGTTGGCGAGGAAGCTGGCGCCCAGTTCCAGTACGTGATCAAACACCCAGTCGACTTGCCCAGACAGCGGTCCGCGCTGCTCCCGATCCTGTCCGCGGAGCTCAAGGTCGAACGAGTCTCGATCTACAACCGCGAGAGCCATGCGCGGTATCCGATGCGAGGCGTGCGCTTCCGCAATGACAGCGGGGCCTACTTGATGAGAGGACCAATCTCGGTCTTCGACCAGGGCATCTACTCGGGCGATGCGCTGATCGACAACACGCCACAGGGACACAGCAGGCTGTTGTCTTACGCGTTGGACCTGGATGTCGAAGTCGCCATCACGGCCCGCACGGCAGCCAGTCCAGCGGTTACCTACCGCATCGTGCGCGGCGCGCTGGTGCGCCAGAGCAAGCTCGTACGCAGAACCGAGTACAAGATCCGCAACCGGGGCTCGACCCCCCGCACCCTGATCATCGAGCATCCGGCCGAGAGGAACTGGCAACTCGATGAGCCTGACACGTTCGAAGAGCGAACACGGTCGGTGTACCGCTTCAAGGTCAAGCTGCCGCCGGAAAGCACGATCGACTTTGTGGTGCGCGAGAGCCAGCCGCGGTCCGAATCGATCGCGCTCCGGAACTGGAACCTGTCCCAGATCGAACTGGTCATCAACGCGCCAGAGGTACCCGACGAGATCAAGAAGAGCCTGCGCAGGTTGGCCGAACTGCAGCGCGAGCTAGCACGGGTCACGGCCACAGTCACCGCTCTGGAAAACCAGCTTAAGGCGATCACCAAGGATCAAGACAGGATCCGCAAGAACTTGGGCCAGATTGATCAGACCTCGAGTCTGGCAAAGCGCTATCTGCAGAAGCTGCAGGATCAAGAGAACGAAATCGAACGGCTGCAACAAGAGCTCAGAACGGCGCAGCAGCAGCGCCGCCGCCTGCAGCAAGCAATCGACGACTATCTCAGCAACCTGACCATTGACTAGTCGCCACGGTACCGCCTGTCTGGAACGATACGCCCGCAACGGCCGTTGCGGGCGTTTTCTTTTGTCGCGTTGGCCTTCGGAGCAGCGGGACCGCTAGCTGAGGCCGCTGTGCCGCGGCGTCCGCTGCAGCCGTCTGTTGCTGCACCGCTCGGGCGCGTCGGTGAGAGGGACGTTACCCGCTGCGGCAGCAGCCTGGCAGGCGGTGGACGTGCCACGGCCCCGTGAGGACCGCCGGTAACAGCGGCACAGACCCGGTTGATCGGCTTCGGAACGGTCCGTTAGGATAAGGTGCCCACTGACGCTCACCAGGCAAACGGAGGATACGGATGTACGGTTGGGCTGGTCGCATCCTGCGCGTCGACCTCTCGACAGGCACCTGTACGATCGAACCGCTGCGTGAGGAATGGGCTCGTGAGTTTGTGGGGGGTCGTGGCCTGGCAGCCCGTTACCTCTTTGAAGAGCTTGATCCGACGGTTGATGCCTTTGATCCTGCCAACGTGCTCATCTTCGTCACCGGACCGCTGACCGGAACGAACACCTCCTGCGGCTCGCGCTACATGGTGGTCACCAAGAGTCCGCTCACGGGGGCAATCACCTACTCGAACTCTGGTGGCCACTTTGGGCCAGCGATGAAACACGCAGGCTACGACCTGATCCTCATCAAAGGCCGTGCCGAGAGACCGGTGTACTTGGCCATCTACGACGACGATGTTCAGCTGCGGTCTGCGGAGAGCGTGTGGGGCTGCGGTGTCTTTGAGACCGAGGACCGCATTCGGGACGAGCTGGTGGATCCCGACGTGCGGATTGCGTGCATTGGACCCGCCGGTGAGAACCGCGTGCGGTTCGCGGCGGTCATGAACGACAAGCACCGGGCCGCGGGACGTAGTGGGGTTGGCGCCGTCATGGGCGCGAAGAACCTGAAGGCAATTGCGATCCGAGGCACCAGAGGGCTGGCAGTAGCCGATCCCGCTGCCTTCCTTGAGGCCGTCTGGCAACAGCACCGCCGGCTCAGTGAGAGCGAAGATCGCAAGGGAATGACCGAGCTGGGAACGGCTGCTGTGATTGATCTGATCAATGAGTTTGGCGGCTTGCCCACGCGCAACTTCCAGGAAGGCGTTTTCGAAGGCGCCGAGAAACTCAACGGCGCGGCCATTAAGGAGCAGCGGCTAGTGCGGAACAAGGCCTGCTTTGCATGCACCATCGCGTGCGGCCGCGTGACACACCTGCCGGGTGAAGCGGCCGGCAAGTTCCTGGTCAACACGCATCCACGGAACTGGAAGATCTGCGGCGAAGGCCCGGAGTACGAGAACCTCTGGGGGCTTGGTGTCGATTGCGGCATAGACGATCTGGACGCGGTCATTAAGGCAAACTGGCTGTGCAACGATCTGGGCATGGACCCGATTTCGATGGGCTCGACGCTCGCAGCCGCTATGGAGCTCTACGAGCGTGGCGTGATTAACGATGAGATCACGGGCATGCCGTTGAAGTTCGGGTCGTCCGAAGCGCTGATACGCATGGTCGAGGCGACCGGCTATCGTGAAGGCTTTGGCAATGAGCTGGCCGAAGGCTCGCGTCGCCTTGCTGAGAAGTTTGGTCAGCCGGATGTGCACATTGGCAGCAAGGGGCAGGAGTTCCCGGCATACGATCCGCGCGGCTTTGTAGGCATGGGGCTGGCGTATGCTACCTGCACCCGAGGGGCCTGCCACCTACGCGCCTGGACACCGGCGTTGGAAACGGCCAACCCGGACATCCAACACAAGACCGAAGGCAAGGCGCCCTGGGTGGTCAGCGAGCAGAACAAGAGCACGGCGCACGATAACACGGGTGTCTGCCTGTTCACCGGCTTCGCGGGCTCGCCGCCCGAGGACCTGGTGGCCATGACCGCCGCTGC
>JALXBF010000075.1 GCA_026991575.1 Planctomycetota bacterium | reverse complement strand
CGCGTTTGGCCTTGACAGCGTTCCCTCTGGCACGTTTCATTGAACGGAGTCGCCTTCGCTCAGGCGGGGCCAAGCGACGAACACGAACTCTGTCCATCCTTGGAGCCTCCACGTTTTCTCCCTTTGAAACCCACTGTGGAGGCTCCTTTTTACGTCATAACCTCCGTGTCCCGCAAGCGCGGTTGCCCGCTGCCCCGCCCCGCGAGGGAAACTTCTCTAGTTGAAACGGCACTGATGTCCGGCGGTCATTCGTGGGACAGCGCGATGCCTCGGTGCGCGTTCTTGTTATTCATCCCAACTTTGCTCAGTGTCACTGCCATGGCCGCTGCAGATGATCGGGGCCGCCTGGAGGATCCGAAGACGCTGGCCCAAACGGTGAAGGCTGCCATGGAGGAGTACCTTGAAACCGCGACTCGGCTGTGCGGCACAGTGCGCGAGCGCAGCGGGATTGTGAAGGATGGACAGCTGATCGTGGACACAAAAGTCGACATCGAAATCAAACAGAACGGGCGCTACGGCTACCTGGTTGAGACCAGGGAAGACGAACAGCTGCCGCAACCGTCGCACAGGGCGCTGTTGTACGGTCCCAATGTTCGAGCTCGCCTCGCGCAAACCGGCGACGGCAAATGGTACGTGAGCGGGTACACGGCAGGAGGGGAACCAGTTCGGAATGCCTGCTGGATTGTGTCCTACTACACAGCCCCAGGCTACTTCCTGGAACCTGGATTCGATTGGCAGTTCGCCTGCTCTCTATGGTCAGAGACAGCAGTCGTCAAGTCGGTTGAGTGGACCACACTGGAGGGAAGAGACGTCGTCAAGGTCGTCTACTCGACAGAGCATCCGGTACTGAGCCGAGACGGGGTCGTCTGGCTCGATCCCGAGTGGAACTGGGCGATTGTCCGGCAGGAGGAGCGTCGAAAGGGGGTAAGCGGCGAACCATCAGTCCTGACGATGGTGTACGACGAGTCGTTCCGGCCCGCTCCCGTGCCGAAGGTGCTGGACCTGCGCTGGAAGGGACGGGATGGCAAGCCGGACGGCTGGTGGCGAAGCGAATTCGATCTTCGCCTTCCTGAGAGGACACCCAGCGATGAGGAATTCACTCTCGCCACGTTCGGTATCGACACCCCAGACCTTTCACGTAGAGTTCCCGAACGCGGGCCGTGGTTGTGGGTGGGCGTGCTCGCATGCCTGCTGGCCGCGTTCTTATGGTGGGTAAGACGCCGATTGGGGCACAGACCACAGCACGCGGACGATCGTTAGGGACACTCGGGGAGCGAGAACGCCCGACTTCTCCTGTGTGACCGTCCCTGAGTTGCGGCCTGTGCCAACGGCGGATAGCGACGGTTGCACGGTGTGCGTGCGCGGGCCGAAACTGGCCTGGAGTCCCGTTGCGCACCCGATCTTCTACGCCCGCTGGCTACTTGCTGTTGTTCGCGGCATTGCCCGCGCTACTACGTTCGGGTTCGGTTCGTCCGTTGGGGCCGCCAAGGACACGCTCGAAGAATGCAGCGCTCTCGTCGAATGCAAATGCATGGCCAATCGACGGCGTCGTAAACTCAGGAACTGGCCAACGCATCTTTCGGTACACCGGTTGGAGCAACCGCAAACAG
The DNA here is from genome assembly GCA_026991575.1 of Planctomycetota bacterium. GTDB lineage: Bacteria > Planctomycetota > Planctomycetia > JALXBF01 > JALXBF01 > JALXBF01. Next base: position 18,589 of record JALXBF010000075.1, on the reverse strand, counting down.
CGGCGTGCCTCGTGCGGACTGAAGCCGTCTCGCAGACCATTTGAGATGTGCAGCGCTCGCGGCGCGACCATCAGCGCCAGAATGGGCAAATCGAACTCCGGCAGTAGGCCGGGAATAGCGCCGCACGAGCAGTGTCGCCTGCGGTCGCGTATGAAGGACACCTGTATGCTGCCGAAAATCCCATGCACGGACGCGGCGCGCACCCGAGGGTCCATCGCGGCGGCCGACAACGCCAGCAAACCGCCCGTGGAAACACCCGCCACACCAACACGCGTACGGTCCACCGTCGGATCGGCAAAAACGTACTCCAGAACAATACGCTGGTGAGCAAACAGCAGACTGTACCAGCCGTAGCCGAACGGTCGCAGGATCCTGTCCAGTTCCAGGTGTCGGTCACGTCCGGGCTCCATGCCAACGTTTTCCATGGCGAAGGTGACGTAACCACGTTCTGCAAACCGTAGCGCGCAGGCCTGTTGATAACTGTCACGGTCCTCCAGCACCTGTCGTACCTTCCCGTGCCCCATGAAGCAAACGATCGTCGGCCTGGGGCCGGTGCCTGTCCCCGACACCAGTTTGAAGAACCGAAACAGTCGGCGGTCCCCGTCCACTGCCCAGATCTCGTGGATAACGACCGAGCCAACCCGCCGTGGATCACCCGGCGGTTGCCAGAAGCGGATATCCCCTTGGTGGGGGAACACGAACCGCCTGACAAAGCGGGCACGCATCTCTCGGCGCCACCGCCGCCAATCGGCCTGGGTGCGCAGGTTCGGTATACGCAAAGCTGCCGCCCGCTCTGCCCATTGTTCATAGAGGAAGGGAAGAGGACGGACCCGCTCCCTGGCAGACAACCGCTGCTCGCCGATGATCCGGCTCCCGTGGTCGGCGGGCACAATCGCCAGGCATAGCCACCAGGGCGGCAATTGCTCGAGATGTTCGCCTTGCTCAAAACGGCGGTACCAGATGGTGGCGTAGTGGGGCTTTCCGCCGAGTGTTCCGTTGCTGGTGCCCCGGTAGGCCCGCTGACGGAACGGTCGCCACCGGAAGTCCGCCGGACCGAGCCCTTCCGGAAAGGACCACGCCCCCGTGTCGTTGTATTCGAACACCGCAAAAACGATTGCTGGCTGCAGAAACCTAAGCTTCACGGCAGCACCCTCACCGCCCGCAAACATGATCCGTGGCAGGCCGTCCAGTTCGTCCGGCAGCTCCAGCATCCGGTAGTTTCGGTTGAGAAACGTCGGGGCATCCGCCTGAGCGATCCAGGGGACGACGGTTACCGAAGAAACGTCTTGAATGAGTTCGTCCAGTCGCTGTAGCCGCGCACGTGCCCGATCGATGGCATCGAGCGATCGGTTTGCAGCGGCCACATCATCGACCAGTACGAAGTCAGGTCGCCAGCGCAACAGGGGCAACAGGTCCTGGAGCCGGGATCCACGGGCGTTGATCATGAGCTGAAGACGATAGCGGCGGACCATCTCCACAGCCGCCCGGCCGTCGGGCTGATGCAGCCAGTCTTGCCAGAGTCGCACGATCTGGATTCCGGCATCTGCGAAGGCCGGCAGTAACTGCGGGGACGGGACGAATCCGAGTTGTCTGATCTGCGGCAGGAGCGTTCGAAACCGTCTCGCCTGCTCCGGGCTGCGCACGCCAAGGATGACCTGATTTGGGTCTCCGTGTTTTCGAACAACCGAGGCGACTGCTCGTGCGAAGCGGTCACCGGACTCTTTTAGGTCCAGGAGCACTGCGATGCGATCACGGCACAACTCCAGCGCTTCGGCCAACGTCGGAATCCGCTCGCCTCGCCATTCGGTTCCGAACCATGAGCCAGCGTCGAGTTGCTTCAACTCTCGGATGGTGCGCGCACTGGCCTGGCCCCGGCCGTTTGTGGTGCGATCGAGGGTAACGTCGTGGAGCAGGAACGGGACACCATCCTTGCTCATCCGCACGTCCAGCTCGACAACGTCCGCTCGCAGCTCGATTGCGCGTTGGATTGCGGCGAGCGTGCATTCAGGGCGTTCTGTGCGAGCTCCCCGGTGGGCGACGACATTGGGACGAGGCCCGGGTGCGAGCGGCGGTCCGGGGGAGGGCGTCGATCCGCACAACAGCACAGCGGCCGTTGCGGACACAACGGTAGGGAGCCAGGCCATGGGCGTGATCCTCCGTCGGTGCGAACAACGAAACCTGGCCGGCGCGGCCCGCGCGGGGTGCGTTCCAGCTTCTGAGCGAAGGCAGTACGTCGGATCATATCGGTCAGCCCGACGTCTGGCCGGTCCCCCCGTGCGGCCGAGCTGTCACCGGGCAGGAATTCAGCTGCCGTCCATCATAGCGGCAGCGCCCGAGCGTGCCCTTGGAGCCTAACCCAAGCGGAATCCAGCTCCGGTAGGCTAGAGTGGCACCGTAGCGAAGCCGGATTCAGAGGACGATGCCATGCTCAAAGACGCATGTACGGTTCTCGGCCTGCTGACGGCGGTCTCGGTGGAGCTGTTTGGCGCGACACTTGAGGTCGGGCCCGGCCGGCGCTACCAGAAGATCGAAGCGGCGTACGATGCTGCGCGCCCCGGCGACATCATTCTCGTGTACCCGCTGCCGGATGGTGAGCCGTACCGACGAGTCGCGCTCAACGTCAGGAAACCACGCATCACCTTCCGCGCCGTGCACACGTCTGGAAAGAACCGAGTGCGCATCGACGGGTCCGGGTTCGAGTACAGCGGTGTCGGGGCGATTCCCAGGGCGATTTTCCAGTTCTACAGCGGTGCCGACGGCTGTGTGCTGGAGGGGTTCGAGTTGTACGGTGCACGGAACCGGAGCCACAACGGGGCAGGTGTGCGCATCCATGATGCCAGTTGGGTTGTCGTCCGGGACTGCTCGATTCACCACAACGATATGGGCATCATGACCAGTGGCTCGGGAACGTTGGACAGCGCCGTGGGACTGCTCATCGAGCGGTGCGCTGTTTTTGCTAACGGCAGTTCTGCCCGGCCGGGCTACAGTCACAACCTGTACCTGGGCGGAGCGAGTGTCATCGTGCGCGGCTGTGAGATCCACGATAGCACGGCAGGCCATAACGTCAAGAGCCGCGCGCACGTGACCTGGGTCGAAGCCTGCTTCGTGCACGATTCGGCCAACCGTGAGTTTGATCTGGTCGATAGCCGTCACTACACCACCAGGCCTGGCAGTCATGCCGTCCTGTTCGGCAATGTCATCGTGAAACGAAGCAACTTGAGGGGCAATCGCACCGTGATTCACTTCGGACAGGACGGTGGGCACGACCACGCGGGCCAATTGTTTCTGCTGCACAACACGATCGTGACGCCTTACATCTCTCCCGTCGTTGACTTGTCTGCTCCTGGAAGCGGTTTGTTCATGGTGAACAGCGTTGTGTGGGATGGCGGAGCGGGTCAACGGAACATGACCGTCGTGCGCGCACGTGATGGCGCCAGACTGGGTGGGAACGTGGTCGTCCGGAGCAACTGGTTCGTGGCCGGGGCGGTGGGGTGGCTGCGGCGTTGGCCTGCCCTGGAGGAAAACTACGTTGGAGACTCCGTTCCCGGTCCTGGGTTTAGGTCTCCGGGAACCGGGGACTTTCGTCTGGTCCCGAAAAGTCCCCTGGTGAACAAGGGCCTGCCGTGGCGCACGATCCCGTGGCCGTCGTTTCCGGGGGATCGGTTGGTGTATGGTCGCGGTGGACGCCCGTTGAGTGCTCGTACGCGCTATCAATACGTGCCGTCGGCATCGTACGAGCCGCGCCGCTTGCGTGGCCGGCCCGACCTGGGCGCCTTCGAACGGCCGTAGGACGATCTTTCGGCCCAGAAGGGGACGAACGTACGCAGCTGTCCTCAATGTGCCAGAGCCAGATGTTGCCCAGACGTACATCCGGAGGGCGGTCACCAAGTAGTCTTATGACGGGGCTACGATCTGCAAGGTGCAGCGCACCGAGACTTACCGCAAGCCATCCTGGCTCGAGACGATCCGGACCTACTCGAGGAAGCTTCACGATGCCGTCTGACTCGTCGGCCCCGTAAACGGCGAGGGGATCATCCGAGACAGTCCACAACCGAACGGGCCGCGCTTCCGGATGGCGGCGTGCCCAGCGGATAAGCCACAGTACGTCCTGGCCCCAGTCCAATGCCCACCCACCCAGGTGCGCAGCACCGCCCTCCGTACCGCCGACGAATTCACTGAAGTAGCACGCCCAATGCGGTGTTGCGAGAGCAACCGATGCCGCTGTGCTGCCTACGCAGAGCGAGGCCACGAACACCCCAACGGACCGGCGCACACGACCGAGAGCATACAGTGCGTGTGCCCCAAGGAGCCATGCCAATGGCAGGCCAGGCAACACATACCGGTAGAAGACGGTAAACTCCCCCCACAGGCTGACAGCAACCCACACACTGGCTGGCACCCCAAGTGTGGCCGCGAAGCGCACTGCTGACTGGCGATCTCGGCAGACCAGTTGCATGATCAGGGTCACCGCGCCCAAGACAGCAGCGACCACAGCAGCGGGCGGCTCTTTCACTGCCCACGCGTACAGATAGAACCACCGCACCGGGCCAGCATGTTCCCGTCCCGCCACGTAGATCGGCCGCCGATGTTCAAGATCTTCCTGCTGGACGTCGAGGCCCAATAGCATCGGCTCCGGTACGAGGGCGGGCAGTTGACCGAGTGGAGATTGTGCGAGGGCGGTAAGGCGTTGCGAGACGAATTCGTACGAGGCGAGCCTCTGGATATTCGGCAGGCTGGCGTATGCTGCAAGGATGCTTACGTACGCGGCAAACAAGAAGACAAACATACGCGCGGCGGCACACAGAGCTCGAGACCACAGTGATCCGCGCGTGCGCAGCGCTGCGGCTGCCGCCAGGGTTACGATGGTCCACGGGAGGGCTGCGATCGCCGTGAACTTTGTAGCCACGGCCAATCCAAACACGGCTCCCAGCGCGGCTGCTTGTTGCCACCGAGGCAGTTTCAGATATGCCGCAAGCGCGGCTCCCACCCAGCTTAACGCGGCCGCTCCACACGCGTCGGGGTTGAGCGCTGCTGACCAGGCGATTGCGGTAGGCGATAGCGCCCAAAACAAGGCTGCGAGAAACCCGGCTGGCCTCCCAAGCAGAGTGCTGCTCCAGAAGTAAATCGCCAGGATGCCACTCGCAGCCAGCGGAACGAGCGCGAGCCGCGCAAGCCGTAGGGCCAACCAGGCGCGCTCGCCGTAGGCATCACGCACTCGCCGCCCGAGAGCAAATTCAGGCCGCTCTGGACGAGGCTCGCCGTTTCGTTCCACTAGTTCAACCTGGGCGTACGAGGCTGGGACTGGCAACCGAATGTCGCATTGTCGGGCGACCATGCCGATCACATACCGGGTCAGCGGCGGGTTGACGTGGTACAGGTGGAGGGTGCCTGAGCTGACGTAAGCCACGCCGGCTGCCAGGTGTGCCCACTCGTTGGAGTTGGCCGCGTGCGTCCAGCCCCAGTAGCCGGCCAGGCACACGTGGATGCCGTACAACGAGAGGACGCACCACACGTAGTGCGGCCGGCCGCGCCCGACGCGAACCTTTGGATCGCTGCCTACCCGATAGCTTATGTCGGATGACCGTGGGCTGTCGGTCATGGGGCTGGTCCTATTTGCCCATGGCGGTGAGCCTCGGCCACAAGCGGACCATCATCCGCCAGAGCCGTGTCCTCTGGCAGTCTCGTGGCCGGCGGTATGCGCTGGTGCTGTGCCGATCGATGTCGTCCAGCTGGTTTGCCAGCCCGATACGAGGATCGCCCGCAACTGCAGGCTCTGGCCAATACGTGTCTCAGCGGGGGATGCCCCGCTGAGGCCGCCGCACGAAGCCGCTCGAGCATGGCCCTGCAGGCCGAGGCGCCCCAGCCCCGCTCATGCCCGAGCGCGACGGCGCCACCAGAACACGGCAAATAAGCTCGCCGCAGCCACGGCAGCGGCCAGCCCCACCGCGATCAGCGACCTGATCCCAGGCTCTCGCACCAGATCGGTCAGTTCCGCCTGACCCTGGTGATATCGCGCGAGGAAGCCAGGTGGCAGCATATCGACTGGGATGCGCTCACCGTTGGGTAGCACCAGCTCTTCGTTCTTCACCGTGTAGTCGTCGCCGTGCTCGCGGACCACGGTGCCTGGTTCAGGGCTTGCCGGTGGCTGTACGTCGTCTGCGCCGACCACGCCGAGTGCGATCTCCCGGACGGTTCCCGTAGTTAGCGAGAACGTACCTTTGTCCTCAAAACCAATGAGGCCATCGGGCCATTGCTTTGAACTGTCCCACTTGTACGTCGTAACTCCCAGGACGACGGGCTCGTTGCCCGACCGCCCACGAGTCATGATCGCCAGGATTCGGTAGGGCTCCTCCTCCGATACCCACACATAGCTCTCCGGTAGCCGCTCGTCCCGCCGATAGCTGACTTTGATCGCTGGCTCACCTTCCCACTGCTCACGTACCGCGCTCAACAGAGCCGTCGTGGCTACACCGCGCCACGACCACGCAAACCGATCGAACTCGGGTCCGATCAACAACGCTGCCATCACTCGCGATGCCGCGAATGGGTAGAGAGTGTGGCCTGCTTTCCGTAGCTGCTCCAATGGAGGATACAGCTCAAGTACGACGCCGTCCCGGACATATCGTTCCAGCCTATAGCGCAGCAGCCTGTGAGGCCGAGTGCCATCGAAGACGATGGTCTCGGTCAGTCCGCCGCCACTGTGCTCATGTTCCACGTTGCGGACAAGAACATATGGATAGCGAATAGCCACCTCCGCCTCTCCCTTGCGCAGCTGCTCATCTCCGCCCGGGTCCCGATCTTCGCTGGTCCATTCCAGGCGGACCCTGATGTTTCGCACCGCAGCTCCCTGCCGCTGCCAGGCCTCGATAATCTTCTGCACCAGTTGCGCCTCGCTGCGAGGCTGTGTCGCCGGCTCGACTTGTTCCGCGACGGTGAGCAAGAACCCAATCCAGATCGACGCCGAGTACATCACCAATCCTCCGGTCTTGGAAACTTCACGCACGTCGCGAGCCGCATCGCGCTGGTCCCGCAAGAGGCGTCCACAGAGCACGCCAGGGTGCGCTCGCAACTTCGCCCGTTAGCCACTCCTGCTCCCGCGGAGGCTCCGACAACACGGCACGAACCCCCGACAGAACCCAGAACAGCCCGGCAAGGTGAAAGCTCGTGCAGCACCTGGGCACGCGGTTCCGAACGGACCGACCGTCATGGTACTTGGTGATCCGTGCACTTGAAAACTGCCCAGCAAGCCCAGGACCAAATCCTACCGCAGGTTAGAGCTGGCTGTGGCACTTTCTTCCCGCACGTCCGAGTGTGGCTTCGTCTGGGGCACCAACAATGTGCCGTGAGCCTTCACCCGCCAACGCTCCGTTCCGGCGGACGTATCAACACGCAGCTCGACTGTCTCCTCGAAGGCGCCGGGCTCCGTCCCGTTCAAGACCAGAACAACGCGAAACGCCTGGTTGGTCAGCCGTTCCACGGAGGAGAGGGCGATTGTTCGAGAATGGCACTTGACGGTTACTCTTTCCAGCGACGTACCCTCGGGCACTGTAACCGTGATCGTCTCTGTTGCTCCCTGTGTACACGGGCCGAAGAACACCACCGGCGGGGTGATCCGACTGATCCCGGGAATGACGGCTTTCGCCGGTACAGCGAACTGCACAGTCGGGCCGTTTTGAACTTTTGCCACAAGTCGTCCCTCTGTGTACAGTTCGCCGCGCCACCGGCGATCGGCAATCGTGACCGCGAACTGAACCCTTTGCCCGGCGCCCACTGGGGCGTGCTCTGAGGGAGTGGCCTTGAATATCTCATCCCCGAAATCCAGCCGAAGCCAGTCCAGGGGGGCGAGTGCCCGGAAGGTGCAGGAAAGCGCGCTGGGGTTGGCCGCGTCCACAACGCCAAAGTCAAGATCCCTTCGCTCAGCGCATACCGCATGCCGCACCGTCCACACCAGCTTCCCAACCTCGCGAATACCCGCATCAGTGCGTGCGCTGATCCAACACGTTGCGCGCTGCTCGGGAAGGCAGTCCGTCGGGAGGACGAAATCCAGGTGAATGCGTAGGAGCAACGGCCTGCCTTTTGCCACGAGTCCCGACCGTGGTTCCGCGCGTACCGCTTTGCCACGCACCACGGCACGAAGATCGGATAGCGACAACGTGGTGTCTTCTCCGGACTTAACCACGATGGTGCGGACCACGTCCATGGAACTCCAGAAAGTCTTCCCATCCCGGTCGGCCACAGCGGTTTGCAGAGGCTCGTGGCGAACGAAGGAGCTAAGAGGAACTGAGGCCGGTCGTAGTAGCCGTAAGCCGACGGTGACCGCCACGCCGAACAATAGGCCAGCGAGCGCCAGGCGGCCGACATTTTCTGATCTGGTTCTGGCTTCGGTTGTTCCCATGACCTGAGCTTCCGGCTCGGTTGCAGTTCGGGACCTACCCCTTGCAGTCGTAGGTGCGCAACAGGCAACGAGTAATCCACTGAAGGATACAGAACTTCGGACTGGGTTTGCGTGCGCCTCGCGTAACGCTCAGCAGACGTACTCGTGCTACCGCCTTGACGGAACCGGTTGGTCCGTCCCAATGGCCTTGCTGGCCTCTTTTGCTCCGCGGCCTTCTCTGGCCGCGTCTCTGTGCTCTCTGTGTTTCTGTCGTGAGAGCTGGTTCCGCCGGCGCTGCCAAAACCCGAGTCGGACCTGGTACTTCAAATTCGCTGTCGCCGGAAGCGGCCGCAGCGTCCGGTTCGTCCGAACACCTGCTGAGCTACACGCTGTGCCGACGGCGACTCGGCCCCTGTACTATCTGGATTGATGATTCATGGTGAGACGGCGCGGTGCCCGTTGGATACGGCACCGGACCAGCATGCGTTAGTGTCCCCAAGCGTGCGATGAAGAAGGAAAGACTTCGAGTCGATTGCCCGGTGCTGTGCATCACGCTGAATCCTTCATGGGAAGTGCTCCATGCCGTCCCGGGCTGGCGTCAGAAGTCGCTGGCCCGAGTGCAGGAAGCCCGGCTGATGCCTGGTGGCAAAGGCATAAACGTCGCGCGCGCACTACAGTTGCTCGGCGACCGTTCGATGTCTACAGGCCTCCTCGGCCGGGCAACACATCGCGAATTCCTCCAGGCGATGGACCGGGCTGGACTAGCGGGCCGATGGTACCTGGTGCCCGGTTCGCCAAGGGTCAACGTGACCATCTACGATCCCGCGTTGCCCGATGAGCTACACACGATCGGACCCGGGCCGGAGGTGTCAGCAGATGCGTGGAACGGTTTCGTCAACCTGTTCCGTACACTCGTTCCGCCGGACGGCCTGGTCGCACTGTGCGGCAGTGCGCCTCCCGGGATCTCACCGGACCAGGTCGCTGAGCTGGTCGACATTGCTCGTCGGCACCGAGCCCGATTGGCGGTGGACGCCAGCGGAGCGTTACTGGGGCGACTGCTGGAGGAGATGCCCTGGGGCGTTAAGGTCAACCGCGGCGAGCTTGCCTCCGCCCTGGGCTGGGGCGACGCCGAAGCAGGTGAACTGATCAGAGAAGCGGCCAGACGGTACGGTGAGGTCGACTGGATCATCGTCACCGACGGCCATTGGCCGGCGTGGCTGGCATGGCGCGGATGCTTCTGGTCCGCGACTCCGCCGGAGGTCCCGGCTGCCCGCACCGTCGGGTGTGGTGACGCTTTCCTGGCGGGTGTCCTGCACTCGCTCCGTGCCGGGCATACGTTACCTGAGGCCTTCGCCTCGGGCATTGCCGCCGGATCGGCGGCGGCGCACAGTCCTTTGCCCGGGCTCTTCGACCGATCAGTTTATGAGCAATACTTCACGTCGCTAGCTTCCCGGGTCACGGGCCGGTGACACCGCGGGCGGTGACACGTTCGCCACGCAGTGACTGATTTCCCATCACAACGAAACGGTGATCGTTCCCAATCGCGTGCGCCGGTGTCAGGGTTTGCCCGCTTGCCCGTAAGTAAGGTGTCCGCCACCTCACCAGCCCGGCAGACATCCGCGGGTGAGGGCAGCGAACGAGGTAGTGGGACTGAATCTCTCGGCCTCGTTCGACAGCAGGTGAGCATCGTGGAGTGCACATGAGAACAGATCCCGGGAGGTTGTTGCGATGGCAGAGACGAAGTTTGACTGCGAAACCGTACTACTGAAGGCTAAGGTCCGAATCGAGGCCGAACCATTGAAGCCGATCCACTTTAGGACCGACGCGGGACGCAAAGGGTGGGCGGTGCGTATTCCGGGCTGGCACCGCCTGGCGACACCCGCGATTGCGACGGGCCGCGTCCTGTTAGGAGGGGGTTTTGGCTCGTACGACTTCTATGCATTTGACGCCGAAACAGGCGAGAAACTGTGGCAGATCCACACAAACGACGATGGCCCGACCGCGGCGGTTGTCTACGACGGTCTCGTGGCCTTCAACACAGAGTCGTGCACGCTCATTGTGTGCGACGCTGCGACCGGCCAGGAACGATGGCATCGGTGGCTGGGCGATCCGCTGATGAGCCAGCCAGCCGTGGTGTTGATCGAGCACCGGCCTTACGTGGTGATGGTCTATCCGACCGGCGGTGCGCACAAGATGGCCGCATTCGATCTGCACTCCGGCGAAAAACGGTGGGAAACCGAGCTGACGCTGGATGTGATCTCGGCACCGATCGCCGTCGATGACAAGATTTACGTCTCCTTGATGAATGGAGACATCGTCGATATCGACGCCGCCACCGGGGCAATCCTCTCGGTGGATCAAGAGGCCGGAGCGACCTCGGCTCCCTGGGTCGATGGGGGCGAGCTGTTTTACAGCAGGCGAGACGAATCGTTGCCACGGCGCGGGCCAAGCTGGGTTCCGCAAAGCACGCAGGAACTGGATACGATCGAGCGCCTGGAGGAGCAGATTGAACTGGCAGAGTGCACGGCGATACGGGCAGGAGAGGACGGCGATTACGTCCGCCGCGACTACTACCGGCGACGCGCTCGGTACCTGAGAAGGAAGGTTGAGAGTCTCAAGGCGGCTCAGCTGAAGGACGAATTGGCCAAAGCCGATGCCGACGTAGGCTTCGCCCAGACCCCACATAGTGCCAAACTTGACGTGGCCCAGGAACACCTGGGATATCGAGCGTCGACTGTCGGCGGGGCCTGGGGCTACCAGGGATCCCGCCCCGTCGTTGCGCATGGACGGGTCTACGCGGCCATTGGTGGCGTGATCCGCGCACAAGATCGAACAACCGGCGAGACGCTATGGGAGATGGAGCTTTACGACGAAACGATTGACTATCACGCGCTGACTCCCGTGGCCGTTGCTGGGGACTGTGTGTACACCGCCACAGTGGACGGTATCGTCCTCGCCCTCGAAGCCACAAGTGGGGCGGTGAGGTGGGCGGTGCGGTTGCCATCCGCCCGGATTGAGTTCCAGCCGGCGATCCAGGACGGCCGGATCTACATCGGCACCGCTCGCGGATGGCTCTACTGTCTGGACGCACAGGACCCGACGGCCGATGGATGGCCCATGTGGGGCGGCGGCCCCGGACATAACGGCCCACTGCCAGATCGCTCGAAGCGTTAAATGCGGCAATCCAGCCGGACGCGATCTGTCTGCTGTGGGCGGGGCGGCCTGCACTGGCAGAAGAGGTGGCAAGCTCAAGAGCTCGCGGTTTGAGCCCGGATCCCGCCGCCTGCTGCTGGACGACGGGGCAGGGCGAGCGCACGCTCGGTGCCCCTTTTCTTGTACCGAAACGTCCAAAGCCATGCGGCTCTTAGCAGGGCTTGAACTCGCGGGCTAGCTGATGGTCAGTATGAGTCGCTCTGGCTACGGGAGCGATTCGAGGGCTGAAACTGGATACCCGACAGTTTTTCAGGACGCGCTTGCGTGGGGACGGCGGCCGTCCAGGAGCCACCCCAATAGCTTCGCTCAGGCACACGCCGTTACCGGTCACTGAGCGGAGGTTGCGCGTGGGCATGGTGAAGGCGCCAGCGGTAAACTCGTCTTCTGTCCAGCGGCGTGCGCGTCGGAGGGGGCCCGTTCAGCGAGCTGGGACTCCTTGCCAGGGTGTGGCCTGCACCCTGTAGCCGAAGGCAACTGTGTCCTCGTGAGGGAAGGTGGAGAACAGGAACCCGGCCGACGGATGAGCGAATCAACCCGGCAGCTTGCGTTAATGGGCGGGCGGGAGGCTTTATGCCCCTCGCCCGCAAGGTTGATTGGATAGCGCGGGCGCATCTCCAAAAGATTTTTTCTCCCTTTCAGGGGCCGCGGGCGGGTCGATCCCGCCCACGGCTCCGGTGGTGGGATTTCCGGGGGCTGGCGGCGTGGGCGAGCAGATTTCGCTGTGGTTCCGGGGCGCAGCGCGATCCCGCCTAGCCGACGCGCGGACGTTGCCCGCGGCGTCGGGTTTTTTTGCGAATGGGAGGGAAAAAAAAGAACACAACGGTGCACCGGGGCGCTATTCACCAACCGAGCGGGAGGGGGGCGTGAAGCCCCCCCGGTGCGCATCGCAGCGCGCCCGTTCAACGAGGTGGGCCGTCCGATTAGTTCGTCTCTCGCTTCGCCGGTCACCAACGCGATCCCTGGCAGCAGGCCGACCGATGACGTGACGCCACGCCGAAGCACGCCCCGGTGTGCTGCAAGAGGTGAAACGCATCCCAACTTTGCAGCCTGCTTGAATCGGTGCTCTCGGTGCCGTAAAATCGCGCTGAGCCGGTAGCCAGCGCCAAGACCGCCTTTTCCGATGTGCCCAACGGTGCTTGGCGAGGCATGGGGACGGCTGGGTGAGGGACTTCGCGGCGGTGGATACGGTACTGTCGTGGGTGCTCGGGCCTGCCAACCTAACCAGCGATCCAGCACTGGCGCCGCACATCCCGATCCCATCTGATCCCAGGACCTCGGGACAACGGATCCGGTTCCTCTTGTAGGAATTTCTTGGCATGGCATCGGGGGGAAGACCATGAAGCGCGCTGTCGTGATCAGCTTCATAGCTGGGACCATTCTGGTGGCAGGGGCCCGGGCCGGTACCGTGACGCTCATCGACGACCTGACGCCCGGCTACTACAACGACTCGCTGGGAACGTTGTTGGATGGGACGAACCCGATTCCACATCCGTTCGATCCCACCCGAACGCTTCCAATGTTCCAGTACCCTCTGTTCAGCTCGCGGGGAACTGACATACGCATTGATCCGGTTCCTTACGAACCGAACCTTTCCGCGGTAGGTGCGATCTTAGGCGACTGGCTCACAGACCCGGCCAACTTGAACAGCTACTGGTCCGGGCCCATGATCATACCGCAGACCTGGCCGGTGAACACTGAGACCGCCATTATCTACGAGCTGGATGCTGGCCCTTATGGCATGGTTGACGTGGTCGCCAGCTTCGGCGTGGACAACGGCATCTTCCTCTGGGTAGACGGCGTCTTTCGGTACGGGGGCATCCGTCCGGGGCACGCTATTGCAGGGGAACACGTGGTGCACATCGGTACGCTTAGCCCAGGGAAGCACTACTTCCAGGTGTTGCGCGAAGACCATGGCGTCATAACGGGCTACACGGTTCTCGTGACCGGCACCCCGGCAGCGGAGCCTTGGTCTGTGTTGCTCTTGTCCGTGGGATCGGCCTTCACTGCCGTCTGGCGGTCGCGACGCCCTGGAGAGGCGAGTGCATCCGGCGGGCGGGCGAGTAGAGCGCCCTGAAGAGCGCCCTGATGAGTTGGCATCTGAGAAACCAGGGACGCGACCGTGACGGGTTAACCTAGACCGCGAGACGTTCAGTGGCCGGGGGCAGCCTCTTTGGGCCGGGCCGATGGGGTGATCTGCCTGATGGATAAATCGAGTGGGCGGGGCGCATCTGCTCATGCGTGCTGGGCGAGGTGGCCACCGCGGCGCGCCCCCACAGGCTCCGGGCGGCCGAGGTGTGGGTGGGCTGTCAGATTTCGCTTGTTCGCCACGTTCAACAAATGGAGGTTCGTTGGGCATGCCAAGCATTCCGGCGGCACCAGCGCGATCTGTTTCGTCGGGAACTTGATCGTGCCGGAGGACCTTCATGACGTGAATTGTCTGCGGGCCGCAACGCTGAGTTCGTGGAGGCGTCCAGCGTAACATCCAGCGGGTGACCGAAGATCACGGGGGAGGCGCGTGCGCGATGTCAAAGGTCAAGTTTGATTGCGAGATCGTTCCGTCTGTGCGTCCAACTGAATCGGGGGCCGGACGGTTCGAACCGGTCCATTTCGAGACTAATCAAGGGCGAACGGGGTGGATGGTTCGCATTTCAGGACGGCGGCGTCTGGCGACACCGGCTGTCGCGGACGGTCGCGTGCTGTTGGGAGGAGGCTTCGGTTCGTACGAGTTCTATGCGTTTGACGCGGAGAGTGGTGAGTTGGCCTGGCGTATTCGCACGAAGGACGACGGGCCCACGGCGGCAGTGGTCTATGAAGGCCTGGTGGCGTTCAACACCGAATCGTGCACGCTGCTGGTCTGCGAAGTGGCGACCGGGAAGGAGCGGTGGCATCGCTGGCTGGGCGATCCGTTGATGAGTCAGCCGGCAGTAGTCCTGGTCCATGGGGAACCTTTGGTCGTGATGGTGTATCCGGCGCGCCACGGTCAGCACCAGATGGCTGCTTTCAGTCTCTCCACCGGGCAACCGCGCTGGCACACCGAGATTGCCATGGACGTGATCTCTGCACCGGTCGCCGTGGGTGACACGATCTATGCCGCCCTGATGAATGGTGACATCGTTGAGGTCGACGCAAGCTCCGGTGAGGTTCGCTCTGTTGACCGCGAAGCGCGTGCCACGTCAGCCCCGTGGGTGGATGATGGCGAGCTCTTCTATAGCAAACGGGCCGACGTGCGGTCGCGGGCCACGCGCAGGCGCCGCGCGCAACAGGCGGTGGCTGCAGCCGTGGCTAAGGCCTACAAGGAGGAAGAGGTGGCCGAAGAGGTTTTCGAGTGCGTGGAAGCGCGCCGATGGGCGTCAAAGGGATTCGTGCGCGAGGACATGTACCGCCGGGTCGCGCAGTACCTGAGTGCCCGGCCTAGAAGTAAGACCGCCGCGTCATGGGCCAGACGACTGGCTATGGACGACGCGCACGTCGGGCATGCTTTTGCCCCAGTCACGGCCAAACTCGACAGGGCCAGGTTACACCTCGGCTACCGAGCCGCAACCGTCGGAGGGGCGTGGGGCTATCAGGGCTCCCGGCCTGTCGTGGCTCACGGCCGCATTTACACGGCGATCGGGGGCGTGGTCCGGGCGCAGTCTCGCGCGACGCGTGAAACGGCGTGGGAACTGGAGCTGTTCGATACGAGTGTCGACTACCAGACCCTGACGCCTGTGGCGGTGGCCGGGAACTGCGTGTACACAGCAACCATCGACGGCACCGTGTTGGCCATTGACGCCGCACGTGGCACGGTGAAGTGGGCCGTACAGCTGCCGCAGGTGTCGATCGAGTTCCAGCCAGCCATCCACAACGGCCGAGTCTATATCGGTACGAGTGACGGTTGCCTGTGGTGCTTGGATGCTCAAGACGCGACAGCCCACGGATGGCCCATGTGGGGCGGCGGCCCCGGACACAACGGCCCGCTGCTGGATCGATCGGACACGAGAAGCACGCGGATTGAGCCCAACCCATTCGTGCATTGGGGACAGCCGGTAGCGCCGCGGCAGGGCCGAGAACCGGTGTTTGAGACTGTGCCACAGCAGCCTTCGGCTGACCAACGGGCCAAGCCGATCGCACGGCGCCCGGCTCGTTTATCTCTTACCTCAGGGGTCTGTACCTTCCGGTGAAGCCCGGAAAGAACGGTCGAGCGGTATCAGCGGGTTCGCTTACCAGTGGGCCTTGGCGCATGTTGGTTGTTAGGCCTAAACCAGTGCGTGCGCTTCGCGCAGCATGGCATACGCTGTCCGGTTCACTGGCCGTCAGCCCGAACCAGCATCCGGCCCGCGTGCGAGAAAACACACCACGCAGACCGCAGTGGTGCGAGTCCGCGGAAACGCAAGCGTGGGGATGCCATGCGGCGGCGTGTTGAACCGCTGGGTGTGCTGTCCGTATCGCTTCGGCCATCGTGTCTGCCCGCAGCAGGGTCGGACTGACGGCCACTACGCGATTCCGGTTGATGCGGGCCAACGACCAGCGCGGTCGTTGGCCCGCGGTTCTTCGAGCCGGGGGCCTGAGCAGACCGCTCTTCGACTACCGCTTAGACGGGCCCCGATCCGGGCTGCTCGTGTCAGCCTGCAGTGGCCCGAGCTCCGTTCGCCGTCCAGCTTGATGGGCAACAATGCTCACCGGTCCGGGAGCCCCCTGGCCGTCGGCGCGCCGAATCTCAATGCGGCGCCTCACGCCGGCCGCTTCACCCGGGACCGTGACGAGGATCTGATCCCCGGTTCGGTCGACTCCCGCAGGGGTAACCGGTTCGTCCTTTCGGCTGATCCGCATGGCGGCCACAAACACTCCGGCTCGGACCGGTCGGCCGCTGGCCAATTCCAGATGCCACTGCGTCGGGAACGTTCGGCCGCGCATGAACTTCACGTCCGGTGCCGGGTCGTAGCCGCTCCACTGCCGCGTTGCCAGTCCGTCGGGCCAGCTGAACGTCATCACCATCCGAGCCCGCCGCCGACTCAGTGTCACCGTGTCCTGGTGGTCTGACAGCGTGAAACGACTCAGGGAGTGGAACATCCATTGGTATGTGCTTGGTTCACGCGCCACAAGATCGTCGACCAGCACGACCAGGTCCGGTTCAATCAGAAGGACGTGCCGCGTGAACCGTTCCAGGATGCCGCCGTAAGCGGCGGCTGCTTCACCTGCCACGTAATGCAAGCCTGGCTCGAAACGGGCTGCAACGATGCGGCCCAATGGGTCCGGGCTATGTGGCTTCTGCCCTTTGCCGTTTACCAGCAGCGCGTTCTGCGCGCGGGTGCTCCAGCACCACCTCGTATGGAACGGACTGCCATGCCAGTCGCGGTACACGCAGTTGACCAGCAGTTGGTCGCCGTAAGCATTCAAAGTGAACGAGTTATGCGGATCGTGCCCATGACTCTGCCGCCCCATCGGGCTGGACTTGAAGCGAATCTGGATGTTTTCGCACGCGTCGCGCAAGGTTCGATTCAACACGGCGATACCCGTGCCGTGGAATACCTTTGACGGTGGTAAGCGATCGGGTGGTTCTGGTTTGATTGGCTGCAACCTGGCCCACAGGATCGCCAGCAATGGCTCGCGCGCCTCAAGCTTCATGCCCCACTGGTCAGCCCACCACGCCAGATACGGATTCCGGGTGCGGGCGGCGAAGTACGGCACAAACGACCACGAACTGCGGGGCGGTCGATACGACAGGTCCCCGAAGCCCATGTCGGGAGAGCCGGGGGGAGCAGTGTACATCGCGTAATCGCCCGCGTTTGCGAAGTATGGCTTACGAAAGCAGTCGATGCCCAGGGACAGCTGAGCCAATTCGGCCCACCATACGAACTTCGACATGTACCCGGCCCAGTAGCTGAGTCCCTCGTGCCAGCCGCCGTCGTCGTCACTCCACACCGGGTAGGCCGCGTAGAACTTGTTGACCGCGTAGTCGAGCCACGTTTCGGCTTCCGGTATCTCGCCCAGTGTCGCCACCGCACATTCGGCCAGCTTGTGCCACGTACGGTTTCCGTGACTGCTGTACGGCCGATTCAAATGGCCGTTACCCTCGCGTACCTCGCCGCTGCGCCACGCATCCAGCGCCCGACGCCGCATGACCGCCTGTACCCGCGTGCGCTCTGCCGAAGTTAGCGTGTCATATGCCCAGTCATACACGCGGGGCAGTCGGTGCAGCAGCGGCTTTGCCGCTTCGCAATTCAGACGGAAGTTGGTTGGGCCGTCGGGATCCCAGGACGCCAGGTGCAACAGCCAGCGGCGAGCCCCCTGGCGATAGCGCTCACTGCCGGTAAAAAGGTAGGCGAGGGCAAGCGTCTCGGCTTCCAGACACGCACGCAGGGTCTGCACCCGGTTGGGCCACCAGTAGTCGCGCGTTTCCGGATTGCGGATCGTGCCCATCACGGTCGGTTCGGGTGTAGGACCTCGGTTCAGAACCTCATCTGCCTGGCGGCACAAGGCTGCGATCACGGCCTGGCCATCCGAGTTGGCCCAACGGCGCCACTCGTTGAGTTTGTCCGCGGTAAAGAACAGGCGGGGATGTGCCCGCGGGATGCGGCGTTTGAGCTCGTCGATGGTCGGTTGTGGAAACGAAATCGCGCTCGATGGGACGACGAAACTCCGCGTGCGGCTCCACGCGGACCGCTTGCCATCCGCGTACACGACGCGATACCGCCAGTAGTAGCGGCCAGGGGCCAGCGGTTCGTTGTGTGTGTACACGCACCACCGCGTAGCCGCTGTACTGGCCTGACGAAACTGCGGGTTGTTCGCCCACTGGATCTCGTAGCGGCCAGCTTTGGGGTTGTGGACCCAGGTCAGCGATGGCGGGGTGACGGCGACGGTGGTTCCGTCGGCGGGCCGGTAGCCCCATTCACCGGGCCGGGCCGGCCGGTCGGGGGCGGCCGCAAGCAACAGGCAACTGACGAGGACGGTGGTGACGGGCATGGCCTACCTCCGGTACGGGGGAGTTCGACCACGGCGGGCAGACGGGGCATCGGGCGGGAG